>NZ_CP061171.1:1294524-1941787 GCF_014692875.1 Pedobacter riviphilus | reverse complement strand
AGATCCATACTAAAATCGGGCTCATTTTTTATCAGTTCAAAGAAATCTTCTTTATTTACAGCAATAATCTGCGAATCTTTATTGGCAATGGTAAATGCTAAATATGGCCTGTTGATTAATAAAGCAGGTTCACCAAAATACTGTCCCATTTTAAAAACGCCTTGAATAAACTCCTTTCCTTCATCGCTCACAGTAACCATTCGTACCTCGCCTGATTTGATAAAATACACATGCCTCGGCTGCATATCTGGCTCATAAATAACCGAATCTTTTGGATAGCTTTTAAGTTTTAAGCCTTTATCAATCAGTTTTTGGATGTTCATCTCCTTGCTTATAGTAATTTAATCCGCTCAAACAGTCATCATTCCCGCGCAGGCGAGAATCTTAAAGTTTATTACATACCTTCATTATCAATTAGATAGATATTGAACTGAGAATAAGGGTAATGACAAGATTTATGAAAACTATCCTAATGTTTCTTTCATTAAACGGGTATAAAACTCTTTCAATGTAATACCCATTGCCGCTACCTGCTGTGGAATAAAACTGGTTGCCGTTTGTCCGGGAATGGTATTGATTTCGATAAAATAAAACTTACCGGTTCCTTCTTCAAGAAAGTAATCAATGCGTACCACTCCCCTGCAATTTAGTTTCTTATATACATCTTTTACCACTTGTTGCACACGCCCCACTTCTTCAGCATTCATTCTACCAGGAGTGATTTCTTCTGTTGCTCCAGGTGTATACTTCGCTTCAAAATCGAAAAACTCATTTTGCGGAATCACTTCTGTTGCAGGTAAAACAATGATTTTGCCTTCAGCGCCAAAAACACCGATCGAAAACTCCCTGCCGCTTACAAACTCTTCGATTAAAATCTGAGTATCTTCTTTAAATGCTTTTTCAATGGCTTCTTCCAGGTCGTCGGCGTGTTTTACCTTACTCATGCCGATGCTACTGCCCCCGCTATTCGGCTTAACAAAATAAGGTAATCTTAAATCTTGTTTAATTTGGTTTAAGCTATAGTTTCCACCTTTAAATATCTGAACGGATTTTGCGGTATACAGGTTATCAATACCTGCTACAACAGCCTTAGTATAACCCTTATTCATCGTAATTGACGAAGTTAATGCATCGCATGCGGTATATGGAATGCCTAACATATCAAAATAACCCTGCAATTTTCCATCCTCGCCAGGAGAGCCGTGTATGGCAATAAAAACGCCGTCGAACTTAATTTTTCTTCCTTCAAGCATTAAGGAAAAATCATTTTTATCAATTTCAATTTTAACAGAATCAGCAGGCTCATAAAACCAGCCCTTTTCGTTCAGCATAATCTTATACACATCGTATAAATCGGGGTCGATATTTTGAGCAATAGTGGCCGCGCTTTTCACCGAAACAACCCATTCGCCTGTGGTACCGCCTGTTAACAATGCTATAGTTTTCTTCATGTTAAAAATCCTTTTATAAATAGAAATTGAATATAAATATATCCTCAAAAATATAAATATCTTTGTGCTTTAGTAATATTGAAGGAGAGAATTTATTGAATGGTTTAATGAAGTATTGAACGGGGAAAAGTATTCAATAATTCAATCAATCATTAAAATAGTTACATTTGAGCTTGTACGCATAACCCAAATTAAGATTCATGTCTAAATTTATAGATTATTTAAAAACCAAATCGTTTAGAAACAACATTTTAGCTGCAATAGTAACTGTTATTGTGCTTCTACTGGTCGCTTTTTTTAGTTTAAGATATTACACCAAACACGGGCAAGGCCTAAATGTGCCTATGGTAAAAGGTTTACCATTTGAACAGGCAGTTAAGAAACTTGAGGATGCCGGACTAAAATATGAGGTAGATTCTGTTTTTATAATGGATCAACCTGCGGGAATTGTAATTGATCAGGATCCAGATCCTAATACCTTTGTAAAAGATAACCGCACCATTTACTTAACCATTAATGCAGGTAAAACACCAAATACAAAATTCCCAGATATAGCGTTTAAGACCTTAAGAGAAGCGCAGGCAATTATAGAGAGCTCGAGATTAAAACTTGGAGATACGACCTATAAACCTGATGTAAGTCGCGATGTGGTTTTAGAAGCATCTTTTGGCGGTCAGCCGATTGCGGCTGGGCAGATTGTGCCTGTTGGCTCGAGGATTAACCTGGTTTTAGGCGATGGACGTGGAAACGAAGAAGTAGATATTCCACAGTTAATGGGCTTAACCATGGATGAAGCTAAATTTAGCTTAAGAGGCTCAAATCTGAGTTTAGGTAACATCACTTACGATGGCCCTATTACCGATAGTGCTGCCGCTATTATTGTCAAACAAGATCCTATGCTGGTTGATTCGTTAACCAAAGTGGCTATAGGTACCAAGATTAACATTACCCTATCTAATAAACAACAATAAACAAGTATCATATTACAGATGAATGAAGTAGAAAAAAAGAACATGAGTACAGGCAAAAAAGCGGCAATAGTTATTGCGCTTGTGGTTATTTTAATTGCCGGTTACTTTGCGTTAAATATTTACAGGCTTTACTTTGCCCCTAACGTTACCGAAAATCAAAAATATTTATATATCAAAACCGGAAGCAGCTACGATGATTTGATTGCAGAAATTAAAAAGAAAGATCTGGTAAAAAACATCTCTTCTTTTACTGCAGCTGCCGGAAAAATGAATTTAGCTACAAGTGTTAAACCGGGTCGCTACCGCTTAACCAAAGGAATGACCAATCGTACGCTGATTAACTTAATTAAAGCTGGGAATCAAGATCCGGTTAAATTGAAATTCCATAACATCCGTAAGAAAGAAAACTTTGCCGCATATCTGGCCAGCAATCTGGAAGCCGATTCGTTAAGCTTTATCAAGGTGTTAGATTCTACAGCGCTGATTAGCAAATATGGTTTTAACCAGGATAATGTGTATGCCATGTTTATCCCGAATACTTATGAAATGTACTGGAATATTTCTCCTGTTGACTTCTTTGAGCGTATGCACAAGGAGTACGATAAATTCTGGACAGCAGACCGCAAGCAAAAAGCAGCAAGTTTAAACCTTACACCGGCACAAGTATACACTTTGGCTTCTATTGTTGATGCAGAGGCGCTTTACGACAAAGAAATGCCCATTATTGCAGGTTTGTACTTAAACCGCTTAAATAAAGGCATATTGCTGCAGGCCGATCCAACAGTAATTTTTGCAAACAACGATTTTACGGTTAAAAGGGTAACCGGGAAATTACTACAGGTACAGTCGCTTTATAACACTTATAAATATGCGGGTTTACCTCCCGGACCAATTATGATGCCCAGTATTAATGCCATTGATGCTGTACTAAACCGCGACAACAACAATTATATTTACATGTGTGCCAAAGAAGATTTTTCTGGCTACCATAACTTTGCCGAAACCAAGGCAGAACACGAAATAAATGCCAAGAAATACCGTGAGGCTTTAAATAAAAGAAATATATTTAAGTAATGTATAGCCACAGTACAAAAATCAGGGTTCGGTACGGTGAAACCGACCAAATGGGCTATATGTATTATGGCAATTATGCGCAGTACTACGAAGTAGGCCGGGTAGAAATGTTGCGCAGTTTGGGTATGAGCTATAGCTCGATGGAAGCTGACGGGATTATGATGCCTGTTTTAGAATTAAAGTGCAAATACATTAAACCTGCCCTTTACGACCAGGAAATTACCGTAAAAACGATCATCAAAACCTTGCCAGGCATCAGGATCTTTTTTGAGTATGAGCTATACAATGAAAAAGAAGAACTCATAAACATTGGGGCAACCACACTGGTTTTTGTTGACATGAAGAAAAACAAACCTACAAATCCGCCCGAAAACTTTATGGAAAAACTATCGGTGTTTTTTTAATTAACAAATACAATGGAATGGTTACATCGGCAATTATTACATCTTAAACTCTATTCTAGATTTATAGAATGGACGAAAGGATGTATTTTGCCTGGTTTTAGCCCACTCCCCTTGTATACTGTAGCTACATTTTTCTTTCGCGAAATCGGAAAAGATGCTTTGGTAAACAAGTCATCATCTTTAGCGTACAGTTTCATGCTGGCCATTTTTCCTGGGATCATATTCTTGTTTACTTTGATTCCTTTTATACCGATTAAGGGGTTCCAGGATCAGCTTTTAAATTTAATCCAGCTGGTATTGCCACACAATGCTTTTGATGCCTTTGAAACGACATTGAAAGACATTATCAAAAAGCAGAATACTGGCTTGTTGTCTTTCGGTTTTTTTTCGGCATTGTTTTTTGCTACTAATGGAGTTAAAAACCTAATGAAGGCTTTTAATAAATCATCGTTGATTATCGAAACCAGAGGCTGGATAAAACAACGTTTAATAGCGCTTATACTAACCATCATTATCTGCTTTTCGATCATCATCTGCATCAGTGCGATGGCTTTGGGAGAGGTTCTGCTGAACAAAATCAACGACGAACTACATCTAAAAGATAGTTTTTTGATTTATACGATCAAATTTACGCGTTGGGCATTACTAGCGATCTTATATTTCATTACCATTTCAATTCTGTACCGCTACGGGCCATCGCATACCAAAAAATGGCGCTTGTTCAGTGCAGGCTCATGGCTGGCTACTATACTGGCCTTCCTTACCATCTGGGGCTTTTCTTTCTATATCAACCATTTTGCGTCGTATAACAAAGTATATGGTTCTATTGGAACATTAATTGTGGTGATGATCTGGCTTTACCTCAATTCTTTGATTTTATTGATCGGTTTTGAGCTCAATGCAAGTGTTGATGTGAGTAAAAGAAGTGTGAAGATCATCCGTCCTACCTTTAATTTGTTCAAAAAATCGGAGCCAATTGAAGAAAATATACAGAAGAAATAATTTTTTCTCCCTCTGTGTTAAGGAATTATCAAGTTTATATAAAAAAAAAGCATTCATAGTTTGCAGATTTAACCGGAGTTCGTACTTTTGCCTCCGGAAAGCTGGCAGAGTGGTCGAATGCGGCAGTCTTGAAAACTGTTGACTGTAACAGGTCCGGGGGTTCGAATCCCTCGCTTTCCGCCAAAAATATAGAGCCCGACGATAGTCGGGTTTTTTGTTTTCAAGTCTTTTCTTAAAGATTCCATCCTAAAATGGGAAATCTAATACCTATGCACTCGTGACTATGACCTTTAATAAAAATTATGCAGGCACGGTGCTGTTTTTTTTTATAGCTTTTTTCTTTACTAATTTCTATATATTTAAGCATGTCAAATCGCTTTCTCTTATTATTTTTGTTTTTTCCTGCGTTATTAATGGCTCAATCACGTATTGTACTACTACCTCCCTTTGGTGATACTCTGGATTCTATACGTAATAACAGCCGTTTTGTAGTTGAAAAGTTAGCCTCTAATTCTGCCTGGATAGTTCATGAATATGATACACAAGATAGTATAATAACTATAGGAACATTTAAGGATGAAAAATTAACTATACCATCAGGGAGGTTCAAATATTATGAGTATAATCCACCACATTTACTAATTACTTATAATTATACTACCCATAAAGCGGACACTGTAATCGTACCGGCAAAAAATTCTCTAAAGATGGTTGGATACTTCGTTGATGGAGAAAAAACAGGTATTTGGACTACTTTTAATAATTCCAATGAAAAAATAATCACTCAAACGTTTGAACATGGTAAATTGAATGGTTTATACGAAAGCTATAGTGGCGGGAAAATATCAATAAGCGGAAATTATGTTGATGATATGAGAGAAGGCGGATGGTATATATTATCAGGAAAAGGCGATACCATGCAAACTGATATTTACAAGAAAAATAAACTGATAAAAACAATCCCCACTATTAACGAAAAAAAGAATAACTATAAGGTAACTGACCCCCGCCCCAAGTATGACTTTATTCGTTACTTAAACGTCCAGCTTTCGAAAAAAGGTATCAGCCAATCTGGCACAAAAAGGTCGGTTTATACTTTTAACGTAGATACAACAGGGCGAATTATTAAACCAAGTGTAATAACAAGAAACATTACGGATGCAGATTTAGACTCTGAAGTAAATAAGGCTATTATTGACGCTATTTTAAACGCACCCCTGTGGATTCCGGGAGAACAAGATGGACAGAAGATAGAGGTAAAAATATCTGCTGAGTTGGCTATTGAATTTAACAAAAAAAGAATAATTGTTTCGCTAATAAGCCCATCTGATAATTAATTAAGTCCGTATCATTTGACCTGACCATTCTGAATGATTTATATAGAAGAAATAACTTTACGCTATTTCACAAAAAAAGTAGTTCAAAAAATGGAATGGTCATTCCTGCTCACGAATATTTGCTTAATTAAAATAGTTCTTCCTTTTTTTATATCCATAAAATTGCATCTTTGAGCTTATGGAAGCAGTCATATTTTGCGGCATTCAGGCAACGGGAAAAACTACTTTTTTTAAGGAGAAGTTTTTTAAAACGCATGTTCACATTTCCATGGATTTATTGAATACCCGAAATAAAGAACTTAGGTTTATTGAAACCTGCATCCTTACCTCCCAGCCTTTTGTGGTAGATAATACTAATCCTTCGCTAAAAGAAAGAGCAAAATACATAACCATTGCAAAAGAAAATAAATTTAAAGTAACCGGATATTATTTTCAATCGAAATTATCTGATGCTATTGAACGGAATAATCAACGTTCCGGAAAGGATAAAATCCCTGAAATAGGTATAAGAGGAACTTTTAAAAAACTAGATTTACCTTCGTTTAGCGAGGGCTTCGACGAATTGTATTATGTAATAACCGAGAATAACGAATTTACTATAAAACCATGGTCAGATGAAATTTAATAGTTTGGATGCGAAGATGAGGGTTTATGAAACCGCTCAGGATTATTGTGTTTTACCGGAGATGTATATGATTGCCAGAATTGATGGTCGGGGTTTTACCAGGCTTACCAAGGAAGTACATCAGTTTGAAAAGCCTTTTGATGAAAAATTTCGGAATCTGATGATTGAAACTGTAAAACACCTGATGAATTGCGGTTTCAATATCATTTACGGTTATACACAAAGTGATGAAATATCGTTACTTTTTCATCCTAATGAAAATCTTTTTGGGCGAAAGACAAGAAAATATATTTCAGTACTGGCTGGTGAAGCAAGTGCTAAATTTTCTTCCATTTTTGGGGACGTAGGTGCGTTTGACTGTCGTATTTCTGAACTGCCAAACAAAAGATTAGTTGAGGATTATTTCAGGTGGCGTAGCGAAGATGCGCACAGAAATGCTTTGAATGCATATTGCTATTGGCAATTGAGAAAAGATAATCATAGCAGAAATCAAGCTTCTTCTAAAATTAAAGGCATGAGTATTGCTGCCAAAAACGAATTATTATTTCAATATGGTATCAATTTCAACAACCTGCCTGCTTGGCAAAAAAGAGGAATAGGGTTTTATTGGAAAAATATAAAAAAAGAAGGATTTAATCCTAAAACCAATGAATATGTATTCGCTGATAAAAGAGTTCTGTACACTGATCTCGAATTGCCGATGCGGGAAGAATACAACAAATTCATATTTGATTTTTTAGAACAGGAACCACTTTCTAGTTCAATTTTTATTACTAAATAGTTAGCATCATTTTCCTATTCAAGCCTAGCAAAAAAATCATATTTGTCTGGCAAAAGAAATATCATTACTCTTTAAAGTTGACATTTAGTTTTTATTCCAGCTAAATATTTTCGAATATCTTTTTCCAATTTATCGGGGTATGGATAACCTAGTTTTTTTGATAAATCAGTTCCAATTTGAGATACGAGGTCTGCCATTGCCAATAAAGCCTTCCAATTATCGCCTAAATTGCTTCCTGAAAATGTTTCTTCTATTTTTGCCCATATTTCTGAGGTTAGATACTTTTTAAAGAGTCTTCCGTATTTATTAGTTGTGATATTCCAATTATGCTCACTCGAAATATACCATTCGATTAAAGGAATCAGATATTCTGTACGTATAATGGTCTCCGACATAAATTTCGCATAAAATATGTCCTCTCTTGCAAGACATTTAGCTACATAGGTTGTATCCCACCAAAAATCGTTAAGAATAACCTTAAACTCTTTTTCAGATGGTCTGTTTATAATGGAAACCCGATAAGTTGGTTTTAACATTTTCTTTGTAACACCATCTTTATCAAGAAGAATTTTATAGCCGATATCCCAATCTTCAGGTAGTTCTTTTTGCTGGGTTTCTTCTACAAATTTTGATATACTGTATAGTTTAAAATCTACTTTAACACCATCATCATACAAGACCATTTTCATGGCGTGTTTATTGTCGAAACAACTTTCATCTTCTTCAACCATCGCTATTGGATTTCCGAAATCAAGTGTCCAATTTTTATTTGAAACGTAGCTTACATTACTCTTAAAAATAAATTCAATATCTAAATCACTGAATTCGTCAACAGGAGCTGATGGATTTACTAGTGAACTTGTTAATAAGAGTGCTCTTACATCTTCGTTTTTTTCAGACCACTCAATGATGGCCTTTAATTTTTGTGCTCTGATTTCCATTTTATGCGAGGCGGTATAATGTTTTGGATATTGCATTCAGGCCTAGAGTTTATAAACTGCTACTCAATAGAATGCCATGGTTCAAACTTAGCAAAAATGTTCAACGCACCTATTCTGATAATAGTATATTAGCGGTTCGTGCATTAAACCGAACAGTCATTCTATTTTAAATACCTTAAGTACTGGAGCAACTTTTGTCTTTCTTTTGATCTTATTATAAAAGATTAACCTTTGAAAGGTTTGCCCCTAAACCTTTGAGTGAAGCATAAGTTAGCTTATCCATTATTGCGCCTTCAAAGCAAATCGTTTTGATGGCTTTGTAATATTTGTTGGTAAGGGCGAAGGTTGAGCGGAAAGATACGTTTTTAAGTGTTGCACCTTTAAATGTAGCTTCATTAAGTGCTGCGTTGTGGAACAATACCCCCGTAAAAGTCTGACCATCTAAGCTAAGTCCGCGCAGATCGGAATAGTCAAAATCTACCCCGTCAAACACGCAATTTTCAAAAATTGTTTTCCTCAAATCGGTCTTGCTTAGTTTTACATTGGTAAGTTTGGCATTGCTTATTTTTGCCCCAGCCAGTTCTAAAGCATAGAATTTTGTACGCACCAAAATGGCCTGATCAAAATTAGCGGCTGTAAGATCAGTAGCCGACAGGCTACAATCAGTAAGGTTTGCAGCTTGAAAACTAGTTTCACGTGCATCACTACCTAGAAACGAACTGCCAGTCAGGTCAGCACCGGTAAAATCTGAGCCACGTAAATTACTCCCGTTAAATTTCAACTTATGCGCAATAACACCAGCAAAATCGGTTTTGGCCAGATCGTTCCCGCTAAAATTGGTCAGCAGCTGAGGTTGATGTGAACCTGTTAAACCGTTTACCTCTGGTATTGTCTCTTCAACCGTAATGATGGCATTTGGAGATGAGAGGTTTTCTGAAAAATAGTTAAGATCAACATTCAGAATCTTAGTGAGTTGGTTCAGTGTAATAATATCTGGCATTGACTCTCCCCGCTCCCATTTTCCAACGGCCTGCGGGCTTACAAATACATGTCCAGCCAATGCTGCTTGAGACATATTTATTTTTTTTCTTGCTCCGGCAATTTTATTGCCTATCATTTTTGAATCCATAGATACTGTCTTTTTTTATCTTTCGACATGACAAAGGTAGTTGGTCAAATAGTCGGATTCAATAAATCACCCGCTCATTTTAGTTGTAATTACGCTACTTATTGTTACTTTTAAGCAACCACCAGTTGTATTCAACTCACAAGTGAACTCCTCAAAGGCCTAATCCAATCTTCTGACGTAATCAGAAAGAAAATTTTAGGACGAAGATAAATACCTAATGTATGGAACATAACATTAAGAACATTTATGCCTCAAACATATTTTGTACAATCAACAGATAAGCTTATAGCCCACTCCCCTTAAACTGATGATCTGGATTTCTGGCTCACTTTTCAGCAGCTTCCGCAGGTGTGCCATAAAAACATCCATACTGCGACCGTTGTAAAAACTATCTTCGCCCCATATTTTGATCAAAGCATCCTCCCGTTCCAAAATGTTATTGCGGTTTTTCAATAGTAATTCGAGCAGAACTGTTTCTTTATAAGAAAGTGAATATTCGTCTACAGATGTTTTTAATTTTTGGGCGATGGGATCGAGTTCACAGTTTCTGAACTGGTATTTTTTATTCGCGTCGTTTTCATCCTTATTCACGGGGCCAAATCTCTTTAAAAGCGATTCCATCCGCACCAGCAGTTCATCAATACTAAAGGGTTTTTTAAGGTAGTCGTTACCTCCGTTTTTAAACCCCATTACCACATCTTCGGTAAGGGCTTTGGCACTCAAAAATATAATTGGAACATTGGGATCTGACTTTCTGATTTCAGCTGCCAGTGTATAACCATCCTTTTGAGGCATCATAATATCGAACACACAGATATCAGGTTTTTCTGCTAAAAATTGTTTCCAGGCAAGTGCTCCATCGGCAGCAAGTTTTACCTCGTAACCACTGCTGGTTAAACCATCGAGTACTATCCGCGCCAAAAAAGGCTCATCTTCAGCGTATAAAACCTTAATTTTCTTCATACAATGGTAAAATGATCATAAAATTACTTCCTTTTGCTATCTTACTCTGCAATGCAACACGTCCGCCGTGGAGCGATACCACCTGTTTTACATAGTGAAGCCCCAGGCCGGAACCCTTCACATTATGTATATTATCCTGGTTAAAAATCCTGAAAAAGCGTTCAAAAACCTGCTGATGATAAATTTCTTTAATCCCCGGACCATTATCTTTAAAGCTAATGGTTAATTCATGATCAGCAACACTGCAAGACACCTCAATTCTGGATTGTGCAGGTGAATATTTCAATGCATTATCGATCAGGTTATAACATACATTAGCAATATGCATAGCATCACCTTTAATAAAATAGGGTTCATCAGCAGGAACAAGTATAAGCTCCATATTTTTCTCACGCACCTGGATATCCATAGAAAGCATTACCTGTTTAAGTAAAGATTGAATATCGATCAGACTGAATTGCAGTTTTGTTCTTCCTATATCCATCTGCTCCTGTTTAAGCACCTTTTCGATCATGGCCTGTAAGCGCTGCAATTCGTGACGGCTTATATTGATGTAATTCTCCAGCTTTCCGGGTTCATCAATTAAATGATATTTGCTGATCGATTCAAGTGCAACAGCAATCGTTGAGATCGGGGTTTGGAGCTCGTGCGTCATGTTACTGGTAAAACTCATTTTCGCCTGCGCATAAAGCTGCTGGTTTTTCATCAGCCTGATCAGCAGGTAAAAGGCTGCTGCCGTAAGCACCAGCATCATAAACGACGAAATAAGGTAATACTTCATCTGATAAATGACCAACCAGATTATGGTTGGAACCACTAGCTGGTACCTGTTCTGAAACTTAAGATTATAAGTATATTTCCCACTAACGAAAGCAGATGAAGCATTAGAAATCGCCTTGCCTTTTACCAATTTCCCGACAGAATAATCGTAAAGTGCATAACTTCTATCGATATGAACCCCCAATAAATCCAGGCGATGGTTCACCAAACTGTCCATCACTTTCAGGTCGCGCTGATCTTGCAACAAAACTTCCCGCTGTGATTTGCCATTGGTAACAGCGGTAGAGCGATGGCCCATTTTCTTTTTGAGATCGTTCAGGAACGACATTTTCATTTCCACCACAGAGCTATCATTGGTAATTCCATAATGGAACTGGCTACGCAGGTTATCCACCTTTAGGTCATCAAAAGCCTGCCTGAGCGCTAGCCACTCCGGCGAAAGGAAAAACTGCTGAAAACGGATGCTTTTCTCGTGCCCTTTGGCAATACTCTGATAGGTTATCCGCCTCGAAGCATCACTAACGATGGATTCGAGTACCGTGGCAACGGATTTCTTTTGCGCCATATACAGTTGCCGTATCCATGCACATTGGAGGCAAAGACTAATGATCAGTGTAATTACCGCCAAAGGAAGAACATATCTGGACGTAAGCCATTTCATCCCTCTAAATTGAACAAATCATTTTATCAATGGAAGAATGAGCGCAAAATTTAACCATATTTAACTGAGATTAACCTTGCTTTACATGCTGGACGTTTAGTTTTGAAACATGAAAAAGTTAATCCTTGTCCTTCTTTCCCTTTTCCCCCTTATTACTTTGGCGCAATTACGTAAAGGTTTGGTAACCGATAAAAACGGCGAACCGATTGATGGGGTAAGCATTAACCTGCGTCGTGCAGACTCGACGTTAGCGGTCCAAATTTCAAAAAATGGTTTGTTTAGTTTCCAGCAGTCTTTAAAAGGCGATTATATTTTAATGTTGAAAGCCGTTGGATATAAGGATATAAGCAAACTGATAAATTTACCGATGGATTCAGTCACCCTCATGATGATCAGTGACGATAAGACCCTGGATCAGGTAACGGTATCGGCTTCAAAACCGCTTATTGTAAGAAAAATAGACAGGGTAATATTTAATGTCGAAAATAGCATCGTGGCAAGTGGAGCAACAGTATGGGATGCGCTTAGTAAAGCACCTGGCGTACAAACACGTTTTGATGGCGGAGTAACGGCAAATAATAAAAACGTAGTAATTTATATGGACGATAAGCCAATCAGATTATCTGGCGAAGATCTGGCTGCTTATCTTCGTAGCTTACCTTCGGATAATATTGCAAAAATAGAAATTATTGCTAACCCCACCGCCCGGTATGATGCTCAGGGTGGTGCAGTAATCAATATTATTTCCAAAAAACCAAAAGGCGACGGGTTTAACATCGTACTTTCAGGTGCTTACACACAATCAACGTATGGTAGCTATAGCCCGAGTATGGTATTCAACTACCGCAAAAACAAATTGAATGTTTATGGCAGTTATGGGTATAACCGACGTAAAAAAGACCATACCGAAAGTGAATACATCATTTATAATGCTCCGGGTAGTTATTCTGATTGGAGGAATGAAAAATCAGGCTTGCGCCAGGGAAATGCTAATAGTTATAAAATTGGCGCCGATTACAACCTTACCGATAAACAGGTGATCGGTATTTTGATAAATGGTTACAACGGCAGCAACAGCAGGCCGAACAATATATTAACTACTGTTATTAATAATCATGCAGTTATGCCTGATTCTATCTTACATACCCAGAACTTTTCTAACGGAAAAGCATATCAGTATAGCTTTAATATCAACTATAAAATTAAATTGGATACGAATGGCAGGAATATTAATGTAGATATTGATTATGTACCTTATCAGAACAAAAATAGCCAACAGGTAGACACATATGGAACATTAGGTAGCGGTAGTTTGCTACCCGATAGTTATCATATCTTTACACCTTCCAATCAGAATATTGATATCTATTCCGGAAAACTGGATTATACCGATAAGTTCTGGAAGAAATGGACATTTGAATCGGGCCTGAAATACAGCAGTATCCGTACGCGCAACAATTTTGATTTTTATAACAATCCGGCTGGCGGTCGCGAATTGATACCGAATCGCAGCGACCGGTTTGAATATGCAGAAAATGTATCGGCCATTTACGCCAGTCTTGCCGGAGATTTTGGCAATTGGAGTGTTGAAGGTGGTTTGCGTGGTGAATATACACGTACAAATGGCAGATCGATCGTATTGAATACCAAAAATCAGAATAACTATTTTAAGCTTTTCCCAACACTTTTCGTGGTTTATAAAATGAATAAAGACAATGAAATCAATTTCAATTATAATTCAAGGATCAGTCGGCCCGAATACTGGAGGCTTAACCCTTTTAAATCCTATACAAGCCCGTACTCTTATTTGGAGGGTAACCCGGCATTACAACCTGCCTTTATTTATAATAGCGAACTGGGTTATACCTATAAACAAGAATATAATATTTCATTCTATTTAAGGCGGACGGCTGATTATTTTAGCAATATTACAGTTCAGGATAATACCTCAAAATTCTTTTACGATACCCAGAGAAACCTGGATCTGAGTCAGGAAATAGGTTTTTCAGCCTCCTTTCCCAACAAGCCAGCTGCCTGGTGGGAAATCAACAATTATGTTCAAGGTTCTTATCGTCTGGAAAAATCGGGATATTTACAGGCCCGTTACGATTATCGTGTTTGGGGTATCTATTTAAGTTCTAACCATGCCTTTACCATTAACAAGGCACAAGGACTGAAGGCCGAAATAAGTGCATGGTATTCTTCCCCAACCATACAAGGTATTTACCATATTGCCCGGCTGTATGATGTAAGTGCAGGGCTACGTAAAACATTATTAAAAGGTCAGGGAACCCTCAGGCTTGCTGTAAACGACATTTTTTATGGTAATGCCTATCGGATTGACGTTGATTACCAGAACCAAAAAAATGGTTTTACTGAAAAAAGTGACACACGCAGTGTTACTTTAAGCTTCTCATACCGATTGGGTGGTAACCCAGCTGCCGTTAGAAAAAGAACCTCGGCAAGTGAAGAGGAAAAAAAGCGTACCCTGTAGAGATATCGTTTTCTATAATTGCATTTTTTTTCCAAAAAAGGCGATAAAATCAGGTTATATTTGGTCAATTGAAATTGTAGATCGACAAAAACGGATAGTACATTTATAAAAAAGAAAGCATGAAAGCAATTGGATTTAAAACATCACTGCCCATAATAGAAAATGAAAGTTTTATCGAATTTGAAACAGCTGTTCCACAACCTAGCGGACGCGATATATTGGTTAAGATAAACGCAATCAGTGTAAATCCGGTAGATTATAAGGTACGCCAGAACAGTGCTAAAGATACTGTATTGGAAACGCCGAAAATAATTGGCTGGGATGCGACCGGAATAGTAGAAGCAGTTGGAGAGGCAGTTACTTTTTTTAAGCCTGGTGATGCAGTTTATTATGCTGGCGACCTTACCCGCAGCGGGAGTAATGCAGAATATCAATTGATAGATGAACGAATCGTAGGCTTAAAGCCAAGTACACTTAGCAATGCCGAAGCTGCCGCTATGCCTTTAACCGCACTTACAGCATGGGAATCGTTATACGACCGCATCCGCATTAACGAGCAAAAAGATAAGGGCAAAAGTATACTCATTATTGGAGGTGCTGGTGGTGTGGGTTCAATTGCGATACAAATTGCCAAAAAAGTAAGCGGCTTAAAGGTAATTACCACGGCTTCGCGTACAGAAACCAAAGAATGGTGCAAAACGATGGGCGCCGATGTGGTGGTTAACCACAATAATCTGGTTGAAGAAGTACGTGTGGCAGGTTTTAAGGAAGTGGATTTTATTCTCGATTTTGTAGACCTGAACAGTTATTGGGATGCCATAGTAGAACTGATTAAACCTCAGGGACATATTGTTTCCATTACTGGCTCTGCCGCTCCTATTGCGCTGAATAAGTTAAAAAATAAAAGTGTTACTTTTTCGTGGGAATTGATGTACACCCGTTCGATGTATCAAACCGATGATATGGACGAACAACACCATATTTTAAATAAACTTACCGAGCTTTTTGATAATGGTACGCTTAAAACTACCTTGAATACTACATTGAAAGAATTTACTGTAAATAACTTAAAAGAAGCGCACCGCTTATTAGAAAGTGGAAAAACAATTGGTAAGGTTGTAATTGAATATTAGGGATTATCAAATGACGCACGATTTTAACGTTATGTTATAACCTTAATGGCCTGCACTAAGCCAGAAACAAGAAAAGGCTACTCCTTTCGGAGCAACCTTCCCGTATCTTTGATAAAATAAAGTGAGCGGATTATTTTTTTCCGCTCATATCCATAAAAATAGATCTGATGCCTTCAAGAAGTTCTTTTCTCTCGCTTGCCAGCACCAGTGGAAACCATTCGTCGGTATGCAATTCTACTACATGCTCGTGAATCAGGTAATGCCTGCCAGATCTTACCCTTCGCCGATTGCCGGAAATTACTGTTCCAGATAACATTTTGATTATAATTTTCGTAATCATCCTAATGTATTTGGGAGAATCCTCATATTTACAATCAATAAAGAGAATCCACAATCCGTTCATCGTATTGTATTGTATACTTGCTTTCATTTATGAAGCTTATTAAAGATGACTACTTAGGAATACCCGTTTTATAAACTAAAGCCCCAGGCAATTCTGAAGCCAACAAAGTTGTTCGTATGGTCGCAGTGATAGAATTTGCCGTTGCTTTCATAGCGTAACCCTGCATCGATGTAATTATTGTTGTGCAGATAAAATATCATTCCTGCCTGCAGTGCGTATACAAATGCAGCCTTTTTTCCCTCAACACAATTTGTTTTATTTAAAAGGAAGGAAAAACCTATTTCCGACTGCAGGTAAAGATTACTTCTGTAAAAATATTTTAAACCTGCTTTAACTGGTACTAGCTGTAAATCATCTACCAGATGGGAGTAATTTCCCGTTACAAAAATATTGTTGAATCCGGTATTTACCGAGGCATATAAAATGCTTTCGGTAATAGGAAATTCTGCCTGAACGGAAACGCCAAGCGGTGCCTCGTACTTTTTGGCCAAATAACCAGTGGCTAAACCTGTTTCGATACCTACAGAATACCGGATACCAGTACCACTATAAACCTGCGATTGTGCTTTGGCGCTTTGAAAAGCAAACAATGGCAACAGTAGAGTTAATGCGTTAATTGTTTTCATGATTTCAAAATTTTGTGAATAGAAATCCATCACCATAAAACATGTTTACGGCGGATTGTTTAAAGAAGTACTATAAAAAAAAAGGGGTTACTGAATGGTAAACCTTAAGGAGATATTGGTTTAAGATAAATTAAAATACCTGCAGCAGCTTAAGAAATAGACCGATTGTTATTTCTTGGCATAGTGTGATGCGCTACAGTTTCTGAAACATTTTTTTCTATGTTATTATGGCTTAATATTTCGTTGTATTTTTCGAGCAGTTTAATGTATTTATTCATCCAAAAGTACACAGAATTTGCATCACCTTTGGTTTGATCCTCCGTATGTGCATCAAAAGCCTCATGAAGGTAATGACTATTTTTAGAAAAAGTTTCGGGTAACTCAACAGAAAAATCGTGACCGATTACAGTACCTACTTTCCAAATAATTTCAGGATTTAGACTTTTCTGATCAAACCAATTGTAAATAGTTCTTCTACTTACATTTAATTTTCGGGATAATTCACTTATTCCCATTCTGTCTCTGCGTACAACACGCTCAAGAACTTGGCCTATATTTAAACTCATAGCAGTTAATTTAATTTAAAATAAAACCTTTAAATTCCATCAACAATCAGGGACGACTATTACTATTAATGCAATTTAATAATTATTTATAGAAAAAAAATATAATAATATTAATAGGGTGTTTTTACGGTAATTAATTGGCAACCAACAGATCTAATTCTTCAAACCTTGAGTTATTACTAACATAATCGGGTATAATTTCTTTCATTTTCTTTACCATATTCAGATCGTTGCCATCGTTATTCAACACAATCAAGTCTTTAATAATCTGATTAACGTACAAATAGTTATAAGCTACTTTCTTCGATATTTTAATTTTTGGATGATGGGTAGGTATAATTTCTTCATCTATAAGCAAAAGTTCTTCATATAACTTCTCCCCTGGCCTTAAACCTGTATATACAATATCTATATCTACATAAGGTGTTAAACCTGCTAATCTGATCATATTTACAGCCAAATCGACAATCTTAACTGGTTTTCCCATATCGAAAAGATATATTTCTCCTCCTTTGCCCATTGCCCCAGCTTCCATTACCAACTGAACTGCTTCTGGAATAGTCATAAAGTAGCGGGTAATCTCCGGATCGGTTACTGTAATAGGTCCTCGTTTTTCTATCTGGCTTTTAAATCTTGGGATTACAGAGCCATTTGAACCCAAAACATTTCCAAAACGGGTAGTTACAAAGCGGGTTCGTGAAGCTTGGGTGGTAATTTCGTCTGTTGAAATAACTTCCGGACTGTTTAGCGATTGAATATAAATTTCGGCCAAACGTTTGGATGCCCCCATTACATTTGTTGGCTTAACAGCTTTATCGGTAGAGATCATTACAAACTTTTCTACGCCAAATTCTACTGATATATCGGCCATGTTTTTAGTGCCCAGTACATTGGTTAAAATAGCCTCAGCTGGATTATTCTCCATCATAGGAACATGTTTATAAGCCGCAGCATGGAAAACAATTTCAGGTTTATAAAGTTCGAATAACGTTCTGATCCGGTTTATATTCTGCACATTGGCCATAAATATCTTTACATTTAAGTTCTGGAAGTTATCTTCCAGTTCGAGTTTTAAATCGTGAAGCGGTGTTTCTGCCTGATCGCAAAGGATTACCGATTTAGGATTATACTGTAAGGCCTGTCGAACAATCTCCGATCCGATGGAACCTGCAGCGCCTGTAACCAAAATACATTTACCACTTAAATCTTTCAGGATATTCTTGTTATTGAGCTTAATCGGTTCACGTTCCAACAGATCTTCAATTTTCAGATCGCGTAATTGGTGCGAATCTAACTTACCATACAGCCATTTATCTGATGGTGGCACCATAATTACCTTAATCCCCTTATTAACACAGATATCGATAATTTTCTTTTTGTTTAAAGTGTTTAGCGCATCTTCCGCAAAAAGTATCTTTTTTATATTGTGTTTCTCTTTTAATAGCTCAACAGAACAAGAATGGTATACTTTTTTCTGCTCGAGGTATTTATCAACGCGGTCTCTGTTATCGTCAATAAAGCCGATAATATTCAGATTCGAATCTTCATTCTGTTCTATTGCGTTCTTGATCAAGATTGCTTTTTTTTCCGATCCGTAGATCAGAATATTCTCTTTAGCTTCCGATTTGAGTTCTTTAAAAAAGAAAAATACTCCTTTTACTAAAATACGCATAAGAATCAGCAGCGATGAGGAGATAAAAAAATTCAATATCAATGCTTTATCCATTAGATGCCAAAGCAACTGAAAGCGTTGCGAAAGTATTTTATTTACACCAACAAAGAGTAAGCTGGTTACAAAAACTGCAAGGAAAACCCTTAAAATATCTTCGGTATTGGAATAACGGATAATACCGGTGTGTATTCTTAAAGAAATAAAAACACCTGCCGCGATGGAACAATAAAGGGCCACATAAATAGCATTGCCTGAGTTAAAAACCTCGGTATAGTTTAATGTATTCGTTAATACAATGGATATAAACAATGTCCATACAACGATCATCTGATCAATCAATAAAATTAACCACCTTGAGTGTGCTTTATCTGGAAAGAAGAACTTTTTCATAATTGAGAATCATTAAATGTTTGTTTAAAATTTATTGAGGTATCATTCTATAAAGGGGAAAAAAGTCAGCATTTGTATGTATTTGGTTACCCGATTTTTCTACTAACTGGTTATAAACAGCTTTATTGGCAATAAAACGCCAACTGTAATAATCTAAAACCATATTCGAAAAGCCCAGTTTCCATTCTAAGAGCGAATCTTCTTTATAACCAAGCCCACCACCTAAATGGTAGTATTTCATCTTCCATTTACGACCTAACTCACTAATTTCATCAACCAAAAATTTAGCCGGAGAATTTTTAAGATAATGCGCATTAGTGGCAATTAAGTGCCCCTGTATAATACCATTAGTACACATAATGATACTGCCGCAAACTAAATCATCGTTTGAATAAACCAAGATTAACTTACAGTCGAATTCTTTGGCCCGAACAAGCTTCGTAAAGTATTCTTCAGTAAAAAGATAAAAATCAGCAGCACTGATACGGTTCATATTAGATTGATAGAGCTTTGTGAAAGCAGCAATATCTTCCTGAGCGGTAGTCTCTACAGAAACATAACCAAACTTTCTACACTTCTTAATGCTATCTCTTGTTGTTTGCCTATACTGTTTCCGTTGCTCTTCAATACTTTGTTGTAAGTTAATAACAACCGTTTTTCCATTTTCATATATGCTATCCGTTTCTTGTAACAGAATATTTTGATCAAAAAAAGGATGAAGTCTGGAGAAAACAGAAACGTAGCTACCTTTATATAAAAATGCTGAAAAAGCTTTTAGAAAATTTCTTTTCAAGCGCTCACTTGTATCGCTAAATTTAAGGTTGGAAATCGGACCTGAATAACCATAAACGCAATGTAAATCGTAATATGGTGTGTCTTGAATTGCGCGTTCTAATAAAGGTATGGCGATAAAATTATTAGCTTCGCAATACACAAATAAAATGGGTCTTCCGTTGCTTGCCATAGCATGGTAGTGCCAGGTATGATAAAAATCATAATCGGCAGCCAAGCTAATATACTTTACCCAATCATCCTTTTGTGTTAAAGTTAATTGTAAAGTAGTGCCACTAGCGTTATTTTCAATTAGCATATCCATTTATTAAGAGAGTTTAATAATTAATTATGAAGCAATTACAGGACTACGGTAGAGTGGAAAAAAATCAACAGTCGAATAGGGATCAAGCGATCTCTCGCTGAGGAGTGTATTGTATAATTCGTTATTGGCAATATACCGCCAACTATTAAATTCGAAGCATAGATTAGAGAAACCCATCTTCCAGCCGAATAGGGTGTCTTCTTTAAAATTAACACCACCACCCAGATTAAAATATTTATAGCCCAATTGCCTACCAATTACGGTAATTTCATCAGTTAATAACTTAGCTGGAGATTCGAACAGATAAATAGTTCTGGTAGCCAAAAGGTGCACTTGCATAATTTCTTTGGTACAAACTACAATGGCCCCTGATATGGCTATTCCATCCTTATACACCAAAAAAAGCTTGCTATCAAATTCGTCGGAGGAAAGTAGTGCAACGAAATAAGCATTATTAAAAAGATAATGATCTTTGGCGCCTATTCTAATCATATTTTCGGTATATATTTCAGAAAATATGCTTGCATCATTAATATCGGTAGAAATTCTGACTTCATAATCCCGCTTTCGCAGGCGTCGGATTTTTTTCTTTTACACTTTTTCTGTAGCCTGCCCGCTGACTTTCAATGGTGGTAGTTAAATCAATCACAACTGTTTTCCCATTGGCGTATACCCCTGAAAACTTCTCCATTAACCTTTCCTGATGAAAAAACGGATGTAATCTTGAAAAAACAGTTACATTTTGGCCAGTTTTAAGAAACGCTATGAATGTATTTTTAAAACGTTCCATAAAATCATCATCAAGCGCATTGAAATCCATGTTTGAAATGGGTCCAGTGTATCCATAAACTGATGTAAAATCGAAAAAATCGGAACAGGGAATATTCCTCTTTAAAAGCGGAAAAGCAATGTAATTTTCGCCTTCCTCATATACAAACAGTATGGGAAAACCACTTTTATCTAAGGAGTGGTAATACCAGGTGTGATAAAAATCGTAATGCAAAGCGCGCTTTACATATGTAGACCATTCTTGTTTATCATCAATTGTAAGAATCTTTCTCATTTTGAGCTATTAAATTTGGGTAGATTGTAAATAGATCAATTTGCGGCAAGTAAAACAGAAGAATTAATTACCATTTTTATAAAATGTTCCTGTTGTGAAACAGGCTGAAAGCCTACTTTTTTGTAAATGGCATAAGCAGCCAGATTATCAGCGTGTACTTCTAAAAAGATGTGTTTAAGATTAAGGTTATAAAAGGCATATTTTAGCAGCATTAAAGAAGCGTTATAACCTATGCCTTTTCCCCAGTATTTCTTTTCGCCAATAAAGAGGTGAAACACTGCAGTCTCGTTTTCAATATCGAGCAGCTGAATGTTGCCTATATATTCATTCGTATTTTTTACGCAGATGGCAAAGCGTTTTTCATTAGCCAGATTTAGTTTATTTAATAGCCACTGTTTTTCAACCTCGGCCGTAATGGGATCTTTTAGCACAAATTTGGTGTACGACCATACTTCAGGATCGTTTCTCCATTTGTACGACACATCAGCATCTTTTAATTCTAGTGGCCTTAAGTATATTTGCGTATTCATATGAGCGATTTTAAAGTTTTAACAATTACTTTCATATCGGCTATGCTGTAGCGGTGATCAATTGGCAACGAAACAAGATGTTTGGCTAAAAAGTATTCATAACTATCAACATGTGCCCATTCGTAAACGTTAGGCCAATAGGTGGCCACAAATATTTTTTGATCAATGAGCTGCTGTTTTACGGATGGGTTTTCTAACAATAATGGGTAAACCATCGGAATATCTTCCCCTGAAAAGTTTAGTCTCAAGATATTTTCCTGCCCAAATGTTCGTTGAGGTAGGCAAAGTTCTTTCTTCTGATCTCGGCGTACTTACCATAATCAATACTTGAAAGAATGGTTTCTGTTAAAACCGACATCCTTTTGATTTCGTTATTGCACAACTGCTTGTTGTTTTCTATGTAATCTGCATACCCCTCTTCAATGTTGATATCGATGCTTTTAATCAGGTGAGAAAACCGATCTATTGATTGATCTTGTTTTAAATTTAAACCTAATGTACTCGAGATATTGAGATAGGCCCCATCCGGTACGCCGAAAAACTTGCGGCATGAGTAAAAAGTGTCGCAATCGTTTACCGGTTTGCAAAAAAAAGCTTGCGCATTATCTATTATCAGGTTCTTGATTTCTTTGGTTAACCTTTTAACAGTTTCCGTTTTAAGTCCGAAGTAATTGGTATAAAGCAAGCAGCAACGTTCGCCTATCTCAAAATCTATAACTGGATCTAAATCTTCATCTATATGGTAAAAGTGATATTGTACATTTAATTTTTTGAGTGGTTCAAGCAAAACTTCACAGGTATAGTATGGAAGATATATGGTGGAGTATTTTCTTATCCTTAATACATACTCCAGTGCATTTCTGCCTGTATTAAGTGCAATTAAATCAGGGTAATACCCCTCTCCTTTTGATAATTCGAGTGGAATATAACCACCTATAGTTTTGGGTGAATGGATTTCTGTTCCCATAGTATTATCCTCTATCCTTGATCTGCTTTATACATCCTGTTTTCTACAGGCCTATAATATTCCTGTAAACTAGCTGGCACCCTTGCATTGTAACCGATAATCTGCCTTAAATCGCTATTTATTTTTTCGCCAAACTCATATCCTAAAAATCTAGGATAATCGAATTGTTGTTTAATATAAGGTTTAGTGAAACCTAAGGTTAAGGCTCTTCGCTGTTTGCGGGTGAAATTAATGCCCCCTGCGTGCCAGATATTGGAATCGAATAGTATAATACTTCCTTTTTTGGCGATAGCTTGTTTAGCAAAAGCTTTAAAGTGCTTTTCTTCTGGTTTGATATCCAGTTTATGAGAGCCCGACAAAAAGTGCGTGGCACCATTAAATATGGTAAAATCATCGAGTACAATAATCATCTGGATCATAAACTTAAATTCAGACGAAAATGTACGTACATCGCGATGGATATTCTGGATATAGGACTTGCTTTTTTTTGTATTAATTACTCCGTTTATCCCGTTAAGAATGTAGTTTCCGCCTAAAAAATCACGGATTTCTCTGTGGCAGTACAACTTACTCAAAAGCTCAATCGCGAAATTATCTTTCTCAAGCAAATGATGTAACGTTCCTTCCATATTCTCCTCAATTCCATTTAAAACCTGTATCTCTCTTCTTAACAGGTAAGAAGTTTCGAAACCTGTGGTTATTTCTGAAATTAATTTCTGATTGATTGCCTTTTCATACACAACCCATCCATACTCATCAATAGCTTCCCTAAAGTCGGCTAAAGTTGCTCGTTTATAAATAAATGTATTGTTCACAATTTTAGGTTTAGTTTATTTATTTGGTTAGTTATCAATGCGTAAAAGGTAGTTAAGCTTGTAAACGCATAATCTTAAAAAGCGCTGCATTAACGATATTTACATCAAATTTTGTTTTTGCAAATTCATGCGCTTTGTTTCCAAAGGCAATAATATCATCACTGTTTGTAATAAAATACTCCATTTTACTAGCTAGTGCACCTGCATCTTTAACAGGAATAAGAAATCCGTTAGCCTGTTCAGGATCATTATTAACCGTTTCTCGGCAGCCTACAGAGTCGCAGGTAATTACCGCCCTGCCTATAGCCATTCCTTCAAGTATACAGCGTGGAACACCTTCACCATAATAAGAAGGAAGCACCATTACCGATGAGCGCTCAATATCCGGTCGCACATCATCAACCTGTCCTATGTATTGGATGGTGTCTCCACTGATAATTTTTTGATACAATTCAGGTGCAATGGCATCTATATTAGGATCGTATGGTCCAATCAGTTTAAAAACGGTTTGTGGAAATCGTTGTTTGGTTAATTTAGCGGCATCGTAATACTCTTTAATGCCTTTTGCATTGATGAGCCTCGATACCATTAAAAATGTTACGGGCGAGGCGCTCGGTTTGGAATAGTGATAATGGCTTAAGTCTACTCCCGAGCCGTTTACCACATAAACCTGGTGTTTTTTATTCAGGATCTTTAGGTCGATTAAACGTTGAGAATCGTCCTTGTTCTGAAAAATAATACTTAAATGTGGGTTGGGTTTCAGACTCAACTTTAGTAATAACCTCGTTATTTTAACAATTAGTTTATTACTGGAAGAATTATCGGTAAAGTTATACCCTAAACCGGTAAGCATGGGAGCAATTAATTTAACCTTGCAAATTTTAGCTAAGAAAGAGCCATAAATAACAGGTTTAAAGGTGTAAGGAAAAAAAATATCTGGCTTTATCTGTCTGATGAGTTTATACAACGAAAAGATAAACCTTAAATCGGATAAGATGGAAACGTTACTACCGTCTAATTTACTCTCGTAGGTAATTACATTGAGTTCTTTCAGTTTACTTCGAACCGATTCTTGTTCAATTTTAGGCGTAAACACATAAACCTGGTTATGTTGCTGCATCTTTTCGATCAATTTCCCTCTAAAATCTAGCAGGGATCTGGATGAGTCGCAGACGATAAAAATCTTTTTCCTGGTTATATTCATCATGTCAAAATTTTAATTTAAACTGCAAAGCCACCTATCCAGGTGGCTTATTGCAGAAAAAATATGAAGGTTTTGCTTTACCTACTTGGCACCAGCATTTGCCGTAACAATTGCAGGAACACTCGCTGCATCGTTAAGGAATGATTTGTAATCATACTCTGGAACCCAGGTAGAAACTGCCGTCGTTATATTGTTTGGACCACATTTATCGTAAATGTTGGTGGTAATACCGCTAAAATATCCTTCCGGATCGCTTGCCACTTTTGTCGTTAATGGTTTAACACAATTTGAGAAATACTCATTATCTGTTCTTACTATACCACCCGCTCTTGTACCGATAGAGTAACCAGAGTTGTTAAGGTGATAGTTGTTAAACATATGTACACTACCATAGTTCATTGATGGTTCTCTTTCGGTAACATTATACCACATATTGTGGTGCATGGTTACGTGCAGTTTGCCTTTATCTGCTTCGTGCCCCACAATACCACCACTAATTAGCACTGATAAGTTGGTATCATGGAATTTACTCCAGGAAACAGTTACGTAATCCGATTCTCTTGTAATACAAATATCTTTACCCCAATAATCCCAGCCATGGCTACGGTCTGTAGAGAAATCGCAATGATCTACCCAAACATGGTGAGCAGCTTCTTTAATTTGTACAGCTGCCTGTTCTACGTAGTTTTTAAAAGTAATATTCTGAACTATAATGTTACTTACTGTGTAAATAAATAGATTAACCCCTTCTATAACAGCTCCAGATTTGCCAATAATAGATTTGTTTGATTTTACATAAACAATATCCTTACCAGCACCTTTAATGGTACCGCTCACATAAATAGTACGTGTAACGTTATCGCCAACAGCAGCTTTTAATTGATCGAGCGTGGTTACCGTAGTTTCAACACCACCCTGACCGCCGGTTGTTTTACCATTTACCAAAGCATAACCTACTAAAGCAGAATTAATGGTAGTATTAGCAGGCGGGGTTACAGTTTCTGTTGGTGGTAAAACAGCGCTTGTGCCGCCCATTACATAAGTATAAGAACGGCCATTAGTTCTTGGATCGGTATTGTCTGATGCCGAAAATATTACCGTAGTACCCCAATGGCTAAACCTGCCTTTACCTAAATTTCTGATATCATCGTGTACACTATGGGCAGGACCCAGTTCTACTCCGTTTTCAAATAATCTTAAAATCGATTGTTCTTTTGAAGTAGAATTGTCGCCACCAGGAATTGATTCTGAAATTTTATATGCATAACCTCCGTCAGATTTTACACCTGTAAGGCTTAATTTACCTGTGCTGCCACTGGTAGCTGCTAATACTGATGTAGAATCGCTTGAAAACAATTCTGTACTGTTGGCCAATTTATCATCGGCATTCACACTTTTTTTACAATTACTAAAGAAAATAATTGTCGTTAATACTAAACCAATTAAACTCACTTTTTTAAACAATTTTGTCATTCTCTGCATTTTTTATTTTTTTTAAATTTACCACTTAACGCTATATGCGATAAATGAGTACGTTTAATAAAATGCAGTTAAAACGCTGATAATTAAATAATAGGCTTAATATTTGGCATTACTTATACTGTAAACCAATTGCTTACAGATTGTAAAATGACAGTTTAATAATTCAGTTTAATAAAATTTATTATACACTTAGTTTACACAAATATGACAAATTAAATTGTAACAATAGCTGTTTTAGGAATCAACTGTAAATTTGGGTGATAAAACGCTGTAAACCAGTTTACAAAATTCTTTACACCTTTTTGCACAGAAACAGATGGTTCATAATTTAATAGGTTTTTTAAATCGTCAATATCTGCTGATGTTTCTGCCACATCGCCATCTTGCATGGGCATAAATATTTTTTGCGCGGTTAATCCGGTTTCTTTTTCAATTTCTTCAACAAAATCTAACAGGTTAACTGGTGCTCCTCTCCCAATATTAAATACGGCAAAAGGTGCTGCTGATGTAGCTGGATCAGGGTTTTGGTTATTCCAGTTTGGATTGGCCTGTGCTGGTTGATCAAAGACTCTTACAATGCCTTCAATAATATCATCCACATAGGTAAAATCTCTTTTCATTTCGCCATTATTAAAAACTTCGATGGGCTTACCTTCCAAAATTGCTTTTGTAAACAAGAACAAGGCCATATCTGGGCGCCCCCAAGGACCATAAACTGTAAAGAAACGTAAACCAGTGGTTGGTAAATTAAATAAATGGCTATATGCATGCGCCATTAATTCGTTACTTTTTTTCGAAGCCGCATATAATGAAACCGGATGGTCTACATTATCGTGCGCAGAAAATGGCATTTTTTTATTTAATCCATAAACACTGGAAGAGCTGGCATACAATAAATGGCCAATTTTGAAATGGCGACTACATTCCAGTATATTTAAAAAACCTTTAATATTTGCTTCTATATAGGCATCTGGATTGGTTAAGCTGTATCGCACACCTGCCTGAGCCGCCAAATTACAAACCGCATCGAATTGATAGCTTTTAAAACAATTTTCCAAACTTTCTTTATCGCAGATATCCAACTTTATGAAAGTGTAATTTTCATATCTATCACTCACCTGAGGAACACCATAAACCAAATCGGTGTGGTTAATACCAGCTTGGGCTAAACGGACATGTTTCAGGTTTACATCATAATAATCGTTAATGTTATCAATGCCTACAACAACATCTCCTCTTTCCAACAAGCGTTTTGCTAAATGGAAACCAATAAATCCGGCTGTACCGGTAATTAAAATTTTCATAAAATTTAAGTTTGAGAAACAGTTAAAAATGGCCTCGAAAAAGGCATGATTGTTTGTTTTTAGGATACAGCAAAGCATCCCATCAGAAAATGCGGCAATGGTTTGTTAATGTTTTGGTCTTAGTTTTGGTGCTGCAGCGCGTTTAAAATAGATTGAGCAAATATTTCTGGTCTACGGCCGTACAAATACTGCATCGCAGTTTCAGTATTCTGAGGTTGGTTTTGCTTTAATTTTTTGCCCATTGCTTCGGCAAGGGCTTCTACATTGTTTACTTCTACTTTGGCAATAGCCGGAATTTCGCTGATGCCTCCTGCGCAAAGTGTAGAAACTACTGCGCTGTTTACCGACATCATTTCTAACAGCACATTCGGAAAACCCTCTTTGATGGAAGATACCACGCAAAGTTTGGCCTGTTTAAAATAAGGGGCCGGATTATCTATCTGTCCCTTTAAAAAAACCGAATCGCTTAAGTTATTCTCCTGGATAATATTGATTAATGATGCTCTTTCTTTTCCCTCTCCCAGTACGAGCAATTTAAGTTTAGGGTGCTCCTGCTGAATTAATTTAAAAGCTTTGATCAAAATCGAAAAACCTTTTTCCGGGATCAACCTTCCTGCAGAGCAGATAAATTCGAGTTTGGCATCGCCATTAATTAGAGGCAGTTCAGATTTAGCAATGATCTTATTAAAATCGATGGGATTGGGTTGTACCAATATATTTTGCTTCGATAAAAATTTATTGTGATCAAGCAGCTGCATTTTCATTAATGTGGTCTGGCAAACCACTAAATCTACAGCCGGATAACCAATGCGATAAATGATCTGATAAATGCGTTTTTTAATTCCGGTGAAACGGGTAAAAACAGAGGTGCATTCGCGTACAATTAATTTCGACCTGAAATAACCTATACGTTTTAAAAAACCCAAAAAAGCATTTAAATACGGGTGTGTGCTCATTATCACATCGTCCTTTTTATATTTTCGGAGCAGTGGTATCATTTTTACAAAACCCCAAAAAATTGTCTTTTCAGACAAGTATCTTTTGAAAATCCCGTCAGAAATTTTAAGCCCTGTAAAAGCATGTTTTTTTAAAAAGTGCATTTCGCCGTTAACTTGGGTAGCCATTGTCAATAGCACATTTTCTGCCCCGTTGGGTGCATCAGTTAACGAAATGAAAATCATTCTTTTTTCACGTGTGGTCATTTCGAATGGCGATTTATCTTTTTTTAAGATTCCGAACAATTTTTTTGAAGGGCATTATCAAGCTTAATACTTTCCGTTTTCCGTCTATTACAATAATGTTGTTGGCGAAACTGATATTGTGAAGCCCTTTGTTATAAAGTTTATCGGGTAATATTTCGAATTTATGGGTGGTTGTAAACGTTTTTTCGCTCAGTGCTTCAATTTCGTTAATGATAATTGAACCTCCGTAACGGTTAATTGGGTTTTGTGTGGGTCGGTATAGCGATTTACCAACTTTAAATAAACTCCCAGCAGCCCTGCAAAGTTCTTTTTCTACAGGGATGGGATTTTGATAATGCCCAGTGTATTGACCGTTTAAAGTTTTTGAATGATAAATGTACAAGTGATTTTGATCTCCGGATACACTGGTAAAAAGCCAATATTTATTTTCATGATAAATAATCGAACTATCTACAAAAGCTTTTCCGCTAATCAACACTTTTATTTTGGTTAACAGGTTTGGATGCTCCAGATTAACCTGATAGAGTGCTATTTCTTTTGCTTCTGATGTTTCCGGAATACAGTATAAGCATCCATTTTCTTCAATAAGATAAGGATAAGATAAATGTATTGCCTCTGGCTTAATGCCCTGTACTTTCTTCTTGTTTTTGAAGTCGAATCCATCAATCATCATAATCTCGCCCTTTCCTTTCCAAAAATCCAGTTCTTCGTAATAGATTCTTGGTGTGTTATTTATATTTACCACAAAAGGATCAGCAGCATAATCGATGTTATCTTCCTGTAACCAGTTTATTGCTGTGCCAAGCTTTTTTGTGCTGATCAGCTCTTCTGGCGTTTGATAAACAAAACCAATATTCCATTTGTCGGCAGTGAATATTTTATTAAAGAGGTTAACTGTTGCATTCATCATATTATGTTATACTAATAATGAAACTTTATCAGCGCCTGATTTATTTTTAATTAACCATTGAGAGAGTACAAGCAATTTCCATATCTGTGGATACCTGTTCCATTTTCCTGCCATATGCTCATTGATAATTTCTTGCGTCCTTTTCAAATGAATGCCAGGAATGTTCTTCAAATTATCGGCTGATAAATTATCCATCACATAATCTTTTAATTCATTTTTGAACCAGTGCTGGAACGGCATAGTAAAGCCAGCTTTTGGCCGATCGAACATATGAGCAGGGACACGATCGAACAATAAATCTTTTAATATCCGTTTTTGGTTTCCATTGGTGTATTTGAATGCTGTGGGCAGAGTTCTTGAAAACTCGATTACCCGATAATCCATTAAAGGGGACCTAGACTCTAGCGAAAAGGCCATTGATGCGCGGTCTACTTTCGTATTAATATCTCCATTTAAATAGGTTTTAATATCAAAATCAGAAATACGTTCTAACAAAGGTTTAGATGGATTGGTTAAAATATGCATCAATGGATTATACTTGGCCAGATCGGGTTGTTTTACCCATGAATTTTCCATATTACCAAACATCTTTACGTATAATTTTTCTACGTCTTCCATAGAAATGCCCATGGCAATTAATTTATGGCGGTAACTTGGCGATTGGTTAATTATGCCTGCCAATGCTTTTCTGATGCCGTGTGGCGCATAAAACAGGCTGTTTATCTGTTTTATCCATTTATAACGATGATATCCTAAAAAAGCCTCATCTCCAGCATCACCGCTCAATGCAACAGTTACATGTTTCCTGGTATTTTTACTGAGCAACATGGTGGGTATAGCACTCGAATCGGCAAAAGGCTCATCATAAAAACGGTTAAAGTTTTCAATTAAATTAATACCATCATTGTAATTACACTCAATAGTATAATGATCAGTACCCAAATGTTTAGCAACCTGATTGGCATAAGCACTTTCATCGAAACCTTTTTCATTAAATTTTATAGAGAATGTTTTAACATGGTCGATTTCTTTTGTTGCTAAAGCTGCAATTAAAGATGAATCTATCCCACCTGATAAAAACACACCCAATGGCACATCAGCATTCATCCTGATTTTAACCGCATCGGCCAAAATAAGCGCTAAAGCTTCTTTAGCTTCTTCATAACTTCCATCAAATTTGTTCTTCCAGCCATAATCTAAAGTCCAGTATTCAGTAATTTTAAGCTTATGAGATTTAAGGTCATATTTAAAATAATTAGCCGCAGGTAATTGCTTTACCTCTGTGTAAATAGATTGAGGCTCTGGTAGATAGCCCCAAATTAAATATTGATTAATGGCCTCTTCGTTAACAGTTAGGTTTCTATTTATATTAATTTGTGAGGATTGGCTTGCAAATTCGAACGATAGGTGATCGTGGGCATAATAAAAAGGTTTTTTGCCAAAACGGTCTCTGGCACCAAACAGTTCGTTTTTATGGCTATCATAAATCACAAAAGCAAACATCCCGTTAAAGTGGGTTAGGCAATCGGTACCATACTCCAGATAAGCGGCGCATATTACTTCGGTATCAGAGCTGGTGTTAAACTGGTAGTTTTTCCGTTCCAGATCTTTTCTAATGTCTTTGTAATTGTATATTTCTCCGTTAAAAACAATATGAAGGTGCATATACGAAAAGGGTTGATTGGAGCGGGCATCAAGATCGATAATAGCCAGTCTATTGTGCGCAAAAATAACTTGATCGTAATGTTGGATGCCAGTATAATCTGGGCCCCGAAAACTGATTCTTGCCATTTTTTCACGGATAGTACCGTTTGAATAAGGTATGGTTGTGCCGTATATTCCACACATAGCGATAATATTTTAGATTGTTAACTGATTAATTCTTCATATTGTGCGCTGATTTTATCCAATGCGCATTTCTGATATACATTTCGCCTAATCTCGACTGGGTTCCATTGGCCTTGGGTGCAGGCCTGGATAATTCGCTGCCTAAAGCCTACCAAATCATCCTGTTCTAAAACAAAACCGTTAAAGCCATCAATAATTAACCCTGGGATTCCGCTCACCTTAAAGGTTACCACTGGCAAGCCTACGGTAAGTGCTTCTAAAACCACATTCGGGAAACCTTCTGTATAAGAACTTAACACCATTAAATCGTGCTGAACCATTACTTCGTGAATGTTTTTAATCTCTCCTAAAATTTTAAGTCTGTGATCGAGCTGAAGGTTCTTAATTTTGGTGCTAATCTGTTCTTTCAATACTCCTGTCCCAACGAAATCGAGATGATAATTTTCGGGCAAATGCGCCATGATATCAACCAGCCGCTCTAAGCCTTTTTCTAGTGCAAAACGAGCCACAACTAATAATTTATAGATTTTATCAGGTGTTTTCACCTCCTTTACCTTATTAGTTTTCAATACCGGATTGGCAATTACCTTGATCAGTTCTTGATTAACATTATAAGTATCGATCAAGGATTGTTTCATTTCTTCAGACTGGCAGACGATCTGTTTGTACCCGCGATAACTTGCACTGGCAAAAAGTTCGTAAAACCTCGACTTAAATCCCTCGAACAATCTTTGTTCGTGCGGAATATTCGAAGCTCTTGCAATAAGCATCGGAATTTTTAAAAACCGCCCAACCAGTGATACCAAGATATTGATGTGATCGGTAGTAGAAAAAACCGCATAAGGTTCTTCTTTTTTTAACAGGTTATAAAGCGCAAAAAAAGACTTCGATGCTTTTTTGGTTTTTAAATCAATAAAACGTACATCATCTAAATCCATCGAAAAACAATTCACCGTCGAATCTAAAATCACAATGGTTACATCAAACTTATCTTTGTTAAATCCTTGGGCCAAGTTCCAGAACACCCGTTCTGATCCACCTGAGGTTAACGAACTGAGTATAAAGAAAACTTTCTTCTTCAGGTTAACTTCTTCGTTAATAGTTTTTTGAGGAGCGCACATATTATTTTAGTTGATGACAATTCTATTAATCGTTAACAAAATAATTTTGAAATCGGTTAGGATATCGTTATGATTGATATACCTCATGTTCTGTTTTATTTTTGCGGGAATAATGCGTTCCACATAATAAGTTTCAGGGTCTTCGGCATGCTTAAGCAGTTCATTTTCGTTGCAAAACTCTACTGAAGCCCAATCGGTAATACCAGGCTTAACCGATAAAACATAACGCTGTTCGTCATTATAGAGGTTTACATATTTTCTAACTTCTGGCCTCGGACCAACAAGACTCATCTGCCCTTTTAAAACATTTAAAAGTTGTGGCAATTCATCAAGTTTATATTTTCTTAACCAATAACCCAGTCTGGTAATGCGGGTATCGTGGTTCCCAATAGTGAGTAAACTATGGTTACTCTGTACAATATGCATGGTTCTAAATTTTACCACGTGAAAATCTTTCATATTTCGCCCCACCCTGATCTGTTTAAAGATGATAGGGCCCTTGGAATCGAGCTTAATCAAAATTGCAATCAGGATTAAAAGCGGACTAAAAAGGATTAGGAATAAGCTTGCGAATACCACATCGAATACTCTTTTTTTATTCTTTTCATAATGCAATTGCCATTTGTTTATGTGTGGTAAAAGCTTCTTCAGAAGTTTTAATGCGGTTATTCAATTGTATATTCACACAGCTGATAACCGAATTGATAATGAACTCGATCTCTGTTACCGTTAATTGCGGGTAAATAGGGAGTGAAATTTCATTTGCATAGTTCTGATAAGCCATTGGGTAATCTTCAATTTTATAACCCAGATTTTTAAACAGGGTGAGCATCGGCATTGGAATGAAGTGAACATTACTGGCAATGCCCAACGATGCAAGGTCATCAATAACCTGATCCCTTTGTTCTTCTGTAAGCCCTTTAACGCGCATCGGAAAAAGATGGTAGCATGATTCTCTTTGTGTACTTACCAAAGGTGGAGCGATAAACCAATCTTCATCCTGAAAACCATCACAATAACGCTGGGCAATTTTTTTTCGTTGTGGCAAAAGTTCTTGGTTATACTTTCTGATCTGTGCAAGACCAATGGCCGCACAGATATCGGGCATATTGATCTTTAGTCCCTGAAATAAAATATCGTAACGCCAACCTCCGCCTCTCGATTTAGAAAGTGCATCTTTATTTTGTCCATTAAGTGTATACATTTTTAAGTAGTGGTATTCTGCCTCTGAATCAAACGGATATGGAAGATTTAGGCATATTGCACCACCTTCTGCTGTAGTTATGTTTTTAACTGCATGAAAAGAAAATATAGTTACATCACATTTTTGAGCGGCCGGTTTATCATGAAATAAACTACCAATTGAATGGGCCGCATCTGAAATTAACAGGATTCTTTTTAACAGCGATTGTTTTTCTGATTCACACCTAAATTTTTTCTGCACTCTATGGTTTGTAATCAGCTCTTTTAAAGTCGTATAATCACATGGCCAGCCTGCAATATCTACTGCAATTATGGCTTTTGTTTTAGTAGTAATGGCTGCTTTTACTTTATCCGGATCGATGTTAAAATCATCCAATATATCAACCATAACGGGTATAGCCCCACAATGAAGAACGGCTAAAGCTGTAGCACTATAAGTATAAGCTGGGATAATAACTTCATCACCGGCTTTAACACCAAACCATTTTAACATTAAAATAGCGCCAGATGTCCAGGAGTTAACACATATCACTTCTTTCGTTCCGGTGATACTTTTAATTTCTTGCTCAAGAGCTTTCACTTTAGGTCCGGTTGTAATCCATTTATTATTAAGGGTATCTAATACCTGATCGATCACAGATTGATCGATAAACGGAGGTGAAAATGGAATGTTCATATTCGTTAATTTAATTTTGGTAATTCAAAATCTGCATAGTTAGAATAACCCGAACGGTTAATTGTATTGAAGTAAAATAGGATCTTCTGTTTTGATTTTGGAGAGTTGTAAAATGGCAAAATAGAGAAACAACGTAGGACCACTGGTGGCCAAAAGCCACTCGTTATGGAAAAATGAATTAATGGATATGGCCAGAAAAGAGCAGCTTAAACAGACAAGGAGTGCATTCTTCTTATCTTTGATATGCAGAAAGGCATAAAAAATGATCTTCCCTACTTTTCGATATAATAAAATGAGTAAAATAAAACCCAGCAAAGGCCCTAAATAAGTAATAAACATTAAATAGGCATTATGGGATGTAATTACAACTGGTCCTTTTTATAAACAAAGTTGTGCTGTACTACATCGTTCCAGGTTTTTCCATAAAACAATAGCCCAAATGGATAATCGGTTATAATTTGGATGTTCTCTCCCATCAAATCGCCACGTTCTTCTTTAGCCTTCGCATTTTCGGTGCTTTTATTTAAAATATTCTGTTGCTTCTTACCTTCTGAAAATTGTTCAATTGAGCTTTGCGCGATAAAGAATATGGCGCAAAACACACCAAATATTAAAATGGATTTGGCTTTGTAATAACTTAAGAAAAATAACCCCGTTACAACTGCAAAAGCTACTAAAACCGACCGTTGCATGCCAAAGAAAATAAGGCATAGCGCTAAGCCGAATAAGAGCAGATTAATTAGCCAGCTTCTTTTAAACAGTATCGCATTAATAACTAGAAATGGTGTTAAAGCAGCCATTTGGTAGCCGAAAGTAAAAATGGTGGTCGATATTCCCGCTGGTGCCTGCAATACGTCCTCCTGCACCAAAAGCGAACGGATGGCTGCCATATTGTACCGGTGATCGATAAACATGATGATTCCCGAAAGCAGCAATACACCAAAGAAAAATCCGACTGCGATGTTCATTCGCTTTAAATTGGTACCGATAACGTAATTGAATAACAAGGCAAAACAGCCCGCAACAATTAATAGCGCAAAAAAACCGGTAACATCTGACTGGCCTATAAGATAAAAAAACAGGGCAGCAATAAAGAAAACAAATAATTCTTTGCCATAATGAAAGCCTGTTTCTTCTGTTCGATAGAAATAGATTAACGGTGCCAGGAAAACCATTGGTGCCGGAATCCTAAAAACCCCTGTTATGAAGATGTTAAATGTTGTTACGTAAACGTAGGCAAACAACAAAAAGAGAAACATTATTTTTTTAATCATGACATGATGAGTTGTTCCCAGTTGGCCGAAATACGTTCAATAGAATTTGTTTCATTGATCGATTTTGCTTTTTCTGAAAATTTTCTTCTTAAATATTTGTTATTAAGTATTTTATCAATAGATAATGAAAGTTCTACTATATCTCCTTTAGTAACCAGAAGACCATTAACGCCGTGTTTAATAATCTCTGAAGGGCCAAACTCACAATCCATTGCAACACAGGCACAACCCATTCCCATGGCTTCTACCAGTACATTTGGATAACCTTCACTTCTGGAAGAAAGCACAAAAACCTCAGCCTGTGTATAATAGTCTTGGAGATTAGATTTAAAGCCAATCAACTTAACTTTATCTTTTAGATTTAAATCAGCAATCTGTCGTTCGAGACTTGCCCTTTCAGGTCCTTCTCCTGAGATTAAAAGATCCACATCAGCCAAGTTCAGGTTCCTGTAGGCTTCAATAAGATGGTCGAAGCCTTTTTCGTGACATAATCTGCCAACAGAGAGTATAAATCGTTTGCTGTGAACAGTGCCTGCGTTTGAATGAGAAAAGTGATGGATTGGATTATGTATTGTTTTAAAATTATTCAGTGTTTCGAACTGTTTAATTCTTTTAAATCCTTTAAACATCTCAAATGCAGGTAGTACAATTGCTTTCGATTTTCTATAAATGTGAAACGCAACCCACTGTAGCAGTTTATTGTATTGATGTAAAGTATACGCTGGTGCTGTTCTTTCTGAAACCAGATAGGGCAAACCTAAAATTAAGCAGCATAAACCCGCCCAAACATTGGCAGATGTCATAAAACAGATGGTACAAAGTGGTTTTTCCTTCTTTAGTACCGCGAGTAACCGGTAAAAAGTTAAATAAGCATACCTAAGTCTGTTGAAAAGACTTTGATGGTCATTTCGTTTAACCAGGTTTATAATTTTAACTTTTTTATTTATTTCATACCTGACTCCTGCTGTGTTGAGACAAATCATGGTAACACTACAATCTTTATCGCTAAAGTGATTAGCCAGATTAGTGATTACCCGTTCAGCACCGCCCCCTTCTAAACTGTTGATCACGAAACATAATTTAGTAGCCATTTCGAATTAGTTTACAATCGTTTTAATAGTCTGGAAAGCGTTTCTGAATGTTTTATATTTCACTTCAAAGAAGAAATATTTTCTAAGGTAGAAGTACAAAAGCCTGGCTTTCTGCAAACCCGTATAAGTGAAAATTTTAGTAATGATATAGAAATCGCTCAGTTGCATTTTCTTTAATGGAACATAAGATACAGGGCTCCAGATACCGCCAGGATGACGTCTGTAGCAGCTCATTACTTCCGGCAAAACGTATACTTTTTTACCCGTTATCCAAGTGCTATAAAGTTTCAATAACTTATCGCAGGCATAACATTTTAAAAGCCAGTCGTTTTTATAAAGATTCTTAATGGGATCTATATTGCGATAAACAATAGTTGCAGTACATGTTTCTGCCTGTTTATTCACAATCAGATCGTTAAAGCTATACTGCAACGGAATAGGGTTAAAATCCATGTAAATCAATTCAGTATCATCAAAATTAATTTCACGGGTATAGTGGCAGCACATCACATAATCAGGATTGTTCTCCAAAAAATCAACCTGTTTTTGCAACTTGTTAGGGTCAGTCCAATAATCGTCACCATCGCAAGTGGCTACATATTTCCCTCTGGTTTCTAAAGCCACGCGAATAACGTTTTTAACGGCACCGATGTTCTGAGGAGCTATTAAGCGTTTAATTTTACCAGGATGTTTTGAGATGTATTCATCAATAATCTCTGTGGTCCCATCGGTAGAGCAATCGTCGCCTATAATAATTTCTGTATTAAAATTGCATTGCTGCATCAAAAATCCATCCAGCGCTTTCGCAATAAATTTACGGTGGTTATAGGTGATGCAAAAAATGCTAACCATTATATCAGTATCGTCTTGTTTCATAATAGAAGCAGTTATTAATGGCCATTAACTGCCATTCCTATTCTACCATTAACCAATGTATCATAATCGGCAAGTTTAACCACTTGTTTTTTGCGGTAATTCTGCGTTCTCAAAATAATCCTGGCCACTAAATCCTGATCAGCACTGGTTAAGGTGTGGTAAAGTGGTAAACACATAATGCGTTTAGAAATAGAATCGCAGATCGGCATATTTACCTTAATGATGTAAGGTAAAGCAGATAACGATGGATAAAAGTACCGTCTGCAATACACCTGAACTAGTTCTAACTGCTTCATACAATCGAGCATAACTTCTTCTGATTTAAAAATTACAGGATAGTAAGCATAATTAAATTCAGTATCGGCCTGGATAACCTGAAACTGGGCTTCAATTTTATTCAGTCGCATCTCGTAATGCAGCGATAGTTCTTTGCGTTTACTTAAAATCTGATCGATATGTTTTAAATTACAGAGGCCCATTGCGGCATGAAATTCTGAGTTTTTAGCATTGGTACCGATCTCAGAAAAAGTATCTACCCCACTATAACCGAAATTACGCATCAGCGCCATTCTCTTTAAAATTTCAGGATTTTGAGTAAAAACAGCACCACCTTCAATGGTATGAAAGAGTTTAGTAGCATGGAAGCTTGTTGTGCTTACATCTCCATAAGCGAAGATAGATTTACCTTTATATTTTGTACCAAAACAATGGGCAGCATCATAAATTACTTTTAGTCCGTGCTTTTTTGCAATGCGGTCTATCGCTTCAATATCACAAGGGTTTCCAAAAACGTGTGTAGCCAAAATGGCCGAGGTATTAGGCGTTATGGCTGCTTCAATTTTATTGGGATCTATGTTAAGGGTATTTTCGTCAATATCAACAAAAACGGGTTTACAGCCTTGCCAAACAATACTGCTGGTGGTAGCCACAAAAGAAAACGGTGTGGTAATAACTTCACCTTTTACTTCTAAAGCTTGTATAGCCAGTTGTAATGCAATAGTGCCATTAGTTACGTATAACAAATGTGGCAGCCCTAAATATTGCTGTAACTTTAGCTCCAGCTCATTTACTAAGGGACCATTATTGGTGAGCCACTGTCTGGCCCAAATACTACTTACGTAGCTTTTAAAATCTGCCTGTTTCGGCAAAAAGGGTTTGGTTACAGGTATCATTGTTTGAGGATTAATTGTTTAAAATCAACGAGTGCAGCCAGTTTGATACTGCTACTTATGCCGAAGTAAAAACTGCCATAGATGATGCTTATACCAACTATGTGTAAAATATTATTGATGTGATAATGTGATAAATACCAAGTATCGAGGTAATAACAAGAAACACCTAAAATACTAGATAACAATAAAATAGGTACAACATCATAAAGCTGTTCTTTAAGTGGGTAATTGATTAATTTACCGCTATATATTGAATTGATATAGTAGGCGAAAACTGTAAAGAAGAGCTGAAAATATAAAAGCCCCATAATGCCAAATGGAATTGCACAGATAATCCCGATTACACTCAGCACCTTTTTTAAAATTTCTAATTTCAAAAACTGACCGCTATGACCTTTAACTTTTAAAATATTCAGGTTGTATGCGTGCAAGGGATATAAAATACCGGCAATACATAAAATCTGAAAATAAGGCACAGAAGGCAGCCATTTATCGGTTAAAAGCAAGGAGATTAAAGGTTGAGCAATAAGTGCTAAAAAAATCAGGATGGGTGCATTCCAGAATAACACTTGTTGCATTAACCTCCTGTAAACCATTTTGAGCTTTACATCATCATTGCTGATGTTCGAAAACATGGGATAGGTTACTTTACTAATGGCTGTGGAAATAATCCCAATGGGCAACTGACTTAAACTATCTGCCCTGGCATAAAAACCCAATTGGGATGCCGCATAAAAGCGACCGATAATAACAGTATATAAATTTTGATAAATGGTATCCAACAGTCCAGAAAGCGTCATCTTGTAGCCAAAGTGAAAGTGCTTCCTGAAGCTTTTTTTATTAAAGATCAGTCGCGGCCGCCAATCTGAGTAAAACCAATGCAATGTGGTAGAAACACTCGCACTCAGCAAGCTCATCCAAACCAAACTCCAGGGTCCGTAACCATTTTTTGCCAGGTAAATACCTAAACAACCACCCAATATTACTGCAGGTATTTGAATTACCGTTTGCAGTTTAAATTTCATTTCCTTAGTTAATAAAGTACTCTGAATACTAAAAAAGGCATTAATTAAAAAGGTTAATCCGTAAACCCTAACAATATCGGTAAGCAGGGGTTGTCTGTAAAAACTGGCAATTAGTGGTGCTGCAAAGAACAAAATACCATACACTATGATGCTTCCACCCAGATTAAAAAAAAAGATGGTAGAAAAATCTTTTTGTCCGGCCGTCCTTGTCCGGATTAGCGACGATGTTAAGCCGCTATCCATTAACGAATTACCAACAGCAATAAAAATAGAGAGCATTGCTATTAAGCCAAATTCTGCAGGGCTTAATAAGCGGGCCAATATAACGGTAACGAACAGGTTTATAAATTTAACACTAAACTGCTGTCCAATCGACCATATAATGCCCGATCGCGCTTTATATGTTAAATTCATGATCTTACAATCGAACCGTTTCTATAGACTGTGGTAGTACGGCTTTTATATCGTATACCACACATACTGGTTTACGCAATGCCGTGATATTTAAACTATTGAAAGCCTCGTGCGCTACTGCCAGTATGATCCCATCATACTTTCTAGTTTTTGACGAGCCATTTTCGCAGATAATACCATAGTTATGATTAGCCTGATCAGCATTTGCCCAGGGATCGTGAATGGTTACTTTAACTTTGTATTCTTCTAACCGCCTTACAATATCAATTACCTTAGTATTGCGTACATCAGGACAGTTTTCTTTAAAGGTAAAGCCCAACACCAGTACTTCTGCCCCTACAATATGGATGTTTTTAGCGATCATTTTTTTGATAATCTGATCGGCCACATATTTACCCATTCCATCATTTACACGCCGTCCTGCCAAAATAATTTCAGGATGATAACCAGCTTCCTGTGCCTTTTGAGCTAAATAATACGGGTCTACACCAATACAATGTCCACCAACTAAGCCTGGTTTAAAGTTTAGAAAATTCCATTTGGTTCCCGCCGCGGCTAAAACCTCAGCAGTATCGATACCGATCTGATTAAAAATCATGGCCAATTCGTTTACAAAAGCAATATTGATATCGCGCTGGGCATTTTCAATCACTTTTGCGGCTTCGGCCACTTTAATAGATGAAGCTTTATAAGTTCCGGCGGTAATTACCGAGCGGTACAGTTCGTCTATTTTTTCGGCTGCTTCTGGGGTAGAACCTGATGTGATTTTTAAGATATTGGCAACGGTATGTTGTTTATCTCCAGGATTAATACGCTCTGGAGAATAACCAGCAAAAAAATCTTTATTAAAAACCAATCCTGATCCTTTTTCTAAAATAGGTACACATTCATCTTCAGTTACACCAGGATATACGGTTGATTCATAAACTACTATATCTCCTTTTTTTAAAACCTTAGCCACAACTGCACTCGCTTTAATTAAAGGTGTTAAGTCCGGTCTGTTGTTTTTATCAACAGGCGTTGGCACTGTAACAATGTAAACCGACGAGCTGCGTAATTTTTCGATTTCATTGGTACAGTACAAGCCTTTTAAAGTCGTGCATTCGAATGTTAAAACCTCATTCAATTCAGATTCATTAACTTCCAATGTATTATCATATCCGGCTTTTAATTCTGCAATCCTGCTCTGGTTAATATCAAAGCCAAATACCTTGTATTTTTTCGCAAATTCTACTGCCAACGGTAAGCCAACGTAGCCAAGGCCGATTACCGTCATTTTCAGATTATCTTCAGCGTTATACATAATGTTGTTGCGTATTTACGGTTAATGTTAAGTTGCTTATTGGCACTCTGGTAACTAAGGCACAGTCTAAATGATCGAATGACATTAAAACATACTTGCCTTGAATCTGGATCACCTCTCCTTCCTGGTTATGGAAAAGACCATTACTGATCCGAACCCGGTCTCCTTTGGAAACACCGGTTAAACTCACCACATCTACATCATTGTAGGCATCCATAATGTGTTTCAACTTTTCAATCTCACTATCCCGAACTACTGCAGGTTTACCCATGTAATTAATAAAGTTTAAAACGCCGAGTGTATACCTGATTTTGTAACCCTCCCGTTCATCTATTTTCACAAATACATATCCGGTAAAAAGTGGAAGACTAACTATTTTCTTTCTATCGGCCCATTGATTTTCTACATTACGCACTGGACAAAAAGATTCGAAACCTTGCTCTTGCAGCAAACGGTCAACTTTTTTCTCCCAACGGGGACGGGTATAGATCACAAACCATTTTTTTGTGAACGAGGGCTTAATGTTAAATGTAGATTCCATTTTTTGATGAGGTTATAGTTTGGTTTTTTAGGCGATTTGATACAGCTTCGCTATATCACTTACATGATAGCTATCGGTTATTCCTTTTTCACTGTATGTTAAAAGGCTTTATTCAGTCTGTTGGATACAGCTTCGCTATATCACTTACATGACAATTTTATATTCAAATCTTGTTTTGCTTTTTGGGCAAATGGGCAATCTAATTAAGAGTTGTTTGCAAGCTGCTAATGCCTTAAATGATGCTCAGTTTAAGCACCTTGGCCTTATTGTTTGTAAACAGAATTAAATCGTTTGGGGACGTTTATTTGGTAAAGGGCAAAGTATTCTCTTTTAAAACATGTTGGCTTTAGTTTGCCATGGCATAACCATAACCACCATAGCTGTATTTTTGGCTCTTTTCTCTTTTGGCATCGTTAAAAACGACCATCGGATTTTTAAGTTTATTGTTTTCGCAAATGTCTTTTAATATGGCCAACTGGTATTTGTTGGTGTAGTTATAGCGCACCAGATAAATGCTTACATCAGCATATTCGGCCAGGCTAAAGGCATCGGCCACCTGCCCCACCGGCGAAGTATCAATGATGATGTAATCGAATCTTTCTTTCAGTTCATCAAACAATAGATCCATTTTAGGACTCATCATTACTTCGGCTGGATTTTCAGGCGACTGACCACATCCAATAACCCAAATATTATCAGAAACGTTGGTTGGCATAATAATATCTTCTAAAAACACAGATTCACCAATTAAATAGTTTGTTAAACCACTAGTTTGTTTTAAACCAACTTTATTTAGAAGATCGGGTTTTCTTAAATCGAACTCCAGTATAACAACTTTTTTATCAAGCATACCTAAGGTAGTAGCCAGATTTACACTAAAGAATGTTTTGCCCTCTCCTTTCATACTAGAGGTAACCAGCATTACTTTATTTTCGATATTGTTAGACATCAGGCCTAAATTCATTCTGATGTACCTGAACAACTCTGATATAGTAGACCGGTTATCTTTTTGAAAAACGATTGTGCTTTTATCTTGGTTATGAGAAAGTTCGCCCAGCATTTTTGCACCTGTTAACTCAATAGTACTGGCATCTTGTACTTTATTGTTTAAAAATCCTTTGGCATAAATTACTCCTGCAGGTACAAAAAATCCAAAAATAAATCCACACAGATACAAAAGTGGCTGCTTAGGGCTATCAGGTGTAGTATTGTAAGCCGGTTTATCTACCACCTGCGAAGTTGGAACGGTTGCAGAAAGCGATAAGGCAGTTTCTTCTCTTTTTTGTAGTAAATACTTATATAAACCCGATTTTACGCTTTGTTCACGGCTTCTTTCTAATAAGCCACGCTCAATGGTGGGTACAGATTTAATTTTATTGTCGAATTGAGAGTAGTTGGCGCTCAGGTTGTTTCTTTCAATAACAAAACCCTGTTTTATGCTAGATAAGTTCTCTAAAATATTGGTTTTTAGGGTTGCTATTTGCTCGTTAAGGTTTAGTACCAAAGGGTTTTCAGCATTAGCGGTACGTAACATTCTATTTCTTTCCAATTGCAGATCGTTAAATTTTGAAATCAATGAATTCAAAATCGGATCTTTTAAGCCCATTGCACTTGGAGCGAGATTAAACTGACTTTGTTTACTCTTGAAATAATTTTCGATAGACTGCAATAACCTCAACTGCACAGATGATGCTTCCAATAACTGGTTGTACTCTCCTGAGCGCGCAGCATTCATCTGCGCATCCATATTAACATCGGTAACACGGTTTTGCTGCTTGTAGCTCTCCACATCCTCCTCAGTACCAGAAAGATCTGCAACGAGGTATTTTAAGCGGTTATCAATAAATTTAATGGTATTTCTTGCAATTGTATTTTTATTATTAACGTTATTGATGTTATAGGTTTCAATCAGATCGTTAAGAATATCAATTCCTCGCTGTGGAACCACATCGTTCAAACTTATGGTAATGGTATTGGCATCTTTAACAACCGGAACTATCTTTAATGAGGTCAGATTATAAGCTTCTGTCATTTTATATAAGTTTTTAAACTGAAGTCTAATTTTGCCAAATTCGGTTTTATACGCTGGTCCCTTATCTATCTTAATCGCATAGTCTTTAGTATTAATGGTATCGCCATACTTCACTATATTTGTCTTTAGGCTATCCTGAATGATATAAGAGATTTCATCCAGGTAAGAAACATTAATTTTTCTTCCGTAAGCACCATTTTTTAAACTTATAGCTGTAACTACAAGTGGCGAAGTTTTTCCATAAAGTTCTTTCTCTCTAATTCCTTCTTTTTTAAAGTAAGCCGTTTCTAGGTTTAATTTTTTCAATACTTTAAAAATCAAGTCTCTCGACCTTAAGATCTCAATTTCATTATCAACCGTTTTAACCGTTTGAAACATATTAAGATCGCTGAAAGCGGTGCTGTTAGACATTGCTGCGCCATTTTTATCATCAGAGATTAGTAGTGTGCTACTCACTTTATATTTTGGTGGAGTAACATATAAAAATGCATATACGGCAGCCATAGAAATAATGATACTGATTAAGAAATAGTGCCAGTTTCTGGCAAATCTGGTCATAGTTTCTGCAAAATCATTTGCGCCGCCTATTGAACTTTGTTTAAGCATGATATAGTGTTTTAAGAAACGTTATCGACGGAGAACAGCTGTAATCAATACTGCTACAGCAGATATTGAAGCAATTACTACTGGCATAATGCGCGTATTCGGACTGTATTCAATCGCTTTAGACTTATCTGGTTCTACATACACCACATCGTTTTGTTTCAGATAAAAGAACGGAGAATCCATCACGTCTTGATTGTTTAGATTAAGTCTTTTCATTACTCGTTGGCCATCTTGTTGCCTGATCACCAAAATATTCTCTCTTTTGCCATAAACAGTCATATCGCCTGCCATACCTAGTGCTTCTAGGAGATTAATATTATCGCCCTGCACGGTAAAGGTTGATGGTTTGTTTACCTCGCCAATTACTGTTACCTTAAAATTGACCAACTGAACATCAACTACCGGTTTTTTAACATATTTATCTAATTCTTTCGATATCGTAGCCTGTGCCTGCTCAATGGTTAAACCTTCCAAGCGAACATTGCCTACAACAGGAAGATTAATCATCCCGTCCTTACTTACCCGATAACCATCTACTTTATAATTGTTTTCGGAACTTGCGTTTCGTGTATTAACGGCAAATAAAACATTCGACTCTTGGTTTAAACTGTTTATACTTACACTTAAAAGGTCGTTTTGCTGAATTTTAACTTCCTGCCCTTGAAGCTTAACTTCGCTGGTTTGTTTAGCCAGGTTACTAAAGTATACAAGATCTCTTCTGGGAGCGCATCCGCTGATAATGCTTGTATATATTGCGATAAATAATATTACTTTCTTCATAGCTTAAGTAATGTTTAGTTTTTTTGTTTCAGTTTATTGAGAACTAAGCTATGCAATTAAGTATCAATGTTTTATAGGCAAAACAGGGTTGTATTTAAATTGTATAAAATATAGCCTGCATGCACAGCATTTTAAATACTGTGCTCATAAATTGCACAACATTTGTAAATTTTATAACGCGTAACTTGTATAATATTCGGGCTGTATTTTTACTCAAACAAACCTGTTTTTGGGTGAGATCTTAATCGGTAAAGCTCAAAAAACATCAGAAAATGTTTTAACATTTAAAAAAGCTATTTAATACTACATTTTATAAGGGGGATAAAATGACTTTTATAAAATTTTAGCAAAAAACTGCCAATTACTAGGCTAAGATTTACTATTTAATACATTGCTTTTTCTTAGCCTGACACTGAATAAGTCGCGATATGCATATTTCTGTGTAAGTTGTTTTACAGTACATTTATAATTGCCTAAAAATTACATTCTAATCTGCATGATTGAGCTTTCCTTAATTGCGATATGTTCGTTGCAATCGATCCAGGTAAAACGATTAATATAAGGGGCATATCTCTTTAACGTAGTGCAAAAAACTAAAAAAGTTGACAACTGTGAAAGCTGTAAACATGCATTAGCAAAACATGTACAGTATGCTTTCAAAGGTATTAAAAGCTTGTTTTATGCATAAATTCGTAAAAAACCTAAAAGAAAAATGAAATATGAAAGTTATTATTTACGGAATTGGAAAAATGGCTGAATTTATCTGTTATTCTTTCATGAATGACAGTGATTATAATGTTGTTGCCTTTTGTGTTGATGATGTTTATGCGCCCCCAGCGGGCAATACGCTACAAGGATTACCCATCTTAAGCTTCGAACAGGTAATTAAAGATTTTTCGCCAGAATCCCATAAAATACATATTGCCATTGGTAGAAATAGTGCGAGAGAAAGTGTATACCATAGGGTAAGCCAAGCGGGCTATAGTTTTGCAAATTACGTTTCCTCTAAAGCAAATATATGGCCTGAATTAATGTTTGGGCACAATACTTTTATCGATCAATGCTGCGATATACAACCTTTTGTAACCATAGGTAATAATTGTATGCTTATTGGCGCCAGAATTGGCCATCACTCTACCATAGGAAACAATGTTTTGCTATCTGGTAATATATTAGCGGGTAATGTAAATATTGGAAATAACTCTTTTTTAGGCATAAACTCCGCCGTTAAAGAAGATATTACCATTGGCAGTCATAACATTATTGGTGCAGGTGTTTTTATCAACAAAAATACTGAAGATTATGCTATTGTTACTAACGGCTCAGTACCGCAACGTATAGGAGACTCGAAGCGTTTTGTTATGTTTAACAAAGCTCAGCAAGTTAAACAAACTTAGAAAATGTTTTATACATAAAAAGGGAAGCTATTTTTAACTTCCCTTTTTTATTTAGCCTAACTGTAATTAAACTTTTGCTCTGTTTTCTGCACTTCTTTTCAGCTGTGCATTAATGCGGTCTAAAACATCGTAAAGATCGAAAGGTTTACTGATATAATCATCAGCAAATGCAGCTATAGCTTTCTGTTCGCTGTTATTCTGTGCAGACATTACAATAATCGGGATGTGTTTAGTGAAAATATCGGTTTTTAAATCTTCGCAGATTTCTGCTCCGTTTCCATCCGGCAACATTACATCAAGCAAGAAAAGATCAGGCATGGCATCCTGGATATTTTTCTTTAACTCAGCAAATGATGATGAAAGCTGTAGTTCAAAGCCCTCGTCCTTTAATAGAATTTCAATAACGTTTCTGATCTCCTGATCATCCTCTAAAATGTGTATTCGTTTTCTTTCCATGTTCAAATTATAATGTTTGGGATATACTGCTTGCGTGGAATTCGCTATACAATAGTAACAGTAACACCTAAACTCTCTAAATGTTTAACAATTTGTTCAGAAATTCCTTTGTCGGTAATAATATGATCAATTTCTTCTAATCCACATATCTTTCCGAATCCTCTTTTTCCAAATTTTGTAGAATCGGCCAATACAATTGTTTTTTGCGATGCACCGATCATTTTGCGGTTTAAATGTGCCTCCATTGCGTTTGTAGTGGTTAATCCAAAATCAAGATCAATTCCATCAACACCTAAAAACAGTTTGTTAAAATAAAAATCCTGCAAAACCTGTTCCGCATAAGCGCCCATTACAGATGAAGAGCTTTTTCTAAGTAAGCCACCCAGTTGTATTACTTCAATACTAGGCTCTCGCATTAATTCAAGCGCTACATTTAATGCAGAAGTAACCACCGTTAAATTTGTTGCAGGTACAATGTTCTTCGCAAAATATAATACGGTGGTACCCGATGCTATAACAATTGAATCGTTATCATTTAACAGCGCAGCAGCAGCAATACCTATTTTATTCTTTTCGGTCGATTGTATTTTCTCTTTCTCATTAACTGGCCGATCTACCGTATATGGATTGTTTACAGTTGCACCTCCATGTGTTCTAAACAGGAGACTCTTATCTTCCAGTAGTTTTAAGTCCTTTCTTATTGTTACAGACGACACTTTCAATTCCTTACATAAATCTACTACATTTATGTATTGATCACGTTGCAGGCGACTTAAAATAAACTGGTGCCTCTCAGCCAAATTCATCATAGTATATTTAATTAGCGTGCCTGCAAATTAATAATAAAAACATTCTTTAAAATATTTTAGGCAAATATTTAATAAATTTTTAACACGCATATTATATTATTTCGATTATGATTTCTTATAATTGCGTATTGTTTCGTTTTATTATTTTTATAAATCTAGATGGAAAGATTACATCCACATCATATAACAGAAAACATAAACTGGGACTTTATTATTATTGGTGGGGGTGCTACCGGATTAGGCACCGCATTAGATGCTGCGAGCAGGGGCTTTAAGACTTTGTTGGTAGAACAATCTGATTTTGCCAAAGGAACATCCAGCCGGAGTACTAAATTAGTACATGGCGGCGTCCGTTATCTTGCACAGGGAGATATCGGTTTAGTTAAACATGCATTAAAAGAACGCGGTCTATTACAACAAAATGCAAAACACCTCGTAAATAAAGAAGAATTTCTGATTCCCTGCTACGATTGGTTCTCTGTTGTAAAATATTTAACCGGGCTTACACTGTACGATTGGCTAGCGGGCAGATATAGCTTCGGCAAATCTAAATTCTTCTCGAAAAAAGAAACCTTAAATATGATGCCCGGTATTAAAGCGAAGGGGTTAAAAGGAAGCATCAGGTATTACGATGGAAAGTTTGATGATGCCCGTTTAGCAATAAACATTGCACAAACCGCTATCGAAAAGGGTGCGTCATTATTGAACTATACAAAGGTTACTGGTTTATTAAAAAGTGGTGATACAATTACTGGTATAGAAACAGAAGATACTATAACTGGCTTAACGGCTAAATATAATGGCAAAATAGTAATTAATGCAACGGGAGTGTTTGTAGATGACATCCTGCAAATGAATAACCCGAATTCAAAAAAAATGGTACGTCCGAGTCAGGGCGTACATGTGGTACTTGATAAAAGTTTTTTAAATAGCGAATCGGCTTTAATGATACCCAAAACCTCTGATGGCCGTGTTTTATTTGCTGTTCCATGGCACGACCATTTATTGGTAGGCACAACAGATACGCCTTTAGACGAACATAGTTTAGAACCCAGAGCACTAAAAGAAGAGGTAGATTTTATTATGAGTACTGCCGCAAGTTATTTTAACCGCAAGCCTAGGGAAGAAGATATATTAAGCGTATTCTCAGGTTTACGCCCTTTGGCTGCACCTACCAATGGCGATGTAAATAGCACGAAGGAAATTAGCAGAGACCATAAATTGATTGTTTCGGCAAAGGGGTTAATTACTATTACAGGTGGTAAATGGACCACCTACCGCCGAATGGCGGAAGAAACTGTTGATTTGGCCATTACTCATGCAAATTTAGAATCGAAAGCATGCGTAACCCAAAATTTAAGCATACATGGCAATTCTGCCAATATTATAGGTGATCATTTAGCTATATATGGATCCGATCGCAGTAAAATTGAAGCGTTAATTGCGCAAGATCCAAGTCTTGGCAACAAATTACATCCTGCATTCCCTTATACAGAAGCCGAAGTACTTTGGTCTGCGCGGAACGAAATGGCCGAAACAGTAGAAGACATTTTAAGCAGACGACTTAGGATACTGTTTATTAATGCACAAGCTGCTAAGGATATGGCACCTAGAGTAGCTTCGCTCCTAGCTAAAGAATTAGCTGCTGATAAAAACTGGGAAACTAATCAAATCGAAACATTTAATAAATTAGCCGATGGTTATATTTATCATTCAACACCTAAAATAACCGAACCGGCTCTTTAGCCAATAACCAAATACCTAATTATGAGTAAATACATCTTGTCTATCGATCAGGGAACCACAAGTTCGAGAGCAATTATTTTTAATTACAATGGTGAAATTGTTGCCATTGCACAACGAGAATTCACACAGATTTATCCTAAAGCCGGCTGGGTAGAACACGATCCAATGGAAATCTGGTCGACACAATTGGCTGTTGTAACAGAAGTGATTGTTAAAGCAGGATTAACCGTGGGCGATATTGATTCTATCGGCATTACCAATCAACGCGAAACCACTGTTGTTTGGGATAAAGAAACCGGGCAGCCCATTTATAATGCTATTGTGTGGCAAGACAGGCGTACCTCTGCCTATTGCGATGAAATTAAAGCGCAAGGGTTAGCCAATAAAATACAGGAAAAAACGGGATTGATTATAGATTCTTATTTCTCTGCTACTAAGGCCAGATGGATCTTAGAAAATGTTGCTGGTGCCAGGGAAAAAGCTGAAGCAGGAAAACTTGCCTTCGGAACCATAGACACCTGGTTAATCTGGAAATTAACAGCTGGCGAAAAACATGTAACCGACGTAAGTAATGCATCGCGAACGATGCTTTACAACATCCACACTTTAAGCTGGGATGAAGAATTGCTTAAACTTTTTTCTATACCGAAAGCAATGCTTCCAGAGGTAAAATCATCAAGTGAGGTTTATGGTGAAACCGCTGGCCGTATATTGGCAGCAAAAATTCCTATTGCTGGTATAGCTGGCGATCAGCAGTCGGCTTTATTCGGACAAATGTGTACCGAAATCGGGATGGTAAAAAACACTTACGGTACTGGCTGTTTTATGTTGATGAATATCGGTTCAAAGCCAAAAATTTCTGCCAATAATTTATTAACCACTGTCGCCTGGCAGATAAATGGCGAAGTAAATTATGCTTTAGAAGGAAGTATTTTTATTGGAGGTGCTGTTGTACAGTGGCTTCGCGATGAAATGGGACTCATTTCTAAATCGGCCGATGTTGAAACCTTAGCTAAAAAAGTAAAAGATACCGATGGCGTTTATGTTGTTCCAGCTTTTGCAGGCTTAGGCGCTCCACATTGGGATCAACATGCGCGAGGCACCATAACAGGGTTAACCCGTGGCACAAACAAATCGCACATTGCCAGGGCAGCCTTAGAAAGCATTGCCTACCAAACCATGGATGTTTTGAAAGCTATGGAAGCAGATGCAGGCGTAAATATTACCGAATTAAGGGTAGATGGTGGTGCTACAGCTAACGATTTACTGATGCAGTTTCAGGCCGATCTGTTAAATTGTAAGGTAATCAGACCAGATGTAACAGAAGTTACCGCCATTGGCGCTGCATATCTGGCCGGATTAGCTACCGGTTTCTGGAAAAGTATAGATCAGATTCGTTCGCAATGGAAAATTAACAGAACTTTTGTTGCTGAAGAAGGAATTGATAATACGGAAAGAATAAAAGGCTGGAATAGAGCAATAAAAGCTGCTCGTGTAAACGCAGAAGACTAATTGGACAAATTTTAATCGGATAAGAATTTAATTATATGAATGTATATCTCGCAGAGTTTATTGGTACAGCACTATTGATTCTTTTAGGAAATGGCGTAGTAGCTAACGTAGTGCTTAAAGGCACTAAAGGGAATAATAGTGGATGGATTGTAATTACAACTGCTTGGGCACTTGCTGTATTTGTAGGGGTTGTTGTTGCTGCTCCCTATAGTGGGGCACACTTAAATCCGGCTGTAACCCTCGCACTTGCCATAGGAAAAGGCTTCAGTTGGGCCTTGGTTCCATACTATATCATTGCACAACTGGCTGGCGCAATGACAGGATCTTTTCTGGTTTGGCTTATTTACAAAGATCATTTCGACGCTACTGATGATCAGGGTTTAAAGGCCGCACCTTTTGCAACTGCTCCAGCCATCAGAAACATGTCGTCAAATTTATTGTCAGAAATTATTGGCACTTTCGTTTTAATATTTGTGATCTTTTATTTTACCGATGCCAGTATGGGCACTAAAGAAACAGTTACCACCCCTATTGGCCTGGGCTCAATTGGCGCAATCCCGGTAGCATTTTTAGTATGGGTAATTGGCTTGGCTTTGGGCGGAACAACCGGATATGCCATTAATCCGGCCAGAGATTTGGGCCCTCGGATTATTCACTTTTTAATCCCGATGAAAGGAAAAGGAAGTAGCGACTGGGGTTATGCCTGGGTACCAATTGTTGGTCCGATAGCCGGATCTGTATTAGCTGCAGCTGCATTTTTGTTGATTAGCAAATAGAAAACATCCCTTTATCGTCATTGCGAGAAAGCTTTTTCAGTTGACTAAGCAATCTTTTAAATTTATCTTATAAGATTGCTTAGTCGTTCGTGTGCGATGGTGCCCCTAAAGCATTACTGAAAAGCAGCTCTTCCTACTTGTTCATCACCTAAGTATATCCAAATGGCACCTTTTAAATATTTTCCAAAAGAATCTTTCATGTCCTGTAAGCTTACTTTGTTAAAATTTGCAACCATATTTTCAGTTATACTATAGTCGCCAAGAACTTCTGCTTCACCTAAATCTTTCACAATCGAACTTGCACTTTCCTGATGCCTGTAATACCTATCGCGATGATCTTTTTTTAATGCCTCAAGATAACGTTCACTGTACTTCCCTTCTTTAATATTGTTATAAACTGAAACCATTGCTTTAAAAGCTTTTTTAGGCTGTGTGGTACTTACAAACATAGAAGTATATGGGATCTGTTGCACTTTAACGGTTGCACCAGGCGCATATGACAAGCCAAGTTTAGTTCTCAGTTCATAATTCATGCTGCCACTTAGGGCATTAATTGTTAACACAAAAGCATAATAATCGGCATTCGTCATAGTGGGGGCATTCATAATGCAACTCATGTAATTGGTTGCAATATCTCTTTGCTCTATTACCAAATGCTCTCCTGTTAAAATCTTCCGATCGTAAATTGGCGGTGTATAGTCTTTTCCTTTAAGTGCACTAAAAGAGGCTTGAATCTTCTTCTCCAGTTCTTCTTTTGTAATATTTGCAGCAACTACCAAAAACATTTTATTCTTGTTCAGCAATTCGTTATGGTAATAATTGCTAACTATTTCGGCGGTAAAGCCACCTACGGTTTTACTTGTACCTAAAGGATTAATGCTGTAAGGCGAATCTTTAAACATACTTTCCATAGTTAATTGTTCAATCCTTGTTTCAGGATCAGATTGACTATGATAAATACCTGTAATCATACGCTCTTTCGTAGTTTGGAACTCGGTTTTATCAAAGGCAGGATTAATTACTGCATCTGAAAAAAGTTTCCAGCCCTGATCAAGATACTTAGAAATACAATTCATGCTAATTGTGCCATAGTCAGTTGTTGATGAACCAGAAATATCAATCCCGTACTCATCAGCTAACTCCTGATAATCAACAACGCTGTAATTTTTAGTACCGCAGGTTGCTGCAGATGCCAAGGCCAGGTTCTCAATTCCAGCCCTTTCAGCGTTATAATTCATTACACCACCTTTAAAAAACATGCTCATACTAACCGTTTCTTTCTGGGTTGGTTTTAAAATTACCTTTAAACCATTCACATCAAATGAAATGGCTTTAGTTTGCGCACTGGCAATATGGAAAACTAAGATTAAGTTTATTAAAAATATGAATCTTTTCATGGAGCGTAAAGTTAGTTTGGTGATTTAAAAAATGTTTCTGGCTTCACTTCGTTCATACCTGCTTTATCCATCATCAACCCAGCACAATAAGGTTTATCTTTAATATACTTGCGTACATAATCTAGCAAATCCTTCCTTGTTACCTTATTTACATTTTCTTCATAATGGGTATAATAATCAATCGATGCTGAAGCCCACCAAAACGAAAGTAAATGTGCATAATCGGAAGTAACCTCTCTCCTTTCCACTTGTTCGATAGACAATAGCCTTTTGGCTCTTTCAATCTGTAGATCAGACAAATAATCATCATTGGCCCAAAGCGAGATTTGCTTAAGCACTTCCTGATAACATTCTTTTATTTTTGCCGGATTAGGACTTACCATCAAACTAATCGGACCAGTATATTTTTGCGTATAATAATTTACATCTGCCTGTTGGGCCAATCCGGAATTAATAAGCGCCTGCTTCATCTTAGAGCCATTTTGATTCACAATAAAAGAAAAAACATCGGCAGCATAAGTGGCTGGAATATCGTTTCTGGTATCGGGGCCATGCCAGCTAAAAAGCATAAATGGAACAGGGCTCTTATTCGATTCTACAAAATAATAATCCTTTTTTTGAAGTGGCTTAAACTCTGGAATGGGCCATTTTACAAAAGGATCAAAAGGCGAACGTTTCCAGCTTCCAAAAACGGAGTTTACATAACCAAAAGCTTCATCAACATTAACATCGCCTGCTATTACCAAAACAGAATTATTTGGCCAATAGTATTTATTTTTAATGGAATCCATTTTTGATGGAGTAGCAGATAAAATTACCTCGTGGCTGCCGATTACATTTTTACGGGAATAATTTGTCCCCCACATATGTCGCGAATTGGCCTCTATCAAAGCAAATATCGGACTCGATTCATGCCTTGTAAACTCGGCATTTACGACTTCATTTTCCAAAGCCATATCTTCCTTTATGAATTTTGGATAACGGATTGAGGAATTCATTAAATTTAAACCAGGCTTTAAATTAGCGGCAGGAAGTGTAAAAAAATAATTTACCACTTCTTCTCTGGTGGTAGCATTCGAACTGATATCCAGATCGTTCATTCTCGAATTTAGAAGTTCGAAATCGGGATAATCTTTATTAGCCTTAAAAAACAAGTGCTCGTAAAGGTGGCTTAGGCCATTAAATTCGTCAGTTTCAGTAAAAGAACCATTTCTACAGGCCATTTCGATGGTCACCAGCGGCACGGTCCGATCTACAACAACCAGCACTTCCAAACCGTTATCAAGTTTTTTAAAGTGCATGTTTTCTCCGGGCTTTTCCTGAGCAACAGCAGAACCAAGACACAAAATATAGGCTAAGGAGCTAAATAATAGAGAGCGCATATTTTTAATTAAATTTTGTCACCAAATAAGGGTTAATCTTTCACTTTAACAAATAAAAAACACTTTATTTATAAATTGTCTTTATCTAGCAGATACATGAATAATTATAGTTTATGTTCTTAAATAAGTATCTTTGAAGTAGAACAATCTTATACGCTAACCATTTAAAATTGCAAGAATACTTCCTCGTAGTTGATACCGAAACTTCAGGTCTACCTAAAAATTGGACAGCACCTTATTCTAAAGAAAAGAACTGGCCTTATATTGTCCAGATTGCCTGGATTATTTATGATCAGTCTTATCAGGAAATTAAGCGGGAGAATCACTACATTAAAAATACCGATTTCACCATTGATAAGGCTGCATTAAAAATTCACAAAATCACCCCTGAATATCTGCATATCCATGGCGAAAATAAAGAAAAAGTAATGTTGCAGTTTTCTAATGATATAGAAAAATACAAGCCTTTGGTTATCGGCCATTTTATTGAGCTCGATTATCACATGGTGAATGTGGAGTTATACCGTATCGGAAGAGAAAACATATTTAAAAATCTGGCTTTCTTCTGTACGATGAAGGCAAGCGCACCATATATTACCAATACAGTAATCAGTCATTTAAAGCTGGATAAATTTTACACCATTTTATTTAATGAAGTACCCGAAAATACGCACAATGCTTTATCTGACACCTTAAATACAGCAAAGATTTTCTTTCATCTTTTAAAAACAGGCAAAATTAGCTTAACTTCAGCTCTTCGCCAGGAGCATACTTTTAACTTGAAAAAGAAAGAGACAAAAGAATTTTCGTTTAAAAGAATTTTACAGGGACTTTTTAATGGAAGATAAACTAGCAGATCAAATTTATACTGCCCGTATTGGAGACATTACTTTCAAAAAAATTGTGAGTTGCAGCCCAGGCACGCCTATTTTTGAAGCTGCAATTAAAATGTCGGAGCAGAAAACCAGCTGTCTCTTTATAAAAAATGAGCAGGATGTTTATCTTGGCTTTGTAACCGATATTACTTTAAGGGATAATGTAATTGCCAAACAGCTGAATTCGAATTTGCCGATTGACGAAGTTATGGATACTCATATTGTTACCATAACTCCAGATGCTTATGTGTATGAAGCAATATTGATGATGTTCAGTAAAAAATCGCGTTATTTATTGGTAAACGACAATGGTAATTATGTTGGTTTTCTAAGCAGGAACCGCCTTTTAAGCGAGCAGGCCGAATCTCCATTAGTTTTTATCCAATCTGTAAAATCGGCTGTAAATACCAGCGATTTAAAACTAAAATGGCAGAAAGTACCAGGCATTGTATCTCAGCTTCTGGCTAGAGGTGTACACTCGAAAATTGTAAACGAGGTGATTACTACTATTGCCGATACCATTTCTTTTAAAATTATTGAAGATGTAATTGCCAAATTAGGTCCACCACCTGCAAAATTTGTATTTATGGTTTTGGGTAGTGAAGGGAGAAAAGAGCTTAGCCTAAAAACCGATCAGGATAATGCCATTATTTACGAAGATACCGGAGAGGATAAAAGAGCAGCTGTACGCTCTTATTTTCTCGATCTGGCTACCCAAGTTTCTGATAAACTAAATTTTGTGGGCTTTGTATACTGTGATGGTGATTATATGGCCACCAATCCAAACTGGACACATTCACTATCTCACTGGAAGTACAATTATAAAAACTGGATAGAAGAAGCTTTACCTGAAGCTGCTGTAAAATTTGCCGCATTTTTCGATTGCCGGGCTATTTATGGCGATTTAGCTATTATGGAAAGTTTAAGGTCTTTTGTTGATGAGGAACTCCAAAAACCAATTGAAAAATTCTACGTATACCTAGCCAAAAATGCCCTACTCTATGAGCCACCGCTCACTTATTTTAGGAATATTAGAACGCAAAAAATCCATAAAAAAGAGGTATTCGATATTAAAACAGCCATGACCCCTATTGTGGATCTGGCAAGGGTTTATGCATTACAGAACAGGATTTTTCAAAAAGAAAATACCGGCGAACGTTTAAAGGCCTTAAGAGAAATAGGTGTTTTTAGCGAAGAGCAATTTAACGAACTTTCGCAATCGTATTATTACCTGATGGGTTTAAGACTAAAACATCAGGCCAATCTCATTATCAATGATCAAGCTGCTCCTAATAACTTTATCGAAATTGATAGTTTAACCAAAATTGAAAAGGTAACACTGATCGAAATTTTCAAAATCATCCAGAACTTTCAAAGTGGAATTAGGATGAAGTTTACCAATACTTTGGGTTAATTGTAGCTATTTTTCGATACATTGCACTAACAGGCATATCAGTTAACTGAGGATTATGTCTGTCATCTTCCCTCCTTAATTCAATTTCCGGTATCATTATTTCTAATTTTTGTTGTAAAAATTCTGCAAATCCGGCTCAGTCATTTATATTTCATAAAATTTAGCCAATAAGTCTGATAAATACTACATACAGAGAATAATAGTAAAGAAAAAGATCCTGTCAGGATGATTTCTCAGATAATCAAACGTTTGCGTGTTGTAATCTTTACATTTCTTGCAATCCCAAAAAAAAGAGGCATGAAACGCGCTGTTTATGTTTTTAAAGTTAAGCTAATAAATGTATTTCTGACAATTACAACACAAACGTTTGCGCTGATTTATTTTAACAAAGTATAATTACTGTTTGTAACTTAAGGATTACAAAGCAAAGAGAACTAACTGATTACGCTTCATTTTTAATTGAATATTGAGGGATAGCGGCCATGTTTGGCAAATATTGATGATGTAGCCTTCTATTTTATGAAGGTCAGTACATGTGGCTGAGTTAAGCACGTTAAACAAAACATTATTAACCAATTCATATTATCAATTCCTAAACTAAAAATTATCTAATGAAAAAAAACAGTCTACTTTTTGCAGGCCTTGTCTCCGCCTGTCTATTTGCGCTATCTTGTAAAAAGGCCGAAACCTTACAACCTGAGGAAAAAACGCCTACCCTAAGTCATAAAATGGCTACAGTAAACATTATTACACAAACCCGTAATGTAAATGTAGTGTATTTTGTGCCTAACGACCTGGATACCTTAGCTGGTTATCGTAAAAGACTAAGTGATCTTTTATTGTGGACCCAGGACTGGTACAAACAGGAAATGAACCGAAATGGTTATGGCAACAAAACTTTCGGTTTGGCCGATGATGGTTCGGGCGGTGTAAAAATTCTTACTATTAGAGGAAACTTACCGAAAAGCAGTTATCCTTACTCAGGCGGTTCTGGTGCTGTAGCCAGCGAAGTAAATGCTTATTTTGCAGCACACCCGGCCGATAAAACCAGCGATCATACACTAATTATTATACCAAGATACTCTATAGGCTCAAATGGCACGCCAAGTGGTGGTCCGTTTTACGGTACTGGCCGATGGTGTTATGCCCTTGATTATGAAGAAATGGACATTGCCAACCTTGGTTTAAATACAACTGTAGGTAATCGTTTCAGTGTTTGGTTTGGGGGTATGGTGCATGAGTTGGGCCATGGCTTAAATTTACCACACAACAGGCAAAAAGTTTCGGAAAATTCTACACTGGGTATGGCATTAATGTGGGCAGGTAATGGTACGTTAGGTAAAAGTCCTACATTTTTAACTGCTGCCGATGCCGCTATTTTAAACACTAACCAGGTTTTTAACAACAACTCTAATACCTACTACGGTTCCGTTACCACCACTATCCCGAAAATTTATGCCAGTTACGATAGTGGCCTGGCTTCAATCGTCGTATCTGGAAAATTTACCTCAACCGGTAATGTAACCAGTATATTATATTACAACGATCCAAATGTAAATAACGAAGGTACAGGCGTAAACAAAGATTACAATGCCATCACCTGGGAGTCGAAAAAAATTGGTACAGATAGCTTTAGGGTAGTTATGCCAATTGCCGATCTGCAGGAAAAAGCCGATGGTATTCCTTACGAGCTGAAAGTGAAACTGGTACATGATAACGGTACAGTAACCGAACAAATTTACGCCTATACCTTCTCGGGTGGTTTGCCGGTGTTGACCTTTTCAACCAAAAACGAGTTAAGCAAAACGGGGTGGACTATTGCTTCTTTCAGCTCAGAAGAAAGTTCGGATGGTAAAGCCACAAGTTTAATTGATAATGATCCTGCAACTGTTTGGCACTCGAGATGGAGAACATCTGCTACCTCTTACCCGCACAATGTGGTAATAAAAGTAGGTACAACTGCTAAAACAGCCAGTGGCGTGAGTTTATTACAGCGCAGCAGCTTAAGTAGAGCGGTTAAAGATTTTGAAATTTTAACCAGTACAGATGGCGTGAATTTTACCTCACAGGGTAATTACGTGGCGAAGAACATTAGTGGTGTACAATATTTCGACTTTACTTCACCTCAAACATTCTTATACTATAAAATTATCGCTAAATCTGCTCATGATGGTCAGCAATTTGCCTGTTTAGCAGAATTGGGATTGTATTAATTCAAGATTACCAGTGGCTGTACCACAAAGATTGTTTTCATCCTTAGACTTAATTTGTTGGATAAAATCAATATTAGTGGCAGCCGCCTTCGGAGTCGTCATTTCGAGCGAAGTACAACGTAGTCGAGAAATCTATTCAAAGATCTCTCCATTTCGCTGCGCTTCAGTCGAGATGACGAATCTTCTATTGAGCCGGTCAATGATAGCCTGTCGAAGGAGATACAAATTGCAATACAGCTGCTTTTATTGCCAAAAGGTTAACTTATTTTTAATTCTCTTACCCATATTGATTTTCCTTATAAACTTTTATAACTTTAAGTATATATCATTTTAAAACCAAATAATTAAAATCAGCACTATGGGAAAATTTGTGATTACTAAAAGAACTAACGGTGAGTATCAGTTTAATCTGAAAGCCGGTAATGGTCAGGTTATTTTAGCCAGCGAAGGTTATGCTGCAAAATCGAGCTGTGAAAACGGGATAGAATCTGTTAAAAAGAATTCACAGGACGACTCGAAATTTGAAAGAAAAACCTCGAGCAACGGCAAACAATATTTTAACCTAAAAGCTACAAACGGGCAAATTATAGGTTCGAGCGAAATGTACGAAAGTGCCTCGGCCAGAGACAATGGAATAGAATCTGTTAAGAAGAACGCACCGGATGCTGAAACAGATGATCAAAGTTAATTGTATAAAAAAAGGTTCCGATTTTACATCGGAACCTTTTTTAAATATGATTATCGCCTGAGCGAAAATTTCTATTTTACTGCATCAATTACAGCTTTGAAAGCTTCTGGGTGATTCATTGCTAAATCAGCCAATACTTTACGGTTTAAACCGATTTCTTTAGAAGCTAATTTACCGATCAATTGAGAGTAAGAAATACCGTGTTGACGTGCACCAGCGTTGATACGTTGGATCCACAATCCGCGGAATTCTCTTTTCTTAACTTTACGGTCACGGTATGCATATTGCAAACCTTTTTCTACTGTGTTTTTAGCAACAGTATAAACCTTACTTCTTGCTCCCCAATAACCTTTGGCTAAATTAAGGATCTTTTTTCTTCTTCTTCTCGAAGCTACTGCGTTTACCGAACGTGGCATGTTGTTGTTGTTTTTTGGTAAGCGGCGTCCAATTAAGGAACTTTAATGCCTGATACCTGGTGAAATTAATGAATTACTTTCCGATGCAAAGCATACGTTTTACGTTACCTGAATCTGCATCTGTTACAATTCCTGCATTTCCAAGCGCACGCTTACGTTTAGTACTCATCTTAGTTAAGATGTGACTTTTGTATGCTTTGTTTCTTTTGATTTTACCTGTTCCAGTAAGCGAAAAACGCTTTTTAGCACTGGAATTGGTTTTCATTTTTGGCATAACCTGTTATTTAATTTATAAAATTGTTTTTATTTTTTTGCTACTTTAGGTGCAACTGTAAGGAACATACGTTTACCTTCTAACTTAGGTAACAACTCTACTTTTCCTACATCTTCTAAAGCCTGGGCAAACTTTAATAACAAAATCTCTCCCTGCTCTTTGTAAACAATTGCTCTACCTTTAAAATGCACGTAAGCTCTAACTTTCTCTCCGTTCTCTAAAAAGCTTACTGCATGCTTCAGTTTAAACTGGAAATCGTGATCGTTGGTGTTAGGACCAAAACGGATTTCCTTAATTACAGTTTGTTTCGCATTAGCTTTAATTTCTTTCTGCTTTTTCTTCTGCTCGTAAACAAATTTACTGTAATCAATAATTCTACAAACTGGCGGTACGGCATTTGGCGATATTTCTACCAAATCCAATTCCAGTTCATCAGCAAGTGCCAAAGCTTTTGCCAAAGGATAAATCCCCGGTTCAACATTATCGCCAGCTAAACGCACTTCGGGCGATTTAATATACTGATTAATGTTATGCTCTGCTTCTTTTTTCTTAAAAGGTGGACGTGGTCCCCTGTTAAATCCTGGTCTTCCTAATGCCAAATTTGTACTATTTAATTTAAACTGTTATTTCTTTTCTTAATAAATTGTTGAACTCTTCCAACGTCATTTCGCCTAAATCTCCCTCACCATGTTTACGGACAGAAACTTTTCCTTCTGCCATTTCTTTATCACCGATAATGAGCATGTATGGGATCTTTTTAACTTCCGAATCGCGTATTTTGCGACCGATTTTCTCATCACGAAAGTCAATCAGCCCGCGAATATCGGAATTATTTAGTTCATCTAAAACTTTTTTTGCATAATCTTCATATTTTTCTGAAATAGGAAGAACAATAAATTGCTCCGGGCTTAACCATAACGGGAAGTTTCCGGCACAATGTTCGATTAAAACGGCAATAAATCTTTCTAATGAACCAAATGGTGCACGGTGAATCATTACTGGTCTGTGCTTTTGGTTATCGCTACCAGTATATTCCAATTCGAAACGCTCCGGTAAATTATAATCAACTTGGATAGTACCTAATTGCCATTTTCTACCTAAAGCATCTTTCACCATAAAATCGAGCTTAGGGCCATAGAAAGCGGCTTCGCCATATTCTACAACAGTATTTAAGCCTTTTTCTGCAGCAGCTTCGATAATGGCATTTTCAGATAGCCTCCAATTTTCATCAGAACCAATGTATTTTGCCTTATTCTCCGGATCTCTTAGTGATACCTGGGCAGTATAGTTATCAAAACCTAACGATTTAAATACGTAAAGCACTAAATCGATTACTTTTTTAAACTCTTCTTTCACCTGTTCTGGCATACAGAACAAGTGCGCGTCATCCTGAGTAAAGCCACGTACGCGGGTTAAACCATGCAGCTCGCCACTTTGCTCGTAACGATAAACCGTACCAAACTCTGCAAAACGAACCGGAAGATCTTTGTAAGAACGTGGTTTTGTTTTGTAAATCTCACAGTGGTGCGGGCAGTTCATTGGCTTTAAGAAGAACTCCTCCCCTCCTGCGGAGTTTTAATCGGCTGGAAAGAATCTTTACCATATTTCTCCCAGTGGCCTGAAGTTACATATAAGTTTTTATGGCCAATATGTGGTGTTACCACTTGTTCATAACCAGCTTTCGCTTGTGCTTTGGTTAAAAAGTTCACTAAACGCTCACGCAAAGCAGTTCCTTTAGGCAACCATAAAGGTAAACCCATTCCTACTTTTTCTGAGAAAGCAAATAGCTCTAACTCTTTCCCTAATTTACGGTGATCGCGTTTTTTTGCTTCCTCAATCATTAAAAGATACTCAGTAAGCTCGCTCGCCTTAGGGAAAGTTACACCATAAATACGGGTTAACTGTTTTTTAGTTTCATCGCCACGCCAATAAGCACCGGCCACATTCATCAGTTTTACTGCTTTTACAAAACCAGTATTCGGAATATGTGGACCACGGCATAAATCGGTAAATGAACCTTGGGTATAGAAAGTAATTTTACCATCCTCAAGGCCATCAATTAAATCCAATTTATACTCATCGCCTTTTTCTGTAAAATATTTTACCGCATCTGCCTTGCTTACACTTTCGCGCACAAAAGTTTCCTTTTGTTTAGCCAGTTCGATCATTTTGGTTTCAATGGCTTTGAAATCATCCGACGAAAATTCCCGGTCGCCAAAGTCTACATCATAATAAAAACCAGTTTCGATTGCCGGACCGATACCAAATTTTGTACCCGGATAAAGTGCCTCTAAAGCTTCAGCCATTAAGTGAGCTGAGGAATGCCAAAAAGTTGATTTTCCGGCAGTATCATTCCAGGTCAATAATTTTACTGATGCATCAGATTCGATTGGTCTTGTTGAATCCCAAACTTCGCCATTAACCTCAGCGGCTAATACGTTACGGGCTAAGCCCTCAGAAATTGACAATGCAATTTGGTGGGCAGAAGTGCCCTTTTCATACTGACGGACAGAACCGTCAGGTAAAGTAATGTTAATCATCTACAACTATGATTTAAATTTTAAATAAAAAAGCTTTAAAGATCACTTACAATGTGATTCTATTTTGTGCAAAGATACGGATTTTCGGCTAAAAAACAAGATAAAGTTTTTAAAGGCACCTACATTAACACGGTCATCTTACTTACGAAATGGCCCCTGAAATGAATTACCTTCGCTGAGCTTGCTAAGGCTCGGTTCAGGGCGACGGCGGTAAAACTTAAATATTTGCAAATATCTCCTATAAGAATTTAGTCTTCAGATATTTACGTAAAGGAACATCTACAAACTTCATCACCAGGTAAGAGAAAAGAATTAAAGTCAACACCGAAACCGGGATAACCACCCAAAGTGAGGAAGCTGGTGGCTGAACTTCGGCTACATAGGTTAAAAATATCCATACAAATGGATAATGTACCATATAAAGCGGGTATGATATTTCGCCCGATAGATTACAAAGTTTTTTAAACGATGGATTTAATGCTGTACCTGCGCCCAAAGCTACTAAAAGCGGAAAGTAAAATAGTACAAGTATCGGTTCGGTAATCCAATTGTATTTATCATTAAAAGGAACTAAAAAGGCGGCGAGCAAAAGCAAAATCATACCAAAAAAGCCAAGTTTATTTTTGATGATCCAATTGAAACGGTAAACCAACATACCTGCCGTAAAAGAATACAGCACGCGCGCCCCACCATCCCAAAAGTTCTGTCCGCCCCAGCCTCCGCCTACATTGGTAGCACGAAATGCAACATAACAGAGGCATACTGCACCTACCACAACCAGCGCGATCAATGATTTTTTACCTAAACGATAAAGCAGAAAAATGTAAAAGATATTGGCAATATATTCCCAAAATAACGACCAGGCCGGTGCATTTAAACAGAATAAATTGGTATACCGCTCGGGCATGGCCGGATAAGGGATTAAAAAAGCTGAGGATAAAAACAAAAGAAAGGTTTTCCCAAATCCATAAACCTCATAAAGATCGCTGTATGGATCGATCAGAAATGTGATCAGTCCTAAAACGGAACCGATAAGTACCAGCGGATGCAAACGGATAAGCCTTAATTTAAAGAACTGTGTAATCCCCATATGTGGGGCACGGCTATCATAAGCATAGGCAATTACAAAACCCGACAAACAGAAAAAAAAGTCTACAGCAAGGAAACCATGCGAAAGGAAATTTTTATTATAATTAGTAATCGCGATTTCCATAAAGTGATAAATTACCACCACAATAGCCGCTACTCCCCTTAATCCATCTAAAATTTCGAAATGTTGTTTGGTTGCTAATAAATTTGTTTTGTTCTCGGCTGTAATCACTTTTGGCTAGGTTATATTAACCCCAATATTAGTTATTCTCAATTTATATGCAAAAACTAAAGCCAACCTTTTCAAAAATGATACAAAAAAAGCCCTGAATGCTTGAAATTCAGGGCTAAATAAAACAATTATGGTGGTCTTAATTAATTTATTCCAAATGCTCTTACTTGTCCACCACCAGGTCTGTTCTGTCTAAAACGTTTCATCATGTTCTCCATTTTAGTTTTATACTCTTCGGCAGTGATCAGTTTTGCTTTTTTAGGTGCAGTTACATCTTTTGCACTTACATTTCTATATTCGATGCTTTTGGCAATTGTGCTATTACCTCTACCTTCGATCGCTAAAACCGCACCTTCAGTCCACATATTTGGGTTTGGAGAAAAATCGAAGCCCAAATCTTTTGTGTACCAGATTTTAGTTTCTTCTACCACGTTTTTATCCATGTCTAAAATTTTGATCGCCCTTGTTGATCTTACAATTGCCTGGTGACAGGTAAAACCTAAAATCTGTTTAGTAGAATCTGTTTTCACCACTTCTATTTTTGGTGCCGGGGCAGGCTTTGCCTTAGTGGTATCGTTAGGATTACCACCTCCCATTCTGAATGAGCCGATTGGACCAGAAGTAGACAGGGTTAATTTACTGGGCATATAATAAGTAGTGTCGTTTAGGTCAAAAACTTCTGTTAAGCTTTTGTCGGCAAAAACATAATAGTACTCGCGGTTGCCACCTGCACCACCAAAACGCATCATCATACGGCCCATTCCACCGCCACCGCCGCCTGCACCGTTGCTATCTTCAGTTTCTTCAACCGGCATGTAACTGGCATTGGTAGCTGTAAACAATAATTCGAAATTACTTTTACTTGTAGAAGGCATCCTTGCTTTCATTTGATCCGTTAACTGTATGCCACTTGCCGAAGCCATTGCCGCCGGATCGATAGTATTTTCGAATTGTATTGCTCCCGAGGTTTTTTTCTGCTGCGCATTTGCAATTGATGCCATTGATAAAACGCCCAGTAAAGCGAAGATTATTTTTTTCATTACGATTTTGTTTTGTCTGTTAGATACGAAAGCCTTAAAAAGGTTTAACAAAGATATTGTAGATTGTAACGTAAAACATGTTAAATTGTGTTAAAATCAACAGCTGGATTGACTGAGCAAGCTGTTTAAAGGCAGATGTAATTTATTTTTTACAATAGAGCTTGTTTTTTGAAAAGCAATTGCAATGGTTCTTTGGTTGCGGTAATCCTGCCCTCTGCTTAATCCCGATTGAACGTACGCTCCAATTTAAAATTGATCTTTAAATCGGGATAACGCTGGCGGTCAGGTTTATTTTACACAAAACAGTGGTTCTTTCAAAAGAAAACCCTGCAGATTTTTGAAACCTGCGAGGTTTAACCTAATATTCTGTACTCTCTAGCCAACCATTACAAAGTACATCGGCAATGTGCATGGTTTTAATGGCCAGATTATTTTTATCAATATAACCTTGAAGGTGTAAAAGACAGGATAAATCGGTCGAAATGATATAATCTGCCTGCTGTGCCAACGCATGATTAACTTTCTGCTCGGCCATTGCTGATGAAATGGCATCGAACTTAACTGCAAATGTTCCACCGAAACCACAGCACATATCTGTATCTTCCATCTCAATCATTTCCAAGCCATGTACTTTAGAAAGTAAGAGGCGGGGCTCATCTTTGATTTTACACTCGCGTAAAGCACTGCAAGAATCGTGATAAACGGCTTTTCCCTCCAGTTCAGCACCAAAATAATCCTTTTTGGCCACGTTTACCAGAAAATCAGAAAGCTCCCATATATTCGATTGCAGACTGCGGCATTTGTTGTGCACAATGGTATTGGTAAACAGATCATTAAATCCACCTTTCACCATGCCTACACACGATGCCGACGGTGCTACCACATAAGTATTTTCAGTAAAATCGCTCAAAAACTTCGTGCCTACTTCTTTAGCTTCATCCCAATAACCCGCATTATATGCTGGTTGCCCACAACAGGTCTGTTTTGAATTGTAGGTTACATTACATCCCGATTTTTCTAATAACCTTAAAGTATTAAAAGCGGTTTCAGGATAGAGCTGATCTACAAAACAAGGCACAAATAATTCTACTTTCATCATATTCTTAACGACTGCAAACTTACAATTTTAGCGATTCTTTCTGTTCGTTTTTTCTTAGAAGTACTAAAAGAACTAATCCAACAATAAAAAATGATGCCAAAGCAATAATAGAGTAGCGAATATTTCCAGTTAAATCTTCAATGTATGCAAAACTGAAAAGGCCAATTACAATTGCCAATTTCTCCGTTACATCATAAAAACTGAAAAATGAAGTGCTATCCTTTGTATCAACCGGTAGATATTTAGAGTAAGTAGAACGCGATAAAGATTGGATTCCGCCCATAATTAAACCCACAATTGCCGCCAATGAATAAAACTGGTATTCGTTTGTGATGTAATAACCATAAACACAACAGCCTATCCACACTAAAACGACCATAATCAGTACGTTTATATTGCCTATTTTTTTTGCGAGAAACGACATCAACATTGCTCCAGGAATGGCGACCAATTGAATAATCAATATCACTGCAATAAGTTTTGCGGTTCCTAGTTTTAATGTTTTTTCAGCGAAACCAGCAGCAGCAAGCATAATGGTCTGCACGCCCATAGAGTAGAAAAAAAACGAAACTAAAAATCCTTTTAAAACTTTCATTTGTTTTACCTGGGCCCAAACTTTCGATAACTCACTAAAGCCATCTTTAAGGATATTCGTTTTTACTTTATCGTGCTGAGGTGTTCCGTTTGGAAGTACCGAAAAAGGAATCTGGGAGAAACCTATCCACCAAACCCCAACCAATAAAAAAGATAACCTAGGTGGGAATGAGGCATCGGTAATACCAAACCATTCTGGTTTTAGCACAAATAGAAAACAGATCAGTTGAAGTAAAACCGAACCAATATACCCATATGAAAAACCTTGTGCACTCACACGATCCTGATGTTCTTCAGTTGCAATTTCTGGCAGATAAGAGTTGCTGAACAATACCCCACCGATATATCCCATGGCGGCCAGTGCAAATAGAATAATGCTCATTTCAAGTGTATCGAGTTTAAAGAAATATAAACCGATACAGGCCGCTCCACCCATATAGGTGAAGAATTTCATAAAGGATTTTTTATTACCCCTTCTATCGGCAATGGATGAAAGCATTGGCAAAGCAAAAGCCATAATCAGATAGGCAAATGATAAGGCATAATTAGAAAGTGAGGTATTGATATAAGTCCTGCCAAAAAACTGCACTTTATCACCATGTTCTTTAGTGGTGGTAATAATGGTATAATAAGCCGGAAAAATGGTAGAAGTGATGACTAAGTTATAGGCAGAGTTTGCCCAATCGAAGAATGCCCACGAACGGATGGTTTTCTTATTGTTTTTTGTTATCATTTAGTTTATTGGGAGGTTAACTGTTTTAATTGGTTAACTAGTTAATTGTTTAGTTGGCAAAATTGTTTAAAGAGATAAATTGCAGTTAACTAATTTCTACAGTTTAAACAGTTAACCATTTTATACTCGCTAAAGATAATACTTCTTTCCATCTGTTTTAATCTTACCTGCATCTAATAATTCTCTTATCGCATCAATTCTTTCTGCTTCTGCACCATTTTTAATACTGATCACCAGATCGTCAAGGCTTAAGGACTGTTGTTGAAGTAAAGAAACAATTTCATATTCAATTTCTTCGCTCATTTGACTGTTATTTTCAGCTCTTTTTTCAGCTAAGCAAACATCGCAAACCCCACATTTCGTAGCGTTGTGTTCGTCAAAATAATTGAGTAGCTGAATGCTTCTGCATAAATTAGATGAAGCATACCCCACCACCGCGTTGATCTGTTTGTGTAAGATTTCTTTTCTCAGTTCCAGGTATTTTACATCCAGGTCAAAATGATCCATATCCACCCTTGGCCTAACATATTGTAACTGTGGCTGATCCGTCTGTTGAATATACGTAAGCAATTCGATGGCCTGTAACTTATTCAATAAAGCAAGAATCTCTTTATAAGACAACCCTGTTTTTTTTGCTAAATCGGCTTCGTTAATCTTAACAAAACCGTCAAAAGCTCCACCGTACGAACGCAAAATCGTCTTTATAATCCCATCGTAGGCTTTATTTTCGATCTGAAAACGGTAAATATCTTCATGGCTGGCAATAAACATCATTCTTGATGGGAGGAAAACACTTTCAGATAAGGTAAGATAACCGTCGTGTTCTAAAAACTTCATCGCAGAAATTGTTTTTAAAACACTAATATTAAATCGCTTACTGAAATCAGCGATATCAAAGGTAAAGGTTAAACCTTCGCCAGCACCAAATGCCAGCTGAAAATAATTGCCTAGATGATGATAGGTTTTTCTGATTTCTTCTGGAGACGGAAAACTATCCAGGTATCTGGATTCCAGGCCCAAAATATCAGACTGATGAGCTAAAAGAACGGCGTAACTTCGCTTTTCGTCGCGCCCTGCCCTGCCTGCTTCCTGGTAATAGGCTTCCAAACTTTCTGGTAAGTCTAAATGCACCACAAAACGAACGTCTGCCTTATCTATCCCCATTCCAAAGGCATTAGTAGCCACCATGATCCGGGTTTTGTTGCTCTTCCACGCCTCCTGCTTTAAAAAGCGTATATCGCGTTCCAACCCAGCGTGGTAAAAATCGGCTTTAATTCCATTTCGGCTAATAAAATTGGCCACTTCTGCGGTTTCCCTGCGATTGCGAACATATACCAAACCCGTACCCTTAACATTATTACAAATATCGATCAGCTTTTTATATTTATCTTCATTACCAAAAACCACATAGCTTAGATTATCCCTTGCAAAACTTTTAACAAAAACCTGTGGGTCTTTCATTTCCAGTTTTTCTATAATATCTTTTCTAACAAATTCGGTAGCTGTTGCGGTTAGCGCTAAAACAGGAACATTCGGCAGAATTTCGCGGAGTTTGGAAATCTGTTGGTATGGCGGCCTGAAATCGTAACCCCATTGAGAAATACAATGCGCCTCATCAACCGCAATCAGGTTCACGTTCATGTAAGAAATGCGAACCCGTACCAAATCAGACAATAAACGCTCTGGGGATAAATAAAGAAACTTAATTTTTCCGTAAATACAATTATCCAGTAAGATATCGATTTCACGTTTACCCATTCCGGCATAAATGGCAATGGCTTCAATCCCCTTCGATTTCAGATTTTCTACCTGGTCTTTCATCAGGGCAATTAGTGGCGAAACTACTATACAAATCCCCTCTTTAACCAAAGCAGGAACCTGAAAACAAATTGATTTACCACCCCCGGTAGGCAACAATGCTAAACTGTCTTTCCCTTCTAAAACGGAGGCAATAATATCTTCCTGTAAAGGTCTAAAAGACTGGTGTCCCCAATATTTTTGTAAAATCTCTATTGCTGTCATAAATCGGCAGTATCAAAACTATACATTTAATCTAAAATCGCTACTTATTATTGTTAGAAATTGAAAAAATCATCTTTAGAAAAGATTATTAACTTTGCTCATTAAGAAAATTACATGTTAGAAACGCAGTTTGCAGATATTATAAGCTTAATTAAAAATGCCCGAACGGCTGCCTTAAAGACTGTAAATTCTACATTAATTAATCTGTATTGGAATATCGGCGAGTATATTCACAACAAGGTCAAAAATGCCGAATGGGGACAATCTGTCGTAAAGCAGTTGGCGGAATTTTTATCAAAAAACGAACCCGATTTAAAGGGTTTTTCGGACAAAAATCTTTGGCGGATGAAGCAGTTTTATGAAAGCTATAAAGATTACCCAAAACTCTCAACACTGTTGAGAGAAATTAGCTGGACTCATAATCTAATTATTCTTTCCAGGTTAAAATCCATAGAGGAAAAAGAATTCTATTTAAAACTTTGTCAAAGAGAAAAATATAGCAAGCGAGAACTTGACAGGCAAATATCTGCTAGCCACTATGAAAGATCTATAATGGGAAATACAAAACTCTCACCACTGGTGAGAGTTTTACAAAATGATATTGAAACTGTTTTCAAGGATAGCTATGTATTTGAATTTCTTAATCTTCCAGAACCACACAACGAAAGCGAGCTACAAAAAAGCTTAATTAAGGAAATGAGAAATTTCATTCTTGAACTCGGAAAAGACTTTTTATTTATTAGTGAAGAATATAAAATACAGGTTGGCAACAGCGATTTTTATATCGATTTGCTTTTTTATCACCGTGGCTTACAATGTTTAGTTGCATTTGAATTAAAAGTAGATAAATTCAAACCCGAACATTTAGGCCAATTAAACTTCTATTTAGAAGCTTTAGATAGGGATGTTAAAAAATCAAACGAAAATCCAAGTATTGGCATTCTGCTTTGCAAGGATAAAGACAACGAAGTAGTAGAATATGCATTAAGCAGAAGCCTCTCTCCTACTTTGGTCGCTGAGTATAAAACCCAGTTACCTGACAAAAAATTACTCCAGAGAAAAATACACGAATTGTTTAAATAACCATCAAAAATATAATGAAACACCTCTATTTTCTATCCGCTCTTTCCTTATTATTTTTCAGTTCAAATGCCCAAGAGAAGAAATGGGACATTGAAAAATATCTCGGAACAACCAAAAGCTTCACTTTAAATACTGATGAAGGTACCTGGATGAACCTTGATGTAAGTGCCGATGGACAGGAAATTGCCTTTGATTTATTGGGCGATATCTACGTGATGCCAATTACTGGTGGTGTGGCAAAGCTGATTAGCGGAGGTGCTGCATGGGATGTTCAGCCCAGGTTTAGTCCTAACGGAAAATATATTTCCTACACGAGCGATAAAAGTGGTGGAGATAACATATGGATCATGAACCGTGATGGTTCTGGTAAAAAACAGATTACTAAAGAGAGCTTTAGGTTATTGAATAATGCCACCTGGATGCCAAACAGCGAGTACATAGTTGCAAGAAAACACTTTACAGCAAGCCGTTCTTTAGGTGCCGGAGAAATGTGGATGTATAGCATAAACGGCGGTGATGGTGTACAGTTAACTAAACGCAAAAACGATCAGCAAGATGCTGGTGAGCCCAATGTTTCGCCAGATGGCAGATATGTTTACTTTAGTGAAGATGTGAGTCCAGGCCCTAATTTTGAGTACAGCAAAGATCCTAACGGAACCATTTATGCCATCCGTCAACTGGATTTGACAACAGGAAAGTTAAACACCTTAATTAATGAGCAAGGCGGTGCCTGTAGGCCACAAGTTTCTCCAGATGGGAATTTAATAGCTTTTGTAAAGCGTGTTAGATTAAAATCTACCTTATATGTGCAGAACCTGAAGACTGGCGAAGAATGGCCGGTAAATGAAGATTTATCTCATGATCAGCAGGAAACCTGGGCTATTTTCGGGGTATATCCAAATTTTGCATGGACTCCTGATAGTAAAAGCATTGTTTTTTATGCAAAAGGAAAAATTAGAAAAACGGAAATCGGTACGTTGATCAACAGCACCATTCCTTTTCAGGCGAATACGATTCAAACGGTACAAAAAGCCTTGCATTTTGAACAGCAAGTTTTCAATAACGAATTTTCTGCCAAAATGTTAAGACAGTTAACCACTTCTCCTGATGGAAAAATAATTGTTTTTAATGCAGCAGGGTACTTATACAAACAGGAGTTGCCAGCGGGAACGCCAGAAAGGTTAACCAATGGACTGGATTTCGAATTTGAACCAGCCTTTAGCCCTGATGGAAAATACGTTGTTTATACCACCTGGAGTGATGAATTACGTGGAGCAATAAAACGGACGGACGTAAAATCGGGAAAAACCATTATGCTCAGCGATGAGAAAGGTTTTTATTACTCTCCTCAATATTCAACAAAAGGGGATAAAATCGTTTTCAGAAAAGGAAGTGGCAACGATGTTTTAGGTTATAACTATGGCCGCGGAACAGGTATTTTTATAATGCCAGCCAATGGTGGCGCTAAAACCTTGATTTTAGATAATGGAATCCGTCCACAGTTTAACAATACCGATACGCGCATTTATTTCCAAAGTTATGCTGATGGTAAAAAGGCGCTAAAAAGTATCGATTTAAATGGTGCCAACGAAAGAACACATTTTACTTCTCAATATGCTAATCAGTTCGTTATCAGTCCAGATAATAAATGGGTAGCATTTAACGAATTATTTAACGTTTATATTACACCAATGATCAATATTGGTGCAGCACAAGATGCATCAGCAGGCAATAAGGCCATACCAGTTACAAAAGTGACTACCGATGGCGGAACATACATTCAATGGAGTGCAGATAGTAAAAGTCTTCATTGGACATTAGGTCCAAAATATTTCACCATTGATGTAAACAGTGCCTTCAATTTTGACGGAACAACACCTAAAACAGAAGCATCTGCTATAAACATTAATCTGGTATTAAAGTCTGACATGCCTACTGGCATAGTAGCACTCAAAGGAGCCAGGATTATTTCTATGAAAGGCGACGAAGTAATTGAAAATGGAACCATCATTACCGATGGAAATAAAATTACCGCAATAGGAAAAGCAGATGCAGTAAGCATTCCAGTCAATGCTAAAGTAATAGATGTTAATGGCAAAACCATTATGCCTGGCATTGTTGATGTTCATGCTCACTTGCGTACCAGTCCTGATGGAATAACACCACAGAACGATTGGAGTTATATGGCTAATCTGGCTTTTGGTGTTACCACTTCACATGATCCATCTAGCAATACCGAAATGGTTTTTAGCCAGAGTGAAATGCTTAAAGCTGGTAGAATGGTTGGTCCGAGGGTTTATTCTACAGGGTCGATTCTATATGGTGCAGATGGCGACTTTAAAGTGGTGATTAATAGTTTGGATGATGCACTAGCTAATCTGCGCAGGTTAAAAGCCGTTGGTGCATTTTCAGTTAAATCTTATAATCAACCACGCAGGGAACAGCGTCAACAGATTTTAGAAGCAGCCCGTCAGTTAAATATGGAAGTTGTACCTGAAGGTGGCTCTACTTTTTTCACCAATATGAATATGGTTGCAGATGGGCATACCGGAATAGAGCACAGTATTCCTGTTTTACCAGTTTATAAAGATGTAACCACGCTGTGGAACAATACCGAAGTGGGCTACACCCCTACTTTAATCGTGGCTTATGGCGGCCAATGGGGTGAAAATTATTGGTATGATAGAACTAATGTTTGGGAAAACGAAAAATTGATGACTTACACCCCTCGCTCTATCGTTGACGCGCGAGCAAGACGTAGAACAACTTCAGAATATAGTGACTATAACCACATCGATATTGCCAAAGCAACCAAACAAATTGCTGACGGTGGTACGAAGGTTAACCTTGGTGCGCATGGACAGATTCAAGGCCTGGGAGCACATTGGGAATTATGGATGTTGGTGCAGGGTGGTTTTAGTCCGCTGCAGGCCATTAGGGCGGCAACATTAAATGGTGCAAGTTATTTAGGCATGAACAAAGAAATTGGCTCACTTGAAGTGGGCAAACTGGCCGATATGGTGATTATGGATGCCAATCCTTTGGATGATATCCGCAATTCGGAGAAAATCAAATATGTGATGATCAACGGACGGCTTTATGATAGTGCCACCTTAAACGAAGTGGGAACGAGAGAAAAACTGCGCGGGAAATTGTGGTTCGAGAATGCTAAAGGAAATGGCTATATTATTCCAAACGGAGAATCAGAAACCTGGACATTTACTGTTCCACATTGTGATTAAACTGTAAAATTTGAGCCATGTAAAGGGCGCGATTGATCCTCTTTACATGGTAAATTAAATCAACATGAAACCGAATAAACTCTATACTACTGCCTCTGTTGTATTCTTAGTGCTCAGTGCACTAGTTTTTTCATACAGCGGATATTATATCTTGGGTATCCAAACTGTAAACCTATTCTTAGCGCTGATTGCAATGGCTTACATTACAGCTTTTATAGCGGTTATGAAAGATCGGAAATCGATCATATCGTGGTTGCTTTTAATATTAAATTCAATTGTACTCATTTGCATCATTTATTTCCTGACGCATTTTAAAATGAAAATGTAGCACTTACGTTCGTTTTTAATAGGGATTCGTCATCTTGATTGAAGCGTAGCGAAATAGAGAGAGCTATTTATAGCTAATGAATTTCTCCTTGCATTAAAGACCCTGAATCAAGTTCAGGGTGACGGACCGTGAGATAAAGTGTATCTTCTAGATTGCAATGTAGCGAAATGTTTGCCCATATATGCTGGGCAGAGACTATATTCGTTAGATTTCTCCATTGCGGTTGAAATGACGATTATTGTGATGAGCTCTTATAAAACCAGCAAACCGTATGCTCTTAACGTATTGATAGGTTTCGAATACCAGAAAAGTTCAAAGTTCTCCAATTCCGTCTCAAAATCGGACTTAATCTCTTGAAAAGTATATACTTTTTCATTTGAGATCGAAATTTTATTCAAAATGGCTGTTAACCATTCACCTTCTTTTTTGTTCATTTGAACGGTAACAGTTTCTTTTTTATCATGGAAAGTAAGTGAAGCCATTTCCCAGGTAATTCCTTTTTTCGATTTGGTAAAATAATCGGTTGATGGTTTCCCTCCTATCCAAACTACTTTTGCTGTTGGTTTGGTATTAAAATGATCCGTATTATTTAAAGCCTTCTCAATAAAATCAGCGGGGATTTTAGTTCGCGGGATCTTAAAATCGAACCAATCCTGCAGTTCGTAATCAAAACAGATACCATGCATAAAATTGAAAAGAGATTTTTTCAACCCATAGCTGAATTTATTATGATCAATCCCTGTTTTATCGGTATAATTGATATCGTTATTGGCAAAAGTTCCAATCACTTCTGTGTCCTTTATCACACCAAATTTTTCTGGATACATGCCTACAGGGCTATGTGCGGTCATCGCAAACTGATGCCAAAAGCCAGATTGTAATACCCCAACTTCAAACAGCTGACGCACCATCTCCAAACTATCAACCGTTTCTTGTACCGTTTGAGTAGGATAACCATACATTAAATAAGCATGTACCATAATCCCTGCTTCGGTAAAGTTACGGGTAACCTTTGCCACTTGTTCTACCGTTACACCTTTATCAATAAGCTTCAATAAACGATCGGATGCTACTTCAAGTCCACCTGAAACGGCAATACAACCTGACGCCTTTAACAACAAACATAAATCTTGTGTAAAGCTTTTCTCAAACCGGATATTTGTCCACCAGGTAACCGCTAATTTCCTTCTGATAATTTCAAGAGCCACTTCGCGCATTAACGCTGGTGGTGCTGCCTCATCTACAAAATGGAACCCATTCTGTCCGGTTTTAGCGTATAAATCCTCAATGCGGTCAACAATCAATTTAGCAGCAACGGGCTCGTAAACTTTAATATAATCCAGTGAAATATCGCAAAAAGTACATTTTCCCCAATAGCAACCATGTGCCATGGTGAGTTTGTTCCAACGCCCATCGCTCCACATGCGGTGCATCGGGTTAACAATTTCGATTACCGAAATATATTTATCTAAAAGCAAACCTGTATAATCTGGTGTGCCTACATCGGCTTGTTTATAATCATTTCTGAAGGCATCGTTACGGTAAACTACTTTGCCATTTTCAAACAGAAAAGTCCTTTTATAAAAGTGGGCTTCTGTAGGAATGGGATGCGTAATATTATGGTATAACAATTCGATCGGGAGCTCGCCATCATCCAAAGTGATATAATCGAAGAATTCAAAAACACGTGTATCTGATAAAGATCTTAATTCGGTATTTGGAAAACCACCGCCCATCGAAATTTTGATTTCAGGGTGATTGGCCTTGATCCATTGTGCACAACGAAAAGCACTGTACAAGTTCCCTGGAAAAGGAACCGAAATCAGGAACAGTTTAGGTTGAACAGTTTCAATTTTCTCTTTTAAAACTGAAATCAGGATCTGATCAATGTAGGTTGGTTTTTTATGCAAAGCATCGTACAGTTCATCAAAGGAATTAGCGCTTCTGCCTAAACGTTCTGCATAACGGCTAAAGCCAAAATTTTCATCAACACACGCTACTATGTAATCAGATATATCTTCAAGATAAAGTGTAGCCAAATGTTTTGCCTTATCCTGCGTACCCATTGCCCCAAAAGCCCAATCCAATTCTTCCAACTGTGAAAAACGCGAAGCTTGGGGCAGAAAATCATCACTACAGATCTGTAATGCCAAAGTTGGATTCTTGCCCTGTAAAAATGCAATTACAGCATCGATGGTTTTTAAATATTCGTCTTGTAAGGCGAAAATACGTTTAGCATTGTCACTTTTTGGATTTTGATCATCAATGCTTAAACTGAATAAATCCTGCAATCCTTTTTTAGAAAACAGTTCTAAAATAACTTCAATACCCAAATCGGCTTGAGTTGAGCTGATATTTTTGGTATTCAGAAAACCTTTTATATACGCCGTTGCTGGATATGGAGTATTCAGTTGGGTAAATGGCGGTGTAATGGCGAAGATTTCGGTTTTCAAAAGGAATTGTTTTTTCTGCAAAAGTACGGGAATTTTTATACAGTCGTCACCCTGAATTTATTTCAGGGTCTATTTTTCGGAAGAAATGCTAATCCCAATGTAATATCTGTGATGGCATAATAAGTTGTGAGATATAATTCAATTAAACTAAAACGCCAATCTAAACGTTTTAACCCTACATCAACACTTTTTCTACCTGAATGAAAGTTTTTTGTTTTTACATCCTGATGCTCTGTGCGCAAATCAGCTCTGCGCAAAAAACATTTATATTTCCAAAAATTAAAACACAAGGATCTTCTGTTGAACAATTTACCCCCGCTAACTGGACGGTTATAGACCAGGTTTATGGCGACCTCAACAATGATGCTTCAGATGATTTAGCAGTAGTTTTTGAGTTTAACAGGCCTATTGATGAAACCCGTGTTTATGGAGACAATAATACAGATATCATTAAAGAAACCCAGAAACCAAGAATATTGGCTATATTTTTCAAAGATAAATCAACTGGGGCTTTTAGCTTATCAACCCAAAACAATGATTTCATCCTGCGTTCAGAAGAAGGTGGTAAATTGGGTGATCCCTTACAACAGATTGCGATTAAAGATCAGCAACTCTATCTCCGCTTTCAGGGTGGCTCTGAGTGGCGCTGGGAACTGGGCTATACTTTTAAATTCGAAAATAAAGACTGGTTTTTAACGAGTGCGATCAATCTTTATTTTAACCAAAATAGCGGCGATATGACCGAAAGGGTGTACGATTTCAAAACCCGTGAATTATTTACTACTGTTGGTAATCTGCACAGAAGGGATATTGCCAACCGAAAAACAAGTGAAGTTCTTTATTTTTCGCAGTTGAGAACTTTTAAAACCTTTAAGAAGCCCTGGGCCTGGGAAATTATGCCAAATGTTTATTTGTAGTCGAACAAAACCTATCAGATTTTCGAAAGCTGACGGGCTATGCTCTTTGCTTAGAGTTTATTTAATTTAGGCATGTGGTTCTTTTGCGAAATGTCCAACCCCTTAAAAAGAACCTGTTTAGGATGTTTATTCATTAGATATTCTGCGCAATAACAAAACCACTCGCCCAGGCCCATTGAAAATTATAACCACCCAGCCAACCGGTAACATCCAAACATTCGCCACCAAAAAACAGGTTCGGGATTTTTTTACATTCCAGCGTTTTAGAGGAAATTTCGTTGGTGTCAATTCCGCCCCGCATTACCTCGGCCTTATCATAACCTTTATCGCCTGCCGGCTTCACTTTAAAATGGTGGATCGTTTGTTCAATTAAATCAATTTCTGCTTTGGTCAATGCTGCAACAGGTTTATTTAAAGGTAAAAACTTACCTAAAGCATCTGTAAACTTTTTGGTGTAAAAACGATTCAACAAGGTTGATAATAAAGTTTTGCCGTTATTCTTTCTTTCGATATCTAATAACGAAACAATATCCTGATGTGGCAACAGATTGAGGTTAACAATCTCTCCTCTCCTCCAAAAAGAAGAAATCTGTAAAATAGCTGGCCCACTCAATCCCCAGTGGGTAAAAAGAATATTTTCTTCGAAAGAAATTTCATCATTGCTTACTTCGCAAAAAACGGAATTGCCCGAAAGCTGTGCAAACCATTCTTCGTCTTTTCCGGTGATAGTTAATGGAACCAAGGCGGGTGCAGTTTCAATAATCTTTAAGTTTTGCTTCCTCGCAAAGCGTAAGGCAAAATCGGTAGCGCCCATTTTTGGGATGGGTAAACCTCCAGTAGTAATTACCAGCTTCTCTGCAGTTAAAACTACGGTTTTACCGTTTTTCTCATAATTTACTTTAAAACTTTCAGGTAATATCTCAATATCCTTTACATCGGCATTACACCTAATTTCCTGTCCGAAATCTTCGCAGATGGATGTAAAAACCTCAACAACATCTTTTGCATTTTTATCATCAGGAAATAATTGACCTAAAGTTTTTTCTTTTCCAGTTATGCCATATGTTTCAAAAAAGCTAATGGTATCATCAACCGTCCACTGCGTAAAAGCCGATTTTATAAAATGTGGATTAGCAGATATAAACTGCTCAGCTGATGCGAATTGGTTCGTGTAATTGCAGCGCCCTCCTCCGGAAATTAAAATTTTGGCCCCGGGTTTTTCGTTTTTCTCGAGCACAATTACTTTCTTACCCAGATAGCCTGCTTGCACCGCACACATCAATCCGCAGGCACCTGCCCCAATAATTATTGCATCAGCATTCATCAATAAAATTTATTATGGTTACTTTTGCACAAAAGTAGCATTATTTTCAAGCGCATGGCAAAACAGATTAGCGAATTAAAATTAGGTATTTTAGGGGGCGGACAATTGGGCAGAATGCTCATTCAACAAGCAATCAATTATAATGTAACTACATTAGTTTTAGATCCAGATCCAGATGCTCCCTGCAAACACATTTCAAATTACTTCGAAAATGGCTCGATTACCGATTTTGATACCGTTTACAGCTTTGGAAAAAAAGCCGACATCATTACCATCGAAATTGAAAAAGTAAATATCGATGCGCTTGAACAGCTCGAAAAAGAAGGTAAAAAGGTATTCCCACAATCGAGGGTAATCCGTTTAATCCAAGATAAAGGTGTACAAAAACAGTTTTTTAAAGAAAACGATATCCCAACCTCTCCTTTCCAGATTGTAAATACGAAGGAAGATATGGAGAACAGTAATATCCCTTTTCCGTATATTTTAAAACTGCGAAAAGACGGTTATGATGGCAAAGGTGTGATGAAAATCAACAGTGCTGCCGATCTGGATAAAGCTTTTGATGCGCCTTGTATTATCGAAAAACTGGTTGATTTTGAAAAAGAAGTTGCGGTAATTGTTGCCCGCAATGCCAATGGCGATATGAAAACCTTCCCAATGGTAGAAATGGAATTTAATCCGGAAGCCAATTTAGTTGAGTTTTTAATTTCTCCTTCAACTTTTGCTGAAAGTTTGCAACAAAAGGCAGAGAACATTGCCAAAAATATTGCTTCGGCAATGAATATCACGGGGATTTTAGCGGTTGAGATGTTTGTTTGTAAAGATGGAGAATTATTGGTTAATGAGGTTGCTCCTCGCCCACACAATAGTGGCCACCAAACTATCGAGGGCAATTATGTTTCTCAATTTGAACAGCATTTACGTTCTATTTATAATTTGCCGCTTGGCGATACTAGTAGCATTACCAATGCCATCATGATTAATTTACTTGGTGAAAAAGGTTTTGAAGGTGTGGCTAAATATGAAAACCTGGAAAAAATATTAGCTATCGATGGTGTTTATGTTCACTTATATGGTAAAAAATACACTAAACCTTTCCGCAAGATGGGCCACGTAACTATCGTTGATATCGACAGGGAAAAAGCGATTGAAAAAGCACGGTTTGTGCAAAAGACATTAAAGGTAATTGCTTAGGCTTAAGCCCCTCGAAATGGGCGCTAAAAGCAGGATAAAAATGTAAAATTTTAAGAAATAAAATAAATATGAGTCAAGGAAATTCAAATTCGGCATTAGTTGGAATTATAATGGGTAGCAAATCAGATCTGCCTGTGATGCAAGATGCAGCTGATGTACTAAAAGAATTTGGAATAAACTATGAAATTACGGTTGTTTCTGCCCACAGAACACCAGAACGTATGTTCAATTACGCTAAAGAAGCGCAAGGCCGTGGCCTAAAGGTAATTATTGCCGGTGCCGGTGGTGCGGCCCATTTACCAGGAATGGTAGCTTCTATTACTACATTACCTGTTATTGGTGTTCCGGTTAAATCATCAAACTCCATTGATGGCTGGGATAGTATTTTATCGATCTTACAAATGCCGAATGGCATCCCGGTTGCCACAGTAGCTTTAAACGCTGCTAAAAATGCAGGTTTATTAGCCACTCAGATTTTAGCTACAGCTGATGAGTCTTTAACTGTTAAAATGCAGGCTTACAAAGATGAATTGAGAAGGAAAGTTGAAGAAAGTGCTTCCGAAATGAGTTCTCAGTTGTAAGTTTTCAATTTGCAGTATAAACAATGATTATATTGAAGACGATTATCAAGATAGCATTGATTATATCTCTTGTTTCTTTAATATTCTCGACGCTATTTTTAATAATTTATGGTGAAATTAATGAGCTAAACATCAATAATTTCACCTCAATATTTATTTGGTATTCATTGATGTATATACCATGTGGACAACATTTATATCTATCCTAGCTTTAATTATAATCTCTTTATTAAGAAAAATTAATAATCAAAAAGTCTGGACTTATATTAAAAGTGAAACAGTTCTATTTCTGATAGTAATTGGCTTTACAGCTTTGATAATTCTTTTTTTTCATCACCAATATTAACTCCCCCAACTCCAAACTAATTCAAACTCGGATCCGCAGGAAAATTACTAATATGTGCATACTTCGGACCTAAGTTTACGATTACGTCCCGCCAAAGCTTTTCATCGTCATTACTAAAAATGAGATCAGGGTTAAAGATATCGCTCACCATCCATGCATTCTGCTCTATTTCGCGATCGAGCTGTCCATGGTCCCAACCCGAGTAACCCATAAAAAATTTCACTTCGTCCTGGCTTATGGCATTTGTATTTAACAGGATTTTAAGTGTTTCGAAATTCCCACCCCAGTACAATCCATTCCCGATTGGCTCACCGCTCTGCAGTTTATCATAACTTCGATGAATGAAATGTAAGGTATCCGCTGCAACCGGTCCACCAAAATAAATGTAGTTTTTTGCATCCCACAAATCCTGGATCACATCATTTAGGATCAGGTTTCCCACTTGGTTAAGGATGTAACCCACGGTGCCATCTTCTCCATGTTCTGTTAACAACACCACAGATCTTTTAAAATTCGGATCGGCCATAAAAGGCTCCGAGATGAGCAAGCGGCCTGTTTTTGGTTTTATATTATTCAGCATGATGATAATCATTTGTTACACCGTAAAAGATGTCTATTTTTGTTAAATGCAAGTTACAAATGAATTTCTACAAAACCTGCGCCAAGATTACAAAAGCGCTTCGCTAGACGAATCTGACGTTGATCAAGATCCAATTATCCAATTTAAAAACTGGTTTCAACATGCGATTGATGCGCAGATATATGAACCCAATGTAATGACTTTGGCTACAGCTGATAAAGCCGGCAGACCCGATGCCCGTATCGTTTTACTCAAAGGCGTTGATACAGATGGATTTAGGTTCTTTACGAATTACTTAAGTGCCAAGGGAAAAGAGCTGAAACGAAACCCTTATGCAGCGTTAGTATTTTTCTGGCCAGAACTGGAAAGACAAGTGAGAATTGAAGGAACGGTAGAAAAACTGGACAAAGAAACTTCGGAAGAATATTTTAATACGAGACCTGTTGACAGTCAGATTGGCGCAGTAGCCTCGCCACAGAGTCAGGTTATTCCAAACAGGGCATTTCTGGAAGAGAAAGTTGAAGAATTAAAAGCCAAAAGTGCCAATAAAGGTATAGCTAAACCTGCGCACTGGGGTGGATATATTGTAAAACCTACGCGGATTGAATTTTGGCAAGGAAGAAGTAGCCGATTGCACGACAGGATAAATTTCGAAAAAGTTAAGGGAATCTGGACCAAAACCAGGCTGGCGCCATAAGGTGTTAATGCAAATAATAGAGTATCAGCTATAAAGCAAGATCTTTTTTTAACTTAATCATCTATTAGTAAATTCTCTTTTTTAATTTCTTAAACTTAAAAATGAAACAAATTGCAGTTATAGGATCTGGCACAATGGGAAATGGTATAGCCCATATCTTTGCACAATTCAATTATAGCGTTAATCTGATTGATATCAATCAACCTGCATTAGATAGGGCCATACAAACCATTACCAAAAATTTAGACAGACAGGTTGCGAAAGGAACCTTGACAGCCGATCAGAAAGCGGTCACTCTTAACAACATTACCACATATACTTCAATAAAGGATGGTGTTCAAAGTTCCGATTTGATTGTAGAAGCCGCTACCGAAAATTTAGACTTAAAATTGAAGATTTTTAAGGATTTAGATGAGTATGCGCCTGCACATGCTATTCTCGCTTCTAATACCTCATCTATTTCGATTACGCAGATTGCTGCCGTAACCGGGAGAGGTGATAAGGTAATCGGGATGCACTTTATGAACCCCGTTCCGGTAATGAAGCTCGTTGAAGTAATCCGTGGTTATGCTACCAGTGATGAAACAACCAATACTATTATGTTACTCTCTCAAAGTTTGGAGAAAGTTCCCGTTGAGGTAAATGATTATCCGGGTTTTGTGGCTAACCGCATTTTAATGCCAATGATTAATGAAGCCATTTATACCCTGTATGAAGGCGTTGCAGGCGTTCACGAAATCGATACGGTAATGAAACTTGGAATGGCACACCCGATGGGTCCCTTGCAATTAGCCGATTTTATTGGCCTGGATGTCTGTTTGGCAATATTAAAAGTATTGAACGATGGTTTTGGAAATCCTAAATACTCCCCATGTCCATTATTGGTAAATATGGTGGCAGCAGGAAAAAAAGGTGCTAAAACTGGTGAAGGTTTTTATAAATATACTGCAGGATCAAAAGATCTCATCGTTTCGGATAAATTTAAAAAATCCTAATTTTTTTAGCATTTAATTTTATATTTGCTGTATGAATGAGCATCTGGACCCTGAAGCAAGTAACCTAAATCCTACCGATCGCGATATTGAAAGGGTTTTAAGGCCACAGGCTTTTGAAGATTTTACAGGACAGGAAAAAGTGATGGAAAACCTGAAGATTTTTGTTCAGGCAGCAAAACTCCGTGGCGAGGCTTTAGATCATGTTCTTTTACATGGCCCTCCTGGATTAGGTAAAACCACACTTTCTCATATTATTGCCAATGAAATGGCCACCGGTATTAAAGTAACCTCTGGCCCGGTATTAGATAAACCTGGCGATTTGGCCGGCTTATTAACTGGCTTGGATGAAGGCGATATTCTTTTTATTGATGAGATCCATCGTTTATCGCCCCTTGTAGAAGAATATTTATATTCTGCCATGGAGGATTTCAAAATCGATATTATGCTCGAAACCGGCCCCAATGCCCGTTCGGTACAGATATCGCTTAATCCTTTTACGCTGGTTGGCGCCACTACACGTTCCGGTTTGTTAACAGCACCTTTAAGAGCACGTTTCGGAATTAATGCCCGTTTGGCTTACTACGATGCTAAATTGCTCACTACAATTGTGCTACGCTCCTCTGATATACTAAAAACACCGATCAGTGATGAAGGTGCTTATGAAATTGCCCGCCGTAGTCGTGGCACGCCCCGTATCGCCAATGCACTTTTACGCAGAACAAGAGATTTCGCACAGATTAAAGGAAACGGAAATATCGATACTGAAATAGCCCGCTATGCTTTAAATGCACTCAACGTAGATGAACACGGCTTAGATGAAATGGACAACAGGATTCTGGTTACCATCATTGATAAATTTAAAGGCGGCCCGGTGGGTTTAAAAACCATAGCCACGGCTGTTGGAGAAGATGAAGGTACTATTGAAGAAGTTTATGAACCGTTTTTAATCCAGGAAGGTTATATTATGCGTACTTCAAGGGGTAGAGAAGTTACCGAAGCGGCTTACAAACACTTAAAGAAAAATTATCCTGGGCAAACTGGGAAGTTGTTTTAATATCTTTACACACACATTAAAACCCTGAAATAAATTACGGTATAGCTTTCCGCTGCGCTACAGGTCAGGGTTGGCATTACTCGGGTTACTATTGTATCAAATTAAACGTTGCATTCTCCTGAATTTGTTTCGGGATCTTCAAAGAAATATACAGTCCATCTGAACATTTAAGATCTTTCTGTGTTCATTAAATACAAATCAAACAGTATGAATATTGAATTACGTAAACTAACGCTCGAAGATTACGCAGATCTTAAAGAATCAATGCTACAGGCATACGATAGTATGGGCGGTTCCATCTGGCCAAAATCCAGTATTGCAAAACTATTGAATATTTTTCCAGAAGGACAGCTCTGTATCGCGGTTGATGATAAAGTTGTGGCTTGTTCGTTAGCCATTATTGTAGATTACGACGAGTATGGAGACCGGCATACCTATAAATTGATCACAGGAGATTATTCTTTTACAACACACGACCCAAATGGCGATACACTATACGGCATAGAAATTTTTGTTCACCCCGATTACCGAGGTTTACGCTTAGGAAGAAGGTTATACGAAGCCAGGAAAGAACTCTGCGAAAGCCTAAACCTAAAAAGTATTATTGCTGGTGGCAGAATTCCTGGTTACCATGAATATGCAGAGCAACTGAGTCCGAGGCAGTATATAGACAAGGTAAAAGCAAAAGAAATTTACGACCCTACCCTTACTTTTCAGATTTCGAATGATTTTCACGTCAGAAAAGTATTAAAGAATTATTTACCGGGTGATAAAGAATCGAAAGAATATGCCACCTTAATTGAGTGGAATAATATTTATTACCAGGGTATTGATGCTTCTGCACGTTCAGCGATGACCATCCGTTTAGGTTTAGTGCAATGGGAAATGCGTTTGTTCCCAAATATGGATGCATTTTACGAACAGGTAGAATTTTTTGTAGATGCTTTGAGCGGTTACAAATCAGATTTCGTGATGTTCCCTGAACTATTTAATACGCCTCTATTGCAGCCATACAATCACTTGCCAGAAATTGAGGCTATGCGCAAGCTTGCTGAAAAAACACAAGAGATTGTACAAAAAATGCACGAATATTCGTTGAGCTACAATACAAACATCATTACCGGCAGTATGCCACTCATTGAAGATGGTAAACTTTACAATGCCACTTACCTTTGTCACCGTACTGGCAAAATAGATGAGTATAGGAAAATCCACATTACTCCAAATGAGCAAAAATATTACGGCATGATTGGTGGCGATAAAGTGCAGGTTTTCGATACCGATTGTGGTAAAGTAGGCATTTTGATTTGTTATGATGTAGAATTCCCTGAATTGAGCCGCATTTATGCTGAGCAGGGTATGCAGATCTTATTTGTACCATTTCTAACCGATACGCAAAACGGTTATACACGCGTTCGTCATTGCGCACAAGCTAGGGCCATAGAAAACGAATGTTATGTGGCTATTGCAGGCTGTGTGGGCAATTTACCTAAAGTAAATAATATGGATATCCAGTTTGCGCAATCGGCGGTTTTTACACCTTCTGACTTCGCATTCCCAACCAATGCCATAAAAGCTGAGGCTACGCCAAATACGGAGATGGTTTTAGTGGTAGATGTTGATCTACATTTATTAGACGAGCTGCATCATTATGGAACAGTAAAGGTGCTAAAAGACAGGCGGAAAGACCTTTACCAGGTTAAACTTTTAAAATAAATATCTATAAAAAATGCCGGTCGTATTAATGTACCGGCATTTCATTTTAATCTAAAGCTAATTATTTTCTCATCACAAACCATATAATCAGGCCAATAATTATAGCTAGGGGTAGTACCCATTTCAAAGCTTGCCCCCCTCCGTTTTCGTCTTTTTCTGTTACCGCTGGTTTTGCCGGTCCTGGATCTGCTTTATGACTTTCGTAATCTTTTTCAATCGGTTTCGGAGCTGCTCCTGATTCCGTATGTTGTGGATCTATATTTTCCATAGCTAATACTCTCCCTTCTGGTGTTACTTCAATAATAAAGGATGAACCCTAATTAATTTAGTTTTATATTTAGAACAAGTGATTAATGAAAATGTTTTAAATCTTAAGCCTTATCTTTGCAAATCGGTGTACAATAATGAAGCAAAATATAGTCAGCTGATCAAAGGTGAAGCCATGCGTTTGGGTTTCATGGCATGTGGTATTTCAAAAGCTGAATTTCTTGAAGAGGAAGCGCCAAGACTGGAAAATTGGCTCAACCAGAACCGTCATGGCGAAATGAAATACATGGAAAATTATTTTGATAAACGCCTTGATCCCAGATTACTGGTTGATGGTGCTAAATCGGTAATCTCTTTGTCGCTAAATTATTATACAGAAGAAAAACAATCAGACCCCAATGCGCCAAAAATTTCTAAGTACGCTTACGGACAGGATTATCACACCGTAATTAAAGAGAAACTAAAGGAACTCACTCATTTTATAGAAGAAAACATCGGAGAAGTTTCTGGAAGGGCATTTGTAGATTCTGCCCCTGTTTTAGACCGTGCCTGGGCGAAAAAATCAGGAATTGGCTGGATCGGTAAAAATTCCAACCTGATCAGTAAAACCGATGGCTCCTTTTTCTTTCTTGCAGAATTGATTGTCGATCTGGAGCTGGATTACGATCATCCTTACCAGGCCGATTATTGCGGTAGCTGCACCCGCTGTTTAGATGCCTGTCCTACTAATGCCATTATAGCACCACAGGTAGTAGATGGAACCAAATGTATTTCTTATCTCACTATCGAGCTCAAAAATGAAATCCCAAATGAGTTTAAAAATAAAATGAGCAATTGGATGTTTGGTTGTGATATCTGCCAGGATGTTTGCCCTTGGAACCGTTTCTCTAAAGCCCACAATGAGGAAGCTTTTAAGCCAGAGAATGGATTGCTGGATTTGAATGCAAAAGACTTGACCGAAATTACCGATGATGTTTTTAAAAAGGTTTTTAAGGGCTCGGCAGTTAAGCGCACTAAATTTACGGGATTGAAAAGAAATATCGATTTTTTGAAGCCTGAATAAATGTATTTATAGGCTCATGAATTAATACGGGCGTCTTGCTGAATTTATTTCAGCATCCATCATCAAGAATTAAGTTAAATAGATCCTGAAACAAGTTCAGGATGACGATTGCTATAAAATTCACCTATTTAAGAAAAAAAACTTGACTTCCTTGAGACTCGGCTAATTCACCGAAAAGCTATTATCACTTTTAACCTTATCTGGTGTATGTGGGTTACCCATCACTACTTTAGATAACTTTTTAGTAGTTGTTACATTTATTTTAACCTGCTTATCTCCTTTTTCCCAAATGCCGATTGTACTGTGGTTCTTTTCAACAGAATCATCATCATAAGTTAATGTTAAATCAATTGGCATAGCTTTAACACTTTTATTCTCAATAACAATTGTGTATCCTCCTGAAGTTTTATCCACAGCCTTTATGGCCATATCGGTAACACCATCATCAAAAAACCAGGCTTTCCAAAACCAGTTTAAATTTTTACCACTACCCTCATTCATACTATTGAAGAAATCGTAGGGCATTGGGTGTTTACCATTCCAGTTTTGAATATAGGTGTGTAGAGCTTTTGTAAACAATTCATCTCCCAAATAATCTTTTACGTACAAATAAGCTAAACCAGGTTTAGGATAAGAGTTAGTAAAAGAGCCTGAACCTTTTAAATCGGGTGTTAAAGTCATAATAGGAGTATCGTCTTTCCCACCGGAAGATGAAGCTGTAGGCTGAACACCATATTCATCTACAATGGTAGAATCAATCATTGGCGATATTAGCCACTCACCAATAGTTGCCCAACCTTCGTCCATCCAGCCATATTTGGTTTCGTTTATTCCCATGTAAAATGGGAACATCGTATGGAAAATTTCATGATCCGTTAAGGTAATGGCATCAGTCCTATTGTCTACAGGATTGTCGTTTACCATCATCGGATATTCCATCTGGTCTAAACCGTCAAATATCGTTTCATGGTTGTAAGGGAAAGGCCATTTCGGAAAAGTATAACTCATGGCTTCTACCGTTTTACGCGCAAAATCTATTACTTCATAATAATCTTTATGTTTTGGGTTAAAAACGGCATCCACACGGGTTCTTCTTTTCGTTTTAGGATCAACCACCAAACTACTCGATTTCCATAAATAATGATCACTCAACGCAAATACAAAATCGGTTACATTTTTCGCTTCGAATTTAAAAGTGTTATAGGCGTTAGGTTGCGTTACTTTTTTATCAGTCAAATCTTTAGCCGTAATCACATCAGTTATAGCATCGTTTTTTTCCGCAGATAACATTCTGGAAACAATATCTTTTTGGAAAACTTCGGAAGCGTTTTTCAGATCACCCGTTGCCCAAACACCATAAGCACCTGGCACCGTAATCGAAACATTAAACTGATCAAAGTCATTATAAAACTCCTCAGCACCAGTGTATGGATATTTATTCCAGCCATCCACATCATCATAAACCGCAATCCGCGGAAAAAAATAAGCCACAAAATACGAACCTTCATCTACCTGACCAGTACGCACATGCGATCCTTTATTTAAAGTGTAGCTATAATTGATAGAAAAACTAATGGTTTTGCCCGGCGCAACTGCAGGGACATTAACGGTCATATTTGTTCCGTCAATTTTAAAATCGGCGATTGATTTTCCATTTGCTACCATTTTTTCTATTGCAACTCCATCACCAAGATCAGACTCTGCCAATTTTGATTTTCTTGGTGTCCCCTTTTTATACAGATTTGGATAAAGTTTAAACCATATTTCCTTCAAAGTATCAGGACTGTTATTGGTGTAAGTTACCTGAACCTTACCTTTTAACAGCCTGCTGGTAGGATTAAAATCTACATTCAAATCATATTTGGAAGTATTTTGCCAATAATTCTTTCCGGGTTTCCCATTTGTATTTCTCGTTTCCTTTTGATAGGTTTTCTTAAATACTGGTTCTAACGGCAAAGTAGTTTGTGCGTTTACATAAATTGAAGCGCACAATAAAAGGCAAAATATTTTTATAGATTTCATGACGTATTTTTTTAACCTTTCTCCAAAAAACCACAACCAAGTGTATTTGAAACTGTATAAACAGCTCCAATAATCTTCTCAGTTATAGATATAGAATTAAGTTCTTCCAATTACTTAACTATCTGTGTTTATCCTTTTTATCTGTGGTAACTTGCACCTACTTACCAAACTTCATTTTCAATTGCTCCAACATCTCCGTATTGATGGGCTGTGCAGGCTTTTCTGGCTTCGGCTGAGGCTTCTGTTGATGTTGAGGTTTACTTGCTGGCGTATTATGCTGAGGACGTGGTGCCCTGTTCTCATTTTTCTTAGCATTGAACTTTGCCCACTCCTCGTCTAACTTCTTCTTTGTGTACAATGGGAAATCGCCATTTTTCATCCAGGCATAATAGCTAGGCTCTACCGAAAATACCTGATCCGTGGTTTTACCTTTGTGTTTACCAAAGTTAAAACATACCTCACCGTTATCATTGTAAACCAAACGACCAGCAAAATCTACAGGTTTATTAATGTTGGTAAAGATATGCAGCGCATCCACATCATTTACAACAGGAATGCTTTTTACCCCCTGTTTATTCTCAAACTCGGTTTCTTTGTACATTTCCAATTGACCAAGTAAAACCTTGTAAGTAGCAATTACATCTGCCTCTGCAGCGTGTGCATTAATTAAATCTTCCTGACAATAGAACTTATACGCCGCTTTTAAGGTACGTTGTTCCATTTGGTGGAATATATTCTGTACATCAACAAATTTGCGGTTGTTCATGTCGAAATCAACTTCTGCCCTTAAAAATTCTTCCAAAAGCATTGGGATATCAAATTTGTTTGAATTGTATCCTGCCAGATCGCTTTCACCAATAAATTCAGCAATTTCTGCTGCTAAAGTTTTAAAGGTTGGCGCATCAGCAATGTCTTCGTCGTAAATACCGTGTATTAACGAGGTTTGCAAAGGAATCGGCATTTCTGGATTTACGCGCCAAGTTTTAACAAGTTCAGAACCATCTGGCATAGCCTTTAAAATCGCTATTTCAACGACCCTGTCAGCTCCAACATTAACTCCAGTAGCTTCTAAATCAAAAAATGCTAAAGGGCGCTTTAAATTTAATTTCATTTCTTATGATGTGAGATTGGCGACATTAGATTTGAATCGGAATGTCAAATTCTTTTTTTCAAAAGTGCTAAAAAGGTTTCATTAGTTCTGTAAAACAGCTTTATTAATTTATAAATTTAATTGTCAAATTATTTTAAAATGTTAGTTTGTAGGATTAAATTGCGACAATTTACATACGCTCAAATGAATAAAACGTTAGCCATATTATCCCTCCTATTTTTATCATTAACTACTCATGCTCAAGACTTTAAATTTGGCGCAATTACCTATGACGATTACCAATTCGACAGAAAAAAATTAGACAGTAATGCCAATGCTATTGTTTTAAAAGAATTTGGTACAGCATCTATTCAACGAGATGATAATACAGGTAGTTTAGAACTGATTTTTGAGCATCATGTAAAAATCAAAATCTATAATAAAGAAGGCTTTAAGGAAGCGAATATTATTATTCCAACCTATAAAGACGAATCTCGGGAAGAAACAATCGATGATTTAAAAGCTTCTACTTTTAATTATATCAACAATAACTTTGTAGAAACAGTTATGGATAAAAAAGCGATTTTCACCGAAAACCGGTCAAAATATACCAGACTGACCAAATTTACGCTTCCAAATCTCAAAGAAGGCGCTGTAATAGAATATAGTTATAGGTTAAAATCGCCCAACTTATTTAATTTCAAAACGTGGGAATTTCAAAGCAACATTCCAAAAGTGATTAGTGAGTATTTAGTTTATATTCCGGGCATTTACAATTATAATGTTTCGTTACGTGGATTTCAAAAGCTTACCGACCAAAAAGTAGAACTGAGTAAAGAATGTTTAAGGCTTTCGGGTGTAGCTATCGATTGCTCCAAAATCAACTACATGATGAAAGATATTCCGGCATTTATTGAGGAAGATAACATGACTGCACCGAGTAACTTCAAATCGGCCATCTATTTTGAACTTTCTGATGTTCAGAATTTAAATGGTGCTAAAACATCTTATACCAAAACCTGGAAAGATATTGATTATGAGCTGTCGTCTTATAAAACATTGGGCGATCAGATGAAAAGGAAAGATGTTTTTAAAGACCTCATTCCGGAAATTACAAAAGGAAGCACAACAGATTTAGACAAAGCAAGATCTATTTATAATTACATCAAAAAACAGATCAAATGGAATAATTATTACGGAAAATATTCAGAAGACAACATTAAAAAGGCACTAGAAAATAGATCTGGTAATGTGGCCGATGTTAACCTAAGCTTAATTGCAGCGCTTTCTGCAGCTGGTTTAGATGCAGAGGCTGTTATACTCTCTACCCGCGATAATGGCACTGTAAATAAGCTCTACCCGGTAATGAGTGATTTTAATTACTTGGTTGCCAAAGTAAATATTGCCGATAAAAGTTATTTATTGGATGCTACAGAACCACTTCTACCCTTCGGATTGTTACCGTTACGCTGTATTAACGACCAAGGAAGGGTAATCAATTTAAAAAAACCATCTTACTGGATCGATTTAAAAGCCAGCCAAAAAAATACGACCAGTTATATCCTGACCGGAAAAATGACCACTGATGGAAAAATTATCGGCACTTTAACTACCAATACCATGGGTTATGCAGCATACGGTAAACGCAAAGAAATTCTTCGATACAATTCTCCGGATGAGTACGTAGAGAAACTCGATGAGCGCTTAACCAGGATTAAGATATTGGATCATCAAATTTCAAATTTGGATAGTATAGAAAATTCTTTAATAGAAAAATACGAGGTAGAGTTTACAATAAACGATGGCACCAATAAGGATCAGTTTTATTTTAGTCCGTTTTTTATTAATAACATTTCGAAAAACCCATTTAATTTAAACGAGCGTACCTACCCTGTTGATTTAGGTGCAGCGTCCGACGAGCGTATCATCATCAATGTACTTTTACCCGAAAAATACCAATTGCTGGAAAAACCGAAAGATATGGCCATTGCTTTGCCTAATGCGGGTGGAAAGTACCTGTTGCAAACTAGTTTAAATGAAAATACCATTTCAATGAGTCAGATTTTACAATTTAATAATGCTATTTATCCGCCAGAAGAATATCTTTATTTAAAGGAATTCTATAGTAAGATCATCCAGAACCAAAAGACAGAATTTTTATTAAAAAAGGCGAATTAAATGAGACGCTTATTCACCGTTGTTTCTTGGTTTTTAGTTTCAGTTTCTGCCTTTGCGCAAAATAACTATGATGTCGATTTAATTTCAGCTAACCTGCGCAACCGGGCCAATGCATGTATCCGTAATGAGGAAACAACCATTGATATGCGCTCCCCTGACAATGTGATGCTCAATGTAAAAAAGGCCATTACAGTTTTTAATCAAAATGGAGAAGATGAGGCCCGTTTGGTAATCTACTACGATAAAAACATTTCAATTAAAAGCATAAAGGGAGAAGTTTACAATAGTGTAGGTAAACTGATCAATAAATTCTCTCAAAATGATTTTGCCGATGTGAGCGCTGCCGATGGATTTTCGCTTTTTGTTGATAGCCGCGTAAAACATTATCTACCCTCGGTAAACCAATATCCTTACACCTTGGTTTATAATTACGAAATCAGAAATAAACAAAACCTGATCATCCCCGATTGGAACCCGAAACCAGCAGATGATGTCTCGGTGGAAAAAAGTACTTATACCTTTATTTGTAAACCTACCGATCAGGTGAGGATAAAAAGCCAGAATTACAAGGGCGCTCCTGAAGTACTAACTGATGAAAAGCAGAAAAAAACCATATGGAAAGTCGACAATATTTTAGCGGTTAGAACTGAGCCTTACAGCCCTGCACACCAAACTTATGCCACTAACATCCAGATAGCTCCCCAGGAATTTTATTATTACAACCATAAAGGTAATTATACCAATTGGCAAGAATTGGGCAAATGGATATACGACGATTTGTTAGCAGAACGCAAAGCCTTGCCAACCAGCACTATTGAAATGGTTAAAGATCTGGTAAAAAATGAAAAAACAGATAAGGAGAAAGCCAGAAAAATCTATCAGTACCTACAGGATAAAACACGGTATATTAGCGTCCAGATCGGTATTGGTGGTTTTCAGCCCATTGCAGCCAGCGAAGTAGACCGATTGGGCTATGGCGACTGTAAAGCCTTGGTAAACTATATGCAAAGCCTGCTCAGTGCAGCAAATATAGATTCTTATTACTGTGTAGTATCAGCTGGTTCTGAAAAGAAAAGTATGGATCCAAAATACGCCAGTATGGTGCAAGGCAACCATATTATCCTGTGTATGCCGTTAAAGGGTGATACAACCTGGTTAGAATGCACCAGCCAAAAAATCCCATTTGGTTTTTTAAGCGATTTTACTGATGATAGACTGGTTCTGGCCTGCACTGCCGATGGCGGAAAACTATTACATACACCAAAACTAACAACTGCTGAGAACCTGCAGATACGTAAGGCCAATTTAACTCTTCAGTTAGACGGCAGTGTATCTGGAAAAATGAATACCGTTTATGCTGGTTCACAATATGAAAATCAGGAATCCTTGATTGGTAAATCAATAACCGAGCAGCATAAATTATTAAAAGAAACATATAATATCGATAATATCAATTTTGAAGCGGTTTCCTTCGCTCAAAAAAAAGACATTAATCCTAAATTAATCGAAGATATAACTGTAAACATCAGAAATTATGCACCAGTTAACGGGAATAAGATGTTTTTACAGCTCAATGCTTTTAACGTAAAACGATCAATCCCCGAAATAAAAAACAGAACACTACCAGTTTACATTAACCGTGGTTATACCGATGAAGATACAATTATTTATACCCTTCCAGATAATGTAAATTCAGAATTAATTATCGGGCAAAATAAAACTTTTAAAAGTGTATTTGGCGAGTACACTTGTAAAACAAGTTTAGAAGGGAACAAATTAACCTATCACCGAAAATTTGTTTTAAATGACGGTACGTTCCCAGCAGAACAATACTCCGAATTTTCTAAATTTATAAACGACGTAAACTCAGCAGATTATCTAAAATTAGCCCTTAGCTTAAAAAAATAATCCCGAGGCCAATGCCGATAATCATGATCAGGTACATCAAAATTTCTGTTGAGGCAAATTTCTTATATTTGGTCCAGAAAGAATAATCATTTTCGTCGTTTGGCATTTTATCTAATTTTTGTGACAAAAATAGACAAATAGATTTAAAGAAAAATCGATAATTTGTGATCACAAATTAAAATCAATATGGCTGATTATATTTAAGAGGCTTGTTGCATTCATAGACCTATTGCAAAATAATTAAGTTGCCTGTTTTAATTCACAAAGGCTATATTATTCTGTTTTAAGTCACGGGAGTGTAAAACCAACAGCATATCCGAAGTCAATAATACGATTTGGGCAACATCTGGGCTAAACAACCGTATAAATAACTCAATATCAAATCAAACCATACTGAATGAAGAAATACATCCTGGACATTGCTACGATTTTTTTAGTGGGTATGAGCATTGTCGGAACAAGTTGGAAAGCGATAGATCGCCCCCAAACACAACAAGATACGATTAAAAACATAGCAGCAGACAGTCTATACAATCAATACATCTTAAATATATATCACGAAGTTCATTTAGATTCTGCAGGATTAAATGAACGGGTTTTCGAAAAGGCATTAACTGGGTTTTATAACATGAAATATTCTGGTTTATTACATGCCAAGCCTATTTTAACAATTGCAGATTTCGATCAGGAAAGCACTAAAAAACGGCTGTATATAATCGATATAGCCAATAAAAAGCTACTCTTAAATACTTGGGTAGCACATGGACAAAACAGTGGTGGCGATAAACCCTCATCATTCTCGAATAATATAAACTCAAACAAGAGCAGTTTGGGCTTCTATTTAACCGGCGAAATTTATAATGGTAAACATGGTCGTTCGCTTAAATTGGATGGCATGGACCAAGGTTTTAACAGCAATGCCAGAGAAAGATCAATTGTGGTTCATGGAGCAAGTTATGTAAGTCAGAAAAGTATAGATGAATTGGGTAGACTGGGCAGAAGCCAGGGTTGCCCTGCCGTTCCAGCTAAGTTGGCAGATCAAGTGATCAATACCATTTCAGATCGGACGGTGCTATTTATCAATAATTCAGAGCAGCAATACAGTTCATCATTTTTAAATGAAACACTGGCTGCAAGTGTCGTATTAAATCAGGAACAGATTTTGGCAGCACAAATGGATTAATGGCGCTTAATATTTTTCGCGTTTAGGTTTTTAGGTAAGATCCAGATAAAGATTGATTTGCTACTGGCCAGTAAATCCCAAACCCAACGGTTACTATCTACCTCTTTTTCGCCGCAATCTACAACTTCGGCACGTTTAAGCAGTTTTTTAACCAAAGCCTGAATCCATTTTATCCGTACAATGCGATTGAAAGATAGTCCCAGATAATCGCAGTACACATGTACCAGAATTTCTACCATAAGCGAAGCGTTAGAAATAGCCAGTTCTTTGCCAAAATGCTGTTCATAATCGGCTTTAATTGTATTTACCATCAGCTCAAACCTTGCCTCTGCTTTTCCATCAAGATAAGCCCAAAGTTGGGCATTACTATATACGCGGATTAATTGCGGTTCGAGTCCTACTTTAATTTTATTGCCTTCCAGTTCATAAATTTTATCCATTCATTAAAAATCAGGTGTAGCCATTAGATAGAGAGATTACCGAATTGTTAATCAATCCGATATAAAAATTCCAGATACAAATGATGGACAAAGTTATCTGATAATTGTTTGCCAAAACGAATGTTAAGTAGCATTGTGAGTAATTTTTTTAATCGGTTGCCAATATTTTAATCATCTTTGGGGTTGAAAAGATAAGCCCATTCATGAAGATTGTAATTGCAGAAAAGCCCTCTGTTGGTCGTGAACTTGCTAAAGTTTTCGGAGCAACCACCAGAAAAGATGGATACATTGAAGGTAAAGGATATTCTTTTACCTGGGCATTCGGGCATTTATTACAATTGGCTCCACCTCAGGATTATGGCTTTATCGGCTGGAGGAAGCAACATTTACCCATGCTGCCGCAAAAGTTTAAACTTGCTGTCAGAAAGATTAAAACAAAAGATGGTTTTGTAGAAGATCCGGCTGTGCGCAAACAATTAGACACCATAAAAAAACTTTTTGATGAGGCGAGCGAAATTATTGTGGCAACGGATGCGGGGCGTGAGGGTGAATTAATTTTCAGGTACATTTATTATTACCTGAAATGCAAAAAACCATTTAAACGCCTCTGGATCTCCTCACAAACAGATGAAGCTATAAAAGATGGATTCAGAAACTTAAAACCCGGAACAGATTACGATACTTTGTTCAATTCGGCCCATTGCCGTTCAGAATCAGATTGGCTGGTGGGAATGAACGCCACACAGGCTCTCAGTATTTCGGCAGGTAACAGAACAGTTCTTTCGTTAGGTCGCGTACAAACACCTACCCTGGCCATGATCTGTGCCCGTTTTTTGGAGATTAAAAATTTCGTTCCTCAAACCTATTATCAGATCAGTATTTTACTTTCTAAAGATGAACAGGTTTTTAAAGCTATATCAACCGCTAATTATAAAGAAAAGGAAGAGGTAGAAAAGTTATTTGCACTTGTTGAGGACGTGGCTTCTGGCTTTCCAACGGGCGGGAACATCACAGCTGTAGAAGCTAAACCAAGAAAAGAACCGCCTCCGTTATTGCATGACTTAAGCAGTTTGCAGCAAGAAGCCAATAAGAAAAAAGGGTACACTGCCGATCAAACACTTAACATCTTGCAGAACCTATACGAGAGTAAATTGGTTTCTTATCCCCGTACCGGATCGCGCTATATTGGTGATGATATTTTTGCTGGCGTTCCAGATTTGATTGCAAAATTTACCGATCATGCTGATTTTGGAAAACAAGCGCAGTTTTTGCAAACCATTACTTTAAATAAGCGAAGTGTTAACGCTAAAAAAGTAACCGATCACCATGCGGTTTTACCTACCGGCGAACAGGCTTATGGATTGAGCCCGGATAAACAAGCCGTGTATGATATGGTTGTTGGGCGAATGATTGAGGCATTTCACCAAGAATGTATTAAGGAGTTAACCAAAATAACCATTCAATCGGGAGTTACTTTTGTGGCCAATGGAACGGTAATCCGCTCTGCAGGCTGGCGTGCTGTTTTTAACGACCCTGAAGACGATAAAAAAGATGAAGACAACGCAGCTCTACCAAAGGTTGCGGTTGGAGAACAATTACCTATAACAGAAAAATCTCTTTTAGAAAAACAAACTAAACCTAAGCCAATGTACAACGAGGCTTCGCTATTAAAAGCACTCGAAACCTGTGGTAAAGAGATTGAAGACGAAGAATTACGTTATGCCATGAAAGATAGCGGTTTAGGTACACCAGCAACACGTGCATCCATTATCGAAACCTTAATTACCAGGGAATATATTACAAGAGAAAAGCGGAGTCTTGTACCTACCAATAAAGGTTTGGCTGTTTACGAAGTGGTTAAGGATAAACAGATTGCGCAGGCTGAACTTACCGGACAGTGGGAAAAAAGATTGGAAGAAATCCGTTCGGGTTCATCAGTAAAAGATTTTAAATCCGAAATTACAGAATATACTAAAACCATTACGCACGAACTATTAATTGCAGGGGCAAGTATATCGGGTAAGCTTGAAGAAGAAAAGAAACTGGAAAAAGTTTAGCATCAACTTGCGTCATATAATGTGAAGCAGATATAAAAAGCAACCATTTGTGGTTACAACTCCATAAATTCCCAGGCGCTGTGGTAGGCATTCAATTGTTCTGCATACTGGATAAATTCAGCATAAAAATTAGATTTCGATAATGTAGCGCTATCGCCAATAACAACCAGCTTTTTCCTTGCCCTAGTCATGGCCACATTCATTCTCCTCGTATCCGATAAAAACCCGATACTTCCATCCCCATTACTCCTGGTGAGGCTAATATATACCACATCGCGTTCCTGACCTTGAAAGCTATCAATGGTATTTACTGCAATTTTATTGCGATAAGGTGTTAAAATTTCATTTTCCTGAACTAGGGCATTTAAGATCTGAACCTGCTGTTTATATGGCGAAACAATAGCAATAGATGGAAAGCTTTCTGTTAAGGTTTGATCTGCCAAACAAGCAACCAAATGCGTTAAATGTTTGACCAAAAATGCAGCTTCATCAGGATTGGTTGTACTGGTCCCGTCTAATTTTTCGTCGAAACTACAGCCTGCCGTATCGATAAATTGAATCGGTTGATCGCTAGTAAACAATAAATGATCGGCAACAGAATCATGGGCCTGCAGCTCATTTTTATAAAATACCCGAGATGAGTAACCCATAATATCTTTATTCATTCTGTATTGCTCTTTTAACAACACAACCGACTCTGGATGAAGATTTACCGTTTTCTCCAGTAAAGTATTACTTAACCCATTTCTTGCTGCTTCATTTGATTTTATGGTTGGCGAAAGTTGAAAATGATCACCAGCCAATATTACTTTCTGCGCTTTTAAAATCGGTATCCAGCAAGCTGGTTCCAAAGCCTGGCCCGCCTCATCAATTACAATGGTATTATATTTTAAATTCCTAACAGTATAGTGGTTGGCTCCTACTAAGGTGGCGGTAATAATCTGTGCTTTGGTAAACAGATTATCCATAATGTACTGCTCCGTTTTTTCTACTTCCTTTCCAATTTTATGCGCTTCATCAAACAAGGCCTTACGTTGCTCGCGTTCTGCTTTACCAAAACTTCGCTTGTATTTGTGGGCCATATTTTTATATTCACTGGCCTGTTTTTTTAAAGCTTTAATCGTTTTCATCTCCGGATGATCCGCCATTTGATGATCAAGAGTCGCCGCAAGCAACTTTTCAGAAACCCTTGCTGGGTTACCCACACGGATTACTTTTAGCCCTTCGGCAGCTAACTTCTCCGTAAGTAAATCAACAGCGGTATTACTCGGTGCCACCACCAGGATTTTTTGATCGCTGTGCTTAACTAACGATTTTATAGCGTGCACAAGCGTTGTTGTTTTTCCGGTGCCTGGAGGACCATGAACCACAGCCAGGTCATCAGCCGCTATAATTTTATTCACTGCTAATTGCTGTGAATCGTTTAGTGTATTGGGAATGATAAATTTCTCTTCACCTTGAAATGATGGTTTTTCTCCTTTTGTTAAAATACGGATCAGTTTATTTTCTGATTCATTTTCAGCTAAATACGAGGCCTGCTTAAGCGCATTCTGCATCTCATCATAGCTGTTATTATCAAAAAGTAAATCTACGCCGAGTTTACCGTCTCTTGTCCAATCGGGCAATTCATCAATACGGAAGCTGATTTTCATCCTGCTACCACTTTGATGGTTTATGATTCCCTCTACGCGGTCTTCTTTGGCATCGTGATTGGAAAATAATACCACGGCAGAACCAAAACGGAACTGATGAGAAAAATCCTGGTGGGTAGTCCTTTCTAACTCTACCGTTAAATAATCGCCACGGCCTATTTCAGTATTCCTGATGGCAATCGGGTACCAGGTTAAACCCAATGCCCTCCTATCGGCAGCTGAAGTATTTTCAGTAAGTTTTAAGTACGATTGTAAATCTTCGTTGCGCTCGGTATCGAGCAGATCTTGAAGTTTTTTAAAATATTCTTTTGGCAAAGTTAGGTGGTTAATTGTTGTATTGCTTGATTGTTAAATTGATGGAGTGTTTAAAGTAAATCAAACGCTATGCGCCTGCAAATAGCGCTACAAAACGAGCTCTTGGTGCAACCTCAACATAGTCTCTTCGGCATCATCACAAAAACCAGGGTGTACTTTTGAGCATTGCACTACAGTACTTCTTGTTGCTGTAAGCCACCTAAACCGAGAAGCCTGATCGTATTGACCAATGGGACCAGATCCTTTTGCGGCCGTACTTATTCTTTCAAAAGCGCATAAGTTTTCTTTTAACTCAGCTAAATCTACTTCAGTAGAAAAAGCCTTTATTCTTTTCTCATCCAGTGCAAAAACACTTTTTAAAAACTTTTGCTTGGCGCAAAACAAAATAATGCCCACATTAATAAATTCCTCACGTTCTACCCTGGGCATTACGCGAATCACAGCGTACTCAAATAAGAATTTCCCTTGCATGCTGCGCTTCTTTTAAAAATATAGTTGAATGAGTTAACCTGGTAGTAAGGAAATGTGTATAGGCATTGCGGTGCTCCGTTTTGCTATCAAAGTTTGTTTCGCTTTCCAGCCAGTCATCAGGAATTAAATTAATTACCGCTGCTATCTTTTCGGGACTGAGTAATCTGCTGAATTCTTCATTTACACTTTCCAGTTCAGAGGCCCATGGCAATAATACATGGTCTTTCACCAAAAAGAAAGGTTTAACAGCCTGCTCTTCCCAATTTTGCCAGGAATGATGAAAATATAATGCAGCACCATGATCTATTAACCAAAGTTCTTTATGCCACAGTAACATATTGGTATTTCTGCAGGTACGGTCCATATTGGTTAAAAAACAATCAAGCCATACAATCTGCGACGCAAGTTTAGCATCTACAGTAGTTACTGTTGGATCGAATGTTATCGCCCCTGATAAATAATGTAGTGCCAAATTTAAACCTACGCTGGCTTTTAGCAGATCTTGAATTTCTTCATCGGGCTCTGTTCTCCCAAAAGCTTCATCCAAATTGGCAAAAACCAACTCGGGTACACGTAAACCTAAATATCGGGCTATTTCACCACCGATTAGCTCGGCAATTAAAGCCCGGGTGCCCTGTCCTGCTCCTCTAAATTTCAGTACATATAAAAAGTTATCATCAGCCTCTGCAATGGCGGGCATAGAGCCACCTTCGCGCAAAGGCGTAACATATCTGGTTACATTTACCGTTCTAAGTTGTAAATCGTTCATATCTGCAGCTGGAATGGCCGTTTATTTTATTTAGGCACAATTCCAAACTTGCTGCAAATTTAGCAGAATTCCAACAATAAATTGGTCCAATTTAGTCTTAAGGGTAAATGTAATCAAATTGGTTGGAGCATTTCTTGCCACGGAAACACAGAATGGATTGTACGATGGGACAGTAAACTGACATAGTACCGACCATAGTGAAATGCATCGGGCAGAAACGGGCGGGACTACCCTAACTGCTTTCCAAATAACAATAGTGTTTTATTGCTAATGATAACTCAACTAATCGTGCCCCAAATAAGCATTTCCGGCAGGAGTCATAGATGATGACCATTGTACCGAATCGCGGTTAATTTTAATTAGGCCCATACTTTCTAATTCTTCGTACTCTTCTTCCATCCCACCTAAAACCGAAGAACTAACCTGTTGATTGATTACCTCAAGTAGAGATATGATTTCTGATCTTTCCATAAAACAAATAATTACCTATACTTTAACTAACATAAATATAATCAAAATGTTTATTGCTTACTTAAACATTTTCAAGGCTTTAAGGTTGTACTTATACCAGAATTTGATTAAAATGGAAGTACATATTTATTATCTCTTCATTATGGCACTGCCAGTAGCCTGTATTGCATGGACTGTTACAAAAGAGGAAATATTTAGAGAGGCGCGCGAATTCTGTATTGACCGTTCGAAGAATTGTAATAAGCTGGTTAAACGTAAGTTTTTCTATGTTTTCACTTGCGAATATTGTTTCAGCCATTATGTAACCGCACTGCTGCTTTTCATTACCAAATTTACTTTAATTTATCCAGACTGGCGTGGTTACATTATTTCTTTCTTTTCCGTGGTGTGGATTGCTAATGTTTACATGAGTTTGTACAATATCATCAGGATTGATCTTAAAAAAGAAAAGATTAAGGTAGCCAGAGAAGAATCGGAACTAAAAAATGATTAAAACTATTTTTAGGCAGCAGGTGTTTTTTTTTAAGACACAAACTTGAAGATTATGCCATCATCGGTAATTAAATATTTCAGTTATGATGTAGCAGCTAAAGTATTGAAAATCATTTTCGTAACCAATATGATTTACCTGTACAAAAATGTTCCTGAAAAGATGTATAAGATGTTAAAGGCTTCCGGATCGAAAGGAAGATACTTTAACCGATACATTAAAGATAAATTTGAATTCCAGAAACTAGAGGAAGACAAATAAGCTCGCTCCATCAACTTTTGCCATCGAAAAACAACTTGATAAACATAAAACTGTAACAAATATCATAAAACGATATGATTGAGAAAAAAAATATTCTTGGTGTTTATTTCTGTCAAAACACATAAATACCTATATACTAATATCTTAATTTAAAGACCAACATAACCTCAAAGTTCAAACTATAATCTTAAAGTAAAAGAAATGTTAAACTTTTAGGAATTTTCTAAACAAGTCCTATATTTGTCCTCGAGAGCGTTAATTTAGATACGGGTATACGGCTTAGGCTGTATGCCCGTTTTTTGTTCTAGCGGTTGATGCATGCATAACAACCTTATCTAAACAGATTCTTAACCACGGCGTATAGGCACCCGGATTAACTGCAATATCCTGCGCCAACGTTTCCAAATCCATATACTTAAAGGTTTCTACTTCATCAGGATTGATAACAGGTAATTTATCACTCATACCAAAAAAAACATGGTCTATCTCGTGTTCCGTTAAGCCATCTTCAAATATTGCTTTATAGGTAAATTTAAAGAGATAATTTAATTCGCACTCCATCCCCATTTCTTCCATTAACCTCCTTTTAGCTGCGTGGATATTACTTTCTCCAATCCGAGGATGGCTGCAGCAGGTATTTGTCCATAAGCCCCCCGAATGATATTTGCTTATTGCTCTTTGTTGCAGTAATAATTCTCGCTTGGAATTAAAAATGAAAACAGAAAAAGCACGGTGTAATATACCCTTTTCGTGTGCTTCCATTTTATCCATCTGCCCTTTCGGCACATCCTCCTGATCAACCAGAATAACTTGCTCTTCCATTTAAATTACATTTAACTTATTGCGGATAATCGAATCAAACATTAAACCAATTTTATGGGTGTTCGAAATTCTTATCCGTTCAGTCATAATTTTTTCAGCACTTAAGCGCTTTATCTTTGTGAATAATTTTTTATAATAGATATAGGACAAATATACGCCATTTCTGGAAGCTGTAGGCAATAGCTTAATACCGGCTAAAGCAATATCAAATTCTGCCTCGATTTCTGCTTCTATTTCTTTTTTTTGACGATCGCAGAACAAGGCCAAATTAACATTCGGAAAATAGTTTCGGCTAAGTATTTGATGATCAGCCTTAACATCTCTCAAAAAATTAACCTTTTGAAATACGGCGCCTAATTTCATGGCATAGGGCTTCAATTGCTCGTAATCTGCATCGTTACCGTGGGTAAAAACTCTTAAGCACATCAATCCTACTACTTCTGCAGAGCCTAAAATATATTCGTTGTAAAGTTCGGAAGTATATTTTTGTATTGAAAGATCCATTTCCATGCTGCGAAGAAAAAGAACAATCAGTTCCTGATCTATCCGATATTTATTTACAACTTTCTGAAATGAATTTAAAATAGGGTTTAAACTAATGCCCAACTTAATAGCTTCGAAAGTATCCTCCTTAAATTTCTCTAATAAAAATTTCTTGTTATAATGATGAAAGCTATCCACAATTTCGTCCGCTAAACGTACAAACCCGTAAATAGCGTGTATAGGTTGGCGTAGTTCTTTTCCAAGAAAATAAATACCATAAGAAAAGCTGGTACTATACAACTTAGTGGTAAGCCGGCTACAATCGGCAGATAGTTGATCAAAAATTTCTTTCATGTAAAACAGGGTAATGTATTATTTTTTCAAATTCATCAAGCGTTTTAATCCAGTTGATGTGATCGATGTTGTTTAGTTTACCGATAACCTGGCTATTTCCGGCAAGATGGATTTTAGTGGATGAACATATTTCAGACAATTGATCGATATATTTTTGGGCTGCAGCCGCCAGTCTCGATTTTATCATAAAAAGCAAAACATGACCTACATTCAATGTGGAAAATATGCGCTTAATTGAATCCAATGGAACTTTGCTACCTAAAAAAATAACCTGATGATGATGCATCCTCAGCATATAACTGGCAAAAAGCAGCCCAATATCATGATCCTCATCCTCTGGTAAAAAAAGCAGCCAGCTTTTGTCTGAATGCCTTGTTGGTGGAAGATTATCGATATGCGTAAATATTTTTTGACGGATAATATTTGATAAAAAATGCTCGTGAGCCGGACAAATATCGTCTTTTCGCCACATTAATCCCAAACGGACCAGCAATGGATACATAATTTTCCGGTAACAGTCAGAAAGGCCCAACTGATCAATGCCCTGATCAATTAACTGATTAAAAGAGCGCTCATCAAAAGCCAAACCATGCCTAATCAGTTGAGAAACATAATAATCTGCCTGCTCATCATCAGCGGGATAAGAAAACTGCTGATCAAGAAGTTTATCAATCGCCTCATCTGAGAGACGGCAAAGTTTAGAAATTTTTAAACCACTTTTATTTAAACTTACAATGTTTAATAGTCTTCTAAGCTGTTTATCATCATATAAACGGGTATTGCCTTGAGATCGCATCGGACTCAGCGCATTGTACCTTTGCTCCCAGATCCTAATGGTATGAGAACGAATGCCAGAAAGCTGTTCAAGATCTGAAATAGCGTAAGTCATTATTTTTGTTTAAATATATCTAATAAAATCTAAACAAAAAGAAGAAAGAAAAGTTTTTGCCAAGATCAACAAAATGTAACGTCGATATTGATAGTTTAATTTAGACCATGTAAATAAATGATCCTATTAAAATACAGTAAACCTGAACCGTAGAACACGATTAAATTAGAAGAGTATAAAGTTGGTTAGTTAAAATATCTTTTCGGTAAGTAATACTCCCCGTTCTCCATTCCCAGTTTCTATGGTATGCACATGTTTGTACGAATGACTGAAGAAGTCGTAGCCATGTTCTCTCTCTTTAATAGCTACCGTACTCACCGGATAATTTAAGTTAGTTTGCATGCACTGCAAACTTCCGTTAGCCAACAGAAGAAAATCACAGTCGTAACCTTGTTCTTGCAGCTCAATAACCTTTTTTGTAATAGACACGTTTAATCTGTTGGTGGTGCGGATTCTATTTTTCATGGGGTATTGTTTTAGATAATTAATGATAATTATTATGCTTATTAAATATATCTATTAATAACTACGTTTCCAAATACAATATATTGTTATACAAGCAATTAAATCAATTTGTTTTGTTTATTTATAAAAATCTACATTCCAGATTTTTACTCAGTCATGTTTCTTGCATAAAAAAAACATATGCGTATCATATTTACTACAAAAACGGACCAAACATCGTTACAGGACTAAAATAATTTCCATATATAAAAAGCATGCTATAATTTCGCATTACCTTAAAACACGTCTAATGAAATTAACATGTATCGTAATTGATGACGAGATTCACGCCGTCAACGGTATAAAATCATACATCAACAATCTCACAAATATTCATTTAATAAAATCCTATACAGATCCTTTACAGGCATTAAACGAAATTACAGCTGGAGATCATGTTGATATTGTTTTTATAGATGTTGATATGCCTATGATATCGGGCTTAGAATTATCAAAAGCAATTAGACATAAAACAGATAAATTAATATTTACCACCTCCCACTCTAAATACGCTTACGAGGCTTTTGAAATGTATGCTAGTGCTTATTTATTAAAACCATACACTTTTGCCCGTTTTGCTGAAACCATAAATAGATTATTCCCACATAGCCCTAGTGTACCAAACCTAACAGTTAAGCAAGATGATGATTATTTTTTTGTCAGGAATAAAAGCGAAAAAAACAACTTAATTAAAGTAAGGTACACCGATATTGTAGCCGTAGAAAGTCTTCAAAACTATGTACGCATTTTTACCTTAAACGAAACGATTGTATCATACATTGCGCTATCAGAGATAAAAATCATTTTAAAAGACTATCAGAATTTTGCCCAGGCACATCGCTCATTTATCATAGCCAAGAATTATATTGAAAAGGTAGAGGGCAATACCTTAAAAATGATTAATAATCTAACTATTAATGTAGGAAATAGTTATCGTGAAAGTATACACGACTATATTAAGGAGAAAACAATTAAAACAAACCGATCTTAAACTAATTTTTTAGTATTTTAGTTATCAAAAGAAGCAAACTACCAAAGTTTCTTTGTTAACCCTATGTAGCCGCTCCCAAATTAACTTGCTCGATGAACTTAATAAATAGGAAAAATAAATTTCACAAAATTCTAAGCTGGATATCAGATAAAAGACTCCACATTTTATGTTGGACCATATTTATATTTTACGAGGCTGTTATCATTGGTATTTTTATAGGGAAATTTCAACCAATCAGTAATTACATTATTTTTTATAGTTTCAACGTGGCAACCTTTTATTTTCATGCCCACGTTGTATTGCCGTCTGCATTAAAAACGCTAAGTGGCCGATGGTGGAGATTGCCATTATTTATCTTACTGGAGCTGGTTGCGTACCTGATATTAATTGTAATTTTAGATTATATCGTTATCAACTACACATCCTATAGTGGCCCGTTTAAGATTGAGTTCACAGCATCGTTTTTTGCTGGTCCAATTTATCGTGCTATCTATTTTATGAGTTTCTCTACCAGTTATTATTTTCTGCTTAATTTCCTGGAAGAGCGAAAAAAAATCGAAGATTTAGAAAAGCAACGTTTAAATAACATCATTCAAATCGCAAAATCAGAGAATGCTTTTCTAAAAGCCCAGATACAACCTCATTTGTTATTTAATACCCTGGATTTTATTTACCAAAATGCCAAAGATTCTTCTCCGGTTGCAGCAGAGGCCATTCATTCTCTTGCAGAGATGATGCGCTATTCGGTTGATAGCAATAAGGATAAAGAATTTATTTTGCTTGACGAGGAAATTAATCAGGTAGAAAACCTCATTAACTTACACCAACTCCGTAAAGATCACCATATACAGCTCCGTTTTTGGTACGATGACGAAATACGCAGCACTAAAATCATTCCTTTAGTATTAACCACTTTGGTAGAAAACATGTTTAAGCATGGCGAACTGCTTACACCATCACATCCTGCCGAAGTGAGTTTGAGAATCGAAAATAATCAACTTATAATAGAAACTTCAAACTTAATAAAAGCAGTTAAAGATAACTCAGGTTTAAGTTCTGGCATGGAAAACATAAAAAAGCGTTTAGCCTACACCTATGGCAAAAATGCCAAATTTGATTACTTTGCTGATTCAAACCAGTACTTCAAAGTAACGCTAGTTATTAAAATTAGATGAGAAAGCCATTTTAATAATTTTAGCCAAAAACTTCAAATCACACAATAATCTCTAAAAAAAGCTGAATTTCCTTGCCGAATACATAAAAATCCGTTTCGAATGTATTTTTTTTTCATTTTATTGGTTGAAATTGTAATTTGCATTAACTAAACCTATAAAAAATGTCAATAAATTGTATTGTTATTGATGATGATCCTCATTCCCTAGAGAGCTTGATAGCGTATATGGACAAGCTGCCTGATTTAAAGCTTATCCAAACTTTTACTGAACCGCTCCAAGCCCTAGCAGAAATATCGGTATCTAACCCTGTCGACATTATTTTTATGGATATCGAAATGCCTTCGCTTTCCGGCATTGAACTGGCGAGCCTGTTACGGCAAAAAACAAAACACCTGGTTTTTACTACCGCACACCCAAGATATGCCATCGATGCCTTTAAGGTTGACGCGGATGCTTATTTGCTTAAGCCCTACTCTATTTTACATTTTGCAAAAGCGATAAACAATCTTTACCCAACTGGAAAAAAAACACAACATCCTTTTTCTATTTTCGACGATCATTTCTTTTACATCCCGTTACAAGGAGAAAATAGCGACCTGGTAAGAATAGATCTGAATGAGTTGATTGCGGTTGAAGAAATGGGAGAAGATATTCAGTTTAAAACCACAAAAAATGCTTTTTTAAGCCCGAAATCTAATTTTATCAAGACCTTGAAAATGCTAAAAGAACATTCTGCATTTATTCAGGTTAACCCTACTGTTTTTATAGCAAAACAGCACATCAAGAGCGTGCTTGGTAATAAAATACTGCTTTCTGGTGAAACATCCTTTACAGTTTCAGGTACATATATAGAACTTTTCGCAAATTTTATTAAAAACAATTTGCTGCAGGAAAAACCACACCCAGGTACTGCCATGTAGTCTTTTATCGCTCAACATCTGCTTTTCCAATCCATTTTAACCCATAATCAAAACATTACACCTAAAACTTTGTATTTAGGATAGTCTATTTATTATTAAATTAATTGATTTATCTGTTTTGAAAAGAGTGTTGATTGTGGATGATGATCCAGATGTATTAGAAGTTTTCCAGGATGTATTAGAAACTAAACATTATAAAGTTTATCCGCTACTATCGCCAAGATATATTTTTAAAACGATAAAAGATTTTAATCCAGATCTGATTATTCTAGATATTATGTTGAATGGAATGGATGGGCGTGCTGTGTTTAAAGAGTTAAGGTTAAATCCTGAAACAACACAAATACCCATTATTATGGCATCGGCCAGGTATGATGAAAATTATATCACATCGCAGAAATATCATCCCAACGATTATTTAGAAAAACCTTTTAACATGGCAGATTTACTGCAAAAAGTAGATGCTTTAATCGAAAATTAAAAAATCAGATATGAAATTAAAATTATTAATACCTCTTTTATTGCTATTTACAATGGTATCAATCAAAGTAAAAGCACAAAGCAGACCAGATAAACTCTATTCGATGAGTGGAATTGGCTTTGCATTCCCAATGGGCGAAACTTCGGATTATTTTAAACCAAAATTTTCAACATCATTAGGTTTAAATTTAGGTTTGGGTGATGGTGGTTTGTTCTTATACCCTAAAGCAAGTTTACATGCTTTTACTTTTAACCAGATAACGCCAGATGCGGGCTACACCTATACTTTACAAAAAGGCAGGGCAACCACCTACTTGTTAAATGTTGCTTTAGGATACCGTAAAATTGTAAGCAAATGGGCTTTTTATGGTTTTGCAGGTGCTGGTGGCGGTTTTATTCTTACGCCTCAGGCTAGCGTTAATACCACAACCCTGCAGGTTACCCAAAATAATAAATCAAATGGTTTGGGGATTGCCGAAGGTGGGGCCGGTATTGAATATAATATTGGAGGTGCCAATTTATTTGTCGAGGCGAGTTACATGTATGGCTTTAGTAAAATCCAGAACAGGGCTTTTAACACTGTACCGATTTCTATAGGCATCAAACCTAATTTAAGCAAGCTACTAAGTAAACTTTAAATATTTACATACAAAATACCAGAGCGGTTACGTTAAATACATAACCGCTTTTTTTATGCTAAAGAAATAATCAAAATTATTTTCATACTAATTATTTTAGCATAAATTTGTATTTCAAATTAATTTAATGTTATACGCAGTTGTAGATATCGAAACCACTGGTGGTCATGCCTCAGCAAATGGTATTACCGAGGTTGCCATTAACATCCATGATGGCAATGAAATAGTTGAATCTTACACTACCCTAATTAATCCGAAGCAGCCTATACCCGCTTACATTACGGCGCTTACAGGTATTGACGATAACATGTTGTTGGATGCCCCGACATTTGATGATGTTGCTTTACAGATTTATCAGTTACTAAACGATAAGGTTTTTGTAGCGCACAATGTAAACTTCGATTATTCCTTTTTGAAGCATCATTTGGCAGCTGCAGGATATGATCTGCAATGTAAAAAGCTGTGTACGGTAAGGTTGAGCAGAAAACTAATTCCTGGCAAATCTTCATATAGTTTAGGAAAACTTTGTACAGCCTTGCAGATCCCGATTCAAAACCGACACCGGGCAGCGGGAGATGCAGATGCAACAAGTATCCTATTCAATTTATTGCTAGAATACGATCAGGGAGGCATCATAGCAGAAATGCTGAAGAAAACATCAAAAGAACAGGTTTTACCACCTCACTTAGACAAAGCATCTATTTTAAGGTTACCCAACCGACCTGGCGTATATTATTTTAAGGATAGTAAGGGTAAAATTATATATGTTGGAAAAGCAAAAGACCTTAAAAAACGTGTAACCAGTCACTTTACCGGTAATACACCCAACCGGCAGCGGCAGGATTTTTTACGTACTATTCATCATGTAGACCATGTAATTTGCGGTACCGAACTGATGGCCTTAATTTTAGAAGCCAATGAAATTAAACGCCTTTGGCCAGAAAATAACCGGGCAATGAAACGCTATGAGCATAAATATGATTTATATGTTTTTGAAGATCAAAATGGTTATTTACGTTTAGCGATAGATAAGCATAAAAAGAACAATAACGCCCTGCAAAGTTTTAATAGCCTATTAGAAGGTTATAATTTTTTAAATCAACTGGTTGATAAGTATCAGCTTTGTGCAAAACTCTGTTATTTGCAAAAAACAGCAACCAAATGTTATGCTCATGAAAATGGCCAATGTTTCGGTGCATGCAGTGGAATAGAAACTGTAGCCGTTTATAACAAAAAGCTAAATGCGGCATTAAGTGACGTTCGAAACCAACAGCCAAGTTTTGCTTTGGTAGATGAAGGCAGAAAAGAGGAAGAATTTAGCTGCCTGGTTGTTGAAAACGGAAAATTTTATGGCATGGGCTACTTTACCGATAAGAATTATCTTGCTGAAGGTATGGCATCAATTAAAAATGATTTGTCTACATACCAATCAAACAGTTACATCTTAAATCTTATTTTAAGCCATGCAGAACAATTTCCGCAGAAATTGTATAAATTGTAATTATTAATTACACGCCATGGATTCATCAATTTTTATAGCACATTGCCTGTCTTTTGATGAAGCTGTAGAATTACCACATTTCGAAAAAACTTCTTTCCGGGTAAATAAAAAGATCTTTGCCACACTAAATCTTGAGAAAAAACATGCAACATTCAAATTATCAGCAATTGATCAGTCTGTTTTCTGTGATTTTGATCCAAGCAGAATATGGCCTGCTACCGGGGCCTGGGGTAAACAAGGCTGGACTATTTTTGAAATAACAGATCTTGCTGATGAAATGCTTATCGATGCACTTACTCTTTCCTATTGTAACGTGGCTCCGTCAAAATTGGCAGCAAAATATAGGAGGGATTGATCTTATTTATCCCCCAGTTACTTACCTCGAATAGCTTAATATAAAATGCAATAAAAATTTGCGTAAGTAATTGCTTACGCTTATATTTGTAAGCGATTACTTACGCAATTAATTTTATGAGAAGAGATGTGTTTCAGGCCATTGCCGATCCTACCCGAAGAGAAATTATCAATCTGATTGCTCATCGCACTTTAAACCTAAACGCCATAGCCGAAAATTTCGATATGAGCCGCCCTGCCATTTCACAGCATATTAAACTTTTAACAGAATGCGGTTTAGTAGAAATTACGCAACAAGGCCGTGACCGTTACTGTAACATACAATTTCAAAAACTTGCAGAAGTATCTAAATGGGTAGAACAATACCGTACCTTTTGGACAAGTAAATTAGATGCTTTAGAAATACATTTATCAAAAGATACTAAATCAAAATAAAGATGGAAAACGAACCAGTTATTGTAGAACGGGTGTATAACGCCCCTATCGAAAAAGTTTGGAAAGCTTTAACCGATAATAATGAAATTAAACAGTGGTATTTTCAATTAGAAGACTTTAAACCTGAGGTAGGTTTTAAATTTGAGTTTTCTGGCGGGCCGGATGATGGGCCGCAATATTTACATCTCTGCGAAATAACAGAAATTGTTGCAGGCAGAAAACTCGCTTATACCTGGCGATATGATGGCTATCCGGGCAATTCGGTAGTAAGCTGGGAGTTATTTGAGCAAGGTGAGCAAACCAGGTTGAAATTAACACATAGCGGCGTAGAAAGCTTTGCATCAAACGGACCTGACTTCGCCAAAACAAGTTTCAACGGCGGTTGGACTTATTTTGTTAACGATGCGCTTAAGAATTATCTGGAAAAGAATTGAATTACGGTTTAAGATAAATCGTTATTTCGACTGCTAGTTCCAAAGGAACTTCTTAGGAGGAGAAATCTTTTAGTGTTAGTTCAGAGATTTCTCCGTTTCGCTATTTTTCAGTCGAAATGACGCCCGATTTTTAAATTCAAATACTGGTCGTAGCGCCTCGTTACGACCTAAAAGTGCCTATACTTCTTCTAAAGCCGTTTTTATCGCTGCATAAATATAATCCAGATCTTCATTGCTGATTATATATGGTGGGAGTATATAGATAATATTGCCCAATGGCCTTAGTATAATTCCTTTTTCTAAAAAGTAGGCATACAATGAATTACGGAGATTACTTAAATAAGAGGTTTCATTCCCGGTCTCCCACTCCACTGCAATAATTGTTCCCGTTTGCCTAATGGCTTTAACTTTAGGATGTGTCTTAATCTCTTCCAGAAAAACAGCATGTTTGGCTTCTATCCGTTTGATATTTTGAAGCGTTTCGCTTTTTAACAAAATATCTAAGCTTGCTAAAGAAGCCACGCAAGCAATCGGGTTCGCGGTAAAAGAGTGCCCATGGTAAAGCGTTTTTAATTTATTATCACTTAAAAAAGCTTCAAAAATCTCATTGGTACAGGTGGTTACCCCTAGCGGCATTGTTCCGCCTGTTAAACCTTTACTTAAACAAATAATATCGGGCTTATTAGTTAATTTCTCGCAGGCAAAGTAAGTTCCTGTTCTACCAAAACCTGTCATTACCTCATCCGCAATAATTAAGATTTCTGCTTCTTTGCAAGCTGATAAAAGTTGATCCAAATATTTAGCTTCATACATAAGCATCCCACCAGATCCTAAAATGAGTGGCTCGAAAATGAAACAAGCGGTATCCTTAAGATTTAAGATATGAGCTGTAAGATTTGAGATATTCCCTTCATCAGGCAGATCGATAAACTCGACATCAAACAGTAAACTATTAAAAGCATCAGTAAAAATACTACGACCACTAACAGACATGGCGCCAAAAGTATCGCCATGATAAGCGTTTTTAAAGGCTAAGATCTTCGTTTTTGCTGTACCTCTATTATCCCAGTATTGCAGACACATTTTTAAGGCTACTTCTACCGCTGTTGATCCGTTATCGGTATAAAAAACTTTATCCTGTTTACCAGGCAATATTGGCAACAGCCTTTCTGCAAGCAATACCGCAGGCTCGTGTGTAAAGCCTGCAAAAATTACGTGTTCCAGCACATTGAGCTGTTCTGCTACTTTTTGTGCAATATAAGGGTGAGAATGACCATGGATATTCACCCACCAGGATGAAACCGCATCGATATACCGTTTACCGTTTTCATCAAAAACGTACACGCCCTCTCCCCTTACAATCGGGATATGTGGCAATGCATTTTTCATTTGGGTATAAGGATGCCAGATTACCTTTTTATCGCGTTCAGTTAAATTTAATTGGGAGCTTGTAGTATGGCGGTTGGACGAATCGGGCATCATGATTATAACTTAACTGAATATTGATTTTTTAAAAGCTGGCCTACGGTTTTATCTGTTTTAAAGGTGATATCTTCTATACTTAAATCCTCAATTTTCACCCATCTGAAAGCCTGAAGAATTTCACCTTCCCCATCAAAATCGTAAATGGTATCTTTAAAGGTTAACTGCAAAGGGGCTTTTTCTTTAACGATATAATAAACACTAATTACCTGGCTATCGTTAAATGACGATTTTTCAAAAAAATCAGTGGTATAAAAATGTGATAATACTTCAATTTCCGCATCGCACTCTTCCACAAACTCACGTTTCAATCCATCAATTAAGCCTTCACCAAACTCTAATCCACCTCCCGGAAATTTACTAAAGCGAAAACCATATTCTTCTTCATCACTTACCAAAACCTCGTTATTCTGGTTAATTAACAATCCATAAACCCTAACATTAAAGTAGCTCATTTTCGAAATGCTTTTTATTTTTGATTACTATTTCAGGTGTCCACACAATTTCTTTTTTAAAAGCCTCTGTTCTAACAGGGCATTCACTCATGTGGCAATAATTACAGCATTCGGGCAAACAAGGGTCTGCGTGAATAAAGAGTTCTGCTTTGCGAACGCCATTTTTATTGATCAGTTCATCAATCTGCGATATTTCGCGGTGAACCTTATTTAAATCAAAATAATAAGGTAATGTTACATGGCAATCGATATGAAATTCGGGGCCATATTGCTGAGTACGCAGATTATGCACATCGATCCAGGGTTTGTGCCTGTTCTTTTGCAGCACCTCAACTACTTCTTCAACAAGTGTAAAATCGCTTTCATCCATTAAGCCGCCCACCGAACCACGGGTAAGTTTATAACCAGAATAAACAATATAAAAGCCTACTAAAAAAGAAAGTAAGCTATCTAGCCAAATAATATTTGTTAACTGAATTAATATTAAACCAATAACAATCGCTCCACTGGTGTAAGTATCAGTTAATAAATGTCTGCCATCGGCTTGCAGCGTAATTGAATGTTCATCTTTACCTACATTTATAAGGTAGAGACCAACAATCAGATTAATCAAACCTGTAATACCAATAATTAATGTTCCGGTTAATAGCTCCCCCACCACATGAGGATAGATCAGGTTGTACGATGATTTGAAAATAATAACCACTCCCGCTATCAAAATCAATATCCCTTCTACAAAAGCCGAGAAAAACTCAACTTTTCCATGTCCATAAGGATGATTTTCGTCTCGGGGCTGCGTACTAAGATAAATGCTATAAAAAGCAAAACTGCCTGCTATTACGTTTACAATACTTTCTGCCGCATCTGTTAAGATTGCATTTGAACCCGTAATAAAATACGCCACAAACTTAGCTAACATCAGCACCACACTCACCACCAGAGAAATTATTATTGCTTTCTTTTTTACCGACACAAGGCTATTTTTTTTCAAAAATACGCTTATCGAATAAATTAAATGAGAAAAACTATGTCTTTTTTAGTGCAGAATAATATTTGGTTTATATATTTGCGCTCAAAGTAATTAACCATGAGCACCTTATCTAAAAGAATCAACAGTTTATCTGAATCTGCAACCCTTAAAATGACCAAACTTGGCCGCGAATTAGCGTCTAAGGGCATTAACATCATTAGTTTAAGCGTTGGTGAACCCGATTTCAATACACCCGATCACGTAAAAAATGCCGCTAAAAAGGCATTAGATGAAAACTATACACGCTATTCGCCGGTACCGGGCTATCCTGACCTTCGCCAAGCGATTGTAAACAAGCTAAAAACAGAAAACAACCTGGATTATGATATTTCCCAGATCGTTGTTTCAACAGGTGCAAAACAATCTTTATCGAACGTTATTTTAACTTTGATCGATCCGGGCGATGAGGTAATCATCCCAACACCTTATTGGGTTTCGTACTCAGAAATGGTAACCCTGGCTGAAGGAAAATCTGTTTTTATAGATACGGATATAGAAAGTGATTTCAAAATCACACCTGCGCAGTTGGAAGCAGCCATTACGCCGAAATCGAAATTATTTATGTTTTCTTCGCCATGTAACCCAACAGGTTCGGTTTATAGCAAAGAAGAATTAGCAGCCCTTGTTGCTGTTTTTGAAAAATACCCTAATATCTATATCTTATCTGATGAGATTTATGAGCACATTAATTTTGTTGATAAACATGAATCTATTGCTCAATTCGACAGCATTAAAGACCGTGTAATCATTGTTAACGGTTTCTCTAAGGCTTTCGCCATGACGGGCTGGAGATTAGGTTATATTGCCGCTAATAAAGAAATTGCAGCTGCCAACGATAAACTACAAGGACAAACAACTTCCGGAACCTGTTCTATCGCACAAAGAGCTGGAATTGTTGCTTACGAGCAAGGTTTAGCAAGTGTTTTAGAAATGAAAGAAGCATTTTTACGCCGTAGAGAATTGGTTTACAATTTGTTAAATGAAATTCCGGGTGTTAAAACAAATCTTCCTGATGGGGCATTTTACTTTTTCCCTGAAATCAGTTCTTTCTTCGGTAAAAAAGATGCGGATGGAAACGTAATTAAAGATTCATCAGATTTGGCTTTGTATTTATTAAACGTTGGTCACGTGGCAACTGTAGGTGGCGATTCGTTTGGTAACAACAACTACATCCGTTTATCTTATGCAGCTTCTGACGAAAGTTTAGTTGAAGCATTAAGAAGAATAAAAGAAGCTTTAGGTAAATTAGCCTAACCAGTTTCCTGTTGGCTGTTTTCAGTTAACTTTATAAAAAATCCCTCGTTAATTAAATTTAGCGAGGGATTTTTATTTTTTTCGTCTTCTATAACCATCACCCTGAACCGAGCCTTAGCGTGCTCTCCGAAGGTAGTTCATTTCCCTAGTAGTTGGTGTCACACCGACCACAAAACAATTTGGAAATGAAAGCCAGCATTTCATTGCAGGCCTCAGCCCTTCTTTCCGTTACTAGTCCTCGCTCGTACCTCGCTGTGGGCTATCCACTGCAATAAGGTTTATTCACTACGTTAGGTGCAGATAACTGCAAATCGCTAACTAAAAATTGCCAACTGGAACTAACTCCTTATCGCCTCTACCGGATCCAACCTTGATGCAGAATATGCTGGCCAAAAACCAGAGATGGTGCCAATAATGATTGATATTCCGATTCCTAAGGCAATATTATTCAAGCCCAATATAATATGGAAATCTGTGGCTGCACCAATGACCAAGGCGAGCAGAAAGACCAGTAATAAGCCCAGCAAACCACCTAAAATACAAAGTGAGATTGATTCGAAAATGAATTGAAGCAATATAAAATAGTTTTTCGCGCCCAACGACTTTTGGATGCCGATGATATTGGTACGTTCTTTTACCGATACGAACATGATATTGGCAATACTAAATCCGCCCACCAAAATCGAAAATCCGCCAATTACCCAACCAGCAATATTGACCATTTTAAACATAGAATCTAATTGGTTAGAAATAATGGTGGTTTTATTTAACGCAAAATCTTCTTCCTGGCCTGGTCTGATCCGATGGATCGAACGCATTAAACCCTTCAATTCGCTTTCTACCTCTTCCAAGCTCACATTATCCTTGCCGCGAACAGTAATTTGCGGACCATAACGCTCACTTTGGATGTCTAACACGCCTTTTGCAAAGGCAATTGGAATATTTACGTTTTTATCCAGAGAGGTACCTAACATATCTTCTCCCTCTTTTTTGAAAACGCCAACAACAGTTAATCTTCTTCCTAAAATCTGTACCTGTTTACCAACGGGTGCATCGCCGTCAAAAAGTCCATCCGCAATATCAGAACCTAGAATACAAACAGGCGAACCATTTTTACTTTCAGTTTCAGTAAAATACCGGCCATCCTGAAGCTCAAAATTCCAGGTCTTATTAAAATCGTGTGATGCTGCCCATACCGAAATCCCTTCAACCGAGCTACTTCTATATTTTATCGTTCTATCGTTAGTTGATATTTCGAATGTCACGCCTTGTGCATTTTCGATTCTCTCCCGGAGCGCTTCAAAATCGCGCAATGAAGGCTGAGGGCGGTTCATATATTTCCACCAAGGGTAATTATCGCCAAAACTCCAGGGCCATTTTTGAATATAAATAGTATTAGAGCCCAGTTTATCTACACTGGCCTGCAATTTACCGCGAAAGGTATCAACTGCAGAAAATACAGCAATAATGGTAAAAATACCAATTGTTATAGCCAGAAGCGATAACATGGTGCGTAATTTATTCTGGCGCAACGCATCAAATGCAAAACGGAAACTTTCGCCTATTAGCCTAAAGATTATCATAATTAAAGATTAGATGCAAAGCTTTCCAAAAGGTTACAGCTTATCTTCAAAACTAATTAATTTTATGTCTACAATGCATTAATCGCGCTGTATTATTTGATTTAAAATGATTAAAACATAATATACATAAATTGCGTTTGATAAAATACGAAAAAGAAAAATTAAATTCGTATTTTTGCACCTCAAAAAATTCATCAAGAATGAAATTATCACAATTCAAATTCAACTTACCTGAATCATTAGTAGCCAACAATCCGGCAGAACAACGCGACGAAGCTCGTCTAATGGTTTTACACAAAGACAGCGGTAAAATTGAACATAAAATTTTCAAAGACGTTTTAAGTTATTTCGATGACAAAGACGTAATGATATTAAACAACACTAAGGTTTTTCCTGCTCGTTTATATGGCAACAAAGAAAAAACTGGTGCAACCATCGAGGTTTTCTTGCTACGTGAATTAAACAAGGAATTACGTTTATGGGATGTTTTGGTAGATCCGGCACGTAAAATCCGTGTAGGTAATAAATTATACTTTGGCGACGACGATTTATTGGTTGCTGAGGTTGTAGATAACACCACATCGCGTGGCCGTACCATCCGTTTCTTATTTGAAGGTAGCGACGAAGAATTCAGAAAAAACGTTGAAATTCTAGGTGAAACCCCTCTTCCTAAGTACATTAAACGTAAAGCTACCGCCGAGGATAAAGAACGTTACCAAACTATTTTCGCTAAACACGAAGGCGCAGTAGCTGCTCCAACTGCAGGCTTACACTTTAGTCGCGAGTTAATGAAACGTCTTGAACTTAAAGGTGTAGAATTTGCAGAAGTAACTTTGCACGTGGGTTTAGGAACTTTCAGGACTGTTGAGGTTGAAGACTTAACCAAACACAAAATGGATTCTGAGCAGTTTATCATCGAGCAAAAAGATGCAAACATTGTAAACAAAGCTTTAGAGAATAAAAGAAAAATTTGCGCGGTAGGAACTACCTCAATGCGGGCTATCGAATCGGCTGTTTCTGCTAACAGAACATTAAAAGCTGCTAACGACTGGACCAGTAAATTTATCTTTCCTCCTTACGATTTCAGTATTGCGAACTCCATGATTACCAATTTCCACACACCAGAATCTACTTTATTGATGATGGTAAGTGCATTTGGTGGCTATGAGAACGTTATGAATGCTTATGAGGTTGCAGTAAAAGAAAAATATAAATTTTACAGCTATGGTGATGCCATGCTAATTATATAAGTTTTGCGGTTGGCATTTGGCGGTTTAACGCTAAATGCCACACCCCTAAACGCTCAACTATGAAATACTACGCTATAATTGTAGCAGGCGGTTCTGGAAATCGGATGCAAACAGAAACCCCAAAACAATTTCTACTGCTCAAAAACCTTCCGGTTTTAATGCACACCATAAAAGCTTTTGCACAAAGCGATACTCAACCTAAAATTTTATTAGTTCTAAACAAAGATCAACAGGCTTACTGGGCTAGGTTATGTGAAGAATTTAATTTTCATATACCACATCAGGTTATTGATGGCGGTATAGAGCGTTTTCACTCGGTAAAAAATGCAATCCATACCATTGGAGAAGAAAGTTATGTTGCCATTCACGATGCTGTTCGTCCGCTGGTTTCAAAATCTCTTATCGACAATTGTTTTAAAGAAGCTGAGTTACAGGGAACGTTATTGCAGCGGTACAATCAAGCGACAGTGTGCGCATGCTGAGAAACGATAAAACAACGGCATTAAAACGCGATGAAATTTATTTAGTACAAACGCCGCAAACTTTTAGCCTTCATATCCTTAAAGAAGCTTATAACCAAGAGTTCAATACTCATTTTACAGATGATGCAAGCGTGGTAGAATCTATCGGTTATGAGATTAATATTATTGAAGGAGAAAGGGGAAATATTAAAATTACTTATCCAATTGACCTCGAGCTAGCAGAGTTATTATTAAAGAATTAAAAGCTTAGTTTCGTCTAATAATAGACACTATACAAAGATCTGGAGCGATTTAAACATAGCGTCGTCACCCTGAATTCATTTATTAGTCGTTTCTATGTTTTTAAAATAAAGGTCTAATAGCGACTACGTGCTCAGGGGCTTAATAGCCGGAAAGATGCTAACCATGTTGTAGCTACAAGACAATCGAAGATGCAACTTCTATTTATAAATAAATTCAGCATAACGATCGTACTGGTTAAAAGAGCAAAAAATCAATCAACATCGATTATAAAGTTAAAAAGGAGTTTCAAAAATGAAACTCCTTTTTTAATTCATCAATTTCAAAGTGTTTCTAACTTTTAAATCAGTGAATATCGGTGCGATATATTTTTTTACGCAGCCCGGCCAATTACTTTAAGCAGAATTGCAATAACTGCGATTACCAATAAAACATGGATTATACCGCCAACGTCGCCGAAGCCGTGAAATATAAATCCGATCACCCATAGTATTACTAATACTACTGCGACTAAATACAATAAATTTCCCATAGTGTTAATTTTTTAGCAATGTTATATTATTGATGTATTAACACTCGGCTTTTTGGTTTTGTTTAAAAAATGTAATTATTTTATTTATACCACTGGATAATATGGAGATAAAAAAAACCTCCCAATTTTGTTGGAAGGTTCTTTTTTGTAGTTTCTAATGTTTAGTATTCGTCCTCGTTAAAGAAGAAATCTTCTTTCGTTGGATAATCAGGCCAAATTTCCTCAATCGTTTCATAAGGTTCGCCATCATCTTCTAATGCCTGCAAGTTTTCAATTACTTCAACAGGGGCACCAGAGCGGATACCATAATCAATTAATTCGTCTTTAGTTGCAGGCCATGGTGCGTCTTCCAAGTGCGATGCTAATTCTAATGTCCAATACATATCGTCAATTCAATTAAATTCTTGTTCTTATTATTGCGCAAAGTATATTAAAATTTTTGAGCAAAACAAACTTATTTTTCCACTATTAAACCCTAGGAATCCAAATGTTTTCTTCCGCCTTAAAATACACGGTCAGTTTTCGTGCCAAAACGAATAAATAATCACTTAAACGGTTCAAATAAACTGTTACACGCTCATCTACAAAGCTATTTTCTGCAAGCGCCACTGTCAAACGCTCTGCTCTTCTGCAAACGCATCGCGCAATATGGCAGTAAGAAACTACAGTGTTTCCTCCAGGTAAAACAAAATGCTTTAAAGCCGGCAGCTTTTCGTTCATCAGATCCATCTCATTTTCTAACAAGGTAACATCAGCATCGTGCAGATCAGGGATCTTCATTTTAGAGGTCTCTGGGTCGGCCGCAAGTGATGAACCAATGGTAAATAACCTATCCTGAATTTCTTTTAGCAGTTTCTGATCGTACGTATCAATATTCTGACACATGATTAAACCGATGTACGAATTTAACTCGTCAACAGTTCCATAGGTTTCGATGCGTAAATGATACTTAGGTACACGGGTACCACCAATGAGTGATGTTTGGCCTTTATCGCCGGTTTTAGTGTAGATTTTCATACCCACTGCCCCCTTAAGGGGAATAATATGGTTAATCCTAAAGTCCCTTTAGAGGATTTAGGGGTTAGTTAATTTTCTCCCAATCGCTGCCAGTTTCTTTCAAAGCTTGCAAACGTGGCGATACATTTTTAATATCTGTATTTAAATAATCGTTTTCGATCAAACCATCACGCATACGTACAATACGGTGGGCGTGCTGTGCAATATCTTCCTCATGTGTAACCAGGATAATAGTGTTCCCTTTACTATGAATTTCTTCCAGCAAACCCATTATTTCAATTGATGTTTTGGTATCTAAATTACCAGTTGGCTCATCGGCTAAAATAATAGAAGGGTTATTGATCAAAGCCCTGGCTACAGCCACACGCTGACGTTGGCCACCAGAAAGCTCGTTGGGTTTATGATCCATACGATTACCTAAACCTACATTTTCTAATGCTGTGGCTGCTCTCGCGTCTCTATCCTTTTTACTTGTACCGGCATAAATTAAAGGCAAAGCAACGTTATCTAAAGATGTTGAGCGCGGCAATAAATTAAAGGTTTGAAAAACGAAACCGATTTCCTTGTTGCGCACTTCTGCCAAGGCATCATCACTCATGTGGCTCACATTTGTTCCATTTAAAATATAAGTTCCACTTGAAGGTGTATCCAAGCAACCTAAAATATTCATTAGGGTTGATTTACCTGAACCAGATGGGCCCATCAATGCTACAAATTCGCCTTTATTAATATCTAAAGAAACTGATTTTAAAGCGTGAATCACCTCAGATCCAATAACATATTTACGGCCAATTTCTTTTATAGTGATGAGTGGTTTCTCCATGTTTTTTCTTTTTTAGACAAGCATAGCAGGTAAGATGTTACAAGTAGTTTAAAAATTAAACACAAATGTTAAATCTTAAAGATGCTGAATTAAATTTACCGCATAGCTTTCCGCTGCACTACAGGTCAGCATGACGATACGCCATTATTTTTCGATAATTTTTGGCACTATAAAAAATTGGTCGGTATGCTTCGCAGCATTTTTCAAGCCATCAGCCGTAGTTATTTCCTGCTTAACTACATCCGCTCTCCAGACATTTACCGATTCGTTCATGTAAACCAATGGTTTTACATCTGAAGTATCCAATTCATTTAACTTTTCCATGAACGATAAAATTTTGTTCATTTCAGGAATCAAAGTGTCTACCTGTTTTTCATCAATATGAATTCGGGCCAGATCTGCTATTTTATGGATGGTTTTTGCGTCTAAATTCATATCTATATTAACTTACTATCAATCAATCTGTAAACCTTTTCTTTTAATACATCCGAATCAATATCGGCCAAAGTTAAGGTATTGATGGGTTTGTGGACGTAAATATCGCAAATTCCTGGCTTACTTCCATATTTTGCGCCGTCATCCCAATTAATTTTCCAAACGTCGGTAATGCTAACCGGCACCAAAGGGATATTTTTATCGATAGCTAAACGGAATGGGCCATTTTTAAACTCGCCTAACTTTGGTGGATAATGGTCATCAATTTTACCTTCAGGAAAAATAATCAGGCTCATCCCCTTTTCAAGGTTCTCGCCTGCCTTTTTAAAGGCTTTAAAAGCTGAAATCTTACTGTCGCGGTTCACAGCAATATCGATAGTTTTAAAGAAAATGCCTAATACCGGATTACTCAGCAGCTCATCTTTTCCCATAAAGTGGAATTTACCATGCCCCATGATACAGAAAATCATGATATCCAGGTTAGAAGTATGATTAGCACAATAGATGTAAGTTTGGTCATGATCGAGCTTTTCTTCATATTGATAACGAAAAAAAACACCTGAAAGCAAACTACATAAAAAGCTATTGGCTTTCCTGAAAAAATTCAGGATGTTATAATATTTCTCATTACGTGAAGTAACGTAGTATAAAGGATAGAATAGAGCGAAAAAAAACAGTATCCAGAATAGAAACCATATCCGGTGTACTTGTCTTAGAAAATAAATCATAGATAACCAAAAATATAAAATAGTTTGATATTTCAAACAACTGATTGCATTGGGCCATAAGATTACGCAGTCTAAAGCTTTTATTGGTCGGTGAGACAACCGACACCAAGGGAGTCACTGTAATAGATCACTCCACTTTGCTTCGGTTAAGCAAACGATCGCTGGATACAACTCCTGATAAGACAATGGTCACAAAAAAAATCTTACCATTAAAATTGAAGCGATTTATGATTTGCTTGTATTTTATTTTTAATTTCGTGGCATTATGAAAGAAACAGTGGTGAGCGGCATTCGCTCAACAGGAAAATTACATTTGGGTAATTATTATGGTGCAGTTAAAAATTTCGTTCAAATGCAGAACGACTATAATTGTTACTTTTTTATCGCCGATTTACACTCCTTAACTACACATCCTACTCCAGCCGATTTACATGGAAATATTAAACATGTTCTGGTTGAATATCTGGCTAGTGGAATTGATCCAGAAAACAGCACCATTTATATACAAAGCGACGTTCCCGAAATTGCGGAGCTATATTTATACCTAAATATGAATGCTTACATGGGTGAATTGGAACGTAGTACTTCTTTTAAAGATAAAGTACGTGCCAACCCTGATAACGTAAATGCAGGTTTATTAACCTACCCAGTATTAATGGCTGCCGATATTTTAATCCATAAAGCGACCAAAGTACCTGTTGGAAAAGATCAGGAGCAACATTTAGAAATGGCCCGTACTTTCGGAAACCGTTTTAACAGGTTATACAATACAGAGTATTTCCCAGAACCATACGCATTTAGCTACTCAGACAAATTGGTTAAAGTACCTGGTTTAGATGGTAAAGGTAAAATGGGCAAATCAGAAGGCGAAGCCAATGCTGTTTACCTGTCTGATGATCCTGAAACCATTCGTAAAAAAGTAATGAAAGCGGTTAGTGACGGCGGCCCAACGGAAGAAAACCAACCGAAGCCTGAACCGATCCAGAATCTTTTCGATTTAATGAAAGTCGTATCAAGTGCTGATACACTTGCACATTTTGAAGATTTGTATAGCAAAATGCAGATCCGTTATGGCGATTTCAAAAAACAACTGGCAGAAGATATGATTATTACAACTGCACCTATGCGCGAGCGTATTTTGGATATCGCTAAAGATGATGCTTATTTAAGGCAAGTAGCTAAACATGGTGCACTAAAGGCACGCGAAAGCGCGCAAAAAACCATCAGAGAAGTTCGCAGTTTAATCGGATTTAAAAGTTTTTAATAATTTTAATAGATTTGAGAAACCAGATATGAGACAATAGATTTGAGATGATTTCTCGATCTCCTATCTCACATCTCCAATCTCACATCTCATAGCTAAAGAAGATGCACATAGCAATTGTAGGAAATATAGGTGCCGGTAAAACCACCTTAACAGGTTTATTGGCCAAAAATTATGGATGGGAAGCTTTATACGAGGCTGTGGACAATAACCCCTACCTTGAAGATTTTTACAGCGACATGAAACGCTGGAGCTTTAACCTTCAGATTTATTTCCTGAACAGCCGTTTTCAGCAAATTACTGATATTGAAGTAAATAAGCGTAACGTGATCCAGGATAGGACCATTTATGAGGATGCGCATATTTTTGCAGAAAACCTGCACGATATGGCTTTAATGACCACCCGCGATCATGATAATTACAGGGCTATTTTTGATAATATCACCTCTTTTATTAAACCGCCCGATTTATTGGTTTACCTGCGTGCTTCGGTACCTACGTTGGTTAATAATATCCAGCGCCGTGGCCGTGAGTATGAAGCGGGTATCCGTATCGATTACCTCTCTAAACTGAACGAAAAATATGAAGCCTGGATTAAAGGATATAACCTGGGTAAATTATTGATTTTGGATAAAGATAAATTAGATTTCACCAACAACCCCGAGGATTTAGGTACCGTAATTCAATCTATAGAAGCAGAGATTAACGGTTTATTTTAACTTGAACGAATAAGATGGGCAAAGATTTTCAGCACGAAAACCCTTTAAACTGGAAATGGGGAATTATTTATTTCAATAAATCAGATTCCAGGGTTTTAGTTCCGAAACGCAATAAAATTTTGGGTTGGACATTTAACTTTGCTCATCCAATTTCTTATATAGTTATGGCACTTATTATTGGTGCGGTTGTCTTATTGAGAACCTTAAATAAATAGTATGTCTAAAATTATCGGAATTATTCCTGCTCGTTATGCCTCTACCCGCTTTCCGGGAAAGCCTTTGGTGGATATTGCAGGAAAAAGTATGATCCAAAGGGTTTACGAACAGGCATCGAAAGCCGAAAGTTTATCAAAAGTGGTAATTGCCACCGATGATGTACGGATAGCGGATGAAGTAAAAAGGTTTGGTGGAGAATTTATCTTTACCTCTTCTAATCATCAAAGTGGGACAGACAGATGCGCTGAAGTGATTGAAACTTTAACGGGGTACGACATTGTAATCAACATCCAAGGTGATGAACCTTTTATCGAACCTGCACAGATTGAGTTATTGGCAAGCTGCTTTACCGAAGAAAAAGTACAATTGGCAACATTAATCAAATCGATCCAAAGCCAAGAAAGTATATACAATCCAAATAGTCCCAAAGTAGTGATTGATGTAAATGGCCGGGCCATGTATTTTAGTCGTAGCCCAATTCCTTTTATCAGAAATGGCGAACCAGGCGTATGGGCAGAAAAACACCAGTTTTATAAGCACATTGGAATTTATGGTTACCGTACAGAATCTTTAAAAGCCATTACCAAATTACCACCATCTTCTTTAGAAATTGCAGAAAGTTTAGAGCAGCTTCGCTGGATCGAAAATGGATTCTACATCCAAACAAAAGTAACTGACTTAGAAACAGTTGCAATAGATACACCAGAAGACTTATTAAAACTGAATAAATTACTTAAAGCACTTAAATTGGAGTAATTAGTTCATTTAGTTAAACGCTAAACCCTAACCGCTAACCTATTTAATCGCCAATTCCCCATCTGAATATTACATTGTGTATACGGTGTTGGTTCGCCTGCCACTTTTTAGAAGCCTAACTTACGATCAAGTTTTTTCCATTACCCTTCTCACAAGGTTTCAACTATGGTTATCCATTGGGTATTCCTTTTAAATTTAAAAGGATATCATAAAATATGGACATGAACTAAAACATAAAATTTGTAGTTTTGAATATGAGAAATATATCGCTCTTCGCTGTTATCTGTTTATTAGCGCTTGCCGCCTGTAATTCTAACGACAAAAAGGAAGCCAATACTATTGAGTTTAAAAATGTTAACCAGCGCATCGCTAAATCTTTTTCAGATTTAAAACGTCTGGACACCTTTAAGATTGAACTTACCGGCCGAAAACCCGAAGAAATGGTATTGAATTTCACAATCAAAAATGCTGATGGAAAAGAGATTTACAATACCAAAATTAAAGGAACCGAATTATTGGGCAGTACCGATCCAAATGTTGATCTTTCACAAGAAAAAGACCAGATTATTTTCTTAAAAACCATTGCCGACGATTTTTTTAGTGATGATAATTTTCTAGAGCCTGCGGTAATGCCAGAGGATAAGGCTGATAATTACACCCCCGATAAAGCCCTTTACGAAGAATTAAAGAAATCAGGATTAAATGGTTTTAAGTATCGTTTAGGAAAGGAAAACAATATTTACATTGCCTGGAGCGAAAAAGAACAAAAAGTGAAGATTTACTATAATTGCTGCTAATCTAAATGATTAAAAGTTAGTGATGAAAAGATCAGATTTAATTGCAAAGCGCTTAAGAGAGCTTTTTCTAAATGGGCATTGGATTGCCAACACCAACTATAAAGACCAACTGGAAAACATTAGTTGGGAACAGGCCATTCATCAAATAGGAGATTTAAATACGATTGCTGCATTAACCTACCACATCAATTACTATTTGTCGGGGATTTTAAATGTATTTAATGGCGGTCTGCTGGAAATTAAAGATCAATATAGTTTCGATCTTCCGCCTATACATTCTGAAGCCGATTGGAAAAAACTGTTAGAAGAGTTTTTGACTAATTCGGCCGCTTTCGCCGATGAAGTAGCACAAATGCCAGATGAAAAATTTGATCAGGTATTTGTAAATGAAAAGTATGGCACTTACCTGCGGAATATAGAAGCTGTAATTGAACATAGCTATTACCATTTTGGACAGATTGTACTGATTAAAAAACTAATTTTAGCAGCAACAAAATAAATGCTGCCACCGATGTAAGGCACATCAATCTAAAATACTTTCATTAAACACATCATTGTACTTCTTCCTCCCGCCTCTTCTTTTTTAAGGATATATTCTGTACATCCAGCAGTATAGTCCTTTTTGAAAAAAATATTTTTGAATTATTTTTAATAACTAAATAAATAGTTGTAATTTCAGGCACTTAACCAAATACATTATTTTATTAACGCTTCTTCAACAACATACATGCTCAAACAACTTTTCTCGGCTCTTATTTTTTCATTGCTATTTTTCCCTGTCCTGGCGCAAAACGCAAGTATAAAAGGCGTTGTGGTAGATACCGTTGAGAAAACCAAATTACAAAACAGCACTATCCTGCTCATTAGGAGTAAAGATTCTATCTTAGTAAAAGATACCCGCGCAAAAGCTAATGGTGCATTTGAGCTATCGAATTTAAAAAAGGGCAATTACACCCTAGTGGTTACTTTTCCAAAAATGGCCGATTATATCAGAGATATCCAACTATCTGATTCATCAAAATTTAACCTCGGTCATATTGCGATGGACAGTAAAGCCACTCTTTTGAATGAAGTTGTAATTAAAGCCCAAAAACAAGCCATTAGTATAAAAGGCGATACCATTACCTACCAGGCAGATAGCTTTGCCGTTAAACCACATGCGAACCTCCAGGATTTGCTAAGACGTTTGCCTGGAGTTGAGGTTGATAAAGATGGTGCAATAAAAGCCGGAGGAAAAGATGTAAATACACTTTTGGTTGATGGTGAGGAATTTTTTGGCGACGACCCGCTTCTAGCTCAAAAATACCTGAAAGCCAATGCGGTTAGCGAAGTTCAGATTTACGATAAAAAAACAAAGACAGAAGAACTATCGGGCATTAAAGAGGGCGAAGCCAAGGAAAAGGTTATGAACATCAAGCTCAAGGAAAATGCCAAAAATGGTTACCTCAGCACGCTGGATGCCAATAGCGACCTTAAACACTATAAAAACATTGGCGGCATGGCAGGTATTTATAAGAACAAATTAAAAACCGCTGTATTTGGATCCAATTCCAACACCAATCAGGATTCGAAGGCAAGTGCTGCCATGAGCAAGCTAAAAGGCAATGATTATGATGTAATTGAAGTTGGCGATGATGGCAGTACCGTGATGATCAGTTATGGCGGCAGCCGTGATGAGGACGATTTTTCACCATCGAGCGGGCTACCTGACGTAACTGGATATGGGGCACATTTTTCTAACAAGTGGAACGAAAATAAAATCGGTTTAAAACTTAATTATAAAGGCAGTGACAGAGACATATTAGACCGCACAACATCGAAAAACCAGTCGCTACTGCCAAACGGAACAAATTTCTTTAGCGAAAGTAACTCAAACAGTGAAACCCGGAATACCGGACAGAGTTTAAAAGGAAGTGTTGATATTAAATTAGATTCACTTTCAACTTTGAAAATTTCATTTGCAGGCAGTAAACGTAAAAACAGTAGCCAATATATAAGTACAAATGAAACTAAAAATGGTGAGGGGATATTTGTAAATAATAGTAATCAATCTAATGATAACAATGGCGACAATAACCTATTTAACGGCAATATTAATTACTCCAAAAAATTCGTAAAAAAAGGAAGAACACTTTCCATTGATTTACAGCCTGAAACGAAAAATAGCACCAGCTTGGGCACCAGCTTAAGTGTAACCAATTATTATGATGGGAATGGCACAATCAATAGAACTGTTAATCAGAACTTTCTGAACGATAATTCGGGTAGTGAAAGTTCTCTTGGCACAAGAATAGCCTATACTGAACCACTGGGAAAACAATTTTCATTACAAACCGCCTATAGTTTTAAAACGGTAAGCTCAAATAGCCATAAATTAGTATTCGATAAATCATTGAACAACAAACGGGTTGATTCGCTAAGTAATAATTTCGATTTCAACAATTTTTCGAATATTGGCAAGGTGGTATTACAATATAGGGCAAAAAAATTCACCTTATCTGGCGGTGCAGAAGCCACACAAACCATTTTCGAACTTAATGATTTAGACCGTAACAATAAATTCAAAAGAGACTATTTAAACTGGGCACCGCAGAGCAACTTTAACTATAAACTTGGTAAAAGTACAAGCGTATCGTTAAACTATAACGGAAATACCCGACAGCCTAGCTTAGATCAACTTCAGCCTATAAGGCAAATAAACAATCCGCTTTACGAAATAAAAGGTAATCCAAACTTAAAACCATCGTTCAACAATAATTTTGGCTTTAATTTTAACATCTATCAGCAAAAATCGCAGATGTACGCCTATCTTTACGGAGGTTATAGCTTTACCAAAAATGCTGTTGTGAGTGTGAGAACGGTAGATGAGGTAAACAAAACCACTAGTAGTTATGTCAATTTAAATGGTAATAACAGTTTTTACGCAGGTGCGAGTTTTAATAAAAGTTTTAGCAAAGTCCATTTTAATGCAGGTTTAAATGCCAATTTTAATCATTCTACCTCGGTTTCTATTTTAAACAATAAACTGAATGAAAATGTAAACAATAGCATTAATATACGACCCCGATTTAGCTATTATGGCAATAAAGTTCAGGTACAGTATAATCCATCAATTACTTTTTCAAATAGTCAATCATCAATCGGTTCTATTAATAATGGCAAAAACTTTTATCACAACCATGATATTTCTGGCAATATAGAACTCCCTTATAATACCGAATTTAATACCTCCATATCATTATCGTACCAGCCTGCCAACGCTTCTTTTAGCAGGCCTGTAAACATTGCAATATGGAATGCTTATTTATCAAAAAAGATGCTTAAAGCGCAAGAATTAGAACTGAAAGTATCAATTTCTGATATTTTGGCCGAAAAAAATGGCTATAACCGTTATGTTGGCGGCAATAATATTAGCGAATACACCAATACCTTTATACCACGATATGTTCTAATCGGGCTTACCTATAATTTAACCGGAAATTTCATTAAACAAGACAAAAAATAACTGAAGATGAAACATTTAGGATTAACAATGATGCTGTTATTTGCAGTTACAATGATTAAAGCGCAAACTGTTTTCATCAAAAGTGCTAAAATAACTTTCGAAAAAAAGATCAATCAAAAGCAGCAATTGGCATCTAACACCTGGATATCAGACGATGCCAGGGATAAAATGAGCAAATACAGGATTTCCAATTGGGATTATAGTTTTAACGACAGTAGCTCCATTTACAAAATTAAACCGAAGGAAACCTTAAACGACAATAATTTCTTCTTTATTGCCGGTGAGAATACGAATGAACTGTATACAGACTTTAGCAAAAAAACAAGGGTAATCAGAAAACCAATAAGGGGTGAAGATTTTATTTTAAAAGACACTATCCCCTATCTCCATTGGAAAATTATGAATGATGTGCGCCAAATTGCAGGTTACGAATGCCGTAAAGCAACAGCCGTAATAAACGATTCTGTTACTGTAGTGGCCTTTTACACCGATGAAATTTTATTAAAAGGTGGTCCGGAGGGATTTACCGGTTTACCGGGAATGATATTGGGTTTGGCTATACCACGCTACAGCACTACCTGGTTTGCAACCAAGGTTGAAGCGAAGAATGTTCCGATCTTAGCCATCACGCCACCAGCAAAGGGAAAGAGAACCGATACGGAAAAAGATTTCAAGAAAATGCTCGACCTTTATACGCGTTACGATGATAAAAAGAATCCCAGAAAGATAGAAGATATTAAAAAAGAACTTTACACGCTGATACTTTAAACCAACATTTCTCCTTAAAATATTCAATATCAGAGATATAATACAATTAAAAAATATTCTGGCAAGTATCTAAACGAGCGATAATTTTTTGTACCTTTGTATCCCGTACAAAAACAATTAAACAGGTCTAAAAAGCTTGGTTAATTTCACAAATTATCAATCATGACAAAGTATATTTTTGTTACGGGCGGTGTAACTTCCTCTTTAGGTAAGGGCATCATTTCCGCATCTTTAGCTAAACTTTTACAGGCACGTGGCTACCGTGTAACCATTCAAAAATTCGATCCGTACATTAATATCGATCCAGGAACTTTAAACCCATACGAGCATGGCGAATGTTTTGTAACTGAAGATGGTGCTGAAACCGACTTGGATCTTGGTCATTATGAGCGTTTCCTTAACGTTCCAACTTCGCAGGCAAATAACATTACTACCGGCCGTATTTACCAAAACGTAATTAACAAAGAACGTAAAGGTGAATATTTAGGTAAAACAGTACAGGTTGTTCCACATATTACCGATGAGATTAAACGCAACATGCGTATTTTAGGTGATAGTGGTGAATACGATATTGTGATTACCGAACTTGGAGGAACAGTTGGCGATATTGAATCTTTACCATTTATCGAAGCTGTTCGTCAGTTTAAATGGGAAGAAGGTAGCACCAATGCTATTGTAATCCATTTAACCCTGGTTCCTTATTTAGCCGCTGCAGGTGAATTAAAAACCAAACCAACACAACACTCTGTTAAAGCTTTATTGGAATACGGAATACAACCAGATATTTTGGTTTGCCGTACCGAACACCACCTAAGCGCCGACTTAAGAAAAAAAATTGCATTATTTTGTAACGTTAACATCAATGCGGTAGTCGAATCGATGGATGCATCTACTATTTATGATGTGCCATTGTTGATGTTAAAAGAACAATTGGATAAAACTGTTTTATCGAAATTAAAACTGCCTACCAAAAACGATCCGGATATGGAAAGCTGGAAAGATTTCTTAGGCCGTTTAAAAAATCCTACGGCAGAAGTAAGAATTGGCTTGATTGGTAAATATGTAGAGTTGCCAGATGCTTATAAATCAATTATCGAATCTTTTGTACACGCAGGTTCGAAAAATGAATGTAAGGTTAAGGTAGAATATATCCACTCTGAAGGTATTTTCCCTGATAACGTAAAAGAGAAACTAGGCCATTTACAAGGTGTTTTAGTTGCACCAGGTTTTGGTAGCCGCGGTATTGAAGGTAAAATTGATGCCATAAAATACGTTCGCGAGAACAATGTTCCTTTCTTCGGAATCTGCCTGGGTATGCAATGTGCTGTTATCGAATTCGGACGTAACGTTTTAGGTTTAAAAGATGCACACACTACAGAAATTGAAGAAAATTCGGCAAATCCGGTAATCAATATGATGGAAGAGCAGAAAAAAATAACCAACAAAGGTGGAACAATGCGTTTGGGCTCTTATCCTTGCGATATTAAAAAAGGAACAAAAGCCTTTTCTATTTATGGCAAATCGCATATTAATGAACGCCACCGTCACCGTTACGAATTTAACAATGCTTATTTAAAGCAATACGAAGAGGCAGGAATGATTGCGTCGGGTATGAATCCACAAACCAATTTAGTTGAAATTGTGGAGCTTAAAAATCATCCATTTTTCGTTGGCGGACAGTTTCACCCAGAATTAAAATCAACAGTTGCTAATCCTCACCCACTTTTTGTTAAATTTGTCGCCGCTGCAATGGAGTTTGCGAAAAAGAAAACGAATTAAAAGCAGTATAAACATAAATAATGGATAGAAATACCTTCACAGGACTGTTCCTGATCATGATCATTTTGGCAGGATCATTCTACTTTTTGAAGCCAAATGAAGCTGAAGTAAAAAGAGAACAAGTAAGAATCGACTCTACTAAAAGAGCCGATTCGCTAAAAAAGATTGGCGTTAGTCCAAATCAAAAAGACACAACAAAAACTGCTGCCGTTGCTAACCCAGCGGTAGATTCTTTAGCCTTAAAAGGTCCTTTTGGTACCGCTATAACTGGTACAGAAGCTAATACGGTTCTGGAAAACGAGAAGTTATTAATCACTTTAAGTAATAAAGGCGGTAAAATTACATCAGTTGAAGTTAAAGGACAGAAAACTTTTACCGGTAAACCACTTATTTTATTTGATGGTAACGAGAATAAATTTGGCTTAAACCTAAATGCTGCCGGTAAAGTAATTAATACCAACGATTTATACTTTACACCAACAAAAACCGGGAATACGGTTACCATGCGTGCCAATTATGGTGCTAACGCATATGTAGAATATGTATACGATTTAAAAGCACTAAGTAACAAAGTAGCTTTCAACATCAATTTAGTTGGGTTACAGCAAGTAATTGCCGGTAATACCATTGGCTTAAACTGGCAAACTACTTTATTACAGCAAGAAAAATCGATTGAAAGCGAACACCGTTACTCTGCACCATACTATAAATATTTGGATGGTGATGTAAACCACTTAAGTGTTTCGAAAGATGAGAAAGAAGATTTATCGAAAGGTAAAATTCAATGGTTCTCTTTCAAACAACACTTTTTCTCAGCTTCTTTAATCTCAAAACAAGCTTTCGAAAAAGGAAGTTTAGAAGTTAAAATCCCAACAGCTCCTGGTCAGGTGAAGTTTTATGATGCCAATATGCAATTACCATATGCGCATACAGCGAACCAGGTTTATGAAATGGAATTCTACTTTGGAACCAACAAATTCTCTACCCTAAAAGCACAGGGTTATGATTTAGAACAGCAGGTTGATATGGGCTACTGGCCATTAAAATACATTAACCGTTTTATTGTATTACCTGTATTTAATTTCTTAAACAGCTTTGGCTGGAACTACGGTTTAATTATTCTGGTATTAACCATTTTACTAAAAGTTGCTTTATCGCCGCTTACCTACAAGTCATACCTATCAATGGCTAAAATGCGTGTGTTAAAACCGGAAATGGACGAAATTAAAGCTAAAGTAGGTGAAGATAATCCAACCTTGGTTCAACAGGAATATTTAAAATTATATAAGAAAGCCGGTGTAAACCCACTGGGTGGATGTTTGCCAATGGTATTACAGCTGCCTTTGGTAATGGCTTTCTTCTTTTTCTTCCCGAACTTGTTTGAGTTGCGCGGTGAGAGTTTCTTATGGATGAAAGATTTGTCTACTTATGATGAGTTTATCAAATTTGGCGTAAAAATCCCATTCATTGGCGACCACTTAAGTTTAATGTGTGTATTGATGACCATCTCTACCTTGATTATGACTTATTTCAACAACCAGGTTTCTGGAGCAACTGGTCAGATGAAATACATCGGTTATATTATGCCGATTATCTTCTTAGGGGTATTAAATAGCTATCCTGCCGGATTAAACTATTATTATTTCTTAGCCAACTTAATGACTTTCGGACAGCAGTTCTTAATCCGTAAAATGGTTGATGATGAGAAAATCCATGCGCTAATCCAGCAAAACAAAGCCAGACCAGCTGATGAGAAAAAGAAAAAATCTAAATTCCAGCAGCGTTTAGACGATTATATGCGTCAACAACAACAAGCTAAAAAATAATTTAGCCTTAATGATCTAAAAACCCTCGATTGCTTAAAGCGACCGAGGGTTTTTAGTTTTGACAGAAATTAACTGAAATGACTGCTTATTTGTGATCTGTGAGGACACAGACCACGGAGATGGATTAAGGACTCGACTTTACAAGAAAGTTGCTTAATCAGCACTATCTTAATGAATATTTGATCAAGTACAAAAACCATTTAGCAAATAATAAAAACACCTTTTAATTGTAATATTTGGCATACAAGTTTCCTAATAAGCTAAAAAAATCCAATTTTAGAAGATTAAATCTCAACCAACAAATTAATCAATTTAAAAATGCAAAAAAGACTAACTATTATTCTGTTTTTCATTGTCAGCTTTGCTTATGCACAAAAGAAACCTTTGGATCATTCGGTATATGATACTTGGGAATCAATAGGAACAAAGCAATTATCAAATAATGGTCAATGGGCCATGTACAGCATCTTACAGCAAGAAGGAGATACACAATTGTACCTTATCAATATTAAAACAAATGCGAAGATTAATATCCCAAGAGGGATGAACTCGCAGTTTAGTAACGATTCTAAGTTTGCAGCTTTTAATATCCGTCCATTAAATAAAGATTTACGTCAGGCTAAAATTAAAAAGAAAAAGCCAGATGAATTGCCAAAGGATTCATTGGGCATTGCCAACCTTACTACCAGTGCCGTTACAAAAGTGGCAAGGGTAAAATCTTTCAAATTTCCTGAAGAAGGTGCTGGTGTAATGGCCTATCTAACTGAAAAGCCAGATACAGCCAAGAAAACAGTAAAACCGGCTGAGAAAAAGGATGGTGAAATGGATTTTGCGGATGATGAACCTGCCGGAAAAGGTAAAACTGAAGAAGGAACCGATTTAGTGGTAAAAAACCTTTTAACAGGCACAGACAAAACCTATAAATTCGTTACCGATTATTATTTCAGTAAAGATGGCAAACAGTTGGTTTTTGCTTGCAGCGGGTCTAAAAAAGATAAAACAGCTCCACAAGGCGTATTCTTACTAAACACTGAAAAAGGCACACTAAAAACCCTTATAAAAGGCAAGGGAAGTTTTAAAAACTTCACTTTTGATGAGGAAAGTGAACATGTGGCTTTTGTGGGTGAGCAAAGTCCGGAGAAACAAGAAATAAAAGATTACAATATTTATTACAACTCTTTAACGCTTGATACGGCGCAGATATTGGTTGATTTTGATATGCCAGGGCTACCTGCAAAATGGTCAGTTAACGGCGATGGTAAAATAACCTTTAGTAAAGATGGTAAAAAATTATTTTTTGGCATCTCTCCTATTAAAAAACCAAAAGATACCACTATTGTAGATTTTGAAGTGGCTAAAGTTGATGTTTGGAATTACAAAGACGATTACTTGCAACCTATGCAGCTTAAAAATGCTGATAGAGACAGTAAGAAAAGTTATTTATCGGTTATTGACGTTTATAGCAGTGATCCAAAAGTAATTCCGCTAACAGATTTAAAACTACCTGATGCAAACATCATAGCCGAAGGTGATGCAGAGCAGGTTTTGGCTTCTACTGATTATGGTCGTAGGATCGAATCGCAATGGAGCGGTTCTACCACAAAAGATTACTATTTGGTTAATACAAAGACTGGTCAGAAAAAGAAAATTATCGACAACCTGAATGGTTATGCAATGGCTTCTCCGGCAGGAAATTATGTTCTATATTTCGATCGAAAATCAGGCAGTTGGAACACTTATCATATAGCTACAGCAAAGGTTACCGTTTTAACAGCAGGTTTAAGCGAAAAATTTGTTGACGAGGAGAATGATGTTCCAGACTTACCTTCTGCTTATGGCTTAGCTACCTGGACCGAAGGGGATAAAGCCGTTCTAATTAACGATAGATATGATATCTGGTCGTTCTCACCAGATGGGAAATCGGCACCAAAAAATATTACTGCTGGCTTTGGAAGAGCTAACAACATTACTTTCCGTTATGAAAGAGTACAACAGGATAACAGGTTTGAGCGCAATGCGGACAGCAAATTTGTAAAAGCGAATGAAACAGTTTGGTTAGATGGTTTTAACAATTTAACTAAAGAAAATGGTTTTTATCGCACCAATGTAGGTTCGGCTAAGGCACCTGAGTTAGTCGTAATGGCTAAAGTTAAATACTCCAACCTGGTAAAAGCTAAAGACGCTGATGTTTACATTTACGATAAAGCCAACTATGTAGAATCGCCAAATGTTTATATCACTACCGATTTTAAAACTGAAACTAAATTAAGCAATACCAACCCTCAGCAAAAAAACTACAATTGGGGTACGGCCGAGTTGGTAAAATGGACTACACCAAAAGGTTACAAAGCCGAAGGTATTTTGTACAAGCCAGAAAATTTCGATCCAAATAAGAAGTATCCAATGATTGCTTATTTCTATGAAAAACTAACGGATGGTTTATATACCTATCAAGCGCCAGCTCCTACTCCGTCGCGCTTAAATATTTCTTATTTTGTGAGTAACGGATATTTGGTTTTTGCACCAGATATTAGCTACGAAATAGGTCACCCAGGTAAGTCTGCTGTTGAATTTATAAATTCAGGTGTAGAAAGCCTTAAGAAAAATAGTTGGGTTGATGGTAGCAAAATCGGTATCCAGGGGCAAAGCTGGGGTGGTTATCAAGTAGCATACCTCATTACACAAAATAATATGTATGCTGCCGCTTGGGCCGGCGCACCTGTAGCCAACATGACTTCTGCATATGGCGGTATCCGTTGGGAAACTGGTATGAACCGTCAATTCCAGTACGAAAAAACACAGAGCCGTATCGGCGCAACACTTTGGGAAAAACCGGAATTATATATCGAGAACTCACCATTATTTATGTTCCCGAAAGTAAATACTCCTGTTGTGGTGATGGCTAATGACGCAGACGGCGCTGTGCCTTGGTATCAGGGTATTGAAATGTTTACCGCGCTGCGTCGTTTAGGTAAACCCGTTTGGATGCTGAACTATAACGGTGAAGCACATAACTTGGTTCAACGCCAGAACCGTAAGGATATTCAAATCCGCGAACAACAGTTTTTTGATTATTATTTAAAAGGTGCAAAGGCGCCAGTCTGGATGACAAGCGGAGTACCTGCAACTGAAAAAGGAAAAACCTGGGGTTTTGAACTAACAGATGATAAACCTTAGTTAGTCCGAAGTCGGGAGTCCGGAGTCAGAAGTCCATGGTTGATAGTATATCTGTTGATCATGGACTTTTTGGGTTGATAGTTAATTGCTCATGGTCAAAAATCCATAAGCTATCAGCCTATCAACTATTTGGCCATAAACCATGAACCGAAAAGATGTATTATTTGATATTCACAGACCTTAATCGGACTAAAGACTGCTGACTCCGGACTCCCCTCTATGAACTTTCGACTAAAAAAGGTATTTTAACCCATTCAAAATAAAACTAAACAACCCTAATGGCATTAAGCAGAATATGGTCAGCATTTATTATCGTAGCTATTGTAGTAGCCAGTATTAAATGTTTCTTTTTCGGACATAGTGATATTTTTAACTGGATGGTAATCGGGAAATCATCCGATCCATTGAACCCTTTAAAATTAGATGGCATTATCGAAACCTGCTGGATTGCGGTTGACCTATGTATTAAATTAATCGGGACACTGGCTTTATTTATGGGCTTAATGAGCATCGCCGAAAAAGCGGGCGGTATCCGTTTATTGTCCAGAATTATTGGCCCTTTTTTTTCGAAACTTTTCCCGGAAATCCCTAAAGGACACCCATCTATGGGCCACATGATTATGAATTTTTCTGCCAATTTATTAGGTTTAGATAATGCAGCCACTCCTTTTGGTATAAAAGCAATGGAAAGCCTGCAAGAACTAAATCCAAATAAGGATGTTGCCAGCAATTCGCAGATTATGTTTTTATGTTTGCATGCCGCAGGTTTATGTTTAATTCCCGTTAGTGTAATCGCCATCAGGTCAACTCAAAATGCGCAAGACCCCACCGATATTTTCATTCCTTGTTTAATTGTAACCTTTGTGGGTACCATGGCCGCCATGTTTATTGTATCCTTTAAACAAAAGATAAACTTACTTCAACCTGTTATTATTACCTGGGTACTCAGTATTTCGGCTGTAGTGGGTTTATTGGTTTGGTATGTAAGCAAATTAAATGCAGACAGTATAAAATCGTTTTCTGGATTATTAAGCGGCGGGATAATTTTGCTGATCTTTTTATTGATTGTATTGGGTGCACTATATAAAAAAATAGATGTTTTTGATGCGTTTATTGACGGAGCCAAAGGTGGATTTGAAACTGCGCTGAAAATTATTCCTTATCTGGTTGGGATTTTAGTTGCCGTAAGCATGCTGAGAACCAGCGGAACTTTTGATGTTATAATGAGCGGGATTAAAAACGTGTTTGTTTTTTTTGGAGCCGACACCAAATTTGTTGATGCATTACCCACAGCTTTAATCAGGCCTTTAAGCGGTGGTGCTGCACGCGGAATGATGGTAAGCACTATGATTTCCAGCGGACCAGATTCATTTGCCAGTAAATTATCGGGTGTTTTTCAGGGTGCTTCCGATACCACTTTTTATGTAGTAGCGGTTTACTTTGGTTCTGTTGGAATAAAAAATACACGTTATGCCATCGGTTCGATGTTATTGGCTGATTTAGTTGGAGTTTGTACAGCCATAGCGCTTAGTTATATGTTTTTTGCGTAAAGTGGTTCATTAGTCATTGATTTATTGATCATAAGTGCATTAAGCTTCTTTCATTGTCGAGAGGAGAATACCAGGAAGCAATCTATTTGATAGCAATTGGGTATCAGCTTATTGAATTCTGATTCGGTTCCAAATCACTCACTCCTCTCCTTTTAAAGATTCTTCATTGCATCCAGCATGACAAAAAGAAAGAGTTGAGCAGATAAAAAAACCTGTCAGAAATTAATCTAACAGGGTTTCTCATTAAATAACCTAATAATTAATAACCAGGGTTCTGTTGCGCCTTTATTCCTGGATTCGCATTTATTTCTGTTTGTGGAATCGGAAGAAGTGTTTTATTAAAGGTTCTGTCAATTGTTTTTGGGCGGGTACTAATCGTTAACCCACCAAATTCATCATTGTACGTAATTGATTTATTGGTCCGTATCAAATCAAAGAAACGATGGCCTTCACCATATAACTCTTTGCTTTTTTCATCTAAAATCATATCAAGAGTAACTGTAGCTGGTGTAGCCAGTACTGAAGAAGGATTTCTTTGACGTATTGCATTTAAATAATTAGCTGCCTTTGTTGTGTTTGAAGAAAGGGCGGCCTCTGCTGCAATTAAATAAACTTCAGATAAACGGATTAGTTTAATGTTAACCGCTGTATTATTCGCTGTGCTTTTATCGCCGGCAAGGGTTGTGCTACCACTGTATTTATACAAGGCACCTAATCTTATAGCCGAACTTTCATCCCTGCCCATTATTCCGCGACGTATATCACTAGATCCTTGATTTAGACGCGTTAAAAAGTCGGTGCTGGAATAGAAAAAACCTAACGCTGCTGTAGTACCCACACCTTTGTTTCGTTGGTAAACACCTAATGAAGCTGCTCCAAGATCATTCTCCAGTGGATTAACACCCAATTCAAAGATAGATTCCGATCCATACTGACTTTTCCATGAATCGACCCAATTCGCATTAGTATACAAAGTATATAAAGCAGAGGCTCCGATAACTTCTTCTGCTGCTAAAAGTGAATTCGGCATATCGTTCATATACAAGTATACTCTAGCTTGGATCGCTTTATTAGCATAATAGTTAATGTAACCATTAGTTTTTGTTTTTGGCAACAACGGTGCAGCATCATTTAAATCCTTAATAATCTGACTGTATACCTGTTCGACTGTTGAACGCAAAGGTTGTGCCTCGTAGCCCTGTCTGGTTAATATTAAAGGGACTCCAAAAGCTTGTTTGTTATCCGTATAAGCTTTTCCATACAACCTAACCAAATCAAAATACATTAATGCCCTAGCGGTTAAAGCCTGCCCTTTGTACGAACCGAAACCAGTTGTTCCTAAAGCCTCTTGCTTCGCTATTTCTTCCAATAGGTAATTGGTTTGTAATACGCAAAAGTAAATTTGCGACCAATAGCCAGAAAAACTATTAGTATTGGCGTTTTGATTATAATTATATAAAGCATCTAAACCACGACCTTGGGAATAAACAGTCATATCCCCACCTTTAACATCGCCGTACAGGAAAAAATTTCTTCCATAATAAGAGGCATCTGTCATCTGATTCATTATACCATTAATTACTATCTGTGCGTCTCTTGGTGTTTTAATGGCCTTATTCGAATCTGCCGAATTACTCGGCGTCATATCTAAAAACTTTTTACATGATAATATGCTTAACATGAAGATACTGATCAGTAGTATATTTATTCTTTTCATATTTTGAATCTCCTATATTAAAAACTAACTTCTAAACCAAAAGTGTAGGTCTTTCCGAATGGGGTTTCCCAACCTCTGGTACCGTAATTTCCTACCTCAGGATCTGCTTCTTTGTATTTGGAAAATGTAAGCAGGTTTGAGCCATTAAAATATGCTCTGATATTTGAAGCGCCAAGTTTAGATGTTATCTTTTCTGGAAAGCGATAAGCAAATAAGACGTTTTTCAAGCGTAAAAAACTGGCGCTATGTAACTGACGCGAACTGTATTGCATGGCATCAGTAAGATCATTACCATCAAGTTTTGGTTGTGTACCTGAAGTATTTTGAGGGGTCCACATATTATCATAATAGCTTTGTGCCCTAATCCTCTCCCAATAGTAACCGTCATCTGCAACATCTTTATAAGCTCCATCATAAATTTGTCCACCCAATTTATAGATAAAATTTAAGCCTAAACTAAATCCTTTATATTCTACATCAGTATTAATTCCACCAAAAACATCAGGATTACCGTCACCAATCACTACCCTATTCGCATCATTATAATTATAAGTCGCTGGTCTGCCATTAAAATCAAAACTGCCCGTAGCAGGGGTATTACCATTTAAGTACCAAACATTTTTACCATTTGCGGGATTTACACCAGCCCACTCAAAACCATAAAAACTAAGCATTGATAAACCTTCACTATAAAGAAACTGTGCCCGTGCATCTCCACCTGTAGGGTCGTTCCATATAATATCATTTCCACGTGCTGTTCCTTCGGGCTTATACAATTTGGTTACTTTTGATCTTGTAAAGGATCCATTAAGGCCTAAATCCCATTTAAATCCATTCTTATTAATCAAATTAGCGTTCAGATCGAATTCAATACCCCTGTTATTAATTTCTCCGATATTTCTCAGCGTTGAACTAAAACCTGTGGTCATTGATACAGGAACACCCAATAACAGATTTTTGGTATCTCTGTTAAAAAACTCAACTGTACCCGTAATTCTTTTAAATAGACCAAACTCTAATGCTACGTTTGTGGAATAACTATTTTCCCAGGTTAACAAAGGATTAGAAAGCGAAGCATACAATGCAGCAGGCTGGCCTAAGTATTTATTAGAAAATGATGTCAGCTCACGCCAGTCGTAGTTGTTTGAAGGCAAAGTACCGTTGGTACCGTATGATCCCCTTAATCTTAAGTTATCAAGAAATGATACCTCTTTTAAAAAATCTTCACTATTTATTTTCCATGAGGCACCAACCGACCAAAATGTGCCCCATCTATTAATATCACCCAATCTTGATGATCCATCTCTTCGCAAAGAGGTAGTAATAAAGTATTTTTGATTAAAATTATATTCCAAACGCGAAAGGCCGGAAACAATGGAATTACCCCAATTATACGCTGAAGATGAGGTAGTACCGGCAGTTGAAACACTTTGTAACTCACTACTACCCAAATCAACACCAGTAGCCCTTTGAAAATCGATCACATTTTTTTCAGCTTCAAAACCAGCCAATAAACTGATAGAATGTAATCCAAATTGTTTACTGTAGTTCACTGTGCTAGAAGAAACCATTTTATTGTAGTTGGTTGTAATTTCATTTACACTTCCATTATTGGTTAGGCCATTAAAATGAAGCGCACTATAATAAATATGATCACCAACCTGAGAATTATCATAAGAAAATACAGACTTCAAAATTAACTCTGGTAATATATTCAGCTGAACATAAGGATTGGCTACAAATCTTTTTGTAACTGATTTATTATCCCACTGATTATCATAATAGATATTATTCTGTGCTAAACTTCCATATCTGGCAGTAAATGGCAGACCCGTTTTATAATCAGTTGGCCAGTAAAGTGGCCACAGCAAGTTTCTCGTTTGGAAGTAGCTGTTAGCACCTGTATTTCTGGTATCATTATAACCGCTCTGTGCAGATCTGGTAATACTTACATTAGAACCAATTTCTACATATCTGCCTACTTTCTGACTTAAGTTAATCCTTCCAGAATAGCGATCAAAATCGTTTACTTTAATCCGGCTTTGGTCTCTAGTGTACGAAAAGGAAGAATAATACTTTGTTTTTTCATCGCCACCACTTACTGCCAGATCATTAGTTTGGTATTTTGCCGTTCTAAATAGCGCATCATCCCAATCAAAATACTTCCCTTCTCGATTTTCTATCCCGTCTGTCATGCCCAGAATATTTACATTAGCATTTAAACCCGTTCCATCAGTAGTAAAGCGATAACCATGTCTGTTAAACTTGTTATTTAGTTGAGATAAAGCATAGGTATTTCCCGCAGCCTCACTCTGTCCTGCTGAAGTACGTACATCGTGAAAAATACGATATAACATATTTACCTGTTCTTGTACGCCAGCTGTTTCATAATTATCGGTTGCCCAGGCTGGTGTTAAACCCAAAGATGTTCTGAACTCAATTTTAGGTTTACCCAATTTTCCATGTTTTGTATTGATTAACACGACCCCATTAGCCGCCCGCGAACCATATAAGGAGGATGCAGCGGCATCTTTCAATATGGTAATACTCTCAATATCAGCCGGATTAATCGTATTCATAATATTATTGGTCGCCTGGGTATAATCACTCCCCTGTCCAATATTTCCTGAAACAACCGGAACACCATCTACAACATATAATGGATCGTTAGATGCATTTATAGAGCCAATGCCCCTTATACGTATGCTAGGTGTTGATCCAGCCTGTCCAGAAGATGCGGTAACCTGCACGCCAGCTGCCCTGCCAGTTAAAGCATTTTGAAAAGAAGTAGAGGGGGCATCTTTTATTTTATCTTGATCAATTACAGCTGCAGAACCTGTATAGCTACCACGTTTGGCAGTACCATAAGCTACGACCATTACCTCATCAAGCTTATTTTCATCATTGGATAAAATAATATCCACCTGCGTACGTCCACCAACAAGCACTTCTCTTGTAACAAAGCCTATTGATTTAAATATCAGCGTAGCATTATTTGATGGAATGACAATACTGTAAGTGCCATCCCCACCTGTTGAGGCTCCAGTTGTACTGCCCTTAATCAGTACACTTACGCCCGGAATACCAACGTTGTTTCCGTCGGTTACTTTGCCTTTTACTGTCGTTTGGGCATACGAAACCACGTAACAAGTTAAAATCCCTAATAGTATTAGTAATTTTTTGTTCATAATGAAAGTTTTAGGTTAACCGATTTGTTAAGTTGTTGTTAAAATACACAATTTAACGCACCAAAACCCATTATGAACTTCGTTTTAGAGGTGTTGTTAAATAAAAAAAGAGAAAATACCGCATAAAACAGCAAAATCCTGCAACTTAGTGACAGAATTTATGCTGCAACATTTTTATTACTTAATATTAGTAAGACGCTTGGGTATAGATATCCTGTTAATGATTTCATCAATAGCATCAGGATCAATTGCTACGTTCTTGGAAGCGCACCATTTTTCTGTTTTGTTATCTAACCAGATACAGAAAGAGTGATAACCATCTAAAACAACGGCGTAAGTTTCGTGAAAATCATCTTGAATACGCATGCAAAATCCCTTAAAAATTTTGCCTCTCACGATGAATTGCAGGGTGGAATAATTTTCTAACATGGCTCATTATATTTTAGGTTAATTTACAACAAATTATAAATGAGAATGTTTCGTTAATTTAAAGGAATTAACAATTAATTCTTAAGCTAGCAGAAAAGGCTTAACCTATGTTTAACATGTTTGAGTAGCCTTTAGCTATTAAACGATTTTTTGAAGGTAAAAATATCTCACATTGCAGATTTAATATCGTGCGTCCTCTTTTTACAATTGCTGTTTCTGCAATAACTTCGTCGCCTTCGCTTGCTGGGGCAAAATAATCGATATAATTATTTACAGTGGTGTACCGTTCGTTTAATCCCATCGTAAAAACAGTTGCACCAATTAAATCATCAATAATACCAGCCGTTACGCCGCCATGTAAAATCTGATAAGGGTTGGTCATTTCTTTACGGATAGTATACTGGCAAACCAATATACCGTAATCTGCTTTGATTAAAACCGGGGCCAGCCAATTCATAAAATTAGAAGGCGAAGCGGTAATTACCTTGCCCATTGATTGCCTTAAAAAAGTTAAACGCTGTTCGCTTAAAGAGGGTTCCATTAATGTAAATGTTTAATGTATGATGATGGAAGTAAAAGTAGGAAAAATGAGGAACAGTCTATAGAATGGAAGGTTAATAAGCTGAAATGATTATTATTTGGGTTAACACTAAAATATTTTTCACATTTGGAGCGCAAGGCTTGTACTAAGCATAAAGTTTCGTCCCGTTTTCCGCTTATACGCTTCGCTTCCTCGTACCTCGTTGCTGCAGGGTAACGCTGCAACCGCGGCTAATTGGCTTAGGCAATATTTCATTGTGGGGTTTGCGGGGTGCACAAACTCTTGTTTCTAAACCCGATCAAGCGGAATAGCCCGGAGCGCAGCGAGGACTATAAGCGATAGCGGGGCTGTAATTGCCAAGAACCACAAACCGCTCATTTCCCAATAACCTGAATTCAATTAAAAGATTGCTTTGTCATTCCTCCTCGAAATGATGAAAAAAGAAAGGCTATAACAACCAATAATTTTCTGCTCTTAAATCGGGATTATAACTTTAAAACTTAAATTCCTGCCCATGTTGTAAATGCCTGATCGGCCATTAGGTATGCCGCTATAGTATTCGAAATACTTTAACCTGTTTAAATTTGATTGATAGGCAATATTGAAGATATTATCGGCCTGGAGAAAAATATCACACAAAGTTTTCCCTTTTTTAGTTTTCAGTGCCGATCCTACCCCTCCATTAATTAAGGTATAACCCGGTGTAAAAGTTTCGGTATTATCCAGCGCGTAAAATTTATCCTGATCAGCAAAAAAAGCAGCATCTATTTTAATGTACGGCTTATCAAAAATGCCGAATGGTTTTTGTGCAGTTGCCTTAACCTCTGTTCTCACCTGTAGTGGAGGAATGAAAGGTAGATATTTAGCCTCTCGGCCATGTTTATTCAATAACTCCTGATTCTGGTTTATCCCAACCACATAAGCCAGACTATTGTTGAAACTTAACCATTTCATAGCTGCAGGATGTAGATTCACCGAAATTTCAGCGCCATACAATCTGGCTTTTGATTGCTGATACTGATAGGTTAAGTTACCAGGAACAATAACAACCGGATTTCCGTTGGCATCGGTTAAACGTGATTGGTAAATATAGTTCTGAATGTTGTTATTAAACAGTTCCATACTAATATCAGCATCTTTCAAATAGGCAATAATACCAATATCTTCCTGAAGGTTGAATTCAGGCTTAAAGGCTCTGTTACCCAAGTATACAATATGTGCACCAGGATCTAATCCGTTAGAACCGATTTCTGTAATATTTGGGGCTCTATATCCTCTCGCAACATTGGCCTTAATTAATAACTTTTCAGAAATATTGTAGGTTAAGCCCAAACTTCCTGACAAGCCATAGTAGTTTTTATCAAAAGATGGGAACTGCAGTTTTCCAGTGGCATCGGCTGGACTCACTTGTTTACCGAAACCTGTTTGTGCATCGGTACCTACATAAAAATCACTCCAGTGTATATTTCTTCTGTCGATCCTAATGCCTCCGGAAACATCTACTTTACCCATCGATTTCTTCGCGAAGTAAAAAGCTCCAACATCAAAGAGATCATAATCGGGAATGGGAAAATCGGTAGCAGCTTTGCTCCTGTTTCCCTGATACATACCATTAAGTCCGATGGTACTTTCTATACCGGCAAAATCGGGCAGGTTGTATTTAAGATCATAATTAAAAGTGTTCAACACGACATAAAGCCCTGCCTGACTTGGCAATGTTGGGTGATTATATTCTCTCCTTACACTTTGTTGTCCACCAATTAATAAATTTAAATCACTTGTTCCAAATTTAAACTGACTGGTATTGTAAAACCTATAATGTTGAATGTGTTGATGTAAGGGGTTAATGGAGTAGGTATTCAAATCACTTTCAGGTACAATTGGCCTGTTCTTAATATCGTCTCCGTCATCCAGCACCTGTCTGGTAAATCGCCTTGACAAAGAATCTCTGCTACCATCGGGAATTTCCATTAAATTATCGTAATAGGTAATGGCAGTTTTAGAAAAGCCCCAGGCTTTATCTACCCTGGCGCTGGCAGATACATTGTATTCTCTAAAAGCTGTTCCGTAAACCAGTCCATCAATTTTGTTTTGGTAATTATGTGCTGTTTTCCCGGTTGCCCTAAATGTGTATTTCCAATCATTTTTAATGTAGGCCAATCCTAGCGACGAACCGATCATCCCATTATTACTTTGGTAATTAGCAGTAAAATCGCCTTTAAACTTTCCATCTTCAAAATCCGGTGTATAAGGAATCATATTAATTACCCCGGCTAATGCATCTGAACCATAGGTTAAACTGGCTGGGCCTTTTACAACTTCGGCCCTGGTAATAGCATATTCATCCACCTCAATTCCATGTTCATCGCCCCATTGTTGCCCCTCTTGCCTTAAACCATCATATAAAGTTAATACTCGGTTATAACCTAAGCCCCTTATAAAAGGTTTAGAAACATTCGGGCCGGTAGTAACGGCTGTAATTCCTGGTACTCCTTTAACAATAGCCTCTATTAAATTGGTATTTACGTTTTGGTCCATTGTTTTTTTAGAAAGTACGGCAATAGGCACAGGGCTTTTACGTAATTGTGTTGCCCGGTTTACGCCAGTAATCACCACATCATTTAAGTCTGAAGCTAAACCTAATAAATCGGCATTAACCAGGGCAGTATCTCCCTTTAGTATTACCCTAATTCGTTTTGACTGATAACCGACACCTGAAAAAACGAGATCGCAATTTCCAGAAGGGACTCCACTTAATTGATACATACCTGAACTGCTGGATTTTGTTGATCTGTTAGTTCCTAAAATTTTAATGGTAATATTTTCTACAGGTTGATTTTGAGAAGTTACCAATCCCTTAATCATAACCTTTTGGGCGATGGTATTTAACGATATGCAAAAACAGAAACAATATAGCAGCAGGAATTTCATGAATATAAAAATGATTTATCTAAATTTAATTTTAGACAAATCTAAATTTAAATTTAAATATATCAAATTAAATGTTTAGATAATATTTAACACACTTAAAATCAAATCATTTAAATAAAATAGAAAAACACTTAGTGATAGGTGAAAGGCATTTTTTTTCGAACCCAAATAATAGCTTGAAGGTATTCTATCATCCAATTTATATCTCCTATCCTATGTTTTCAGGTTAGCATCCTTCATTTCCAGTTGCTTCTTCTTTTAAAAATTTAATCAATTTAGAATAAACAGCGATGTTTCTTATCTAGCTGATTATAAATGGTCTAAAAAATTAAAGTAAAATCGGACGAAGTTTTTTTTAAAATAATTAATCTGTATACGGTTAAACACAAAGTTATTATGATTATCATTGGGTACAGAAGCATTAATGAAACTATAATACCTGAAGGATTGTTGTACCTAAAGGAGTTGTTAAAACAGTACTAATCCTTTAAATAGAATATATGTTGGTGATCAACAATTTTGAAGAATATGAATCGCACCTTGGTAAAGAACTAGGTGTTTCGCAATGGCATACTATAAACCAAGAGCAGATCAATAAATTTGCCGATGCAACCTTGGATCATCAATGGATACACACCGATGCTGAAAAAGCTAAAAATGAAGGGCCGTTTAAGGCAACAATTGCACATGGCTACCTAACCCTATCCTTAATTCCTTATTTATGGAAGCAGATTGCCGACGTACGTAATATTAAAATGGAAATTAATTATGGCATTGAACGCTTTAAATTTGGTCAGCCAATTTTAGTGGACAGCGAAGTGCAGTTAAAAGCAAAATTAAATTGCATCAGCAATTTAAGGGGAATAACTAAAGTCACCATTCAAGCCACACTTGTGATTAAAGATCAACCTAAGCCAGCATATGTTGGTGATGTTGTATTCTTGTATCATTTTATCTAATATCTTCCAATTTCGCAAGGTAATTGCCTGTTGGTTTTCATCCTAGTAGACTTAAGATCTGTCAAATCGATTTTATTGAATCTGATTTAGCTTTCTAACTTATATATTATTGCAAATAACTTCATATAAAGTATAAAAAAACATTAATAATCAGCCACTTATTTCATTCAAGAAATCCTTTCTAAATAATAAAAATTAAGCAAGACCAGATTTTAAATGTTTAGCTTAAGTAAACAAATGTTAATTTAAATGTTAACTATTGCTAAACATTTGTTTATAAAAAATACTGCCTGTATATTTGACGACACAGTTCAAAAAAAACAAATTATCTAATTTAAAAGAAAGCAATGTACCCTGAAATTAAAATGGTAGTATTCGACATGGCCGGCACTACAGTGAACGAAAACAACCTCGTTTACAAAACGCTAATGAATGCTATAAACACCGCTGGTTTTTCTTATACGCTTGATCAGATTCTTGCTGTTGCAGCCGGAAAGGAAAAGAAAGAAGCCATCAGATCGGTACTTAAGACCTACGAGGGCTCTTTTGATGAAGCAATGGTATTCGATATATACGAAGAATTTATTGGCAAACTGAAGCTTGCCTATGAAAATGAAGAAATATTACCTCAACCTGGTTCAATTGAGCTTTTTGAAAAACTTCGAAAAGAAGGAATAATTTCAGTACTTAACACCGGTTATGATAGGGGAACTGCCGAGTCTATCTTGAACAAACTTGGCTGGAAGGCCGGTACCGATTTCGATACACTTGTTACCGCATCAGAAGTTGGCCAAAACAGACCAGAACCTGATATGATTTTGTTGGCAATGAGCCATCATGGCATTACCGACGGTAAATCGGTGGTTAAAGTTGGTGATTCAAGTATCGATATCGAAGAAGGTAAAAATGCAGGTTGCAGCCTAAGCATTGGTATTACCACAGGCGCGCATACAAAGAAACAATTAGAAGAAGCTAAACCTGATGCAGTAATAGACAATTTAATGGAAGTCTTGGCTATGGTAACCAAGCAGAACTAAATAACTACAATGGCAAGAATGGCCATGAGTGAGATCTGCGTTTATCAAGTTAAAGACGGGAAAATCATAGCTAACGAGTTCTTCTATCGCTTGGGTTAAAACATTAAAAGCCCAGATATCCACCTGGGCTTTTATAATCAACTAACCTAAACTTATAAATACTAACCAAATATTTATGCTGCAAAACTAATGGCCGATTATTAATTCAGTGTTAAATATTCATCATGTGTTATCTAATGCACCCCCCCGAATAATTATAAATACGGATGGTAAGGCTTATATTTTCATAGCCAATCAGTAAACGATTATTTTACAGCCCTGGTTGCCTTATCAAAAGACAGCACCAGGTTCTTTTGGTCAACCTGCTTTAAAGGTACTTCATGTACATTTTTACCCAGGCCTGTAGTAAAATAAACTTCAGCTTTGGCAGTCTCCCCTTTTTCAAGCCCATCCTCAAATAAAGCAATTCCAAATAGGCTACTGTCTACTTTCGACGAAGCCACAATACTCACAGTGCCCAAAGCATAGTTACCATTATTCTTCAGCGTAATAACGCCCTGTTTATAAGTATAACTTACTCCTCTCAACGTTTCCAGATAAGTTTTATTCTTGCTGGTAATATTTTGATAGGTTTGCCCGTAACTTGAAAACCCACAAGTTGCCAGCAGTAAAACAAAAATGATTTTTTTCATGATCTTATAAGGCATAAACAATAGCATAAATATCGCAAAAAGCTTATTACAATTAACCAAAAATAAATTTTGATCATACAAAAATGACGGGCTCTTAAAGGAAGTTACTGAGATACCTTTAACCTAATATTCCTTCTAATATTAACACCACCAGCACTGCTGTCAGCGTGTTTAAAAAATTGACCATATCATTGCCAATTATCCCTTTGCGCTCGAGTATGGCTCCCAGTATAGAATCGGTCAGGTTTCCTACCGTCCCTGCAATAACGATAAAGTAAAAGTTAAAATCCCAACCATATCCCAGTGCATAAATAACCGCGATGATACAGCTACCCCCAATACCGATCAACGTTCCTTCCAAACTGATTACCCCATCTAGTCCACAATAGTCGGGCCTGAAAGAAATAATATTAAAAAACCGCCTCCCATAAACCATCCCAAGCTCGGATGACAGGGTATCTGCAGTAGCTGAAGCAAAAGCTGCCGCCATTGCGGGAAACATTACATAGGCAAACTGGGGATAAAATAGGATCACTACACTCGCAATACCAGCGGCACCGGCATTAGCCAGTACTTGCAACACATTGCGGCCATTGTTAGTTTCCTCTCTTGTGGTAAAGGCCTGTTTTTTATGCTTTTTCCAAGAGGTAGCTGCAGAACCCAGAATAAAAAACATGCTCATCATTGCAACACCTGCATAACCAGCAGCGATATAAATAAGACAGGCTAATATGCCACCCGTAAGAGCAGCCAGAACCGTTAGTTTTTTGGCCAGGATACTATAAGCAATGCCAGTAATGATGATGACAGGCAAAAAGATGCCGCTATTGAACATATCACAAATATATTTGAATTATATTGATGAAAAAACAGATAAGTTTATCTTTATACCTCTTAAAAAATTAACCAGACCAATTAGCAGATAAGCAACAGTCTATACGCTCCATCTTTTTCAATAGGTGCCCGGTGAACACAAGGCAAACACTGTTTTTCAGGATGATCTACCGCCAGTCTCCATAAATGGCCTACTCCCAGATTTACAGGTATGGCACCTGGTTTAGCTTGGTAATGTAGATCAAAATAATGTTCAGTCAAAAAGCTTTCAAATTCCGCTTCTATACCGTTATGCAATTCTTTGAGCTTTTGCCTGATCTCCGGTACCCTGACTTTTTGTTCAGCCTCGTTATTGGCTAAAATTTCACTAGCTGCACCATAATAGGTACACAAAAAGGTATCGGTACCAATGGGCGAACGGTCTACATGAAAAGAATATACATCTGTTGAAATGAAATCGAACTCCTCATCCCGGTCATAACTTTTAATCAAATTGAGTGAGGGCGATGCCCCGATATCTGTTAACAGCTTGAAATCACTCAAGATAAGCTCCCTTGCGGTACTACCTTTTTCTGATAGCTTAAGTGCCTGAAGATCTTCCATAGAAACTTCTGTCAGGTCTGCTTTCAATTCAAGTTTGGACACGATTTCATTAAAGTCACCAGCCAGGTCTCTCTGCCAGCAAACTGCGTTTATATCTCCCTTAAAATTCGCATTTAAGAGATGAGAAAAAGTGGAAACAACCACAATCTGTTTACTGTTAGAAAATCTATTATGCATTTCTTAATTAAGCTATTTAGCCGTTATTCATTGCAAAAGTAAGGATCGTAATTATCGATTTGGTGCAAAAGATCGTACCGGCATAGTTTAGAAGCTCGATTAAAAAAAAACCGGACTTTGAAGTGTTCAAAGTCCGGTTGTACCCCGGAAGGGATTCGAACCCCTGACCCACGGTTTAGAAAACCGTTGCTCTATCCAACTGAGCTACCGAGGCTCATTTTTTAATGAGCTGCAAATATAGAAGTTCTATTTAATATGTAAAAATATATTTTAAACTATTTAAAAGGTAATTTTCTATTTCAAATAAGTATTTAAGAACGAAGCAATTAAAATTTAATTCTGGATAAAAAATTTGATTGCTGAGCACAAAAAACAATATTAAGATCCACATTCTATGCTAAAAACATAGAATAAGTTACAAAAAATATGATCAAAAATTTAATTTATGCGTCTTCCCCGTTCCAAATATCATCATCGGCATGCCGAATTTTCTCGTGACTGGCGGTTACACTCTTTAATTCTTCATGATGATAATTTCTTTCAGGATTTTCTGGCAATCTACTGTCGTGATTTAGCGGTACCTTCCGTAAATGCTCAGGTTTCTTAACCTCAGGTAAATCGTCATGTACAACAGAAGGTGTTAAGATCTTCTTCTTGGGGTTGTTGCTGTTTTCCATAATTTTAAGAGACTCAAATTTCAAGCCACAAGCAAAGGTGGGTTAAAATTTCGGGAATTGATGTGTATTTATGTAAGTGTTTGGTGTTTGGACGAAAGGCGGATACAAGCCTAGCCATTACAAAAAATGCGCACAAATAAATCAGTTTTTATTTGTGCGCATATGTGGTTAAAAAGATCTTTCAACAAGCTCAGGATTGACAAAAACGAAGAAAGACAATTAATGAGATTGCTTCGTTGCTCCTCCTCACAATTGCGATCTAAATTAGTAATTGCCCGTTACTCCTATTTCCAACCCTCTTAATTCGGCCAACCCTCTTAATCTGCCTATGGCCGAATAACCCGGATTGGTTACTTTGGCCAAATCATCCAACATTTGGTGGCCATGATCTGGACGGAAAGGAATTGACTTATCGCGTAATGCATTTTCTTCTGATAAGGCTTTCATGATTTCGTACATATTCACATCGCCACCTAAATGATCTGCTTCGTAAAAACTACCGTCCTCATCTTTTTTAACGTTACGCAAATGCGCAAAGTAAACACGTTCCTTAACCGCATTGAAGATCTCTAAAGCATTATTTCCCATTCCGGCACCCAAAGAGCCTGTACAGAAACAAACACCGTTAAAAGCCTGGTCTACTTCTTTAATGATATAATTAAAATCTTCGAGTGTGCTTGCTATCCTTGGCAAACCTAAAATAGCATAGGGAGGATCGTCAGGATGGATCGTCATTTTAATACCTTCTTCTGTACAAACCTCGGCAATAGATGACAAGAAAAATTTCAAATTTTCTTTTAAACCCTGTGTTCCAATGGCTTTGTATTCATTAATACTGTTACGCAAGGTCTCCAGCTCGATTTCTTTTTCGTTAGGAATACCCATTAATACATTGATACGAAGATCTACTAAATCCTGTTCTGTTAAAGTATCATATTTAGCTGCAGCTCTGTCTAAAATAGATTTCGAATAATCTGCTTCTGCCCCTTCCCGTTTCAAAATGTAAAGATCAAAAATAGCCAGATCGATCCAATTAAAATAAAGTGCTTTCGATCCATCGGTCATTTCCAGATCCAGTTGCGTACGTGTCCAGTCTAAAACCGGCATAAAATTATAACATACGATCTTAATTCCACAGGCTGACAGGTTACGCAAAGAGGTTTTATAATTTTCTATATACTGCGCGGCATCTGCCCTACGGGTTTTAATTGCTTCGTGTACGGGAACGCTTTCTACTACTGACCAGGTTAAACCAGCAGCCTCTACAATTGCTTTTCTTTCCTGGATATCGTGCAATGGCCAAACTTCGCCGTGTGGAATATGATGCAGTGCCGTTACAATGCCGGTGGCACCAGCCTGTTTAACATCTTGTAAGCTCACCGGATCGTTCGGGCCATACCAACGCCAGGTTTGTTCTAATTTTTTATATTTCATTATATTTGATTGCCTTGATTTTAATGATTATACAGAATAGCAGTTAATTTTAAACACCAGAAAATGCGGTAAATCCACCATCCACTTTAATATTCTCGCCATTTACAAATTTAGAGGCATCACTTAACAAATATACTAAAGCGCCAATTAATTCCTCCGGGGCCCCAAACCGTTTAAATGGTGTTTTAGAAATAATGGCCTGCCCTCTCGCAGTTAAAGAACCATCCTCGTTGGTTAATAATGCCCTGTTCTGGTTCGTGATAAAAAAGCCAGGTACAATGGCATTCATTCTAATTTTATCCTGGTAGCGGTTAGCTAGCTCAACAGCCATCCATTTGGTATAACTATCAATAGCTGCTTTAGCCAGCGAATAGCCCAATACGCGGGTGAGCGCCTGGGTTGCCGAAACAGATGAGATATTTACAATGCTGCCACCATTCTTGGCTATTTCCTTACCAAAAATCTGTGTTGGCATAATTGTTCCGAACAGGTTTAAATCGAAAGCCTGTTTTAATGCCGGAATATTAAGATCGAAAATATCGCTGCCCGGTTGGATTACCGCTTCAGCCACATTTCCGCCAGCCGCATTTACCAATGCATCAATCCGGCCAAACGCTTTAATGATGGTTGAATTTGCATCAATCAGTTGCTGTTCATTCAACACATCGGCAATTATATAAATTGCTTTACCACCAGCCTCAGTCACATCAGCAACTCTTTGTTTAGCTATTTCTTCGTTTCTTCCAATTACAACGATTGTAGCCCCCGCTGCGCACAAACCGTTAATAAAAGCTTCGCCTAAAACACCTGTAGCACCAGTAACTACTACCACCTTGTTTCTTAGCGAAAACAGGCCTTCTACTTCTTTTACCATTTATTTAGTTCTTTTTTAGTTTATTTATATTTTACCTGCATCTGGTCGTAAAAATCTTTCAGCACAAAAAAGGCTTTCTTTTTCTTGCCTGTTTCACTGATCAATCCTTTACGGTTCCAGAAATTCTGATAAATTGGATGTTGTCTTCTTGGTGACCTGAAATCGGTTAAAATCCATGGAGTCATTCCGCGTAAAGCACCGATTTTACTCAACAGAATAATCTGGTTTTTGTACAATGCCTCCTGGTACTCTTCGCTCCAGCGGGTATTTTCATCAGCGTGGAAACCACCCAAAGCATCGCCACCAAATTCAGTAATTACGACAGGTTTTTTATATTTGATATCGAAATTGTATTTGGTAATTTCAGAAGGGTTACCACCCCAGTACCAGCCTGCATATTCGTTAAAACTAACCAGATCGATTTTTTCGCCTAAAGGATCGTTTAAAATAATATTATTTCCTTCGCGGTGCACCTCTAACGCAGCAGCTACCAAACGGGTATCGTCCAAAGAACGGGCCGTTTCTGCCAAATTGCTCATAAAACTCAAACGGGCATCGCTAAGTGGCGTTTCATTCCCGATTGACCAAACAATTACACTTGCCCTATTTTTATCGCGTATGATTAAATCAGTTAATTGTTTTTTTGCATTGGCATAGGTTGCCGGATTGGTCCAGCTAATTGTCCAGTAAACAGGAACTTCGGCCCAAACCAAAAGCCCCATTTCATCAGCAAGACGGATCATTTCTTCGTTATGCGGGTAATGTGCCAGGCGAACGTAGTTACAGTTCATATCTTTTGCCCATTGCAGCATCATGCGCATATCGCCTTCTGAACGTAAACGGCCAGCTAAAAGCGGGTTTTCGTCATGTAGTGAGATTCCTCTTAAAAAAAACAGATTTACCGTTTAACAGAATGCTATCGCCATTAACCTGGATAGTTCTGAAACCAATTTTATCGTTAATATTTTCTTTATCGGTTTTAATATTTACCGCATATAATTTTGGTGTTTCTGGCGACCATAAGCTTAAGTTGTTCCAGATAAATTCGTCTACAATTTTACCTTCGCTATCTGTTTTGTACTTCTTTTCCAGCTTTAGCTCTGGAATGGAAAGTGTAATTTCCTGTCCAGCGGTTGCATCAGCAAGTTTTACAGAAAAGTTTAACAGGTTATTGTTTCCTTTAACGAGCTGAAGCTTGTAATCGCTGATAAAATGTTCAGGAAATTCGGCTAAGTAAACATCTCGTGTAATGCCTCCGTAGTTCCACCAATCGGTATTTACAGTTGGAATTTCATCCTGTTTACGGATATTATCAACTTTAAGCACAAGGGAGTTTTCGCCAACTTTTAAATTATTGGTTACATCGAACTGGAAAGGTGTAAAACCACCTTTGTGTACGCCTAGTTTTTTACCATTGAGGTAAACATGTGCTTCATAATTTACTGCACCGAAATACACGAAATATTTTTTCCCTTTTTCGGGTTTTGCATCAAACTTTTTGCGGAGCCAAACATTGCCTTCATAAAGCTCTAATTTTTCCGATTGCGAGTTCCAATCACCAGGAACATTCATTTGTGGCGAATGATCGAAATCATACTCAATCAGCTCCGACTTATCTTTCTGAACTTTATCATCATAATACCCCCCGGTTCCGGTTTTAGACTGATCGAATGGATCGTGACGATAATCATAATAACCGTTTTCGTAAGGATCGATAATATAATTCCATTTACCATTAAGACTCTCGATTTTCCGTCCCTGAATGTTCTGTATAGCGGTAACCTGACCGTAATTGACTGATGGAAAGAGTGAAAAGCAGATTAAAAATACGCTATAGATTGTTTTTAGCATAACTTAAGTTTTAATATTAATTGATCGTTTCAAAACTAACAATTAATTAGCTGACGATGTACCACCCACCTAAATTTGAGCAAAATTAAGTTTTTCATTAATAACGATGGATTTGCCCCAAAAGCATAAGCCTGGTTTTTGGCAACATTTGCTGGCAGCAAGTAATGATTTCATTCTGTTTATTTGGATAGTTTGCGCTAGTGATTACGAATTTAGAGAAGCTCAAAAAATTAAACCTTTTTAAAACAGGTCAAAACGCAACAAAATCCACTGAGACTCATTTCAAACGTTTGAAATAATTGTGTTTTTTTTCTTAACTATGCATTGAGATTGGAAAAGATGATGAACAATACACCTGTTACACTAAAATTCTTAGCTGAGAAGTTAAAGATGTCAGTATCAACAGTATCAAAAGCCCTTAACAACTACCCCACCATTAACGAGTACACAAAACAACGTGTTCAGGAAATGGCCCGCGATTTACATTTTACACCCAATAAATCAGCTATTAATTTAAAGGAAAGGAGGTCGCGCATTATTGGCATTATCTTACCCAACCTTTTAGATCACTTTTTTACCAGAAGTATTTATGGTGTAGAACAGTTTGCTACACAAAATGGATACAACGTAATCATCAGTCAATCTCACGATGATCTGGAAAAAGAAATCCAATCTGCGAATATGTTGTTACGGAGCCGGGTGGATGGCTTAATTGTGGCCATTTCGAAACACACACAAGATTTTGCACATCTGGACCAGTTCGAAAACATAGGCATTCCGGTGGTGTATTACACCCGAAATCCGAGCTTTAACCTAAGCTGCCACAAAGTATTGGGCAATACCTTCCAGGGCTGTTACCAGGCCACAAAATTTTTAATAGACAGAGGACATCAAAAGATTGCTTATTTAGGCGGTCCGAAAATGATTAATTTTACGCACGATCGTTTTAATGGCTACATCAATGCATTAAAAGATAATCAAGTGCCTTTTTCCTCAGAATTGGTTGCCTACACCGATTTTGATAAAGAAAATACCATCTCAGCAATTAAGAATTTATTTGCCAATCCAGAAAACATGCCCACTGCGCTCGTGGCTTTTAAAGAGCTTATCCTATTCGATGCAATAAAGTACCTGAGATCGATAAACTACCCTAACTTTAACAAAATTGAATGTATAGGATTTGGAAACACTTCTTTCATCAGTTATCTCGATTCACCCCCTATTGCTTCTATCGAAGAAAACCCCGAATTGGTAGGTGAAAATGCGATTAAATTATTGATACAATTAATTAATAAAGAAATCGATATTCAGAATTACCAAAAAATAATGGTCGATTGTAAGCTGATTGTGCACTAACAAGTGTTTAGCAGAAGGCGTTTAGCGTGGTATGTGCAACGTCTTATCCAGCCGATCGTCACCCTGAATTTATTTCAGGGTCTATCATGTAAGAAAGATGCTGAAATAAATTCAGCATGACGATTCCTAATAGAAATACTAAAGAAAATTTAAGGCACATATTAATTTAACGACATTGCACTACCCTTCAATTGATTGCGATGATTTTCATTATACACAAACGCTGCAACAATCAACAAGCCTGCAACACCTTCAAAAGCAACTACAGTTTGGGTACCAAAAAGATGTGCTAGGTACCCCATTAACAAACTACCGATTGGCAATACCCCTTGGTAAGCCATAATATAGTAACTTAGCGTTCTACCCCTCATCATATCATCGGCGTGGGTTTGCAAATAGGTATTAATAGATGAAGTTTGAGCCATTAAGCCTAATGCAGCCAAACTGGTACAAATTAAAGCCAGAATAAGTGATGGCGATATAGCCAGTGCCACAACCGAAATAGCCAGCAAAATGCCCGACATCATTACGATTTTCTGTAGGTTCTGCCCCACCTTTAAGGTAGCCATATAAATGGCTCCAAAGAAAGCTCCAAGTCCTGCGGCGCTTTCAAACCAACCAAATGTTGTGGCATTTCCATTAAAAATATCTTTCGCAAAAACAGGCAATAGCGTAGTAAAAGGGATTACCAATAAACTCGATGCAGCCATCATTAATACCATAGAAGCCAAATCTGGAGATGATTTAAGGTAATCATAACCCTTTTTTAGGTCGATCCAGATATTTTCTGTCGATTTTTGATGCTCAGTGAGTTTTAGTTTCATCATCACCAAACAACCCAATACAGCAATAAAGCTTACAAAATTGATCACGAAACAGATATCCTCGCCCCAGGTACTCAAAATTACTCCTGCTAACGCCGGACCGATTAACCTGGCGGCATTAAACATTGAAGAGTTGAGTGCAATTGCATTTGGTAAATCTTCTTTATCATCAATTAAATTTACCATTAAGGATTGACGGGCGGTAACATCAAAAGCATTTACCAAACCCTGAACCAGCGAAAGCGCTGCAATCCAGAACATATCATACACTTTAAACCAGATCATCAAGGCCAAGGCACCAGCTTGTAGCATCAGGATCACCTGGGTAATGATCAATATCTTATACTTATTATGCCTATCTACATAACTACCTGCGTATGGCGCTAACACCAGCGAAGGAATTAAACTCAAAAAGGTAATCAACCCTAATAAAAAAGCCGATTCCGTTAAACGGTAAACCAACCAGCTAACAGCTACACGCTGCATCCATGTACCAATTAATGAAATAGCCTGACCTGTAAAAAATAACCTGTAATTGTAGTGCCTTAGCGAACGAAAAATACTCATGTTTAAAATAGTAAAGTAACTTTACAAAAATACAAAACCAACACCAAACTAAAAAACATAAAATAGAAAGTTTTATCACTTCAGAATCATAATTCAAACAAAACAAAAACCAATATTAGTTTATCTACAAAATTAAAAACATATATTTGTAAAGTTTATTTACCAATAAGATGCCTACTCAAACACAAGAAATTGCTGCAAAGTTAAGAAGCACCGTTACCCGCTTAACCAGGCAGTTACGCAAGCAAAATGTAAGTTCAGACTTTAGTAACGCTGAATTATTGACAATGTCGTTACTCGAACAACACGGAAAAATGCTGTCTACAGAGTTGGCAGACATGGAAAGAGTATCAAAACAGGCTATTTCTCAGATCATCAACCGCCTGTTCGATGCCAAATGCGTGGAACGTTTCCCCAGCGAAGAGGATAAACGAAAGGTATTTATTGGCTTAACCAAACTTGGCGAAAAACACATTATCGCCAGTAGAAAAATAAAAGAAGAATGGCTGGCACAAACCATGGAAAAAATCTTTTCTTCGGAAGAAATTAACCTCATACAGGCTTTCCTCCCCCTTCTTTCCCGCTTGGTAGAACACAACGGTACGAGAGTATAGTTTTCTTTTTTCCTTCGCCAAATAAGCCTTATCTTGCAGGCTGAAAATGGCACTATATTTTACATCAATTAATTCGGGCAGTAATGGCAATTGTTACTATATAGGTAATGATAATGAAGCTGTTTTGGTTGATATTGGCCTAACCTGTAAAGAGATTGAAACACGGATGAACCGTTTGGGTTTACCGATAAGTAAAGTAAAGGCAATTTTTATCTCGCACGAGCATAGCGACCACATTAAAGGGCTAGCGGTTTTTGCTAAAAAATATAAACTCCCAGTCTACATTAGCACAGCAACCCTAAAAAGCAGTCGGTTAGTTTTGGATGCAGACAATACCTTTTCATTAAGTCATCTGCAGCACATTCAGATTGGCGGCCTAAAAATTGCTGCCTTTTCTAAATTTCACGATGCTGCTGATCCTTATAGTTTTACTGTTGAATGTAACGAAGTAAGAGTTGGTGTTTTTACAGATATAGGAAAGGTATGCGACCGATTAATTACGCATTTCAAAAACTGCCATGCCGCTTTCCTAGAGGCAAATTATGATACGGAGATGCTGGAAAATGGCGGGTACCCTTATTTTTTGAAGAGAAGGATTACAAGTGGCCACGGCCACCTAAGTAATGCGCAGGCGCTGGAGCTTTTCGTCAACCATAAAGCCTCGTATATGAGTCACTTATTACTAAGCCACTTATCAAAAGATAATAACGACCCAAAGCTGGTTGAAAATCTTTTTAAAAATGTTGCCGGCGATACTTTTGTTAAAGTAGCCTCAAGGTATGAGGAAACAGCGCTATATTATGTAAGCAATACCCAAAACACATCTGAAGTCTACAGTTTCGACCCAAGTTTACACCAAGCAGCACAACTCAACTTGTTTTAACATAATAAAGTCAAAAATAACTTGTCGCTTTATCAATTCGGCTACAAAATAGCCTGTTTTAAGCAATAAACCCTTACCAGCTTTGCGAAAGCGATAATTAATAGCAAATAATTTAATTTTTACAAAAACTTTTTATCTAAACAGGCGTTTTATATAAACTTCATAAATAGTTTGTTTGGTTTATTGGGGCTTATGGATTTAAGCCCCTTTCCCTTAACTATTTTTTCAATTTTAAAAAGGCTAAAATCGCCAACACTTTATTCCATTTAATATTCTAAATTTTTAGTTATATTCGATTGACAATCATCCGGATATAATATTTAAACCTTTAAATAATAAATTATATGGAGACAAGTAAACTTTCTAAATTCAGTGCCGAATTTCTAGGCACACTCGTACTGGTTTTAATGGGTTGCGGTAGCGCGGTTATAGCTGGCGCAAATGGCACAACCGGAGTTGGCTTATTGGGCATATCTTTTGCCTTTGGCTTATCAGTTACAGCAATGGCCTATGCCATAGGACATATTTCAGGCTGCCACATTAATCCTGCCATTTCAATCGGAATGGTAATAGCAGGCCGTATGAAAATTAGCGAAGCTGCCTATTATATTGTAGCGCAGGTGCTCGGTGGTATTGCTGGCGCATTTATTTTGTTACAGATTGCCTCAGGAAAACCAGAATATTCTTTAGCGGCAAATGGATTAGGCCAAAATGGTTTTGAAGCACTGTCTCCACAGCATTACAGTTTACACGCTGGTTTTATTGCGGAAATTGTACTCACCTTCATTTTCTTATTGGTCATTTTTGGCTCAACATCTACTAAAAATATCAATGGAGGCTTTGCCGGACTAGCAATTGGCTTAAGTTTAACACTCATCCACATTGTGGGTATCCCGGTAACCGGAGTATCAGTAAACCCTGCCAGAAGTATTGGCCCTGCCCTGTTAGTTGGCGGACAAGCATTAAGCCAAGTTTGGCTCTTTATAGTAGCGCCGATTATTGGTGCAGCACTTAGTGCTTTAGTTTGGAAAACCGTTTTGGAGAAAAACTAGGTTAAATAAAAAGATGCAATAGTTTAGGGTTTAGAGGTTAGTATCTAAATGCTAACCCCTAAACACTAAGCTTTATAAATTTTTAACAATCGCTTCGTCAGTAGGTTTTGTTTTAGAACGGAAACGGTGTACTAACTCTCCTTTTTCGTTGATTAAGAATTTCTCAAAATTCCATTTAATATCGCCCTGCTCTTCAGTATTGGTCTGAGAAGTTAAATACTTGAACAAAGGACTGATATCATCACCTTTAACGCTGCTTTTCTCGGCAAGTAAAAATGAAACATTATACTTCCCGGTACAAAATTCTTTAATCTCAGCATTGGTAGAAAACTCCTGTCCACCAAAGTTACCAGCAGGAAAGCCAATCAAGACCACTTTTTTGCCGTATTCTTTCTGCAGTTTTTCTAAATCCTCGTATTGTGGGGTAAAACCACATTTGGAAGCTGTATTAACAATTAAGATTTTTTTGCCTTTAAATTTCGATAGCTTAATTTCTTTACCATCAATGGTTTTAAAGCTGAAATCGTAAACATTTTTTGGTGGCGACACCAATAAGTTTAATAGGATTAAAATTGTGCTGATCATCGTTTTTTATTTTTATATACGAATATAGTCACAAATCGGTTGCCTTGATGTAATGTGCCTGTAAATTAAATTATATGATATTAATAATTAAAGCGTTTAAAGTTTTGCAACGGTAAGAAAACGAATGGTTTCATCAAAAAATCCTGTTCACCATCTTTTTAATGAAATTTAGATCAAACTGCATTCAAAATAATCAATTCTTTTTTTTCAGAAAATGCAAGCGCAGCAATTCTTGGCAGTTACAGCCCGGCTATCGCTTATAGTCCTCGCTGCGCTGTGGGCTATTCCGCTCTATCCGGTTTAATTAACAACACCTGTTCCTCTTTCGTAGCTTCAGTTTAGCATAAAGCTATTAAAACCTCAATAATAGCATCAGCCAGGCCGCTTAAACCCGACTGAAGTGAGATACCGATTTTCTCCGGCAGAAACGAGAGCGGGATTAACCCTAACCCAATCGCATTGATGTTGTTTTCAAAAACAAAAAAATTAAAACCGAATTAAAAACTTCTTATAAATAGACATATTTAACCTTCATCTAATAAAAAAAATGTATTAAATTCTCTTCAGGTTTGGATTTATGCTTTAATTATAGCTTTATTTGCACAAAAACGTATTTCATGGCCAAAAATTTATTAATCGTCGAGTCACCCGCAAAAGCTAAAACTATAGAAGGCTATTTAGGCAAAGATTTCCTGGTGAAATCTAGCTATGGCCATATCCGTGATTTAGTTAAGGGCGATATGGCGATTGATATCAAGAATAATTTTGCGCAGACCTACGAGGTACCTACTGACAAGAAAAATGTTGTCGCCGAACTAAAAAAACTAGCTAAAGAAGCCGAAATGGTATGGCTAGCATCCGATGAGGACCGCGAGGGGGAAGCAATATCGTGGCACTTATTCGAAACTTTGGGCCTAAAAGTGGAGAAAACAAAACGTATCGTTTTTCACGAAATTACCAAACCAGCCATTTTAAAAGCAATAGATAATCCGCGTGGAATTGATTATAATCTGGTAAATGCCCAACAGGCACGCCGTGTACTAGATCGTTTGGTGGGTTTCGAACTTTCTCCCGTTTTATGGAAAAAAGTTAAACCATCATTATCTGCAGGCCGCGTACAATCAGTTGCTGTACGTTTAATTGTTGATAGAGAGCGAGAAGTTTTAAACTTTAATGCAGCTGCAGCCTATAAAATCACGGCTCAGTTTTCCACTGGCAAAGGAAGAGAAATTGTAAAAGCAGAACTGCCACAACGTTTCGAAAATGAGGCTGATGCTGAAAAATTTCTTCAAGACTGTGTAAATGCAAGATTCGATATTACCAGTTTAGAAACAAGGCCTTCAAAACGTAATCCGGCAGCCCCATTTACCACCTCAACCCTGCAACAAGAAGCTTCGAGAAAATTAGGTTTTTCGGTGGCCAGAACCATGCAGGTTGCACAAAGGCTGTACGAAGCGGGTAAGATTACTTACATGAGGACAGACTCTGTAAACTTATCAGAAACTGCGATTAATGCTGCTGCTGCCGAAATTAAATCTGCTTACGGCGATAAATATCATCAGCCAAGGGTATATAAAACCAAATCAGCAGGTGCACAAGAAGCGCACGAAGCCATCCGCCCGACGTATTTCGACAGGCATACCGTAGATGGAGACATTTCAGAAAAACGTTTATATGATTTAATCTGGAAACGTTCAATTGCATCGCAAATGAGTGAGGCTTTATTTGAAAAAACAACTGCTCAGATTACTGCTTCAACCAGAAAAGAACACTTAGTGGCCGAAGGTGAAGTATTAAAGTTCGACGGTTTCTTAAAAGTTTATCTGGAATCTACTGATGATGAAGAAACTGATGAAAAAGAAGGCGGTGCAATTTTGCCTCCTTTAACAAAAGGACAAGAGCTATTTTTAAAAGAAATGCAGGCAACAGAGCGTTATTCGCGCCCGCCAGCAAGATATACAGAGGCTAGTTTGGTTAAAAAACTAGAAGAGCTGGGCATTGGCCGTCCGTCTACTTATGCACCAACCATTTCTACAGTACAAAACCGTGGTTATGTGGTTAAAGAAGATAGAGATGGCAAACAGCGTAATTTTACGGCTATCACTTTGGCTGATGGACAGGTAAAAAAAGAAATCAAATCGGAAATTACAGGTGCGGAGAAATCAAAACTCTTCCCTACTGATATCGGTGAGGTAGTAAACGACTTCTTGGTAGAACATTTCAAAGGTATTGTTGATTTTAACTTCACAGCAAAGGTGGAGAAAGAATTTGATGAAATTGCCCAAGGTTTACAAGAATGGACTAAAATGCTGCACTCATTTTATAATCCTTTCCACAGTGAGGTAGAAACAACCTTAGAAACTGCTGAACGCGCTACTGGCGAACGCTTATTGGGTATTGACCCTGCTACAGGTAAAAATGTATACACCAAGGTTGGTAAATTTGGACCATTGGTACAAATCGGCGAACTTGACGAAGAGGAAAAACCTCGATATGCCAGTTTAATGCGTACGCAGTCTGTTGCAACCATTACTTTAGATGATGCCCTGGAGCTGTTTAAACTTCCTTTCCAGTTACCTGATTTTGAAGGTAAAGAAGTAGTGATCGGTGTTGGCCGTTTCGGACCTTATGTGAAATGGGGCGAAAGTTTTATCTCGCTTCCTAAAAATGAGGAGCCTTTATCGGTAACTTATGAAAGAGCAGTTGAAATTATCAGAGAGAAAATGGATGCCGATGCGCCTATTGCCTTTTATGAAGGTTTAGGCGTTACAAAAGGTAAAGGACGCTTTGGTCCATTTATTAAATGGAACGATCTATTTATCAATATTCCTGCAAAAGGATACGATTTCGATAATTTAACACAGGAAGATATCAATACATTAATTGGCAAAAAAATAGAGAAAGAGGCCAACAGGTACATTAAAACCTGGGAAACCGAAAAAATATCTATTGAAAATGGCCGTTGGGGACCGTTTATCCGCTTTGGTAAACTGATGCTCAAATTGGGGAATAACGAGGCTACCAAGCAAAAATATACACCAGAAGAATTGGCTGATATTGATTTGGAAGTAGTTAAAAAGATGATTGTAGAGCAGGTTCCTAATGCTTTTGAAACGAAGAAAAAAGCACCGGCAAAGAAAAAAGCGCCTGTTAAAAAGGCTGTAGCTAAGAAAAAATAAAAATAAAGTCGACATGCTGAACTTGTTTCAGCATCTTTTAATACAAGACGCTGAAATAAATTCAGCGTGACGACAAATAGTAATTATGAAAGCAGATTTACCTGAAAATATAGTTGAAGATATTGCAATGGCTGTTGTATTAATGGGCGAAACACCTGAAGTAAAAAGCTGGACGGTTTATCTCGTTAATTTAAAAAACGAACCCATAACCAATGTTTTAATCAGCTCTAAAGGTTATGGCGAAAAAGATGGAAAGCAGGTAAAAACTTCTGTGTTAAGGCACTTCGTTGGTGATATGGAAGCACATTCTTTTGCAGGCGTGGAAGCCATTGATCCTGAAGTTTTTGGCCTAACCAACGAATATTGGCTAAGCTATTACATGGGCAATACCATTTACGACAAAAAATTTATATTCCTGCCCGAAAGCATCATCGATTCCAATCTGATCAAAATCCCATTGGTAAACCGACCTGGGGTAATGATTAAATAGTCTTAAGTCATTAGTCTTTGATTACCGACTTAGGACTCAAGACTGGGATCTGAACTAAGGCACTTTAACTGCCTGTCTGCCAAGCAATTTCCAACCTGCCTTTTCTTTACTCCATATTAAAAGGATATACAATTTCACATTCCCGGGAACATTTTTATCGTTTGTTTTAGCATTTAGGGTATGTCTGACCAAGGCTGTTTTATTCTGAATAATAACAGATTGATCCGTTAAATTGATATCTACAAAATCAGATTCTCCAGAAAGTAACGAATGCATAAATTCCTGTTTAGTCTGTATTTTTCCGCTCGAATGGCCGTAGCTTAAATTATTAAGCACAATCTTATCAAGAGCTGCACTATCTGGGCTTACCATCAGTTTGGTCAATAGCGTAACTGCATTTTCTACTTCAGCTTTCTGTGCAAAACAAAAATTAGTTGAAATTAACAGGCCCGAAAAAATCAAAAGTTTCTTTATCATATCTGGTTGTATTGGGGTTGACGCTGTAAACTTATCCAAAACCATGCAAAGGAACAAACCATAAACGTTAATTTTCAACATAATCTATTTTAAGGTGAATTTTAGTTAATTTTCGGATGGAATATACCATTTGGAGTTACAAATGATAATTGCGGCACATCTATTGCTTTTACCGCAACATTATTCCCATTTATATTAACGAATTTCAAACATGGAACAACCATCTACCTACCAGTCATCCTCCAAAAAGAAATTTATCTTCATCGGATTACTTGCTGTTTCTATAGCGGCGATTGTATTTATCTATTTCAATAGAAAGAAAAAAAATCATGAAGAAAATCAGGCCTATGCTAAATACATTGAAGCCTATACCTCTGGAACCATTTCTAAAAAGAGTTTTATTAGAGTTCACCTCGCCAATGCGGCAACAGGTATGCAGGATCTGGGCAAAGCAGATACACGCGAACTTTTCGACTTCTCTCCTTCTATCTCAGGCAAAACCTATTGGATAGACCCCCAAACGGTTGAATTTCGACCTGATGAAAACCTCAAGCCGGGCAAAAACTACGAGGCTACCTTTAAACTTTCGGAAGTATCTGCCACAGAAAAAGGTCTTGAAGATTTCGACTTTGAGTTTAAAGTAATTACCCGGGCCTAATGCTTTCTCAAAACGGATTGGTCTCGCAGAATAATACTGCGCTAGACTACATGAAATTAACCGGCGAAGTGGCCACTGCCGATGTGGAAGAAACCAGCAAAATAGAGAAAGCAGTTTCATTGGATTTTGACCAAAAATTAAAAATCAAATGGCAGCATGATCCAGCAAAAAACACCTCGAAATTTACTATCGACAGTATTAAAAAAACCGGAAACGATCAAACTTTAAAAATAGATTGGGACGGCGATGCTATTGATGCTGAACAAAAAGGAACTGTAGAAGTGCGTGTTCCGGCAATAAATAAATTCGAAATCCTGGACATGAAGGCTATTCAGGGCGAAGAAGATTACGCATTGGTACAGTTTTCTGAACCGATTGGCGTTGGCCAGGATTTAACGGGCATGATAACACTCGGCAATCTGAGCGATCTAAGATACACCATTGATGCCAGTCAGGTTAAAGTTTATGCAGCAGAAGAACTTAAGGGCAATTATGCGCTAAATGTAAATGCGGGCGTTGAGAATATCAATGCCCAAAAACTGGCTAATGGCAAAATGGCCAACCTTGTTTTCGAAGATAAATTACCATCGGTTACCATAGCTGGTGCAGGTACGATTTTACCCAACTCCGGAAAGCTGGTTTTACCTTTCGAAGCGATTAATTTAAAGGCTGTTGATGTTACGGTAATTAAAATTTACGAAAACAACATACCGCAGTTTTTCCAAACCAATAGCTATAAAGATGGTAACGAACTGCGTAGGGTAGCCAAACCTATTCTGCAAAAAACAGTGCGATTAGATGAAGATAAGGCACTTAACCTCCATAAAAAGAACCGTTTCACCCTCGATCTTGACAAGATGATCCGTACAGAGCCTGGTGCAATGTACAGGGTTACCATTGCTTTCAGGCAGGAATACAATGCCTACAATTGTAAAACCGGAGAAGAAAAAGCCAATGGTAGTGATGATGATGCTGAATATGGAGATTATGAAGGTTATGGTGAAAAAATTGATGAGGACGATGATTTCTGGCAGCGTTACAATAATTATTACCCACCAAATTACAGGTGGAATGATAAAGATAATCCATGTACACCATCGTTTTACACCAACCAGCGCTGGGCCAGCAGAAACTTAATTGCTTCAAATATAGGTTTGGTAGCCAAACGCGGTAACGATAACAGCATGCTCATTGTGGCAACCGATTTATTAACCGCAAAACCATTAAGCGGTGTAAACCTTGAATTGATGGACTACCAAAAACAGATCATTTTTACGACAAAAACTGATGGTGATGGTTTTGCAAGTTTTGACCTAAAACGCCAGCCTTTCTTATTGATCGCAAAAAATGGTTCAGAACGTGGCTATCTTAAATTAGACGATGGAAGCTCACTGCCTTTAAGCAGGTTCGATGTGGGTGGCGATGTAGTTCAAAGTGGCTTAAAAGGTTTTATTTATGGAGAACGCGGCGTTTGGCGACCAGGAGATAGTTTATTTGTTTCTTTCGTTCTGGAAGATAAACTAAAAAAACTTCCGGCCAATTATCCTGTAACCATGGAGTTCTATAATCCCAAAGGTCAGCTTTACAAAAGATTGATCAATGGCAAACCTTTAAATGGATTCTATACCTTTAAAACCGCTACAGAAAGTACTGCACCAACCGGCAACTGGATGGCCAAAGTTAAAGCAGGTGGAGCTACTTTTACCAAAACCTTAAAAATTGAAACCGTAATGCCAAACCGCTTGAAAATTGATTTCAACGTTGGTAATAGAACATATTTAAGCGCTGGAACATCAGCCGCTACACTATCTGCCAAATGGTTATTCGGTGCCGTTGCACAAAACTTAAAAGCAAAGGTTGATGTAAACTTAAACACTACCGAAACCAAATTTAAAGGCTTTGAAGGTTTTAGTTTTGATAACCCTACGGTTAACTTCCAATCGCAGGTTAAAACCATTTTCGAAGGTACCTTAAACCAGAACGGTACAGCTCAGATTAACACCAACCTCAATGAAAACAATACCGCTCCTGGTGTATTAAGGGCAAACTTTACCACCAAAGTTTTCGAACCAGGGGGTAATTTCAGTATCGATAATTTTAGTATACCTTATCATGTGTATAACAGTTATTTAGGTATCCGGCCAGAAAAAGGCGACCGTTTAAGCGGTATGTTAGTTACTGGGAAAGAGCATAAAGTTGAAATTGTAAATGTAAATACCGATGGAAAACTGTTAAGCGGCACCAAAACCGTTCAGGTTGAATTATATAAAACGCAATGGCGCTGGTGGTGGGAACAAGATGACCAGTATACTTATGCCAACTTTACCCAAAACCAATATAACAAACTGGTAGAAAGTCATCAGGTAAACTTATTCAACGGAAAGGGAAGCTGGAACTTACGTGTTGACGAACCAGAATGGGGCCGTTATCTGATTTTAGTACGCGATGTAAATGGTGGACATGTCACCGGAAAATCTGTTTATATAGATTGGCCGGGCTGGGCACAGCGCGAACAGGGCAGCAACCCAACAGAGGCGTCTATGTTATCTTTCACTGCTAATAAAGAAAAATTCACGGTTGGAGAAGATATTACCTTAACCATACCAACAGGCAAAAATGGAAGAGCGTTAATCTCCATTGAAAATGGAAGTCGGGTATTAAAAACCTTCTGGGTAGATACCAAAGCCGGACAGACGCAATTTAAGTTCAAAGCGGAGAAAGAGATGGCACCTAATGTTTTTGCCAATATCACTTTATTACAGCCGCATGCACAAACGGTAAACGATTTACCAATCAGGATGTACGGCGCTATTCCACTTTCGGTAGAAGACCTGCAAACCATCCTAAAACCAACCATAAAAATGTTGGATAAAATCAAGCCTGAAACCGAAAACACCATCACAGTTGGTGAACAGAACGGCAAAGCAATGACCTATACCATTGCCCTCGTAGATGAAGGTTTATTAGACTTAACACGTTTTAAAACACCAGATCCACATGGTGCATTTTATGCCCGCGAAGGTTTGGGTGTAAAAACATGGGATTTATTCGACTATGTTTTAGGCGCATGGGGAGGGAATTTAGAACGCATTTTAAGCATTGGTGGTGATGGTAGTATCAACAAGAACTTAAATCCAGCAAAAGCCAACCGTTTTAAAGCAGTGGTTAAATTTATGGGGCCATTTACCATTGGCAAAGACGAAAGTAAAACACACAAGTTTAAATTACCACAATATATTGGTGCGGTAAGGGCTATGGTAGTTGCCGGACAGGATGCCGCATATGGTTTTACCGAAAAGTCGGTTCAGGTTAAAAAGCCGTTAATGGTTTTGGCTACTTTGCCAAGGGTTATCGGTCCGGGAGAAAGTTTCACCTTACCAGTAACCGTTTTTGCCACAGAGAATAACCTAAAAAATGTATCAGTACAACTTCAGGCAAGTAATTTAATTGTTCAAGGCACTAACAAACAGCAGCTTTACTACAAACAAACAGGTGAACAAATGACCTATTTTGAAGTTAAAGCACCAAACACAGTAGGTATTGCCAAAGTAAAAGTGATTGCGCAAAGTGGCGCTGAAAAAACAGTTTATGATGTGGAAATGGATATCAGAAATCCAAATCCTTACGTAACTAATGTGGTATCAGCAACTGTTCAACCGCACACCAAATGGGCTGTTAACTATTTACCAATCGGTATGACGGGAACAAATTCTGGTTCACTAGAGGTCTCTTCTATCCCTGCAATCAGCCTTGGCAAAAGATTGAGTTATCTTATTCAATATCCGCATGGCTGTATAGAGCAGACTACCTCGGGTATATTCCCCCAATTATTCCTGGATAGATTAAGTCCGTTGAATGAACAACAAAAAGCCACAACAGAGAAAAACATTAAAGCCGGAATAAACCGAATTAAAGGCTTCCAGACTACAGATGGTGGTTTGTCTTACTGGCCTGGAGAAGGCACTTCTGATGAATGGGGAAGCAATTATGCCGGTCATTTCTTGGTTGAAGCGCAAAATGCTGGTTATACCCTTCCTGTTGGTCTTTTAGATGAGCTATTGCGCTATCAAAAATCAAAAGCAGCAAACTGGGCACCAAACAGTAATAATTTTTATGGAGGAGACTTATCCCAGGCCTATCGTTTGTATATGCTTGCCTTAGCTAAAAAACCTGAAATGGCAGCAATGAACCGTTTAAAAGCTTTTGAATACTTATCAATCGCTGCAAAATGGCGATTGGCAGCTGCTTATAAACTGGCCGGACAAAATGATGTTGCCCAAAATATGATCAGAGGTTTAGATACATCCATTCAGGCTTACAAGCAATTGGGTGGAACTTATGGCTCGGATGTACGTGATGAAGCTATGATTTTAGAAACCCTAACCCTACTTGGTCAGAAAGCAAAAGCCGCAAGTTTATTACTGCCATTAGCTGCAAAATTAGGCGAAAATACCTGGTACAGCACACAAACAACCGCTTATAGCTTGTTGGCTATCGCTAAATTCTGTGGTTCAAATCAATCGGCAAATAAACTGCAATATCAGTATATACTGGATGGAAAATCGGCACCTGTAAGTTCAAATCAACACATTAACAGTACACCTGTAACCTTTAAAGGAAATACGGCTTCAATTACCAACAATGGCAATAATGTACTGTTTGTTCGTTTGGTTTTAGAAGGACAACCAGTTGCAGGTCAGAATAACTTTTTGCCAAACCGACCAGAGGTATTGGATATGAGCGTGACTTACAAACGTTTAAACGGTAAAGTACTGGATCCAACCACCTTAAAACAAGGAACAGATTTCTATGCAGAAGTAACTGTAAAAAATCCTGGCAGAATGGGCTATTACGAACAAATGGCGCTAACACAGATTTTCCCTTCAGGTTGGGAAATTATCAATACCCGTGTAAATGACAACCAGAGTATTTTAGCTTCATCACCTTTTACTTATCAGGATATTAGGGATGATCGCGTTTTCACTTATTTTAATGTAAGGGAAGGCGAAAGCTTGGTTTATAAGGTATTGCTTAACGCATCTTATCTCGGCAAATATTATTTATCGGCTGTTCAATGTGAAGCAATGTACAATAATGATATTTCGGCAACTGAAGCTGGTAAATGGGTGCAGGTGGTGAAGTAGAATAAAAAATTAGTTGTAAACCTTGCAGGTTTTAAAAACCTGCAAGGTTTCTTATTCTTAAAAAATTAAATGAATAAAATCCCAAAAGCTTTCCTTATTTCCGATTTCACCTGCTTTGCACTGCTTTTGGCTTTCCTTTTTTCATTACCATCAAAACTTTTCAAAACGCCCACCTCCTATGTTATCGAGGCCAGCAATGGTAATTTATTAAGTGCCGCAATTGCCAGCGATGGACAGTGGCGTTTCCCAGTAGCTGATAGCGTTCCGATAAAATTTAAGGATTGTATTATTGCTTTTGAAGATAAACGCTTTTATAGCCACCTTGGCATAGATATATTGGCCATGAGCAGAGCCATGCGGCAAAACTGGAAGGCAAAAAGTGTAGTAAGTGGCGGCAGTACATTAACCATGCAGGTTATCCGTTTATCACGAAAACAAGACCGAACGATTTGGCAAAAATTATTGGAAGCGATTTTAGCCTTACGCTTAGAAATAAAATATTCAAAAGAAGAAATTATTGGCCTATACGCTGCCAACGCTCCTTTTGGGAGTAACGTGGTGGGCTTGGAGGCAGCAAGTTGGCGATATTATGGTCGGGATGCTAAAACACTTTCATGGGGCGAGATGGCCACTTTGGCCGTTCTTCCTAACAGTCCGTCGTTGGTTCATCCTGGTAAAAACTCGACGAGATTAATTAAAAAAAGAAATGATTTATTAGATAAGCTGGCTAAACTAAAATATATCGATCAGGCTACTGCAAATTTAGCTAAGTTAGAACCCGTTCCAGGCAAGCCTATGCCCTTACCTCAAAATGCGTCACATCTATTGAACCGTTTTAAAGTAGAACGTGCGAGTCTTAAAATCTCATCTACAAAAATTACGTCTACATTGGATGAAAATATACAACTAAAAGTTAATGCCACATTAAAACGGTACAATAACCGCTATCGGGCAAACGACATCAACAATATTTCTGCCTTGGTGCTCGATACCAGAACAGGTCATGTAGTAAGTTATGTAGGAAATATCTATCAGCCAGAAAACACCGAACTGCAAAGCCATGTGGATATGATTAAAGCACCACGAAGTCCTGGCAGTACCCTAAAGCCTTTGCTTTATGCCAGTATGCTAAATGATGGCTTTATATTGCCGCACACCCTGGTTCCAGATATTCCGACTCAAATAGCGGGCTATTCGCCACAAAATTATGATCTGGGTTATGACGGTGCCATTGCTGCTGATAAAGCGCTGAGCCGCTCCTTAAATATCCCTGCAGTAAAAATGTTGCAGCAATATAAATACGAACGTTTTTACGATAAATTAAAAAAACTTGGGATAGGAACACTGAATCAGCCAGCAGATCATTATGGTTTATCGCTAATTTTGGGTGGTAGTGAAGTTACGATGTGGGATCTGGCCAACACCTACATGGGCATGGTACGTACACTAAACCATTATAACACCTATAAAGGCCTTTATAATCCTGAAGATTATAAACAGGCAAGCTACTTTAATAATAAAACCAAAGAAGAAAAAGACTATCAGCGTAATTCATTTTTAGATCATGGTGCAATATGGGCAACCTTTAATGCCATGGAAGAAGTGATGCGCCCGGGTGATGAAGGTTTGTGGGAACAATTTTCCTCATCGCAAAGGATAGCATGGAAAACAGGTACAAGTTTTGGTTTCCGCGATGCCTGGGCTATAGGTCTAAACCCAAATTATGTAGTATGCGTTTGGGTGGGAAATGCCGATGGCGAAGGCAGACCAGGTCTTGTTGGAATAGAAGCAGCTGCACCAGTACTCTTTGATATTTTCAGGTTATTACCCAATGGAAAATGGTTCGAAACGCCCACAACTAAACTCAAAAAGCTTAATATATGTAAAAAAAGTGGTTACAAAGCAGGAGAATACTGTAATGAAGTAGCACAAGAACTTGTACCAGTTTCAGGAGAAAAGACTGCTGTTTGTCCTTTTCACAAATTGGTTCATTTAGATAGAACAGGCACTTTTAGGGTTACCGACCAATGCGAAAGTATAACACATATGCAACACAAAAGTTGGTTTATTTTACCACCAGCAATGGAATATTATTACAAAATAAAAAATAGTGATTATAAATCCCTCCCTCCTTTTAAGGCTAGCTGTGATCTCTCTGGTGGAAATAGTGCAATGGAGGTAATTTATCCGAAAAACAATGCAATAGTTTACATTCCCTTAGAGCTAGATGGAACAAGGGGTAAAATTGTGATTAATGCAGCACATAGAAATCCAAGTGCTAAAATATATTGGCATATTGATAATGAATATGTAAGCACTACCACTAACTTCCATCAATTGGCTATTAGTCCGCCCCCTGGTAAACATACTTTAACCCTCGTTGATGAAAACGGAGAAAGGCTGGTGCAAACTTTTACAGTTTTGGATAAAGAAAAGAAGTAACTGCAAATGTAAACCTCAGATTTACATGATACTCGACAAATTGTATACCTCAAAGGATATCAACGTCTTGCTGAACTTGTTTCAGCATCTTTTATGGCAAGAAAGATCCTGATCCCGAAGTTTCGGAGCAGGATGGTACCGCTTTAAATGGCTTACGTAAATTTATTATACTTCAGTTCTTTTAACTACTAGCTGCCGCGAAATTGTTCCATAAACAATTAGATACTGTGCAATCATATAGGTTGCCATAATTAAAGCTCCGCTCTGCGGAATGGGCTGAGCAAATTTATTCACAGCCAACACACTATCTGACAATAAGAAAAACAAGGCACCGTATAAAATGAGTTTAAAACTGAAAATGTTCACTTTCCCATATCGGTTAACGGCCATAATAGCCATAACTGTGATAATAATAGCATACATTAAAACTGGGAACTGCATTGCGCCTAGTTTTGGCTGCAGGTAGAAAAACAGACCAGAGCAAAAAATGGCAAAAACGCCTACTGCCCACAAAAAGTAAGGCGTTTTGTGGTTAGGATTCGATCTATGATCGAGTGTAAACGCCCTGATGTAAAAAATATGGCAGGCTACAAAGGCAATTAATCCGTATATAAAAAAACTTGATTTATCGCTTTGAAACATCAGCAAAATATCGCCAATCCATGCAAAAATTAATCCGACAAAAATTCTCTTGTGAAAACGCCCCTTCAAATTTGTACTGAGATAAAGCCACACCAAAAGTACCACCACAATTAGTGGTTTAGAGAAATTACGTAGCTCAATATTATTGGCATATTCTGCATATAGCTGAATTACAAATACGAGGAAAAATATAAATGAAAATAGTTTAGTCTTCATTAGAATCAGGATTTGCCTTTTGCAAATTAAAAAACCAAATTACGGATATTAACTGGATAGCCACAAAAATTACTTGATATCCGACCGGAAATTTCAAAAACAAAATCAGCAGAACACCTAATAGCAGCCTAAAATATTCGAACCTAATTTGCCATGCCTTTCCTTCTAACAGCGCGCCACAGCTAATTAAGGTGAATAGTGTAAAAACAGCTCCAGAAACTAAAGGAATGATTTCCATTTCATGGTAAGAAAACAATATTGTAGCGCCTGCAGCTAAAGCGATCAAAAACTGGAATAAAACATAACCTGTTAACTTTGATTGATATCCTGGATTATATTTTTTATAGGTTTCTATATTTATTTCAGGTGCAGGTTGGTATCCACCCAGGTGCGATGGAAACCAGCCCGGAGGTTTAAGAAAAACTTTAATCTTGTCACTAAATTTAGGTGATTGCTTTGCTGTTTTAACCAAATCATTCCAATAATGAAGATTTGCCCAAACGGGATTCCAACTGGCTAAAGGTTTGGTGATACCATAATAAACCGCTTCTTCTTCCTTCTGAAAAGTTCCAAAAAAGCGATCCCAGATAATTAGTGTACCGGCATGGTTTTTATCAATATATTTTGGATTAGAGCCGTGGTGTACCCGATGATGTGAAGGTGTATTTAAAACATACTCCAAAAAGCCCATGCTTTTAATGGCCCTGGTATGAATCCAAAACTGATACAAAGTATTGAAAGCGCTCAATGTTAAAAACATGATAGAGTCAAAACCAACGAAAGCCAATGGCAGGTAAAATATCCAGCTAAACCAGCCCTGAAACCAGCTCTGCCGTAGGGCTACGGTTAAGTTGTATTCTTCTGATTGGTGATGTACAATGTGTGCAGCCCATAAAGCATTTATTTCATGGCTCATCCGGTGAAACCAATAATAGAAAAAATCGACACCAATAAATAACAGGATCCAAACCCATATTGTCTTGGGTAATTCAAATAAACGCCAATGCTCAAAAATATATTTATAACCAAAAAACAATGCGGTTTTCATAAAAATACCGGTGAGTTGCTGCCCTATACCCTGACTTAAATTGGCAATACTATCATTAAACCGATAATAATTTAGTTTTTTATAAAAATTATAGGCCAATTCTATTCCGATCAGAATAAAAAATATCGGTACAGATAATGCAATGTAGTCTACTTTCATATAAACAGAAAAAATATTTGGCTAGCAATATTTATCTTACAATTTAGCAAATTTCCGGCTCAACATAAAATCTACTCCATGTAATATTTGCGCTTGTTAGGCTTTTAGTTATTAATTCTATCAAATTCAGCTTACCTTTGCAAAGGCTAAACTAATGGTTTTGGCGTTGTTAAATTTTCATTTAAAATCATCCCATCTATGAAAAAATTATTTCTCTTTCTTTTGCCAATGGCCATGGCATTTTATGCAAAGAGCCAAACACTGGTATTAGCTAAAGATGCCGCACAATACATCGGTAAAAATGTAACCATTTGCGATTCAGTATATAGTGCAAAGGCTTTAGATAAATTAACGCTAATTAATTTAGGTGGTGCTTATCCAAAAGAACTGCTTACAGTAGTCATAAATAAAGAAGATGAGCATAAATTCCCTTCAGAACCTTCAAGTATGTTTATGGGAAATAAAATTTGTGTTACTGGCATCGTATCAGATTTTAAAGGTAAAAAACAGATTTTAGTTACCGATCCGAAGCAGATTATTGTAAAATAAACATCTTAATCATCAGATTGTGGTATTATTGCCGTTTTAGCTGCCTCTATATAAAGCAAAATCTGATTAACGCAGGCAGTTAAACATTCTTTCACCTCATGTTCCCAAAACCGCATTACGGTATAACCATTAGCGCTTAACTGTTGGTTAATATATTTGTCGCGTTGTATATTTCGTTCAATCTTTGGGATCCAAAAACCAGCATTTGTTTTTAAGGTCGATTTCTTTTCATCCCATTTGTATCCATGCCAAAAATCGCCATCTACAAATATGGCGAGCCTGTATTTATTGATAACCAAATCTGGTTTACCAGGGAAATTTTTAGGATGGATTCTGAACCTAACTTGTTTAGCCCAAAGCGCCTTACGAAGTTTCAACTCAGGCAGGCTATTTTTTGCCCTAATTTTAGACATGCTCTTACTTCGTTGCGTAGTGGTGTAAAAACCAGCACTTTCTTCAAAGCGGGGAACTTTAATATCCTCTTCTTTATATGGCTTAGGCCCCATACTTAAGAAAACCATCTATGGCTGTAAATTGTTTAAAAACAAGATGGCTGAGGCACACAATACCTATCAACCTAAGCACCTCCTAATTTAAAGGAGGTAAGCTTCGGCCGGAGCGTTAATACAAAAAGTATAATTTATGAGTAAATTGTAGAATGGGGTGCTCCTTCAGCTGGCAGGAAATTAATCCTGCCAACCTCGTAAGCATAGATATCCTTATTATCTAGCTCGAAGATTGAAAATCATTTTAATATATCATAACGAATTATACGGATAGGCGTATTTCCTTGATGAATAGTTTTATTTCCTTGATGAATATTTTTAGTCTTGTAGTTTTTCTTACACTAAAAATTTAATGATTAGATAAGGTAAGCCTAAAGCTACGGCACCTCCATAGATAATATCAAGCCAAAAGAAAGATCCCAAAGCACCGGCGTATATAAAACCGACTATAGGGGTTACCACAATTTTAGATAACCAGGAAGTAGTTTTCGATTTTACAACCGCATTCCATAAACTGTTTGCATCACCTGTACTTGGAAATGCATGCGCACCGATCGAAATGGCCAGATACATCAGCAAATAATCTAAAACATTGGCCGAATCGAATTTAAATTGCAGCGAAGCCGAAAAACCAATAATAAAACACAGGAGTGTGTTAATAATAAAAGGCCCCACAGAAATAAATACCGTTTGATAAACCTTTGTTGCGGGCTCGTGTAAAACATAACCTACTGGATTTTCGGGTCTAAAATAGCAAACTTCAAATACTGGAACCTTAAATAACCTGCAAAAAAGCTGGTGAGCAAGCTCGTGCACAATTACACCTGGAAAAGTAACGATACTGATTAATATACCTGGAACAAACATAATCTTATCTTCTAATTACCTATAAATTTCTGAACCCAAAATAATGGGTGATAAACGCTTCGATATAGTACTATCGCCCGAGTGGGTTTCGTGGGCCTTTATTTTTGCCAAACTCGCTAAACTTTCCTTTTTCCTGCCGGCAAAATAGTCTACCATTGCCGTAGCTTCAATAGCACTATCATTCTCAGGATCGAGGGTCAGGGCTTTTGAAGCAAAAACGGCAGCCTCTCTATCATGTTTTCGTTTAAGTTCAATCCTTGCCTTTTGCGATAAAACATAAATATCTTCAGCATTAAATGCCAATAATCGATCGCAAAGGGCCAAAGCTTCATCATATTTGGCTGTATTTCTTTTAACAGCAGTTTTCAAACTCAAAGCTTGATAAAAATTAGGATTAACCGCCAAGACCTTGTTTACAATCCCATCAACCCGATCATAATCTTTTGTTTCGAATAAAAAATTAGCGATATGCGTTTTTAATACAATTTCGTCGGTACTATCTACAAGTGCCAATAATTTTTCTTTATCCTTTGCAACGGCAACAATGCGTTTATACATCAACGTATCCTTAGGGAACGATTGGGCAATATATTCAGAGGCTGCATTTACCGTGCTCAATAAAGTTTGATCCTCTGTTTTTATATCTGCTACCTTGTCAAAAGCGATCTGGTATGCTTCAAAATCAAAATTATAGGCACTTGCAACCATCATATAAGCATTGGCATTGAAATCTTTCGGGAACTTGTTCAACACTAAACTCAACTCACGTTGTGCTGTTACAAAATGTTTTTGATCTATTGCATTCTCAGCTTTGCCTAAATGGACTGCAGCAGAGATATATTGCTGTGTACGCACCAAACTGATCACCATAACCGCTAAGATGCCAAGTGCAAAAAATTTAATCCATTTGGGTATGGGATACTTAATTAAACTTTTTCGGCAATCAGAACATAAATTAATGGTATAACCAGGCTCGTATACGTTTACCTGACAGTTTGCGCACAGGCTTTCGTTAAAATGGCTTTGTGGCGCACCTGCTGTGGAATGATTTTCCTCCATGTGAGATTCGTTAAAGTCATAAAGATAATATTTTTTAACAATTTCGGCTATTAAGCGCATCTAATTTAAAAAGCTTGGATTTTTTTATTTCTATTGGCATAAAATCCATAGTTTTAGGCTTCCATCAACCTACACACATGCTTTTAAAACGAAATACGCTAATTTTTATACTCTTTGTACTAGTTGCTGCTTTTGCTTATCTAAGTTTTTTTATTGCGCAGCATCCCATACTTGATTTTGACATTAAAACCTCGTTATTTATTCAACGATACCATGCAGATTGGTTAGATAAGTTAATGTTGGCTATCAGTTTTTTTGGCGAACTCCCCTATTCTTTACTTTCGGTAGTGGTAGTGGCAATCATATTTTATCAGCAAAAATATAAACGCGAGGGACTATTCATTTCTTCAGTTTTACTATCTGGATTAATTATTCTAGGCATAAAAAATGTGATTAACCGTCCGCGCCCTACTGCATTTTACGTACGACTGGTGGAAGTAAACCGATTTCAAAGTTATCCAAGTGGGCATGTTCTTTCTTACACACTCTTTTTTGGGTTCTTAATTATTTTGATGACTACTTTGAAAGATGTGCCAAAGCTAACCAGAAATCTAGTAACTTATTTATCGATGTTTTTGATAATTACCATTGCCCCTTCCAGAATTTACCTGGGTGCACATTGGTTTACCGATACAGTTGGTGGTTTTTTGTTAGGCTTAATCTGCCTTTTCCCCCTTTGCTATTTTTACTTTAAAAAGAAAACGAACTAATTCTTTTCTCCTAGTTTTTCTTTCTTTCTGATTCTGCTTAAAGTTTCGATTCGCATCCCCAGATAGCTCGCCAAAAATTTTAGCGGAACCCTAGACTTTATACTAGGATATCCGATTTTAAACTGTTTATACCTCATTTCGGCTGAAGGGATTCGCGATAAGATAGATCGCTCTTGCGACATATGGTAATTTATAGCCAATAATTTTCTGGCTAAAATATTGGTTTCAGGAAATTGTGTGTACATATCGTCAATAAAACGATACGAGAGTATAAGTAGTTCTGAGTCTTCCAGCGCCTGATATTGCTCCTGATAAGTCGGGATAAGCGTCCCTGGATTTCGAATACTCCCGATCAGGTGATTTTCATCCGCTAACCAGGCGGTAATATCTTTTCCTTCATCCAGCACAAAAGCCCGCACTACCCCTTTAACAATAAAGAACAAACAATCGCCGCTAATATCGCTAAGGTTAGACAAAAGCTCATTCTTACGCACAGAAATTTTGAATGTTTCGGTCTTTACCCGCTCAATTATTTCTTTTCTTAATGGCTGTAGCTCATTTAAATATTTGAGAAGAGGATCAATGTCATAATGTACAGCGGTCATAATATTTATCCCCCTATTTTAAAACTATATAAGTTATTACCTGAATATCGGATTTCTAAATATAAAAACGAGTGTACCAGCCCAAAAATTACAGTTTTATAAAATTTATTTTTCACATCATCCGTTTTTGGCACCACTTTAAGGAATAAGTTATTCATTAAATTTTCGTTTTGATCACAATATTTTAACTAAATCATAAAAAAAATCTGATAATTTTGCCGCCATGACGAACAATAAACCCAAAGCCTTTCTTTTTGATCTTAATGGCACCATGATTGATGATATGGCTTTTCACAATCAGGCTTGGCATAACATACTTACAAAAGATTTAGGAGCAAGCATTAGCTTCGATGCAGTAAAAAAACAGATGTATGGAAAAAACCAAGATCTGTTAGAACGTGTTTTTGGTGTTGGTCATTTCTCTCAAGAACAGATTGATCAAATTTCTATCGAAAAAGAACACAGATATCAAGCAGCTTATAAAAAACATTTAACATTAATAGCTGGCTTAGGCAATTTTTTGGAAAAGGCAAAACAATCAGGCATTCAAATGGCTATTGGATCGGCAGCTATTCCCTTCAATATCAATTTTGTACTTGATAATTTAAATATCCGTTCTTTTTTTAAAGCCATAGTTAGCGCCGAAGATGTGGTAAATAGTAAACCAGATCCGGAAACCTTTAGTAAGGGAGCTGAAATTTTAGGCGTTGCAGCCAGTGAATGTATAGTTTTTGAAGATGCACCAAAAGGTGTTGAAGCAGCTCAAAATGCCGGAATGAAATGTGTTGTACTCACCACTATGCACACTAAGGAAGAATTTGCAGCTTACAACAACATCATTTCTTTTATAGAAGATTATACAGATCCCGTTTTACAAGAATTTTTCTAAAGTAAATACGGCCTCCATTTCTGCAGACCGTATTTATTGATCATTGTAGCAATCGCCAAAACAATTATTTGGTAAATTTATATATCGAGCTTGTTTTATACACCTGTCCGGGTTTTAAAACCGTTGATGGAAAAGCGGGTTGATTTGGTGAATCTGGAAAATGTTGTGTTTCTAATGCAAGTGCTGTTCTAAAATCATCTTTAGCACCAGTTTTAAAGGTATTTTTGCTTTGCATAAAGTTGCCGCTATAAAATTGCAGGCCTGGCTCCTGTGTATAAATATCCATCACTATTCCCGATTTATCTCCTTTAACAGTAGCCGCGTGAAACATGCCCATCGCTTTGGTTTTATTTAGCACGTAGTTATGATCATAACCTTTACCGAAGCTTAACTGTTGGTTTTTATCGTTTATCCGAGCACCAATAGTAGTTGCAGTGGTGAAATCGAACGGGGTTCCCTTAACCTTTTCAATTTTTCCCGTCGGAATCAAAGTAGTATCAACAGGTGTGTATTCATCTGCATAAATCTGTACCTCGTGGTTCAAAATCTCACCGCTTCCTTCGCCATTTAAATTAAAAAATGCATGATTTGTTAAATTTACGACTGTAGTTTTATCTGTTTTAGCCTCATAATCCATTTTCAGTTCATTATCATCTGTTAATGTGTAAGTTACCTTAACATCTAAATTACCGGGGAAATTTTCATCCCCATCTTTTGATAAATAATGAAGCACTAAAGTATTGGCATTGGGCCGACTGGCATCCCAAACCACATATTGATAACCTTTTTTTCCGCCATGAAGCGTATTCTGTCCGTTATTGGTAAATAACGAATAGGTTTTACCTTCAAGCGTAAATTTGCCCTTTGCTATACGGTTGCCATATCGGCCAATAGTTGCGCCGAAATAAGGTTCGGTTGATTTTTCGTAATCATTAACACTCTTAAAACCCACTACCACATCAATCAAATTACCATTTTTATTCGGTACCAGTAAGCTCACCAGGCGCCCACCATAATTAGTAAAAATGGCTTCCACACTATTCTTATTCTTTAAGGTATACAATGCTGTCGGTTTACCATCAATTTCCTTTTTAAAAGAATCGGCAGCAAGTTTTACAACTGCTACTGAATCACTTTTTAAACTATCTGCAAATGAAGATTTTTTGGTTCCGGATTGGCAAGATGCAATACTAATAGCCGCTAGCACAGCCAGGCTTGTTAATGATTGTAGTTTCATAAAATGGATACTTGGTTTAGATTTTAATAATAATTTTAAATATAAGTATATCACTTATCTTTACAAATAAAACGATTTAGAAGTTAGTAGAAGTATATATTAACAATAATTTACTTTAGAAATCAGCAATGATACAATTTGTAGAAGTGATGATAACAAAACGTAGAATGATTAAAAATCTTTGATTTATTTTAATCGTCTTTCTAAATTTCAGGATCTTTTTAAGAGACGAGCTAAATATTACATATTGAAACAATCTCAGCATGAGGATTGCTATACCGCTTAATTAAACTTTCAGCGTTTTGTTTATTTGAAGAAGATAATATTAACCAATAATCGATTAAAATCCGCTAAAACTGATTATTATTGCGTCAATCAAATTCCAAATATGAATCAAATCATTTCAACAGATCGTTACGACAAAATGCTATATCGCCGTTGTGGAAACAGTGGCATAAAACTGCCTGCTATATCGTTGGGCTTATGGCATAATTTCGGGTATGTTAACGTTTTTGAAAACAGCAAAAACTTAATTTATACCGCCTTTAACAACGGAATTACTCATTTCGATTTGGCAAACAATTATGGCCCGCCTCCTGGTTCGGCTGAAGAAGTTTTTGGAAAAATCCTTCATGAAAATTTTAAGGGCTATCGTGATGAAATGATTATTTCAAGCAAAGCAGGATATACGATGTGGGATGGTCCTTATGGCGATTGGGGTTCGAAAAAATACCTGGTTTCTAGTTTAGACCAAAGCTTAAAACGCATGAAACTGGATTATGTTGATATTTTTTACCACCACCGTCCAGATCCTGAAACACCACTTGAGGAAACTATGGGGGCTTTAAGTCTCTTGGTTCAACAGGGAAAGGCTTTATATGTTGGCATTTCGAATTATAAAGCAGAAGAAGCGGCAAAAGCGATCAAAATCCTTAAAGATAACGGTACTCCATGTTTAATCCATCAGCCTAAATATTCGATGTTTGAACGTTGGGTTGAAAATGGCTTACTTGATGTTTTGGCACAAAATGGTGTGGGTTGTATTCCATTTTCGCCATTGGCCCAAGGTTTACTTACTGATAAATATTTACATGGCATTCCTTCCGATTCGAGAGTAGCTACAAGTGGCATTTTTTTGAAAGAAAGCAATATTACACCAGATAAATTAGCTGTAATTGCTAAACTAAATGATGTTGCTAAATCTCGCGGACAAAAATTAGCGCATATGGCTTTATCATGGATATTGAAAGACAATAGAATTACCACAGTATTGATAGGAGCCAGTAAACCAGAGCAAATTACTGATTCAATTAAAGCTTTAGATAATATAGAATTTAGTGATACTGAAATAAAACTGATTGATGAAATTTTAAATAGTTAAAATCAATCCCAATTTGGACAGAGTGTTCCAAAAGAACTCCTTCGGAGGAGAAATCTTTCAACAATCCAATAAACATAGTTCAAAGATTTCTCCTTTTCGCTTTGCTCCTGTCGAAATAACGATTCATCGTAATTTGTCACTCTATCATTTGTTTTTTTAAACTAGCCGAAACCTCAACAGCGGTTAATCAGGCGGGATTAGGCTTTTATTTTGTGATTAGGGCTTAATAGGAAGCGAAAAGTGAAAGGTAGAACCAACGCCATAATTACTTTCTACCCAAATTTTACCGTGGTGCAAGTTTATAATCTCTGCACTGAGATATAAACCTATCCCGAAACCCGAAATGGTTTTAGTTTGCTGGTTTTCTACACGATAAAACCGATCAAAAAGTTTTTCCATATCATGCGCTTGGATGCCAATGCCATGATCGCTTACAGAAACACACACTTTACTCCCTCTGGTTACCGATTGAACCAAAACAGTACTGCTCCAATCTGAATATTTTACAGCGTTGCTAATCAAATTTGAAATAACAGAGCCAATTTTATCTTTATCTGCATGGATTAATTTAGACTCCCCTTCTACAAAAGTAATTTGATTAGTGGAGTGAATCAATCTCAGATCTTCTACAACATCACTAATGAGCTTATCGAGATCAAAATGAGACAGGTTCAAGTGTATTTTTCCGGATTCTAAACGTGATACATTTAAAAAAGAGTCAATCATTGAGCTCATTTTCCGGATCTGTTTTTGAACTTTATCTAAGGTACTTACGACAAAAGGATCGCTTAAATGTCGATTCTGCATCAATTGAATGTAAGCGCTAATAGAAGTTAAAGGTGTTTTTAACTCATGGCTTACCATACTGATAAAATCATTCTTTTGCTGTTCTTCCTTTACAGCGATTAAGATTTGTTCCTGATCTAGTGCTTCTCTTTGTAGTTCAGTTTCTTGAATGGCTTTTTTCGCATTTACCATATCGGTAACATCGCTAGCAGTATGAAGAATACAATAAGGTATTCCAGACTCATTTTTAATGGCCCGGTATTCATAGGCATAATAAGCGGTTTGTAACTTCCCATCCCTTATAGTTTCAGCCGGAATGGCATCACCTTTATCTGTAATGCCTGTTAACAACACATTTTTCAGCATATTGATAAAAGGCTGCCCCTTTAACTCGGGCACAGCATCTTCTAAAGGTTTGCCGATAACGGAGCGGTCTTTACCCCAAAAAGCAATCATGGCATCGTTGGCCATTTCGATTACAATTTGTTCTGAAGTGTATATTGCTGTTGCAGCTTTTGATAAGGAAAGAACCTCTAAAAGTTGATTATGACTTAAAACCTTTGAATAACTTCCCATTTGCATTTAAATGTTAAAAACCGATTATGCTGATCTTTTTGATAAAATTAATTATACTAAGTATCATACAACCTGGCCTTGGCAAATGTTTGCTTAAGCTGTTAAATTATTAAATTTATCGTACAACCGCATATTTTCTGTTTAAGGATTCTTATGGCTTGTGTATATCCTGCATCTGCTCCATCAACAAAATGAACAGGGTCACCTTCATACTTACAAACCTTATTTAGAATAAATAAAAATTATTTTGCTATTGCGACACAAAAACACTTTCTTTGCGCCAAATAAGAATTAATCTAAATAAAGATGAATAAAAATTTTACTTTCCTCTTAAATTTTATAGCTTTTTTTCTGTTTTTAACAGGGAATATTATGGCACAAAGTAAAAATGGGTCTGTTTCTGGATCGATTAAAACGAGTGATGGTAATCCTGCCAGTTATGTAAGTGTTGGTTTAAAAAACACTGGTAAAACAACACAAACAGACGAGAAAGGTAATTTCACGATTAAAAATATAACTCCTGGTACTTATACAATCAAAACATCTGCTGTTGGTGTTTCTGCTCAGGAAAAATCGGTTACAGTGGTTGCAGGTGAGACTGTAAATGCTGATTTCACTATTGCGGAGTCTTTGTCGCAATTAGATGAAGTAGCCATTAACGGTTATAAAACACCCAACAGAAAGCCGGTCAACTTAGGTAAAATTGCGATTGCTCCTATGGATCTTCCGCAGGCGGTACAAATTATCGGCAAGCAGATAATTACTGACCAACAGGTAAATAGCTTAGGCGACGTAATGAAAAATGTGAATGGAGTAGCTTTAGGTGCTAATCGCGGGGCTGTTGGTGAAAACTTCTTCGCAAGGGGCTATAGTCTAGGTAGCAATAACATTTTCAAAAATGGTGCAAGAACAACTATTGGTGGTAGTCCAGAGGCGAGTACACTAGAATCAGTAGAGGTTTTAAAAGGAAGTGCTGCTTTGCTTTATGGTGGTGTAACGGGTGGAGCTGTTGTGAATATGGTTACTAAGAAACCTAAATTTGAAAATGGCGGTGAGGTAAGCATGAGAACCGGTAGTTATGATCAATACAAACCGACAGTTGATCTTTATGGTCCAATATCAAAGAAAATTGCTTTTAGAGCAATTGGTACTTACGAAAATGCTGGAAGTTTTAGAGACTTTGTAAAATCAAAACGTTTTTACATTAACCCATCGCTATTATATAAGGTAAGTGAACAGACTGAGGTTTTGGTTCAAGGAGACTATTTGAAAAGTGATTTCACTCCAGATTTTGGGGTAGGATCCGTGAATAATCAGATTGTGGATTTCGGCCGCGATAAATTCATCAATACACCATGGGCTTACAATAAAACGAATACCACTACTGCTCAAGCGAATTTAACGCATAAATTTAACGAAAACTGGAAATTAAATGCAATTGGATCTTTCCAGGCCTATAACCGAAATTATTATGGATCAGAACGTATCCAAGCGAATGCAGCAGGTATTTCTACCCGAAATCTTTCGAGGGCACTAAGTAAAGAATATACTTACAACCAACAGATTAATATTAATGGAAGTTTTAGTACGGGAAGCATTAAACATACTGTTTTGTTTGGCGTAGATGCAGATCAATCGAGGGTAACCAGCAATGCCTTTGCATATGGTAAAGATGCTAAGGGGGTTAACATCACTATCTTAAATTATGGTAATGTTAATGTATTCGATCCAACTACCTATTATGGCTCCGGGATAATGCCTGAAGCATTTGGGATAACAAGTACACTTGCTCCAACTTATAGATATGGTGCTTTTGTTCAGGATTTAATAGAAATAACTGAACAATTTAAAGTATTGGCAGGCTTGCGTTATACAGATCAGAAAAATGCAAGTTCGAGGGCGTTAAACTTAGAAACTGGGGTTACAACACCAGGTGCTACAAAGTTTGATGATGCTTTTTCTCCTAAGTTGGGATTGATATATCAGCCTCTTAAAACTACTTCGCTGTATATAAGTTATGCTAACAACTTTATAACCAACACCGGTACCGACATTTTTTATGCCGCGTTACCACCATCGTTGGTAGACCAATACGAGGCTGGTATAAAAAATGATTTCTTTGGAGGTAGGCTATCAGCTAATTTAACTTATTATAAAATTAAGAACAGCAACACTGCACAAACTGCAATGTTTGATCAAAATGGTAATCTTAACTCAAATACCAACATAAAACAATTAAATGGAACTACATCGAGTGATGGTGTCGAAATTGATTTAACGGGCTCTATTTTACCAGGATTAAATCTTACTGCTGGTTATAGCTACAACTTTATGCGCTACACCAATACTCCTGATATTATAGGAATGATTGAGGATGTGCGTTTAGTAGGCACTACCAAAAATACCGCAAATGCTACTTTATTTTACACTTTCCAGGAAGGTGCAGTAAAAGGTTTAAAATTGGGAGCCTCTGCATTTTATACAGGCAAGCGTAACGGAGGCTGGAACGATGCTAAAAATGCACCAGTTTTGAGGCTGATTCCGTTAAGCGCATTCACCACCGTTGATTTTTCTGCAGGATACAACTGGAAAAAATTCTCGCTTCTTGCCAAAGTTTCAAACATCACTAATGAGTTAAACTATTTCGTACATGAAAACTATAGTGTAAATCCTATTGCTCCACGCCAGTTTGTAACTACATTATCTTATAAATTCTAACTATAAGAATTGCTTAAACAAAAAGCTCCAGATTGGTAAATCTGGAGCTTTTTGTTTTTTATAAAATAGACAATCGCTTGTACATCGTCCATCACTACTCTTTGTTTCTTAACAAGAATAATGGCAGAGTTGTTTAGACCGACAAAGGAACTAAAGGATAATTAAGATTGTGCCCGATTTAAATAATTTAAAGTAATAGTGAAATTCGCCATGACGATTAACTTTCTCGATTTCACATACTTTACCCGATTTACCGTATTCATCAGACAATAAATCACCAATTTTAATATTATCTAACTGATTTACGTTAAGCGATGCTCTTTTAATTAATGTAGCTGTTTTTTCCATAAGATTGCAGTTTAGCGTATTTACGTAAAAATAAACATTTTTGTTTTGTAGTACTATAAATTACATATAAATAAGTAACGAATATACATAATTGTAGTGTTAATTAGCGAAACATAATTACATAAATCCTACTCATGAATAAAATTCATTTATTCCAGCAAAAAAATATACCATGGTCTGGTAAAATAATAACCTTCTCCTCTATCAACTGTTCTCTAAATAACCATCTTAATCAATTCTTTTAATAACCATATAAAAAGTACCATACGCATTAATTTGATTTATAAAATAAGCCATAAAAAAAATACCTCCGATTTTGCCGGAGGTATTTCTTTTATTCTGCGTCGTAAATTATAACTTTTTCGAAGTAAACCCTGAATTCATCTAAGAAAGCTTTGTGTAAAGGATGTACCTGATAAATATCGTGTGCGGCCAAATCTTCAAAAAATAAAAGAAGGCTAAAGGTATAAGTAGTATCTACAACAGCACGCTCAATCGGTGCTGGTACGCCAATGTGAAAAGTTTTCACAACTTCAATGTTTTCTAATGTTTGTAAGCTATTGCGGAAAGCAACTTTCTGCTCATCGGTGGTGTCGGCTTTTAGCCAAAATAAAACGTGGTGCGCAATCATTTTTTAATTTTTTCCAAATATAATGAATTAAGAAAAGATCGTGAGCTTTATCCAAAAACACTTTTAGCTTTATCGATCGCTTTTGTTAAATCGATTCCCTTGCCCAATACCTCTTTAAACAGATCACCTTCAACTTTTAAGCGATCTATGGTATTAAAAATATTGAAATCTTTCATTTTTAAGCCAGGTTTAACTTCATCCCAATGCAGGGGCATTGATACGGTTGCACCAATTTTTGGCCGTAACGAATAAGGCCCGGCTATGGTTGCCCCTGGCCTATTCTGTAAAAAATCGAGGTACATCTTTCCTTTTCTCGCAGCTATCATACGCTCAAGTGAGGTATATTCAGGTATTTGATTGTGCACCAGGTTAACTACTATTTTGGCAAACATCTGGCTTTGCTCATAATTATACTTGGCATTTAAGGGAATGTAAATATGCATCCCGGTTGAACCTGATGTTTTACAATAACTTGGAACGTTTATGGCATCTAATACTTTTTTAGTTTCCAGCGCAGCTTCAACCACCTGGTCGAAGGTATGTTTATCAGGATCTAAATCAATTACACAGTAATCGGGATAATCGGGCTTTTGTACCCGGCTAAACCATGGATTCATTTCTATGCAACCTAAACTGGCCATCCAGAGTAAGGAAGCTTCATCTGTGCCAACCAGGTATTCTTTTTTTTCGCCTTCGCCATTTTCATAAGGAAAAGTTTCGGCCCAATCTGGTGCTTTTCCTTTTACATCTTTTTGGTAAAAACTAGGGCCATGTATTCCGCCAGGAAAACGGTTAAGCGATTGCGGACGGTCTTTCAGGTAAGGTAAAATATATTCAGCAACCTGGTAATAGTAGTTGAACATATCCCTTTTGGTTACTTTATCTTCAGGCCAATATACTTTACTCAGGTTGGTAAATTTAAGTTGGTGGCCTTTTATTTTCCTCACCTGTGTTTCATCTTTCGGGTTCAGCAAAGTTTTAGTTTTTTTACCTTCTGGTGCTTTTATTGCCTGTGCGTGTGGATTTTGCTCTTTAGCATCGTCAACAATTTTTTCTATTGGCATTTCCATTTCTCTAACAACTTCTTTAGCGCTTTTATCTTCACGCATCCCCTGAAAAGAAGGGTGACGAAAAACGCCATCACTAGTTACTTCAGCAAAAGCAACTTCGCATACCAATTCTGGCTTTAACCAGGTTGCTTTTGCCTTTGGTGGATTTGGCCTGAAGCGCGAAGGTTTATTTACATCGGGTATAATTTCGAAGGGGCTTTTATCCACAATAATAGGCTTAAACTGCTCCATCATTGTTTTTTGAAGTTTATCTGAGAATCCTGTACCTACTTTGCCTACATATTGTAATTTTTCCTTCTCGTACACCCCCAAGAGCAAAGAGCTGAAAGGTTTCGTAGTATCAGCATTTTTGGTAAAACCAGCAATAACTACTTCTTGCCGTTTCTGCACCTTAATTTTAAGCCACTCTTTTGATCTATAACTTGGGGTATAGGTGCTATCTATTTTTTTTGCAATAATCCCCTCCAGGCCCATCCTTTCTGCTGCATCAAAAAAATCGACACCACTGGCTTTGAAAACTTTCCCTAAGCGTACCTGGTCATCATTAATTGGCAGAACTTCATTTAATATGGCTTGGCGCTGATAAAGAGGAAGCTCCATTAGGTTCTTACCTTCGTACCAGAGGATATCGAACACATAAAAAACGAGTTCTCCATCTGCTTCGCTTCTCCAATTCTGCAGTGAACCAAAACTAGATATACCTTTGTTATTTAACACCAAAATTTCACCATCAATTACCGCATTTATTTTCCAACCCAAAAGCAGATCGTAGATGGGATAGAATTTTTCGTTAAAGGATTTATTATTTCTTGATAACAAGTCAACCTTTCCTTTATTGATAAATGCCAGCGCCCGATAACCATCCCATTTTACTTCATACTGCCAGTTTGCATCGTCGAAAGGTTCGTCGACCAGCGTGGCCAACATCGGTTTTATGCCCTTTGGAATAGTAATTTTAGGTGCTTTTTTTAATATATTTTTTATGTCTACGGTTACTTCATCGCCACCAGGCTTGATTTCCTTCTTTACTTTTTGCGTCAGGCTTTTTTTTTCAGTTTTTAAGTCCTGCTCTTTTCCTGCTTTCCAAACCTTATCGGATGTTTTTTCCATCTTTTCAATAGTTTTTCCAGAAAGCACAGATTTATCTTCTTTGGTAATGTCTTTTGTAGACGCGTAATTGTCTTTATGTTTGATTAACAGCCAGCCATTTTCACCCATACCATGTGTTTTAACAAGTGCAAACTCACCATGTAGCTTTTCTCCGTTTAACTTGAATTTTAAAGAACCATCTTTTAATTGGTTTAATAAATGTTTTTCCTGCGCTTTTTTGCCTTTAATCTCTTCTATAGGCTCATAAGTTCCTTCATCCCATACAATTACTGTTCCGCCGCCATATTCGCCCTGTGGGATAATGCCTTCAAAATCTTTGTAATCGTATGGATGATCTTCTACCATCATAGCCAAGCGTTTGGTTTTAGGATCGGTTGACGGTCCTTTCGGTACAGCCCAGCTTTTTAGAACACCTTCCATTTCGAGTCTGAAATCGTAGTGTAACCTCGAAGCATCGTGTTTTTGGATTACAAAATGTAATTTATTGCGATCGCTGCTTTTACCCGATTTTGGTTCGGTAGTTTTTGAGAAATCGCGTTTGGAAACATACTTTTTCAGACTCATAATTAGTATTTTACTTTTTTAAATAATCTTCAACAGCATCGGCTGAAGTACCTACCGTTTCTACTACGGCTTTTAGTTTGTCTTTACTCACACCAAATTTGTTAGACCAATAATCTAGCTCATAACCTTCGTTAATGTTGATCCTTGCCCGATCAGCATTACCTTTTTTTTGTTTATCATCCATAACTATTTTTGATTAGGTAGTTATAAAACAGCCCGATAACAAAAAAGGTTTTAACATCCGTTTTTTCAAACGGGCGTTAAAACCTTTAAAAAATAAAATTTTAAAACTTAATCTATTAGCGCAGTAACCATATCTGATTCTGTTTCTTCGGCATAGGCGAACCTATTATTGGTAGCCATATAAATAACCCTTAACCATACCAGGAAATAAGGCAAACTGATGATAGCCAAAGATAGCGGGTGTGATTTGGCAAAGACTGGAAATAATAATAGTGGGAAATTACATGTAATAACAAGTAAAATAGGCAATAATACCTTTTTCATAGCCTGGTTACTTTCTTTAACATACCATACGCCTACCCCCACAATAGAAATAATAAATGTACAATCTTCTGCTCCTGTGCTGAATAATATCGGAAAAATCAATACCGAAGACAGGATCATTAATTGGAATCTGCGTTTTTTAAAACGCGATACATTTATAAATGGCAACATAAACAATATAGCACCGAGGATCAGAAATAGAGAATTCGGTATTTTCTTTTCACCAAACAGTTCCCTAAAGAAACCCATAATGGAAATATCGATCCCTCCACCCAACACGTTGACCATATTTTTACCTACCAAAGAGTTTTTCCAATCTACGTAACAATGTATCACGTAATCAGGAGAAGCAATAAGCATGGGCAGTAAGAATAATACCACAGACCACACAATCAACCATAAAATAAACCCTGGCTTGTTCTTTGTAAAAAAGAAAAATACTAACCCCACAATACCGTAAAGTTTAATAAATGTACCCAGTACAATACAGAGTGTTGCCCATATCCCCTTATCTTTATTTATTAGCGTATAACTCAATATCATCAATGCACCTGCACCTGCATTAAACTGCTGGTTAAGCATCGATTCTATTAAACAGGGTATGGCGATATAACCGATAACGACCTTATTATCTTCACTTAAAGGCAAGGTTTGAATGGCTTTAAAAAGCAGGAAACAATTAAATAAGTTCCAAAATAATAAGCCAATCCAGTTATGCATTAAGGCAAACGGTGCAATTAAAACACTAAAAACAGGTCCATAGTGATTGGCATCATCGTGATAAGCAGGGTATAGTGCATAAAGAGATTTTTCGTGTAGAAGGTTCCTGAAAGTATTCTCAAAAATGAGGTAGTTATTATACCGGTGTGTTGCCCAGGAATCGATCACAAAAATAAGCGTAATCAATACCCAAAGAAATAAGACAAAACGGTTATCCTGATAAAATTTTGGGCGTTGAGACAGATCTGTAGCTCTGGTTTGAAAACGATTCAGCATTTGTAAAAATTACATTACAATACAATAATAAAAATGCTAATTGACATTTCCTAATATTTTGTAAGGAAAATACTACTCTTTTTGGGGATAATTTCTGAATATTAAAGAGATTTAATTGAGCACCTAAATCTCTTTTAAACTGCAGTTTACAGGTTTAAAAACCAATTTTTGATTAAACCTAAGTTTATTATTATTTTATAATATATTTTTTTGAGAATTTGCTGACAAAACCCGAAAACCAAAAGGGATAAATTCTGTTTCTATAGATATTACTAACCAAAATTTATAAAAATGGAATATCAACTTAATTCGATGAATGCAAGAAAAGAATTTATCGACATTGCAGATGAACAAGACCGCAATTATTGGGCTGCCAGATTGGGCATAAGCACTGAAACACTTAAATCAGCCGTAAAAGCGCTGCATAGCATGGAATTTTCCAAACTAAAGGAACATTTTATGATGGAAAAAGTTAAATCTGGAAGTACTTATCAAAGGTTTGTGAATCAACAATAACAATATGGATGATAAAAATGAATGCAAAAATGCGATAGCGGTTGACCAACCTATTACCGATTCTGCACATTTAATTGATCTGCTACCGGTTAAAAGTGTTTTCGACCAAAAAGTAAAAGGAAATAATTTAAACCATCCAAAAGCCGGCATTAGCACTTTAACTGTTTTCTTTCATAAGAATGGTTTGTCTAACCTGCTTTAACCTATTTAAAAAAAGATTGGTATAAAGTATTAATAGCAGCACGGCTGAAATCGGGAAAACCATCCGTATAGGTTGCATTTATTCCGTTAGTAATAATTACGAAGCCAAATTTTTCTTTCGGATTAAAAAACATGGTGCTAAACAAACCGTAAGCTGAACCGGTGTGTCCTTTCAGCTTTACCCCAGGTATCAGGTGGTCCGCAGTCCGGATGGCCAAACCATATCCTTCATCATCGGTTAAGGCAGTCTGCATTTTTTTTGCACTCTTTTTATTAATTATCTTAACACCATTTGATGTGCCATAATTCATGTGCATGATCATGTATTTGGCCAAATCAGTAGCCGAAATTTTCATCCCGCCTGTTGGAGAAAAAACAGGTGTACTATAATCCATTATATAATTTGCAATTTCAGTTCTCCGAGGCGCATAAGCTGTTGGTGAGGGGTATAGGTTTTTGTATCGGCATGATATTCGTATAAATGAACAAAACGGGTACTATCTAAAGAGTCGACACAATAATCTGCATAGAGCCCTAAGGGTTTCAACACATGTTTTTTTACATAATTATCAAAGCGTTCTCCGGATTTCTTCTCGATGATTGCACCAATCAGGTTAAAATTAAGATTGCAATAATCAAACTTGCTTCCTGGGGCATAATCGTTATAACATTTGGCCCAGTTAGGATTTTTATCCGGATTGATCACATCCAGATTTAAATAACCTTGCGAATCGTTTAAACCGGAGGTATGCGACAAAGCCATTTTTAATGTAATTTTCTGATCGGGAAACTTTGGATTTCTGATTTTAAAACCAACCAGATCACCAAAATCATCATCTAAAGAAATTTTACCAGCTTCTACAAGTTGCATAATGGATGTTGCGGAAAAAGATTTAGAAATCGAAGCAATCCTGAAAATATCCTGATCTGTTAAAGGTTTTTTATTTTCTAAATCCTTTAAGCCAAAAGCATGGGTATAAATGATCTTGCCATCCTTAACTACAGCCACTGCAGCCCCTACTGCGCTAAACTTCTCCATTATTTGCTTAAAATCCGCTTCAACTTTTTCGTTTTGTGCTTTTGATTGGGTGATTAAACCAACGATCAAAAAAAATGCATAAAAATATTTAAGTTTCATAGGCTTATGGGATAAGAAATAAATATAAACGATGTGGTAAAACAAAGTTCTGACGTACCAAAAAATTTACCTGGCGTCGTTTACTTCCAGCCAATGTCCATCCGGATCCTTAAAATAAATCTGCTTTACGCCATCAACCCGCAAGGTAATTCCTTTTTCTTTCCCAGCCCAATCCTCGAAGCTGATATTTTGGGCGTTTAGCTTTTTTACAAAGTCATCAACAGAAGGAACGCTGAAACATAAATGTCCATTTTTATCAAATACTTCATTTCCTTTTGCACCCTGGATTAAATGCAACTGTCCGGCTGAACCTAAAGTAAACCAGGTATGGCGATTATCTTTGAAAGGTTCGGGAATGATTTTAAGGTTGAACACGCTTTCATAAAAAACGGTCGATTGCTTTAAATCACTTACATAAACCGCAATGTGATTTAAAACGGCTGGGGTATTGTTTTGCGCCATGGCTTTTTGAAAAATAAGAGAAAATAGAATAGCAGTGGTTAGGAAGATTTGTTTCATGTTTAAATATCATACTTAAATGCGAATATTGGTAATAAAAGTGATCCGGTCATGGCTTATTTACAAATGGAATAGCTTTTATAGTGTCAAGCGGTAACATCTGGCACAATAGTTAATATCATGGAGTCAAATCCGTGCGTTCTGTGTATCCTTGGTCAGAAATAAAATAGATTTCTAATGCCGCTCAACATAACAAAAAGGCTGCTCCAAAAAATTGAAGCAGCCTGTGCAAATAAGAATTGTTTGATTACTATTCTTATTTATACTATTACAGTAATGAACTTAAATTATTACCTAATTCCATCCCCCACCTAAGGCGTGATAGATATCTACTACAGCATTTAACTGTTGTTTTTTAGTTTCGATCAATTCTAACTTCGATTGCAAAGCATCACGTTGGGTCATTAATACCTCAAAATAATCTGCTCTGGCTGATTTAAACAAATCGTTAGAAATATCGATTGATTGGGTAAGTGCAGTAACCTGTTTCGATTTGAGATCGTAGCTTTTTTGCAGGTTGCTGATTTTCGATAGCTGGTTGGCCACTTCGATATAACCATTTAGGATTGTTTTTTCATAATCGTAAACAGCCTGCAACTGTTTTGCATTCGCTGTTAAATACTCGGCCTTAATGGCATTGCGATTAATGAGCGGTCCTGCCAGATCTCCTGCTAAAGAGTAAATTAGCGATTCTGGCGTTCTCAATAAATATGAAGGATTAAAAGCCTGATAACCAATTGCTGCAGAAATACCCAATGATGGATAAAACTGTGCCTTAGCTACTTTAACATCTAATTTAGCGGCAGCGAGTTCTAACTCAGCCTGTTTAATATCAGGACGGTTAGCTAATAATTGCGAAGGTAAACCCGACTTTACAGTTGCCGGCACCAGATCAATAAAGCTAGATTTATCCCTAATAATGGGCTGAGGAAAACGACCTAACAGAAAATTAATTTTATTCTCTGTTTCGGTAATATCCTGCTGAATATCAAATTCCAAACTCTTAGAGCTTAATACCTCAGCCTCAAATTTACGCACTGCAAGTTCGTTAACCCTACTGGCTTGTTTCTGGATTTTCATCAACTCCAATGCATTGCTTTGCAGCTCAATAGTTTTTTTTACCGTTTCCAATTGATTATCAGCGGCCAACAGTTCATAATATGAATTTGCAATCTCAGCTATCAAATTGGTTACTACGAAGTTTTTGCCCTCTACTGTTGCTAAATAATGACTGATGGCTCCTTTTTTGGCATTGCGCAATTTGTGCCAGATATCGGCTTCCCAGTTGGCCTGTAAACCAAAGTGGTAATCGGGTAATACCTCTGGTACCCCTTTGCCTGGTGTAATTTCTGTAGAAGCATCGCCAGCACCCGAACTGGTGTAACGGCCCACTTTATCAAAGCCTGCACCAACACCATAGGTTACACTTGGTAAAAGTTCCCCTTTTTTAGCTTTGATTTCGTTTTTCGCGATCTCGATATCCTGCAGGGTAATATTCAGCTCCTGGTTATTCTTCAATGCAGTATCGATCAGATTTACCAGATTGGGGTCAGTAAAAAACTTACGCCATTGGATAGTGGCTGTACTTACTGTATCCTGTGAGCCGTTAAAGCTCGCAGGTACATTTTTATTTTCGGCGCGTTGGGCTACTTCAGGTAACTTACAGGCGGTATATGCAGCGCATATTAATGCCAGTCCAAGGCCTTTATAAAGATTATTCTTAAACATTATTCTCAATTTCTTCAGTTAATGGATGTTCTTCTTCAATTTTGATCAGCTTGTGTTTTGCTGCAATTGATCCGAATATATAATATAAGCCAGGGATTACAATTACCCCGAAAATGGTACCGAAAAGCATACCCCCTGCAGCAGCCGAACCAATGGTGCGGTTACCGATCTTACCTGGTCCGGTTGCGATCATCAAAGGGATCAAGCCTGCGATGAAAGCAAAAGAGGTCATTAAAATTGGTCGGAAACGCACGCTTGCGCCTTCCATTGCCGCTTTTAGTACAGACGCGCCTTGGGCATGCCGCTGCGTAGCAAACTCCACAATCAGCACCGCATTTTTACCCAGCAAACCGATTAACATTACCATGGCTACCTGTGCATAAATGTTATTTTCCAATCCTAACAATTTTAAGAATAAGAAAGCCCCAAAAATACCTGCTGGTAAAGAAAGGATAACCGAAAGAGGTAAAATAAAACTTTCGTATTGTGCTGCCAACACCAGGTAAACGAATCCCAAACAGATCAGGAAGATGTAAATGGCTTCGTTACCTCTCGATACCTCATCTTTAGAGATACCAGCCCAATCGATACCAAATCCCCTTGGCAATGTTTTCTGTGCTACTTCTGTAATGGCTTTAATCGCTTCACCAGAACTATAACCCGGAGCCGCTTGTCCACTGATCTCAGAAGCATTGTACATATTGTGTCTGGTTATCTCCGACAAACCGTAAACCCGCCGCATTTTGATAAAGGCCGAGAAAGGCACCATTTCATCGCGGTTGTTTTTAACCGAAAGTTTTAAAATATCTTCTGGTAAAGCCCTGTATTGAGGTAAGGCCTGTACAATTACCTTGTACTGACGGTCGTACTTAATAAAACTGGTTTCATAATCACTACCTACAAAAGTAGACATGGTATTCATCGCGTTATCGATGCTTACCCCCTTTTGTTGGGCAATATCGTTATCAACATCCAACATATATTGAGGGAAACTGGCACTGTAGAAAGTAAATACAGATGATAACTCTTTGCGTTTGTTCAGCTCGCGCACAAAATCATTGGCAACGGTTTCCATTTTTTTGTAATCGCCGCTACCTGCTTTATCCAATAAACGGAGTTCGAAACCGCCCGCAGCACCATAACCCGGAACCGCTGGTGGTTGGAAAAATTCGATAGCTGCACCTAGTATAGATTTTGATTTTTCCTCCAGTTCCTGAATAATTTCTTGCGCAGAGTGTTTACGTTCGCTCCAGTCTTTAAGGTTAATTAAGCAGGTACCCGAGTTAGATCCTGTACCTTCTGTTAGAATTTCGTATCCTGCCAAAGATGAAACCGACTTTACGCCATCAATGTCTTCGCACATTTTCTGCAGTTTCTCAGCAATCTGATCGGTACGTTCTAAAGTAGACCCTGGAGGAGTTTGGATAATGGCATAAACCATTCCCTGATCTTCGTTCGGAATAAAACCTGAAGGCACACTTCCACTTAATCCCCAAATACCTAAACAAAAGGCCACTAGTATACCAAAAGTTAATATCCTACGGCTTACTACTTTGGTTAACACCAGTTCATATTTACCCGAAAGTTTGGCAAAACCATTATTAAAACCGTCTAAGAAGCGATCAATAGGAGTTTTCCTTTTCTTCGATCCATGGTTATTCTTCAACATAATGGCACACAATGCAGGTGTAAGTGTTAAGGCTACAATACCTGAAAGGATAATCGCCGTTGCCATGGTAATAGAGAACTGACGGTAGAAAATACCTACCGGGCCCGACATAAAAGCTACCGGAATAAATACCGATGCCATTAGAAAGGTAATGGCGATAATGGCACCACCAATCTCTTTCATGGCTTGTTGTGTAGCTTTTAATACCGATAGATGCCTATCGTGCTCCATCTTAGCGTGCACCGCCTCGATTACCACAATTGCATCATCCACTACAACCCCAATGGCAAGCACCAATGCAAATAAGGTAATTAAGTTAAGTGTAATGCCAAAGAACTGCATAAATACAAATGTTCCGATTAACGATACTGGTACAGCAATGGCTGGGATAAGGGTTGAACGCCAATCGCCAAGGAACAGAAATACCACTAAACCCACTAGGATAAAGGCCTCTACCAAAGTATGGATTACCTTTTCTATAGATGCATCCAGGAATTTGGAAACGTCGTAACTGATCTCGTAATCTAAACCTTTTGGAAATGAAGCAGATTTAATTTCGGCCATTTTAGCCTTCACATCTTTAATAACCTGACTTGCATTACTACCATACGATTGTTTTAACACGATAGCCGCAGATGCTTTTCCATTTAAAGTAGAATATAAATTGTAAGCCGAAGCACTAAAATCTACATCTGCCACATCTTTTAAGCGGAGCAATTGGCCATTAGGTGTAGCTCTGACCACGATATTTTCGTACCCCTCTTTAGTACTGAAACGGCCTGAGTACTTTAATACATACTCAAAAGCCTGCGAGCGTTTACCCGAACTCTCTCCTGTTTTACCAGGCGAGGCCTCTAAGCTTTGCCCTTCAAGGGCATTCATTACTTCATCAACGGAGATTTTATAAGCCTGCATACGATCGGGTTTTAACCAGATACGCATGGCATAATCCCTATCACCCAAAATATCGGCAAAACCCACACCATCAACCCTTTTAAGCTCCGAAAGCAAGTTGATATCGGCATAGTTATACAGAAAGTTCTGGTTCATTTTAGGATCTTTACTATACAAGTTGATGTACATCAACATGTTAGACTCTTCTCGTGTGATTTTTACACCCTCGCGAATTACCAGAGGAGGAAGTTTATTGGTAACGGCTGCTACACGGTTCTGCACGTTAAGCGAGGCCTGATTGGGATCGGTACCCAGGTTAAATACCACCTGTATAGATGCCTCACCATCATTACCTGCATCAGATGCAATGTATTTCATTCCCGGTACACCGTTAAGTGCACGCTCAAGTGGAATAATTACAGATTTAATCAACAATTCGTTATTCGCTCCCGGATATTCTGCAGTTATATTTACTTTGGGAGGGGATATAGTAGGAAACTGTGTAACGGGCAGGTAGCTAATGGCCAGCACACCCAAAAACACAATAACAAGTGATATTACGATAGAAAGGACAGGCCTTTGTATGAATTTACTAAACATAAATTAAGTATAGAAGGGTTTAGATTATTCTGTTTTCAATCTCAATTGTTTCAACACTTCTTGAGGTTGCTGGAATTTAAAGGCAATTTTATCATCATCTTTAACCTTCTGTACACCTTCAAGCAAAATCTTATCTTCAACGGTAAGGCCATCGCCTACGATGTATAAATCGGAAATATCTCCGGCAATGGTAATCGCCCTTGAGTGTACTTTATTATTTTTATCAACCACAAAAACATAGGTTTTGTCCTGAATATCGTAAGTGGCCTTTTGAGGGATAATGATGGCATTTTTTAAAGGCACAACCATCTGGATTTTACCAGTTTCGCCATTCCTAAGCAGATTATCGCTATTATTAAACCTTGCTCTGAAAGCAATATTCCCGGTTTCATTATCAAATTCACTTTCAATAACTTCTACTTTACCTTTAGATTTGAGAAATTCGCCGTTTGCCAATAATAAGCTCACTTCTTGCTGTCCTTTTACTTTTGCAGCACTCTGGTAGTTCAGGTATTCCGGTTCTGAAACATTAAAGTAAGCAAAAACCTGGCTGTTATCGGAAAGACTGGTTAACAAAGCACCTTCATCAACCAAGCTACCCAGCTTTAAAGGAATACGATCAATGGTCCCATCAAAAGGTGCCCTGATTTCCGTATTGGATAAATGGAATTTGGCCAATGAAGTTTCGGCATTTGCTGATTGCAGTTTCGCCTTAGCCATAGCCAGTTCATTTTTAGAAACAATATTTTTATCAGACAGCAATTTGGTGTTTTCCAGCTCAATTTCTGCTGATTTGGCTTCGGCCTGTGCTTTTGCCAGTTCAGATTGTGCCGCTTTTGGCATAATCTTAAACAATAGCTGACCTGCCTTTACATGCTGACCTTCATCTACATAAATATTTTGGAGATAGCCCTTTTCTTGGGCTCTAACTTCGATGTTCCGAACAGATTTAATCTGCGAAACATATTCTTTGGTAAACGAAGTATCCATTCTTAACGGTGTGGTTACCGCATAAGTGGCTACTTCTTCTTTTTCTTCTTTCTTCGAGGTACAACCCGTTACGTAAAGCAAAGTACACAAGCCTAAGCACATGACAACTCTTTTCATTTTTTTTTGTTGAGTGGTTTTAATCTGATTTATTTTTTTCTCTAATTAGTTTCCCTTGGCAACCAATTTATAATGAAAAGCAGTCTACAATAGATTTGTAGATACTTAATTGATTTCAATAAATTATGGTTACGCAATGATTTAATTCGAAAGCGAAATAAATACAGATTTATGAAGTTATAATGAAGTTGAACTTCAGATTTGGATTGGAGAAATTGTGTTTTGGCAAAAAGAAGATGATTTATTGCAATAAACAGGTCATTTAGCCCAGCTTTCTGAGCAGATTATCATTTGACCACTAGAATTTGATAAGGAAATTACGATTTTTAACACAAAAGCTTCTTCATACGCTTTTTGTTAGTTATTTTCAGGATGATGTATAAATCTGATTTATGACGACAAACTAACATAAATTTTAACTATTGATTGGTCATTCTATATAGAGTCAAAAGATATATCTGCTATCTCCTAATAATCCTTTAATGATAATTTTGAATCTTAACTTCGTCATTCCGAACTGAAGAAGGGCTTTTATAAGATAATCAGTAGAACACCTAGCACTCATAACAAACAAAGTCACCTATTCAAATACCCTTTAATTATCGAGAAAACATAGACTAAAATTACCCAACCTGCTATCACAAATTTTGGCCAGGCAATAAAATCTGTTCTCCAAAATTCGGCTATATCTCCAGGGTGATAAAAACTGTGCAGTAGCCTGATATTCTCAATAACATCGAGTGAGCCGATTAAGAATGCCAGAAATAAATTAAGCCGTAACAATTCATTTAACCAACTTGCTTTTTCTCTTTGCATTTGTGCATTAGACAGCGTCATGATAAGCAGTACGTATACGAAAATAAACAGAAAATCGAGGTGTGTATTCTTTTGTGCCAGATTTAAAAGTGTTTGGTCTCCGTAAAGTGTGTCGCTCCAAAGCGCAATAATTTCCACTCCTGTATCTTTCTTGGCAAGCTCTAGGTTGATGATTCCTTTTCCACTGAATTGCTGAAGTATCTTTCCTTGAAAAGACATTACCCCACAAATGATGATAAATACTAAAATTAATATCTTTTTCATTTTTTGCCTCCTTCCTGGTGTTGTAGAACTTCAACAACTGCAGTTCCATTTTTATTAGGGTTGTTAATACAGTGGATAAAGGCTGCTGCTGTTTTTTTGAAATGCTGGGGTAATGGATGTAATTCATCTGTCCAGCCGTTTTTACCAACTGATCCTCTCGAATCGATATGGAATACCCGATTCTCACCTAACATTTCGCTAAAAATGCGTCCAATATCAATCATCATTTCGTTAAAGAGGTAAATCATGGCATAAACAATTTTGCGCTGATCTTCGGGATCGTAAATACCCTTAGCTGCAGGGGCGTTTTTAGCCATCCTCCATGTCCGAGAAAGGTTCGTGCAAACAGCCGATACCATTTGAGTGGATTATATCCTGCTATTTTTTTATCGCTTGGAATGGCATAGTCATAACCTTGTGTAATAATCTGTATTCCTGGAAATTTACCGTTTTCACCTTTGCCTTTACCTCCGGTAAGAATCCCATTTATAATAAAGTAATATTGGAGCTGAAAAAAGGCCAGCAAAGCATAAAAATCTTTGGATATAAACTGGGTGCCCCGCTTAAAATCTTCTGGTTTATCGGGTGCCTTAGCCGCCTTTTCATAGAGATATTTTGCAAAAGCACTATTTTCAAATTCATTAGAATCTCCTTTATGTGTAACCATGGCTGCTATCCTTCTGTTTCCAACCAAATCGTTTCCTCCCCCGCTAATGATAAATACATCGGGTTGAAGCGTAGAAAGTTGTTCTACATACTTTTTGGCACTAACCATGTTCATCAGCCAATCACCACCCGAAGCCAGGCTATAAACAGCCATATTCTCTTCCATAGCAACCCAGTCTATTACATCGCTTAAAAGAATAGGATAATTGAACCACGAATCGCCTTCTACTACCACTACCCTATTTTTAAGGCCATTATGTTTAGCCGTGTGTTTACGGAAATTATTTTTCACCTTTTTTATAAAACGGGTATTACGCTGGCTGTTTTTTAATGCATCTACTTTAGCCATAACAGGTGCTAACGCTGCTATTTTTCGCACTTGCTCCAGATTAAGATCGTAGATGTGCTGAATAATATCAGAAAGGTCAAACTCATTAATTTCTGGCCTGAGTTTAATGAGCTCGTTAACTGTAATTGTATTATTGAGCAGTTTATCGATAAGATCTTTTTTTATTACCGGATCCATGGCTTCACGATCGTGGTTCATATCATTTTTCTTTAGGTTAATAGTGCTTTTAGACTTATCTGAAATTTTTCTCCATAAAACTGAGCATATTTTTGCTCATAAACTTCTCTACAATTTCTTCTCCTGATATCAAATTGGCCGGCATTGACATGTTGTAATCAGGATTTTCTACAAAGGCATTCGCATGGATAAGAAGTCTGTCTTTTAGCAATCCAAAATCAGCAGAGGTCCATATCCCATCAATCGGATTAACAATACCGTCGTTGTCGCTTCCTAAACATTGGATATCCCAGGCTGGAAGCCTATTGATATCAAGCAACACCGCAATATAACGGATCTGTCTCCACACAAATAGTGCTGCATGGAGTAAAATTGCCTCGCTCCCAAGGTGCTTTCTAAATAGCGCAATTTCATGGCTACTGGCAATACGCCTTTCATCTAATTGTATTCCAAACAGCCCTTCGCTTTGTCCAATAAGTACAATTTCCCGATCAGAAAAGTTGATATCGGCACTTAAAAACCAGTTGTAAGCATACTCATCGCCACATATTGCGCCGTGGCTAACAATTACTGGTATATGCTCATTGCTGTATTCCTGATCTAAAAGCTCGAAATATTCTTTTCTGGCTGCAATGCTCATGTGTTTGATATCGATAAGGATTCGCTTTCCATTTGTTTTGGATAACAATGCCCTGATCATATCCTTACCCAATGCATTAAGTCCTTTTCCAAGCATCACACTTTGATTGGTGATCAGCTTCACAGAAAAATCAGTTAAGCTAGCGGCGTGTCCACATAATCCATTATAAAAATGATGGGCAAAAGTGATAAACAACGGGCAGTGTGGCCAGGCTTTTACCTTAGCCAGGTTATCCGTTAAACTTTGTTTTACCAAAGGATCAACGCTCCCTACATCTTCAAAGCGATTGTAAAGTGCATGCATCCCTTCAAAAGACAATCCGATGTATACGGTATATACCTCATCATTTTGGCTTTGAGCCATATGTTGAAAATCCATTAACAATACATACCTGATTTTCTTCGATCCAAAAGTGAATACCTTTCCATCTAAAGCTCTTAAAAAAGCATATTCATTTTCCAGGTCGGTAAAATACCCATTGTTTGGATCCTGAATATAATGTATACGCTCTTTTCCGATGCCAGTAACAAGGTTTACACTATCGGCAACTAAATCACCCGGTAAAGCATTTTTTCTGACAAAACCTTTTTCGAAAGGATAAAGTGAACAGAAAATAAGTCCAACACCTCCTTTTTCAAGCGCTTGAATACCTGCCTGAGGAAAGCTGGTAATACCTAAAATTTTATTGAGAATCTTTTTTACAAATGGTGGATTACCATAAAAATAAATGCAGTCTTTCATTAATGGATCGGTGCCAGGTACCCTGTCAGGAAAACTACGCCCGTAAGGCTTCATAGAAGGGTGGCAATGTAAATCTGCAACAGAGATATTCATGAGTTGAAAGGTTTTTAGATGAAATACCCTAAGGCACAGCACAAAATCCGCATGGGGATATACTGGTAATATTAAATCAATTGAAAAATATGCAGCACTCAATCGAAAATAACAGTTCGCTTTAACCTACAGCGCTTACTGTTATCGAATACGTAAATATAACGGATCCCCTGATAGATTCCAATACCCAATAATGGGTATAAAATCTAATTATAAATACATAAAAACCTTAAATACCTACCATTGGGTATTTGTATTCTGTACCACATTGATTAAATTGCATAACCGATACAAACTACTGTTACAACCTAAATTAAGTCAGATACGATCTGATTAAAGGAAGTAAAGATAACTTACCATATTGACAACTTGATTATCTAAGCCGCTCTACCATGAAATACCTAATTACGCTTGCCTTTTTAGTCCTTTTTAATGGTAATACCTATGCTCAAAAAGATTGGGTTTATGCACCATATTTCAGTTTCGGACTTAATTTAAATCTTAATTACGGAAAAAAGCAAACTTTTCCTGGCGTAAACCTCTATGGCGGTTTTGCAGTGAGTGCTGAGTACAAAAATAGCTTTATTGCCAATTATGGTGGCAGTATATCTATATACAGAAGAACTGTAGGTACCAATCTGAATCCATTGATTGATAATATTGAAATCGACTTTACCAACGCTATATCTGCCGGATATGGCGGCAATCCGCTGAGTTATAAAAAACTGATACGAACGATGCAGAATTCAGCTTTCTACAACATCAACCTGAACAACAATTATTTCGGCCTGCTCTCAACCAATATTGTATTCAATAACCACCGGCGTAACCAGGTTGTGGGTTCGATTACCCTTTCGGGACCAGGACTTAGCTTTAATTATTATAATGATGGTGCTGCGCCTGTAAAATGGCTTGGTATTGGTGATGGTTTTGATCGTTGGTGGACAGGTGGCGGTTCGTTCTTCGTACATTCCCGCAAAGGTTTTAACTATGGCGAGTTAAGTTTCGATCAGTTTACGGGTTACCAGCCGTTTTTGTTCGAACTCTCTGAAATTATCGGTATAGATGTCCCCCCATATTCTCAGTCTGCTGATGACCATTCGAGGAGAAAAAAAGATTCGAATTACAACAGTTCTCAATATCATCTTAGGATTGGACTAAACGAACATTTTAGTGTTGATGCGGGTGTTTTGGGTTCGTTAAGGGTAGGCGAAAACGGAACTATATTTTCTTTTCAAGATCTTATACACGTAATTGGCAAAATGCCTTTGCACCCAAATAACGATGTGAACAGGGTTTTTATTGGTGGATCATTTAATAATATCAATTATGTTAAAGTTAAATAGTAGCAGGTTCATTATTTTTATATTGGCGGCCGTGGTTTCTTCTTGCACAGTCAGGAAACATCCGTTTAACTTTAATAAAAATATTGATAACACGTTTTTGCAAAAGGTGATCAGCAAAAGTAAATCTATACTGGCCACCGAAAAAAATGCCACCAGTGCCAGAGTATATAAAGCAGGTTTTCTTCAAGGATGGATGGAGCAGAATCATTTTGTAGACTGGGCGGTTCTAAGTAAACAGCGGAAAAATGAGTTTACTTCTTATAATCGTGGAGGCAAAAGCGAGTACGATGTTTACCTCATTTTATTTGATGCAAAAAGCGAAAACAAGAATAGTTTTTTATTTTTCACAGTACAGCGACCATGGTTAGACACCGATACTGCCACAGGTTTTAGCCCTTTTTATTACGGAATTTTAGACAACCGTGCATCTGGCCCCTATCTCGTTGCGGAGGAAACTTTTATTATCACTACTACAGGCACAACTTATACCCCCTCGAATAGGAAAAATAACAAACTATATTTTTTACTGGATAAACAATATGGCTCCAACTTTAAATCAGACAGCCTTCGGATTGAAAAAGTTGTACTCCCCCAAGACAATCAGCTAAGCGACAACAAGGCATTAGTGATATCAGTTGACGATGTATTAGGCGATAAGGTATCGCTTATTATGAGATATGAAGACACCATTATTTTGAAACCTTAGTATATTAATGATGAAAAAATTGAGAAAAAAAAAGGCTAAGAGAGATAAATTATTTTTCTTACCTACATTAAGATGTGTAGAAATTGATGGAGAATTTTGTGTTTTCGAAAGAAAAGACGGTGGATGGAGCGAAACAGGTATAACCTATACTACTTGTGAAGAATGCAGAAAGAAAACCGGAGCGGATCGTTGTTATTCGTTATAATTCTTATCTCTTCAAGCACAAACATCCCTTAAAATTAAACATTAATGCTCTTAAACCAACAACTAAATCCTTAACATTTACGCAACAGTATACTTACATTAAGAGATTATCTTCGCTAACACAAAATTAGCCTTTCTTTGTTTTATAATCAGATTAAAGCGGCACAACATGGAAAACGAAATACAATCTGACAGGGATATTCAATGCGAATTTCTAAATATTTTTAAATTTATATGGGCAGCTTGTGGCATAGCGCCCTTAGGCGAAACACCGAACACTCCTGAACCAGAAAGTGCAAATTCTTAATCAAGCATACAAATATCGTATTAGATCACATCATTTTTACCAGATTACCCAACTGTTTCAGCTTAAATTTAAGCTCATCTGACCATGGAAGGCCAATACATAAGCGCATACAGTTCTGATATTGATTTTGCAGCGTAAACATAGGGCCTGGAGCAATACTGATTTTTTGTTTCATTGCCAATTCATACAGTTTTACAGTATCAACTTCCTTATTAAATTCTATCCATATGGCTAGTCCGCCTTGCGGTCGGGTTGTTTTTGTACCTTCTGGAAAATATTCAGTAACCGCATCTATAAAATGCTGATAATTGTGCTGTAAGGTACGCCGGAGCTGGTGCAAATGGCGATCGTACCGCCCAGTCTTGAGGAAATTACCAACGGCCTCATGAATAACAGAAGTTGAGGCAATGGCATGTACCAGTTTTAGTTTAAGTAGTTTTTCTTTATACTTTCCGGGTGCTACCCAACCCACGCGGTACCCTGGCGCCAAGGTTTTCGAAACCGCGCTGCACCACAACACATTACCTGCTGTATCAAATGATTTGCAGCATCTTGGCCGTTGTGTACCGAAATAAAGATCACCATAAATATCATCCTCAATGAGCGGAATATCATTTGCAGCCAAAAGCTGAACAACTTCTTTTTTGTGTTCATCAGGCATACAACTACCCAATGGCGTATTAAAATTAGGTATTAAAAGGCAAATATCAATTTTAGATACCACTTTCCTCAGCGCGTCTATTTCAATGCCTGTAACCGGATGCGTAGGCAATTCGAGTACTTTTAAACCCAAACTAATCACCAGTTGAAGAATGCCGGGATAACAAGGGCTTTCTATGGCCACTGTATCACCTCGCTTCCCTAAGGCCATCAAGCAAAAAGCTAGTGCATTCATTCCTCCAGCAGTAGTAATCAAGTCATCTTCATGAAGATTTCCTCCCCAAGCTAATGACCGTACTGCAACCATTCTACGTAACTTAACATTACCCTGAAGTGGTTCATATTCTGTCCCTCCTTCTTTAAGCGCCCGTGTGGCATAAATTATCTCTTTTTTGAGTTTTGCCAATGGCAATAAGCTACCCGATGGGACACCAATTGAAAAAAGGGTTAAATCATTGCGACCAATGCTAGAATAAACCTGGCTACTCAGCTCGCTCGGTTCATGATGATTTGCAATTAGCGACGGCTTACTAACTGCAGGTAGTGGAAGCCGCTCTACCCTATGGTTACTTACAAAAAAACCCGATTGTGGCTTGACCTCAACCAGCGACTGGGCTTCGAGTTCCAAAAATACCCTTTTTGCCGTATTCATGCCTACTGCATATTCTTTGCAGAGCATTCTAACAGAGGGGAGTTTGTCTCCAGCTCTTAGAATACCGTCTTTAATCTGTGTGGCAATTCCACTTACTATTTCATTATACCTGTAAACCTTTTCCATAATCACCAAAACTGTACCCATACAAATGTACAAAACTGATACTGTATTTATCGCTTTTACCTTTGCACCTTTGAATTAAGAAATCAAAAAACATGAAAGAAGCAGTAATTAACCCAAATAAAGGTCATATTTCGAGTGGTTGGCTTAACGGATTTATCGCCGTAATTATATTTAGCGGTTCTATGCCAGCCACAAGATTGGCAGTAATGGATATGAGCCCTATTTTTGTAACCGTTGCCCGTGCTTCTATAGCTGCACTGCTCGCACTTGGTGTATTAATTGCATTTAAAGAAAAACGACCATCAACCAAACATTTAATCTCGCTGATAATTGTAGCGCTGGGTGTAGTAATTGGCTTTCCGCTGTTAAGTGCTCTTGCTTTGCAGCACATTACTTCGGCACATTCGCTGGTATTCTTAGGCCTTTTACCTATGGTTACAGCCGCTTTTGCCGTTTTACGGGGAGGCGAACGTCCTAAACCTATATTCTGGTTTTTCTCAATTGTGGGCAGCTTTCTGGTGATTGGCTATGCCATTTATCAAGGGATTAATGCTGCACCAGTCGGCGATATTTTAATGTTATTGGCAATAGTCCTATGCGGACTTGGTTATGCTGAAGGTGCAAAATTATCTAAAACATTGGGCGGTTGGCAGGTAATTTCCTGGGCATTGGTGCTCTCGTTCCCATTAATGTTACCCTTAATGTTCATTTATCAACCAGTTTCATTTGCCGAGGTAGGTACCGCCGCCTGGCTAAGCCTTGCCTATATTTCGCTCTTTAGCATGTTCATTGGGTTTATTTTCTGGTACAGAGGTCTCTCACAGGGCGGAACCGCAGCAGTTGGACAGCTCCAGCTCCTTCAGCCCTTTTTTGGATTGGCCCTTGCCACCACCCTGCTCCATGAAAAAGTAAGTATGGGTATGTTAGCTATTACAATGGGCGTAATTCTTTGTGTTGCAGGCTCAAAAAAGTTTGCTAAATAATCATAATCTATCCTTCAAAATTTAATAAAAATGTTAATATCCAATAGTTTTAAGTTTGATGACCAAAGTGAGCAAATTGCCTTTATGAAGAGATATAGCTTTGCCACGATCATTACCAGTTACAATAATTTACCCATAGCCACTCAACTACCTTTTGTTGTAAGCGAGAAAAACGGGAAAGTGTTCATTAGCGGTCACTTTGCAAAAGCTAATGAACAGGTGAAATATATTGAACAGCATACTTCACTTATTATATTCGCCGAGCCACACGCTTATATCTCTCCTAGCCATTACGAAAAAAATGAAAGTGTACCAACGTGGGATTATATTAGCGTGCATGCTTATGGAAAAGCCAATATTATTAGCGATGAAGAAGCTAAAGAACAGGCATTAAAAGAAATGATTACGTACTATGAAAAAGAATATCTCGTACAATGGGATAGTCTTTCAGAAAAATTTAAACGAGGTATGATGCAGGGAATTGTAGCTTTCGAGATAGAGGTAAACAATCTTCAGGGAGTTAAAAAATTAAGCCAGAACAAATCAGAACAGGAACGAAAAAACATTGTAACCCAGCTAGAGAATAGCAACAATGCTGTTGAAAGAGAGCTGGCTCCATTCATTAAAAACCTATAGCTATAAACATATGAAGATAGAAAATAGTACAACACACGATATAGCAGAAATCTTCCGCTTATACGAAATTGCAACCGATTTCCAGAAAACGAAATATAGCGTTCATTGGCCCAAATTTGAACTTTCATTGATCGAAACAGAAATTAAGGAAAACAGGCAATGGAAAATCATGATTAACGGACAGGTAGCCTGTATTTGGGCCACTACTTTTAGCGATCCGCAGATATGGGAAGAAAAGAACCTCGACCCGGCCATCTATATTCACCGCATAGCCACAAATCCTGATTTCAGAGGACAGAACCTGGTTGGCACGATTGTAAGCTGGGCAAAAGAGTACGCCAAAGCAAATGCTAAACGCTTTGTTAGATTAGATACGGTTGGTGAAAATGAGGGACTTATTCAACACTATCAAAAATTTGGATTTGATTTTTTGGGACTATATGAGCTAAGCAATACCGATCAGCTTCCGGCACATTATCATCATAAGCCAGTTAGTTTATTCGAAATGCAAATTTAATGCTGAATATAGTGATAAGTCCAAAAACCTTCGAGTTCGAAGATTTTGGGTTCAATCGTTTACAAAATATTTTCAGCACCAGTCTTAACTCTATCGGGCGTTACCTTACCATGAACATTATTGTGCTCAATGATATTATCCATAGTTAAACGTCTTTTTTAATTTTCACAGCAAATAGCAACCACATGATTGAAATGAAGATCAAAACAAGATGATATATAGATTTTAAGTCACAGATAAGGTTAATATTTTCACATCAATTGTATCATTTTTATAGAAAAATCATTTTTTCCCCTTAAAACGCTTTTTATTATAATCCTAGATCTCAAAAAACGTCATAATTAATTGGCTACAAACAAATTGCATATTAATAAAATTCAAATATCCGGAAAGAAGATAATCAGTTTTTAATTAAAGGCGTATCTGTAGAAATACAGGCAATTTAATTTATGCAAAAACTACGTTTAAACAGCTTTAAAGCGCATTAAAAATTAATATTAAGGGTATTTTTTAGTGCATTTTTTTAATTACTTTCGACCAAAAGAGCCCTACAAACTGACACATTAGAATACACAGTAAACCAAAACCTGACCTACATAGGTAAGTGGTTTATTATGCTATAATTTATTAAAACGCACTCCGCCTTTAATAAATTAAAGTTCCATGTTAAGCCACGTATGGGTTCTAACAGGTTATTTATGATTAAGGCTTTTCTGCTATTTTTATTTAACGGATTATTGGGATTAATATTGCTCTGCTCAGCAAATATTGCATTTGCGCGCAATGAAATCAAAACCATAACAAATACTGGCTTTAACAATTTACCTTTCACTTTTTCTTCAAAAGCCAGCATAAATACCACAAAACGTTTACCTGCAAGCAGCTATTCTAAACATTATATCGCCCCTGCACCATGGCAATACTGGAGCAAAGCCAACGAGATTGTAATTACATCAGATGTTGGAACCGTTACAGGAACAATAAAAAAAAGTGATGGTACCATATTATTTAACTTTACTTGTGTGCAAGGCACGCCCTACGTACAACGCTTTAGCGGATTACCTAAAGATGTACCTGCGCACCCGCTGAATACCGTTATAAGCGGTGCCGGATTAATTATAGAAGCCACCGGATCTATTTCAGTTAATTTAAGAAATGTTGCTTCAGATAATTTAGGAACTGACGGTGCGGATACGGATATTAAGGGTAATGCCTCTCTTTTTAGTTTTGGTGATGCGGCAATCGGAACCTCATTCCGCGTAGGCTACTATCGTGGCGGCAATCTTGCAACTGGTTCACACGCTCCTATATATAGCATTATGGCTACGGAAAACAACACCATTGTTAAAATAGCGGGGTAGCAAAGGCAACATTAAACGCAGGACAAAGTTATTTGTTCAATGCAAAAATGGGAACTTGGTAGAATCATCTGGGCCGGCTGTAATGAATACCGCAGCAGACCTTGACGCACCTGGAGGTTGTGGAGATGGTGCTTACAATCCGATTCCGCCCATTGCCTCATTGGGGCAGGAGTATGTAGTGGTTAAAGGCGAAGGTAATTCAACCGCGGAGCAGACTACGGTGATTGCAACAGAGGCCAACACCGTAGTTACAGTTACCGACTTTGACATGAACGGTACCCAGAAAAGGGTAACTACCTATCCCCTGGCCCAAGCCGGAGATACTGTAACTTTCCAACATGGCTATATTAATGGAACTTATAGTTACAAAAACCCACCGGGTATAAACACAGGTCGATATTCATCATCAAGAATTGAGGCGACTAAAAATGTAGAAGTTTTTTCAGGCACAGCTGGAATTTCAAGTGGAGGTGGTTGTGAGGTCGATGTTGCTACTTTAGTACCGATATCCAGCTGTTCGGGATCTAAAAAAGTCGAAACCAGCAAATTCACCGCTTATAACAACAGTGATTTATCCTATTTTGGCTACATCATTACAAAAAGTACGGCTAAAATTTACCTTACAACCCAACTTGGCTCCCCACTTTATACAAATAATGATATTGAAGCAATAGCAGGTATTGGTATCCGTAAAACACTGGGAACTTCTGGCTTATATTTAATCAGTTTTACAAAAACAGATATTGGCTCACCAAAAACAATCATCATTACCAGCCCAGAACGGCTTACAGTTTCTATGGTGCAACAAGACGGTAGGTTCTCCATGTCGAACTTTATTTCACGTTTCCCTGAAAAGGGTGTTCAACCAGTGATATCACAAACCAACTGTACTTCAGCAACACTTACAGCAACTCCAAATGCTTCCAATTATCAATGGTATCTTAACGAAGTTCCGATAAGTGGTGCAAATACCAATACTTATGTGGCTAGTACATCTGGCAATTATTCGGTGAGTTATAGTTTAGATTGCGGGCTGAGTGCACCTTCTCTCCCAATAAAGGTTTCACTTTGTAATATCGACCGTGCTATTACCAAAACCGTTGATATTGCTTACCCGGAGCTAAATAGTAACGTAGTATTTACCCTTAAGGCCGAAAATTTGGGCGAGGGCAATGCAGTTGGGGTATCGGTTACGGATCTGCTTCCCAGCGGTTTTACTTATGTATCAAGCGTAGCACCATCAGGTACAAGTTATGATCCTATTTCGGGGATATGGACTATTGGCGATTTGGCCAGTAATGCCAGTATCTCCTTAAGCATCACAGCAAAAGTTGTAGCAACAGGAACTAATATTAACACCGCAACGATTACTGGCTCGCAGCCTGATCAGGTAACCACTAACGATCAGAGCTCGGTAAGTACCATAACTGGTTCTAAAGATAGAGAAGTATGTGTGGGTACAGCCATGAACGATATTATTATCAGCATTCCATCAGGTTCAAACGGTATTCAAGTTACAGGTTTACCAGCCGGGATAATCTACACCAATAGCTCATCTCCTAAAAAAGTTACCATTTCAGGTACGCCAACTACCGCAGGCCCACCAAAAACTTATACTGTTTCCAATACTACAGGAGCTTCATTTACTACAACCGGTTCAATAACGGTAAATGGAAATGTAAGTACTCCGGTTTTTAATAGTGGATTAACCGATAAACGCTGTGCTGGTACGGGAACCGACACCTACGTAGCAACAGCAGCAAATGCCACAAGCATAGTCTACTCCCTATTACCCTTATCGGCAGGTATTATTGACGCAAACAGTGGTAAAGTAACCTGGGATAATACATTTACAGGAACAGCCACCATAACGGCCACTGCAAAGGGCTGCGCGGAGAAAACAACAGATTTTATTGTAATCGTAAACGCGCTTCCAGCTTTAACATTGGGTGCCGATCCCGAAGTATGCCAGGGTTTTACCACATTATCTCTCCCGTATACCAACGCTTTAAACAACCCAACAACATATAGCATTACCTGGAATGCATTAGATTTTGATCCGGTTAACAATCAACCTTTACCAACAGGTAATATTCCGCTTAATATTCCAGCCAATGCTGCATTAGGTGTTCATTCTGGTGTATTGACCATTAAAAATGCAGCGGGTTGCAGTACTCAAATTAATTTCAACATTAAAATAAATCCAAAACCATCAGCACCGCATGTGCTGGTACAAACTAGTTCACAATATTAATCAAACAAAAAATCGTCCCCATGAACAATTCAATTACAAAAGCAATTTTAGCCATTACATTCTTGGTAATCTGCACATTTTCAACCGTATCGGCCCAGGTATTACCCACCACAAGTGGCGTTAATTTATTCTGCAAAGGATCAGACCTTACCTTGCCCACGCCCCCAGCAGGTGCAGACTGGATTGTTAAATATAGTGCAACACAAACCACAACACCAAGTACAGGTGTTACTTTAGCGTCGGGAAATAAAATCGCAGCGGCCGATTTAAACACAGGCTATTATTATTTAAGTTCTAAATCAAGTACGCCAGGATCCTGCGAATCTGAATTACAGGAAATTCCGGTATATGTACTTCAACCTTTGGTGGTTAATTTTACACCCGCTGATTTCTGTCTGGAAAGTCCATTGGCTCAAGTTGGTTCTGTTACCAATCCTGATGCCACCAACATTCCGGATTTGGCCTACCAATGGTATACGGTAACAGGAGGCGTAGAAACGGCTATAACAGGTGCTACATCAAAAGATTATACGCCATCGGCTCCGGCAACTGTTGGAACAAAAACACATAGGTTAAAAGTAGGTTATGTAATTAATGGCAATAAATATTGTCCACAGTGGGCAGATCATGATGTTACGGTAACGGCTAAGCCTGTAAAACCAACCATTACGCCAGGAACCATTACCGGTACAGCAACAGCAGTTACTTTCTAGGCTGATTTTCATTTTTCTGATTATTATATAAATGAGGTTAAGGATATCCTCCTTTCTGTCATTGGCCTTGATGTTGTTTTTTATTCAAACAGCAATGTGCCATATTGCTTCCGATGGGCAGCAAACCATTACGATCAGGCAAGGGTCGTCAGTGGTTCTGCGTGCAAATTCGGCTGGGGCAGCCTCATATATATGGTATAAGGATGATGTGCTCATAAACGGGCAAAATAAAGCAACGCTTATTACAGCCACTGCCGGCGTATATAAAGTAGCTACTGTAAATAAATTTGGCTGTACATCGGAGATTTCAGATGAAATTAAGGTTCTTGTATTACCACAACTTATTGCTGATGTAGCCATAACAAAACGATCAGAATCGAAAATTGTAGTGGGCGATCAGGTTTTTGAATATTACCTAAACGTTAGAAATAATGGTACAGATGATGCCACCCAACTAACGATTAAGGATGCGCTTCCGGATAACCTCTCTTTAGAAAGCCTGGCCCAACCAACTGATGGAGCAGCAAGCTACGATCAGCTAAGCAGAACCATTAACTGGAGCATTCCCTTACTGCCCAATGGAAAGTTTGCCGAACTGGTCATCAAAGTAAAATCCAAGCAATCGGGCATGGTAACCAATACTGCAACCGTCACTGCAACAGAATTTGACCCCAACCTGGCCAATAATACATCAACCGATAAAAAAGAGATTTCAGGTTTAAGAATACCAAATGTTTTTACGCCTAATGGGGATGGCAAGAACGACACTTTTTATATTGAACATCTGGAATCTTTTGAATCGAACGAAGTAACGATCATTAACCGCTGGGGAAGTACGGTTTATCAATCTAATTATTACAAGAACGACTGGACGGCTCCGGGATTAGCAGATGGAACCTATTTCTATGTGGTTAAAGTTAGAAATGGAACAACTGACTGGCAAGATTACAAAGGTTATGTAACGGTAATCAGGTAAATAAAACAAAATACAGACATGAACATTTTAAAAAGGATATTTCTTGTTTTGATCATTACGATATCATCTGTTAAAGTTTTTGCACAGCAAGATGCCCAGTTTGGACAATATATTTTTAATGGTATGTACATCAATCCTGCCTATGCGGGTTATAAGGAAGAGCTTTACCTGCAGGCTTTTGCCAGAGCACAATGGACAGGTGTCCGGGGAGCACCACAAACCTTGTCTGTATCAGCAGATGAAGCTATAAATGACGAAAGTATTGGCCTCGGGATGATTGTAACCAAAGATAAAATAGGTGCACAAAATACTTTAAATGCATCAGCTAACTTCGCTTACAGGATAAAACTCGATCGTACTGAAACCAATATCCTCGCATTTGGTTTAGGCATAGGTGTAATACAGACAGCCTTAAACGGCAATTTGTTAGATCCGATTGAAACTGGCGATAACCGTATCCCAATTGGATCAATAAGCCAGACCATGCCCGATATACGCGCTGGTATTCATTATTCAAATGAGAAATTTTTTATCGGTTTTTCAGCAAATAATCTCTTATCAAAAACCTTATCTGTATTTGACGATTACAATTCGCTAAACGTTAAAATTCAGCCTCATTTTTATTTAAGTGCAGGAGTTGCCTTACCCGTAAATGAAGATTTTGTTTTTAAACCAACCTTTTTAATTAAAGACGATTTACATGGACCAACCTCATTAGATTTAAATGCCTTTTTACTTGTGAAAGAGCGTTTCTGGCTTGGTGCAGTTTACCGCACTTCAGTAAAAATTTATCCAAAAGATAACCTGCAGTCTGGATTAACCAGTAGGGCTGCAGTTGGTTTCATCAGCGAATTGTTTATAAGATCTAATCTGCGCATTGGCTATGGTTATGATTACAGCCTTAACAAACTGAGTAATTATGACTATGGCTCACACGAAATCTCAGTTGGCTACTATATCGAAACCAAAAAGAGCCGAAGACCAAAGTGTTATTTTTAGGTATGAATAAAAAATGTAGCGCCAATTATTCATCAAACCAATATACTACCAGGCAATACCATAATCTTCGCCATGGTTACTCGAGCCACCTTGCAAACTATTGTGCTTCCAATCAAAATAAATGGCATTAATTGGGCCACTGGTACGTTCTGAGAAACTAAGTGTATAACCCATTTTTTTCAGTTCAGTCCGCACCTCCTCTTTAGTATTGGCATTTAACAAGATCTGACCAGGCTTCGGTTCTCTATCGCTCGTTTTTGTGCCACCGAGAGAAAGCCAGAGCTGATTGGTGTTAAAGTTCGCTGCTTCAGTTGCCCTTTGAACATTCATACCGAACTCTGCCATGTTTAAAAAAAACTGCAGTAAGTTCTGATCCTGGGTATCTCCACCCTGAACTGCGGCAGATACAAAAGGTTTACCATCTTTGATAAACAATGAAGGCGACAAGGTTACTCTTGGCCGCTTGCCCGGTGCGACAACATTAAAGGGGTTTAGGGTAGAATCGAGTACAAAGCTTTGCATACGCTGGCTCATTCCAATACCGGTATTACCAGCAATACAGGCCGGAAGCCAGCCACCACTTGGGGTAACCGATACCACCCAACCTGCTTTATCTGCAGCCTCGATGGATGTTGTTCCCCGCCATAAACGGTCTTCATAAATTTCTTTTGACGTATTGTTGCCCAGGTCGTGCTTTGGTGCAAAATTACGTTTAGCTGTATCAAGGTTAAAACCTCTACTTTTTAACAGATTTAAGTAAGGATTTTTCTTCCCTTCATATGGGTAAGGATCGCCAGGACCTATGTTTGCATCATTTTTATCAAACTGGATAAGTGATGCACGCTGTTTGGCATAATCTTTACTTAACAGACCTTTTATTGGTTCAGCAGGATTTTGGTTTGGATCGCCGTAATAAAAATCACGGTCAGCAAAAGACAAGTTCATTGCCTGATAAACAGTATGAATATATTTTGAGCTGTTATATCCCATTGCCTTTAGATCAAAATTCTCTAGTATATTCAAAGCTTGCAGCAAAACCGGTCCCTGTGTCCATTGTTTTAATTTATATACCTCAATGCCTTTATAATCGGTACGTAGTGCTTCTTCTTCAAGCGGTTTCCATTTAGCAAGGTCGTCCATGGTAATTAAACCACCTTGTTCTTTACTTCCGCGAACAAATTCTTGCCCAATATCTCCTTTATAGAAACGATTATAAGCAGCCATTAATGCCTCCTGTCGGGAACTACCTTTCTTCAGCGCCGCTTGTTCTGCTTCAACCATTTTGGTTAACGTGGCCAACAAATCTTTCTGAATAAAAACCTCACCTGCTTCTGGCGCTTCGCGTTTTTCGCCAAAATGCGGCAACAGCACTTTTTTACTGTAAGGCCAGGTTTTAATCAATTCTTTATCGCGCTCCATACTGTTTGCCGCCTGTGCTTCTATGGCATAACCTGCAGCCATGTGCATGGCAGGCGCCAGAACCTGCTTCAGGCTCATGCTCCCGTATTTGCTCAACATGTAGATTAACCCACCGGGAGTACCTGGTGTAGTGGCGGCTAAAGGGCCATATTCTGGTGGGAAACTATAACCTTTAGCTTTAAAAAAGGCTACGGTAGCTCCGGTTGGGGCAACGCCCATTGCATTAATGGCAATCACCTTTTTTGTATTCGGGTTATAAATCAGCGCTTGTGTTTCTCCTCCCCAGCTCAGGGTATCCCACATGGTGCAAGTGGCTGCCAACACAGCACATGCCGCATCAACTGCATTTCCTCCTTGCTGAAAAACCATTGCCCCCGCTGTGGCCGCCATTGGCTTTCCGGTAATGGCCATCCAACTGTTGCCATAAAGCATCGGTTTTTGCGTTTGTTGTGCAAATAAAGGACGAAGAGAAAGTGATAATAATAGAAATAGGAATAAATTTTTCATAGTTCCAATATAGCTAAAAATATACTACAGTAATCCTGTGTCAGCTCTGCAGCCGTTAATTCAGGGCAATAAAACAAGCTTGTTACTTAATTTAAGTACCACTACTACAACTAACCAGTTTTTTAGTAATCTCTGCATTAGAAACAAAGTTAAACCCTGCCTTTATTTCTTTTTCTTGGGTTTGGGTTCAGGCAGTTCAGCTACTGTGATGTTTACCAGTTTTTTTAGCCAATCGCGATCTTCCAACCGTTCCTCGATTAGAAATTGGTTTTTTGCACCCGGATAAGGCGGTGCTTCTACAACATCTGTTATATACGCCCTGCCGGCTAAAGTTGGCTTAACAAACAGCTTATTATCGCATACAAGTGCAAATAGCTTACCATCAAAATACAAACCATATTCGCCAAACATTTTCTTATAGATAACATGTTCGGAATAATCGATCTGATCCATTATAAAGTCTACGAATTTCTGATCTGATGCCATTTACAATTGATTTAATTTAAATTTTAGAAATTATAAGCAAGGCCAAAAAAATAATCGAAAAGGAAGCCTATTTTAGGATAAATTTTGGCTGTACTAAGCACTAAGATAAGTACAATCATCCAGTTAATTAAGCATACACCCCTAATAACGGCATTATTATCTTTCTTTTGATTCTGGTTTGTAATAATGGGCCTAATCATTAAATTTGCCGCCCAAACGGATAATCGCTGGTTGAGCATGCTGTTATGCTAAATGGTAAAAAAGAATAAAATGAAAGAAAACGATTTTGTTTCTATCTGGTTGGAAGAAACCGGAAATCCTGCAATTGAGAAACTAGAACAACTAAACCTCGAGGTTGCTAATAAAACCATAAAAGTACTTGCAGAAAAGAATTCGACAGAAAACGATCTTGCTTATATATTGGATATTAATCCAGATGAAATCAAAAGATGGTTTATGGGCCGACATATTTTCAGTATTAAAACCATCAATGAAATTAATGCTGCATTGGTTGAAATCCCGGCCAAGAACACTAAACAACAAGCTGAATTTCAATAAATTAAGCAATTATAACTTAAATTACCACCAGAAGCTAATTTAAACCAACACGATCTTCTTTAAGCTTAATATACGACGATACAATGCTCAGCATTATTTCATGATAGCGGTTTGTGGTTCCGCTATCGGCACTCACTGAAACAATGTTTGCATTTTCAGCCTCCGCCCGGCTATAAACAATACTAAAAGTTGTGGTTAATAACCATTCAGGCAAATTTTCGGCACTAAGCACTATCTTACAGTTGACCAAACAAGTACCTTTTTTACTTCCTTCTATGCTCATTGTATAAACCAAGGGCAACTCTATAGTGCCAAAATCGGGTAGATCAACCAATACGTTTATCCTTTTTAACATCTATTTCTTATGCTACATATATTGGCTTTTATCTAATAAATTAAGCCTCTGTTTTTTATTTACCCACTGTAGTTTCGCTAAAGTTAACCGTTTTAATTTTACTAACATTCTTTCCCTCTAAGGCTTTCCCAGCATAGTCTGGCTTATTTGTACCCCATACTACATTGCTGTTAAGTAAGCTGATGTACCCGGTATTTTCAAAATAAAATCCTGCAATTGCACTTTTAACGAGTCCTTCAACATTGCTTGGCCTACGATCATATACTCCACCTGCTTCTTTTGTTGTTTTATCAAGGTAAACACTAACCTGGTCAAAATAGATATCAGAAATTTTATCAGGACTTTCGCCACTGATGTACACACCACTTTCACCAGTACACCGGATATTACTGAAATAAATATTTTTAACCGCTCCAACCCTGCCTTTGGTTTGCCCCTTCGGCAAACGCCAGCCAGCGTCTTTATTGTTGCTGGTTGCTCTTGGATAAGCGGTAATATAAATCGGCTCTGCCTTGCCCCACCATACATCCGAAAAGAGTTTCGACTCGATAAACAGGTTGGAGAAAATCACATTATTTACTGTACCCTCATCACGGTTTTGAATACCAATGCCTCGGTTGCTCTTCCTGATATTACAATTATTGATAAGTACGTTACTGATCCTGTCCATATTTTCAGAACCTATTTTGATGGCGCACGAGCTGGAAGTCATGGTACAGTTACTGATCACAATATTTTCACAGGCACCATATTCTTCAAACTCGCGCCTGTTCTTTAAGCAGATACAATCATCGCCCGATTCGATAAAACAATTGGTAATCCGAACGTTTTTACTGTGGTCTAGATCGATGCCATCACTATTACGGATCTTTATACTGTTTAATAACGTTATATTCGATATCGATACATCATTACAGCCAACCAAATGAACTGTCCAGTACGCTGAATTCTGAAAAGTTACCCCATCTATATTCAATTTATTACAACCGATCAAAGTAAGCAGATGCGGCCGGGGATCTACAATATTAAAGGGTTTTAACACATAGGAGTCGCTAAGCTCCTCCCCCATAAACGAAATCCCGTTTCCATCAATTACACCGCTTCCGCTAATGCTTACCTGTTCAAGTTTTTCTCCACCAATCCAGATGGTACCCTCGCCTTTATTTTCTCTAAAAGCACTTTGGGTATACAGCTTTTCGTCAGGACTTGCCAGTAACTTGGCACCACCTTCCACCCTTAAATCAATGAACGATTTCAAGTTAAACGGGCCAGTTAAAAACACATAACCAGCTGGTATAACTACCTGTCCACCTCCAGCTGCCGAACAGGCATCAATAGTTTTCTGGATAGCCGCTGCATCGTTGGTTTTACCATCGCCAACCGCACCATAGTTTTTAATATTATATAATTTATTTTGGGCCAGTGCACCGAAAGAAATCAACAGCGCAAAAAAGAGTAAAATTTTAACCTTCATTTTTTATAATTCATTAATAATAAGTACAATAAACTGACTTAAGTAAAGATTCACTTACCAAAAAACGGTATAAAGTGCTGCAAGAATACCGCAGATAATAACCGAAGCGATGGTAAATGCCGGAGTAACCTTAAACATGCTACTGTCAATTTCAAGTCCCTGCGGATTATCTTTACTTTTCGGATCGGTTAATGTTACCAGAACCATTAAACCCAGTATAATCACAAATACCCACGACATTCTGTTCAAGAAAGGAATCGGCGCAATAGCACCGCTGGTTATAGTAGGCAGGAATTTAAAAAAAGTTGATAAAGGGATGGTTAATAAAGAAGCGATAAGTGCTGCACGCGAAGTGGTTTTCTTCCAGAAAAAGCCTAGTAAAAAGATAGCAAAAACACCTGGCGAAATAAAGCCAACATATTCCTGGATGAACTGATAAACCTGATCGAAACTACGCAATGCCGGAGCAATAACAATAGCAATTAAAGATGCAATAACCACAGACCAGCGACCAACCGAAACCAATCGTGTTTCTGAAGCTCCGGGCTTGATAAACTTCTTGTAAATATCCAGTGTAAAAATAGTAGCAATGCTATTACATTTTCCAGCAAGTGAAGCTACGATGGCGGCTGTAAGCGCAGCAAAGGCCAGTCCTTTTATCCCTGCAGGCAATAAATTCATGAGTACCGGGTAAGCATGATCGGGTTTAACGGTTCCGGCTGCATCGAGCATTTCGGATTGGAAATAACCACGCTGATAAAGCACATAAGCTGCAATACCAGGAATAACAACAATTACCGGAATAAGTAATTTTAAAAATGCGGCAAATATTAAGCCGTTGCGCCCAGTCTTTAAATCGGCTCCTAATGCCCTTTGAACAATATATTGGTTACAGCCCCAGTAATTTAAATTATTGATCCACAAACCGCCTAGCAGTACGGCAATACCTGGCAATTCGCTATAAAATTTATCTCCTTTCGAAAATATCATATGAAAATGGTCAGATGCTTCACTGCGCAATAAAGGAAGCGAGGCCAAAACACTGGGTGCATCTAACTTCTCAGATACAAGTTTAAGCGCCATATAACAGGTAATCAGTCCGCCTGCCACTAAAACAAAAACCTGTATTACATCGGTATAACCTATTACCTTCATGCCGCCCAGGGTGATAATGGCAGAAAAAATGGCCAGGAAAATAATACATATATTAAAAGGAATGCCTGTAATCGTTTCAATAGCGATGGCACCAAGAAAGAAAATGGAAGTTAAGTTTACAAATACATAAACAAGTAACCAAAAAACAGCCATTAATGTACTTACCGTATTATTGTAACGGTTAGACAGAAACTGTGGCATGGTGTAAATTTTGTTCTTAATGTAAATAGGCAGAAAGAATATAGCTACAATAATTAGCGTGGCGGCAGCCATCCATTCGTAACTGGCTATGGCAAGCCCCATGGCAAACCCCGAACCCGACATACCAATAAAATGTTCGGCAGAAATATTAGAAGCAATGATGGATGCACCAATTGCCCACCAGGTGAGTGAGCCTTCTGCCAGAAAATAATCTTTGGTATCCGTACGTTTTTTTTCTTGCTCCTATAAACCCAATAGCCGTATGCCGAAACAATAATAAAATACATCAAAAAAACAGCATAATCGAATGCAGACAAGTGGTTCATAAGGTTTTTTTTACATCTGGTTTTTTCTAAAAATCAGAAAAAATCCCAATGTTGAGGGTTTAATTCGATTATTTAATTACGTAAACGTTTTCGCCCATCGGGCAACAATAATATAGATTTATCCGCTTAACCGCCTGTAGATTCGCGCTTGGTCAGCACCGATTTCAATATGATATTCTGTTCGTCATCCAGTTGTTTGTTGTTAAGGATTTTGAAGAGACATTTTGCTGCTTCACGCCCAATTTCGAAAGCAGGTTGCGAAATTGTAGTAAGCGAAGGATTTAAAAGCTCAGCGGTACTCAGGTTAGAAAAACTGAGTACTTTAACATCATTTGGAATCTGTAAACTCAAATCCCTGCAGGCGCGGTAAGCAGGAATAATAAATTCTTCAATAGAAGAAAAAAGTGCATCTGGTTTATGCTTCCCAAGCAATTCCTTTATCTGCTGCAGGTTAAATTCTTCACCGTCATGATATTTAACAACAAGTTGCTCCATAAAAGTTATTCCATGTGTCTTCAGTGCATCCAGATAACCTGCAAACCTTGCCTTGCCCGCCGGAAGATTTTCGAGTCCAAATAAATAGGCAATTTTGGTACAGCCACATTCAATTAAATGTTCTGTAGCCTGAAAAGCAATTTCATAATCATCAGTAGTTACCCTAACTGCATCCAGGTTTTCATATACCCGGTCGAAAAATACCAAAGGGATTTTCTTAACCAGATTGGCATAATATTCACTGTTATATTCGCTGCTTGATACTGAAGTAAGAATGCCATCTACCCGCCCGTTTAACAAACTGTTGGTAAAGGCTTTTTCTGCTTCTATATTTTCATGGGTTTGATAAATAAGTACATGGTAACCATACTGTCTGGCTATTTCTTCAATTCCCATTATGGATAGGGAGAAAAAATTATTTGCTACGCAGGGTATAACTACGGCAATAGTTTTGGTTTTGTTGCTCCGGAGGTTACTGGCGGCCGGATTTGGCGTGTAATTCAGTTCCTTAGCCAAGGTCCACACCCTATTTTTAGTTTTTAAACTGATTTCATAGCTGTCGTTAAGAGCTTTAGAAACGGTTGCTATTGAAATATTCAACTCTTGAGCCAACCGCTTAATATTAACTGCTTCTGCCATGTCTTTAAAATTTGTTTGTTAGTTTTTTGAGGTTTACCTGGCCTTTACCGCGAGAATTCGATATACCAAAGCCTTCCTCTTTTTTACCAGCATCTTAATCAAAAACAGCAGCTTTTTGGCTATACGGATATAACCATTGAAGTTGATGTTCAAAACATTTAGCTGATTAAGCAAGCCGATATCTTTTCCTATTTGAATAAATATCAGGCCGCAAACGAAAATATGAAATAATCGTAATATCAACGTTTATTTTTTTTCTTTTGCGTATTTCTCTCGCCAACACCTTAGGCAGAAAAGGGCCATCTGCGAGATCAAAAACCTATATCAACTATTTAAATTTAAACATTTTAATTCATATTCCGCAATTCTAGACAAGGATTTACGTAATCGTTTAAGTAAATAAAGTTGGCAAAACATAAAATTTTAAGCTTTCAAAAACTCAACTTTAACCTAGTTAACCAACTAAAATTTTTAAACTAATCAATTTCTAGCCTTATGAGAAACCAAAGCGCATCTGCAAAGGATAACCAAAATCCGTTGCAAAACCTTGATCAGTGGGAAGAGGATATTTTGATCCGTTATCCAGATCCAAAAAACATCAATGCTGACAAAAAAGAAGAGCAGTTCAGAAATTATGATGAAACAGAAAAGGATAGTGTAAAAGAATTTTACAGGCTAAACCATACTTATCAAACATACGATTTCGTAAAACAGAAAAAAGCAGATTATTTAAAGTTCGACAAACAAGAGATGCCAATTTGGAGTGCTTTTGATTTTTTGAACAAGTTGGTGGATGATTCTGATCCTGATACCGATCTAGACCAGATGCAGCACCTGCTGCAAACATCAGAAGCCATCAGAAATGATGGACACCCGGATTGGATGGTATTGGTAGGCTTGATTCACGATATGGGTAAAGTACTTTGTTTGTTCGGCGAGCCACAGTGGGCTGTAGTGGGCGATACTTTCCCTGTAGGTTGTGCCTATTCAGACAAAATTGTTTATCCGGAATTTTTCAGTCAGAATCCCGATTACAACAATGAAATTTATCAAACCAAATTGGGTGTTTATACTCAAAATTGCGGGTTGGATAATGTAGATATGTCTTGGGGCCATGATGAATATGTGTACCATATGATGAAGCCCTACATCCCTGAGCCAGGTTTATACATGCTCCGTTACCATTCCTTTTACTCACAGCACAGGGAAAATGCCTACGATCACCTGATGAATGAAAAGGATCATGAAATGTTTAAATGGGTTAACCTGTTTAACCCATACGACCTGTATTCTAAAAATCCAAATCAAAAAAGCTGGGCAGAGCTTGAGCCCTATTACAAGGCACTTGTGGCCAAATATCTACCAGCGACTATTAAATTTTAACATTCTATCTCAAAACAATAACTAAACAAAACAACCAATTTATGAACCTAAATCTACAAAATTATGAGATTTAAATGTACGAGCTTAAAGTATGCCGGCATCTTTTTGCTACTTTTACTGATCAGCCAGTCGTTCAACACTGCTTTTGCGCAAACTGAACGAAAAATTACCGGAAATTTAATAGACGAAACTAAACTGCCTATTGTAGGTGCTTCAGTTACCGTTAAAGGAACCACTAAAGTTACCTCAACTGGTGCTGGCGGATCCTTTACCATTTCTGCAAAAACAGGAGATAAAATCCTCTTCAGTTTTTTGGGCTATCAAACAAAAGAACTTACCGTAACCAATGCATCTACCTACCAGGTAATCATTAGCGAGGCCAGTTCATCGCTTACTGATGTAGTAGTTGTTGGTTACGGAAAAAGCTCAAGAAAAGCATTAACCAGCTCTATCTCTACTGTTAAAGGCGATGATTTGAATAAAGGTGCCATTAGCGATGTTGGCCAGATGTTACAAGGTAAAGTTCCAGGTTTAAACATTACCAGAAGTGGCGACCCGAACCGTAACGCAGCAATCATTATGCGTGGTGCATCTACCCTGCGTGACGGTGCACAATCGCCCTTATTTGTAATTGATGGTGTAGTTGGTGCCGACATTTCGATTTGGCACCGGATGATATCGCCACGATCGACGTATTAAAAGATGCTGCCGCTGCGGCTATTTATGGTAACAGGGCTGCCAATGGTGTAATCATGGTAACCACTAAAAAAGGTACAACAGGTGCAGCACAAATTGCTTATAATGGTTACTTTGGCATAGAAAACGTATCTAACCGGTACGACATGATGGACGCCGATCAATTAAAGGCATTCCTGGCAAAAAATAATTCTGCCCTCACCCCTGCAAATGATAAGGGAGCAAATACCAACTGGCAGGATGAGGTACAACGCAGTGATGCTTTATCGTACAACCACAATGTATCTTTGAGCGGTGGTACCGAGAAAACCACTTACAACGCCAGTTTAAATTATTTTAAACAAAATGGTATTATTAAAACCAGCGATTTAAACAGGTTTATTGGCCGCATTGGCATTGAACAAAAGGCTTTAAACGACAAGTTGAAGATTGGATTGAATATTAGCAACTCGGTAACTAACGCCAACCTGGTTCCTTACCGTAATACGGTACTGGCACAGATGCTTACTTACCTGCCAACATCTCCGGTAAAGAATCCGGATGGATCTTATTTTGATAACTTAATCCAAACCAGCTACTATAACCCGGTTTCTATGCTCGAAAACGGTACAGAGAACCTGAAGAATAAAAACATCCTAGGAAATTTAACCGTTAACTTAAAATTACCGTTCGGCTTCTCTTACGATGTTTCTGCATCTTACCAAAATAGCCAAAACGTTTATGGTGCATTTTATAACAGCATTTATACTTCCAGGTATAACAATGTTCGTAATACGCCAGAGCCACCTGCAACTCCAAGCTTTGTAAACCTGGTGGGTAAAGATGGTGTAGCGGTAAGAAATGCTTATCAAAACACCAATAAAATTATAGAAACGTACTTAACCTGGAATAAAAAATTTGGCGACCATGATATCAATGCCGTAGTGGGTTACTCTTATCAGCAATCGCTAAATAACGATGGTTTTCAGGCTACTTCTACAAATTTCCCGATCAACCAGGTTAGTTATAACAATTTAAGTTTAGGAAACCCATACGCGGTGCCTGATTTTAGAGTTGATTTTAATCCAAACGTAACTTACCAGGAAATTTTAATGATTTCTGATTTTGCAAGGGTTAATTACAATTATAAAAACAAATACCTCATTCAGGGATCGATCAGAAAAGATGGGTCGAATGTATTCGGTGCCAACGAAAAATGGGGCTATTTCCCATCTGTAGGTGCAGCATGGAACATTGATCAGGAGGGTTTCTTTAAAAACACTGGCGTTCTTAAAACCCTTAAATTAAGGGGTAGTTACGGTATTGCAGGTAACTCGCTTGGATTTGCACCACTTACCACTAAACTTATTTACGGACAGGTAGGACAGTTTTATTATAACGGTTCGCCAAGAGAAGGTGCTTATGGCGCCATCCAAAACGAAAACCCTGATTTGAGATGGGAGAAAACAGCCACGACCAATATTGGTTTAGATTTCGGACTATTTAATGGCAGATTAAACGGATCGGTAGACGTATATGATAAAAAAACAACTGATTTGATTTTGACATTTGGCGTTGATAATAACTTATTCCAGCAGGTTCTTATACAGCAAATGTTGGTAGTTTGAGCAACAAAGGTATTGAGGTGGTTCTAAATGGTACGCCAGTAAGCACCGACAACTTTAGCTGGACTACCGGATTTAACTTAGCGCATAATAAAAATAAAATTATTACCCTATCGGATGATCCAAGATTTAACATTGAAGACCGATTGACTGTTTCTCCTGATGGTGCCGGACAAAGTGGTTTAACACTGCAGACCCTTAAACCAGGGCAACCAATCGGAACATTTTTCACATTTAAATATGCAGGTAAAGATGCAAATGGTGTTTCACAGTATTATGATGCTAACGGTAACCTCACAAAGACCCCGCTCACCAAAACCGATTATTATATTCTTGGAAATGCACAACCGAAAGCGTTATTAGGTTGGTCAAACAACATCAGGTATAAGAATTTTGATTTAAGCGTATTCATGAGAGCGGCATTAGGCGTTAAAATTATGAACGTTACACGCGCTGATTTATTCCGCCCCAGCACTGCCCAGTTCACCAATATCCCTGTTGAGGTTGAAAATGAATCAGTATCTGATTTCAACTCCTATAAATATTCGAGCAGATTCTTAGAGAATGGCAGTTACCTGCGTTTAGATAATGCTACACTTGGATATACTTTCAAAAAAGGCCTTATTCCTGGTGTAAATTCTATTCGATTGTACACCACAGCGAATAACCTGTTCGTAATTACCGGTTATAAAGGAATAGACCCAGAGATCAATCAGGGTGGTACTGCACCAGGGGTAGATACCAATAACTTTTATCCTAAAACCAGAACATTTTTATTCGGGTTAAACGTATCATTTAACTAAAACTTAAGAAGATGAAAAATCTTATCAAATACATTGCAGGAACTGCGTTATCGCTAGGCGTATTAACTTCCTGCCATAAACTGGATTTAAAAGTGGAAACACAGCTAACTCCTGAAACATTTCCGCAAACAGACCAACACTTTATACAGCTAACCGGTCAGGTATATGTACAGCTTCGTCAAAACTGGAGTACCGATTATTTCTTTATGCAGTCGTTAAGTACCGACGAATCCATTATGCCAGCCAGAGGCGGAAACTGGTACGACGGTGGCGTATTCGAAATGCACCACAAACACTCGTGGACTAAAGACAATGGGCATATTAATAGCGGTTGGGATGGCTTTCAGCAACCATCAGTAAGGCAAACCAAAGCTTGTTTTTATTGAAAGACGCTGCTGAATCTCCAGGAAAAACAGCAGCAGTAGCTGAAGTGAGGGCGACAAGAGCCTTAGCATTTTTCATGATGATGGATTTATGGGGTAATATCCCAATTGTAACCACTTTCGGACAAACAACCCCACCCGAAACCAAATCACGCCAGGAAGTTTTCAATTTTATTGAAGCGGAACTTAAAGAAGTATTGCCCAATTTAAGCAGTGCTGTAGGAACAGCTACTTATGGCCGCCCAAATAAATATACAGCCTATGCTATATTAGCCAAGATGTACTTAAATGCAGAAGTATATACCGGGACTCAACGGTATAACGATGCTGTGGCCATGTGTGATGCCATTATTGGTGCCTCAGGAGCTCCTTACAGCTTGGAAAGCGATTATAGAAAAATGTTCTTCATTGATAATGGTCCTCAGATAAAGGAATTTATCTTTGCTATCCCTTTCGATCCTGGATTTAGTAACGGATATATGATCTATTCGAGGTATTCGTTACCAAGATCGCTACAGGCAAAATACAGCTTAAAATTTACACCAAGTGCCCCGATGAGTACTTTACCAGAATTTTATGCAAATTTCAACGATCCTAACGATAAAAGAAATGCACAATGGATTAAGGGACCACAATTTTTGAATGACGGCAGACCAGTAACAGTAGCTACCACTAAAAAAGGATACGATCAATTTTATGCCGGTTCTGATGGTTCAGCTGCACTTACTTACCAGGTAGATATTACGCCGAATGTTACCCTCAGGATGCATCCAGACCTTTTGATGCCGGAAATGATGAAATAGCCTGGAATATGGGTTACAGAAACAATAAATTTTATTGCGATAGTACCTCATCGAGCAGAAACCAAAATAACGATGTACCTGTTTTTAGGTATTCTGATATTTTATTAATGAAAGCCGAAGCCATATTAAGAGGTGCAACACCTACGCAAGGTCAAACGGCTTTATCATTGGTAAACCAGTTACGTGCTGTTCGTACAACTTCACCTGCATGGACATCAGTTACCTTAGACGATTTATATAAAGAACGCTGCAGAGAAATGGCCTGGGAGTGCTGGCACCGTAACGATATGATCCGTTTCGGTAAGTATGAAGGAACATGGGGCTTTAAAACAGATGCACAGACCTTCCATAGGTTAATGCCAATACCGGCATCAGCCATTATATTAAATCCTAAATTGAAACAAAATCCCGGATACAATTAATATATATTTTTCTTAGAAGAGGTTGTATCATAACACAATTTTCTCTAAAAGTTTGTCACGTTGAGCTTGTCAAAACGCTTTATAAGCTGTTGAGACAGGACCTTCGACAGACTCAGGATGACAATTCAACATTTACGATACATCCTCTTCTTCGCATTGGTGCCTAACTCATTTACACATTTCAATCCCCCTTTATGATTAAACAATTACTTTTATCTATTCTGTTGCTTCCTTCCGTATTACATGCACAAACTTTAATAAAAAACTCACCCCAGGCCTCTTCAGCAACAAAAAACCTGATTAAAGAAAGTAATGCTTTAAATTTCATCGCCATGGGCGATTGGGGCCGTAATGGTGCTGATCATCAAAAGCAGGTAGCCAAGCAGATGGGTATTACAGCATCCGATGTTAAGGCTAATTTTATTATTTCTACCGGCGATAACTTTTATCCGAGTGGCGTAATCAGCGCGCAAGATCCCTCTTTTAAATATTCTTTCGAAGATATATATACCGACTTTTCTTTGCAATGGGACTGGTACCCTGTACTGGGTAACCACGATTATAAATCAAACCCCGATGCACAGGTTGATTACTCAAAAATCAGCCGCAGGTGGAAAATGCCTGCCCGATATTATGCAAAAAAATTCCCCATCAATGGCGACCTCAATTACCAGGTGTTAATTGCTTTTATTGACACCAATCCACTTATTCCCGAATTTTATAGTAATGCCGAATATGGTCCAAATGTTAAAGGACAAGATACCACAGCGCAGAAACGCTGGCTGATTAAAACACTGGCAGATACCGACCCTGCAATTAAATGGAAAATTGTGGTAGGCCACCACCCTATTTATACTGGCGGCAGCCGAACCGAGGCATATGATACCAAAGCAGTACGCAATTCATTAAAATCAACTTTTGAAAAATACGGCGTAGATGTGTATCTTACCGGGCACGAACACAGTATGCAGTACATTAAACCTGCCGGAAAAACACATTATTTTATTTCTGGTTCAGCTTCTGAAAAAACACCTGTAAAACTTATCACCGATGCCGAAATGGTGGCATCAGAATATGGTTTTATGTTATTTTCTGTTAACAACAACCAGTTACGCGTACAAGCCATTAACGATCAGGGTGAGATTATTTATAACACCCTAATTAAAAAATAATCCAAAAATAAGCGTCGTCAGCACCATGGATCAACCAAGCAGCACAGTTACTTCAACAGCCCAACCAGCAGCTAAACCTAAACGGCTGCTTTCACTCGATGCCTTACGTGGCTTTGACATGTTTTGGATTGTGAGCGGCGAAGGTATTTTTCATGGTTTGGCCAATGGCATTAAAGAAGACCATACATTGGTGCAAAACCCATACGACTGGACCATTGCAACCAATCCGGGCCTTTCCTTATTTGAAAGGATATTGATAGGCATCAGTAACCAGCTACACCACTCGCCCTGGAATGGCTTTACCTTTTACGATCTTATTTTCCCACTTTTTATATTTATTTCAGGGTATCTATGCCTTTTTCTTATCAGAAGTATTTTACGGATAAAGAGACCGGAAATGCTTCAACAGGTAAGATTTATTATGCGCTGATTAAAAGAACCCTGATTTTAATTTTACTGGGTATGGTCGTAAACGGCCTGCTGCAATGGAAAGGTTATGAGCATATCCGTTTTGCTAGTGTACTGGGCCGTATTGGTTTGGCAACCTTTTTTGCGGCTTTAATTTACCTCAATACCCCACTTAAAAAACAGATAATCTGGTTTGTATCTATCCTGGTTGGCTATTACCTCCTAATGCGTTTTGTACCTGTTCCAGGTTTTGGCAGTGGCGTATTCACGCCCGAGGGCAACCTTTCTGCCTATATAGACCGTTTATTACTTCCCGGCAAACTTCACCGTACAGTTTACGATCCGGAAGGCCTACTGAGCACTATACCAGCCACCTGCTCGGCCATGCTGGGTATATTTACCGGTTCATTTATAAAGAATAAAACAGTGTGCCCCAACCCCAATAAAAAAGTATTGTATTTAATTATTGCAGGCATTACACTACTGTTAACTGCACTAGTTGGCAGCTTCCTTTTTCCCATCAACAAAACCATGTGGACCAGCACCTTCGTACTCTTTGCGGGCGGCTGGAGCATGATACTTTTTTCACTTTTCTATTATTTTATCGATGTGTGCAGTTATCAAAAATGGTGCATGCCCATGGTATGGATAGGTACCAATTCGATCTTAATTTACATTTTTGCTCACGGCCTGTTTAATTTCGAATCTACTTCCAACTTCCTCTTCGGCGGAATCATTAATACCATCCCTACCGCATGGCAACAGGCAGGCGTATGGACTGGTGTACTTCTAATACAATTGTTTGGCTTAAAGTTCCTCTTGATAAAAAGTGGTTCCTAAAAATTTAATATGAAAATAAAAATATTATTTGTAGCACTGCTCGTACTATCGTTCAATAACCTGTGGTCTCAGGCATACCTATCCGCTTCTGATCAACTTATTGCACGGATTTTACCAAAACAACACCAGGCATTCGTTACCAAAAGTATTGCCGAAGTAAACGGTAAGGATGTATTTGAAATTGAAAGTAAACACAATAAGATCATCCTGAGTGGCAGCAGCGGTGTTGCCCTGGCTTCGGCTTTTTATTATTATTTAACCGAATACGCGCACTGCCAGATTACCTGGAATGGCACCAATTTAAACCTACCTGCTACCCTACCTCCTATAAAAACGAAAATAAGAAAGGAAACACCTTACGATTACCGCTACTATTTAAACTATTGTACGTTTAATTATAGTATGAGCTGGTGGGATTGGTCGCGTTGGGAAAAAGAGATAGACTGGATGGCCTTACATGGAATCAACATGCCCCTTGCCATTACAGGCGAAGAATATACCTGGTACCTTTTATATAAAGAAATGGGTTTTTCAGATGAAGAACTTAAAGGTTTTTTTACCGGACCTGCTTATTTCTCGTGGTTTTGGATGGGTAATATTGATGGTTGGGGTGGTCCGCTTCCGGTAAGTTGGATGAAAAGCCACTTTGAACTGCAAAAGAAAATTTTGGCCCGGCAAAGATCGCTGGGGATGAAACCAGTACTGCCCGCCTTTACCGGACATGTGCCAGCAGCGTTCAAAAATAAATTCCCGAATGCTAAATTAAAAGCAACCAACTGGACCAATGGTTTTGCCGACACCTATATCCTTGATTCTGAAGATCCGATGTTTGCACAGATCGGGAAGAAATTTCTGCAGAAACAAACCGAATTATTAGGCACCGATCACCTTTACTCGGCCGATACCTTTAACGAGAATGAGCCACCCTCTGCCGATCCCGATTTTTTAGGCAAACTGAGTGCAAGGGTTTACGATGGCATGGCACAGGCTGATCCGAAGGCCGTATGGGTGATGCAGGGATGGCTGTTTTACAGCGATCGAAAATTTTGGAAAGAGCCACAAACAGAGGCCTTATTAAAGGCGGTGCCAAACGATAAGATGATTTTACTGGACCTGGCAACTGAAATTGAACCGGTTTGGAAACGCACACAAGGTTTTTACGGCAAGCCCTGGATTTGGAATATGCTACACAACTTTGGTGGCAACACCAACCTGTTTGGCCGGATGGATGTGGTGGCAACTGCGCCAGCCGAAGCCCTTAATAATCCACAAAGTGGCAAAATGAAAGGCATAGGTCTCAGCATGGAAGGTATAGAACAAAATCCGGTACTTTATGAGCTGATGATGGACAATGTCTGGCAAGCTAAACCTATAGATCTGAAAACCTGGTTACCTAAATTCGTACGCAACCGCTACGGAAAAAGTAATGTAAATGCTTTAAAAGGCTGGGAAATATTACGAAAAACCGTTTACAACGTACCGGCTGATAAATATATCAGAGATGGTGCCGAATCGATTATTCAGGCACGCCCTACCTTCGATTCGTTAACCCGCTGGGCAAAAACCACCTTAAATTACCGGGAAAAGGATTTGCTCTTCGGCTGGGATGAATTTGTAAAAGCTGCAGCACTTTGCAAAACCAGTGATGGCTTTCAATACGATCTGGTTGATATTACCCGGCAGGTAATGGCCAATTACGCCCTGCCTATACAAAAAAACATTGTTGCGGCTTATCGCAAAAAAGATCTGGTTACATTTAAAAAAGAAAGCAGCAAATTTATACAGTTGATTGATGATATGGACAGGCTTTTGTCCAGCAGAAAAGATTTTATGCTTGGGCCATGGGTAAGTGATGCCAGGCGATGGGGAGAAACCCCAGCTGAAAAAGCACTTTACGAAATGAATGCAAAAGACCTGATTACCCTTTGGGGTGACGCCAAAAGCCCATTGAACGAGTATGCCTGCAGGCAGTGGAGTGGCTTGCTTACTGATTTTTATAAACCAAGGTGGCAACTTTTCTTTACCCGCGCCGAACAATCTTTAAAACAGCATAGCGATTTTAATAGCAGCCAGTTTAATGAAGACGTAAGCAACTGGGAATGGAAATGGGTAAACCAGCGAAAAGACTATCCAACCAAGGCTATTGGGAATCCGGTAAATTTAGCATTGGAAATGTATCAGAAATACCGCAAAACCATGGGGATAATACACCAGTAATTTCTCTATGGCAAAAAGGTTATTAAAAGCTTTATATGATAGTTTTACCGATGAAAAATGTTATCCAATTTACAATGCGAGGTCAGAATACTATTCGCTGGCTCACATTTTTCCTATCCAGTTTATTGCTTTTCATACTTACCGGTAGCATGGCTTTTGCGCAGCAATCTATTATCAAATATGTACAGCCATTTTCGGGTACCTCGATCAGTACTACACTGGCCAGCCAACATGTAGAAGACAAAACAGAAAGGCTGGCCAACACCATACCAGCCGTTGCGCCACCTTTTAGCATGACCCAGTGGACGCCACAAACCCAGCTTTCGGAAAAAAAATGCCTTGCCCCCTATTATTACAACAATAAGAAATTTTATGGCATCAGGGCCAGTCATTGGATCAGCGGCTCGTGTACGCAAGATTATGGTAGCTTTACCATTATGCCCATTGCTGGAAAACTGAAAACCAGTCCAACAGATTACGCTGTTGATTATGCACATACGGATGAAGTAGCTACACCTGCGTATTACAAAACCAATTTACCAGGTTATAACCTGCTCACTGAGGCTACCGCAACTTTGCGTTGTGGCCTAATTAAAATTACAGCACTAAAGGCAGACAGTGTTTATCTGTTAATTACTCCAAATAGTGATCAACGTAAAGGATATATCAAAATTGACCGCCAGAAAGGCGAAATTTCGGGTTATAACCCTGTTCATCGTATTTACCAGGGCTGGGGACAGCCGGCGGGCTTTAGCGGCTATTTTTTTATTCGCATAAACAAAGGCTTTACAACAAGTGGTGTGTTTACCGGAGCCAGTGTTTCAGCACATCAATCTATTAAAAACCAAAAAGATTTAGGTGCCTATCTGGGCTTTAAACTACAAAAAGGAGAAACCATTAATATTTACGCTGGCACTTCTTTTACCAGCATAACTGCAGCAAAACTTAACCTCGAAACCGAGATCAATACAGCCGATTTCGAAACAGTTGTGGCTAAAACCAGCCAGGTTTGGGAGCAATCGCTTGGCCAGATAAAGGTTAGCGATCCTGATGAAAAAAATAAGCGGATTTTTTACACCGCACTTTACCATGCGCAGCAACACCCACGTTTATTTAATGATGTAGACGGTGGATACCCACAATTTGCAGGTAACTACATAAAAAAAGTCTTAAAAAAGGGAAACTATTATGATGATTTTTCAATGTGGGACATTTACCGTGCCCAATTACCACTTATAGAACTTTTAAAACCGAACCTGGCCAACGATTTCGCAAATTCATTGGTACTAAAAGGGCAACAAGGTGGTTGGCTACCCATTTTCCCCTGCTGGAACAGTTATACTGCCGCCATGATCGGTGATCACGCTACTGCTTTCATTGCTTCGGCATATAATAAAGGTATCCGTAATTATGATATTAATGAAGCTTACCGATTGATGAGGCAAAATGCGTTTCAAATGCCCGATTCTGTCGATTATCTGAATGGAAAAGGTCGACGTGGCATTAACAGTTACTTAAAATACGGCTATATTCCGTTAGAAGACAGTATCCCTAACGCTTTTCATAAAAAGGAACAGGTAAGCAGGACTTTGGAATATGCATACGATGATTATGCACTAGCAAGTATCGCGAAAGATCTGGGTAAAGAAGCCGATTACCAACAACTTCTTAAACGATCACTCAATTACCAGCATATCTTTGATCCAAATGTTGGAATGGTTAGAGGGCGCTTTGCCAACGGCAGCTGGTATAAACCTTTTCATCCCGATCATCGCGAACCCTATATTACAGAAGGAACCCCAAGACAGTATACTTTTTATGTTCCGCATGATATGCCCGGACTGATCAGGTTGATGGGTGGACGTAAAAACCTCGAAAACGAGCTCGATTCGCTCTTTCATAAAAAAGAATACTGGCATGGAAATGAACCTGGCCACCAAATTCCATTTTTGTACAATTATACCTCCTCTCCATGGAAAACACAGCTGCAGGTCTCACGCATTATGGCAGAAGAGTATGGTGAAGGTGCAGGCGGATTAAGCGGTAACGACGATGCCGGACAGATGTCGGCCTGGTATGTATTTGCAGCTCTTGGTTTTTACCCGGTAGATCCTGTTTCAGGAAACTATCAGCTAACCAGTCCTTTATTTAAACAGGCTGTAATATCTTTCAACAACGGTAAAAAATTAACCATAACAGCCATTAAAAAGAATAAAAAATCTATTTATAACGCAAAAATCATTTTAAATGGAAAACCTTTTACCCAAAACCAAATCACACATCAATTGCTGGTTCAGGGTGGGGAACTGATCTTTTATCTCCAGGATGAGCCGGCCACGCTTTAAACACCGTAGCCAGAATAAAGCGGGCATCTAAATACTCAAGAAACATTTTAGCTTGTTAAACTTTAAACAAGATCAAAATTATGAATAGCACACTTAGCCCAAGGATAAAAAATATCATTCCTTTAGGGAAGACGCTTTCATCCACCTCATTCTCGGTTTTATCTGATGTGTTTAAAGTTTTCTTTTCAACTTTCATTGCCAGTACTGTATAGATTGATTTGACTATATCTATGCCAAAAAGATTAACGGAAGAAAATTTTATTTTTATTGGTCAAAACATCTATCACCTTTATTTTCCTGCTCAACATGTTATGGTAATACAACATGACCTACCCTATCAGAAATATATAACCTGTTATTTTCGCCAAACACAGCCCACCAAATACTTAACAAACAAACAATAACCTGCTAACCTTAAGGAAACATTGATTGGCTATTTTACAGGTACGTTTGTTTATCGTAAGAAAAAAGTTAAACAACAACGTTTCAATAAAACAGCAAGCCATGAAACAGCAGGCCCGAACGATCCCGGGAAAACTTGTGGATTTTGATTATAAGAAGTACAGGTTACCCACTTTTGTGATGCAGTTTAGACCATCCGTATATCAGGATGGCGATTGCTTTTACGCGGTATTATCCTTTGAAGAGGAACACGATGTTTCAGGTCTTGGAACTTCGCCCGAAGATGCGTTGATAGACTGGAATGATAAAGTATGCGAAATGCTTGCCTTATCAGGTCCTTTGCGGACATCGTTAAGTGCTAAACACAAATAAGTTGCCGCAAAAACAGGCAAATTCAACCCTCACCTAAATTTATTCTGATGAACCACAATATATCTACCGGCCTGGTATTTTATCAGGATTATAATGATCAACCGAATTTTCTCGGCAATTGCTACTTTGAAATCAAAAGGCCATGCGATTGTTCGATGATCCAGCTCCATCACTTTTATTTACTATTGAGAAAGGGAAATAAAGTTTCGCCTGTTGATCTGCCCTTAAAGATTTTCAATGCAGCGTTTCTTGCATTCTGCTACAATGGCAAAAAGCTGGTTGGCATTTCGGCTATTAAAAGGCCTACTATTTCTTACCTGCAAGAAGTGTATAAAAAAGCTGGAATTATTACGAACATAGATAAACCGTTTTTAGAGATTGGTTATTCCTTCACCCGCGAATCGGTCCGTAAAAAGGGAATCAGCAGCACATTAAAGAGAATGTTACTCAAAAAAATCAGTTATCACCATGGTATTGTATTTTCTACAACAGCTACCCCCAGCAGTCAGCGTTTTCTTGTAGCCAATGGTTTTCGAGCAAAAGGGAATCCTTACCAGGGCAACTTCGATAATAATATCATCTATTTTGAACGTAATAAGTGTTAAATTGCAATACATGGTCTAATTGCAGACCAAACAAGAGGTTCAAAACAGGATATTTTTTTTTGCAATCAACCTTTTAAAAACAGTAAATAAAAAGGTACAGGTGCCAGCAAAATGATCAGCTTAACAGGCTAATCTTAAACGCGAAAATTTGAAAAGTTTGGTCTTTTAATTACTTTTATTATGCTATCTGAAAAAGCTAAACTACTATATCATGGCCGGAGCACAAGAAAACAGCAAATGGGACTCTTATAACGGCGTTTCTCCACTTATTGCCCTATACAATACCTTTCACCCGCTAACAACAGAAATGGAGGCACTTATCGATGCCCTCACCTTTCCGGTGAGTTTCCGTAAAAACAGATATATTATTTCCCCAATAGACCGCAATAGATATCTTTACCTGATTTTAAAAGGAGTAGTAAGGGGATTTTACAAGGACTCGGGAACCGAGATTACTTCATGGATATGCCAGGAATATGAAATAGTAGGAACCATCCGCAATCTTTGGACTGCAGCAGAATCAGACGAATACCTCCAGGCAATAGAGGATGTAGATTTGATTGCCATACCTCATGAACTCTCGACTATGCTTTATGAAAATTTTGCAGAAGCGAACATCATTGGGAGAAAGATTATGGAGCTTTATTACAGAGCAGCATATGACAGGGGTTTTATCTGCCAGATTCCATCTGCTACTGGCCGCTATAAACATCTGCTTCAGGCGTTTCCCTGGATGATTAACCGTGTACCGCTCCGATATATTGCTTCGTTCCTTGGCTTACGGCTGGAAACGCTGAGCAGGATCCGATCAAGCGAAAACAAAAAAATATAACAACGGATATACGCCATTTTTAATTCTATTATTTACAATCTGATGAAGGGATGAAAATATTAAAAGCTGCTGAAGCATTTAACAAATCAGCAAAAATATACCAGGAAAAATTTATGGATGTTAGCTTATATACCGAAGCATTCAAAGTCTTTTTCGATAATATATCGGCAAACAATGCCAGTATTTTGGATATTGCCTGCGGCCCTGGAAACATCACCAAATTCCTGTTGGATAAGAAACCTGATTACCGAATTTTGGGGATCGATCTGTCATCAAAAATGCTCAAACTTGCCAAGATCAACAATCCTAAAGCTCAATTCCAACTTATGGACTGCCGAGAGATTGACACCATAAGAACGAAATTTAACGGGATTACCTGCGGCTTTTGTCTGCCCTATTTAACCCCGCAAGAAGCCATTAATCTAATTGCAAATGTTTCGAAATTGTTAAAACCAAATGGTGTTTTTTATCTGAGCACCATGGAGGAAGACGAAAATAATAAATCAAGGTATCAAATATCCAGTACAGGCGACCAAGTATATGTAAATTACCATAAGGAAGATTACTTATCTACTGCACTCAGGGAGAATAACTTTGAAACCCTCATTTTAAAACGCTATAGTTCTCCAGATAAGGATGGTTTAATCATCACCGATCTGGTGCTTGTTTGCAAAATTAAATAACCTAAGCAACACATTAAGCTGGTTTATATAGTTTTAGGCAACTATATATGCGATCTGTAATTAGGAATTAAGCAAAAATACAGACTGATTCATCCCCTCATATTAACTTCTGATTTCCCTGCGCATAAAAAGATAATAAGACAGTGCAAAAAAGGCGATACTACCTGCCAGAAGCCCGGTAAGTTGTGGCCACACAATCATCAGGCTCTCCCGTAACGGAAGTGGCGATGGAATGGCACCGGAAAGCTGCTCCATACTCATTGGCCCTAAACTTCTGATAGATGGCATAAGCATGGTAGTTGCGCCATCACTGTATAACTGCCCAGGGGCAACACGCATAACATTCATAATCAATTCATTATAAGCCATAGTTTCACTTTGAGTTAGATAAGCAGCATCTGGTAAAAAGGCCCTAATAGCCAGATTAACTACAATCGGATAAAACACCGTAAAAAACAGCCAGATTCCCAGGGCAGTTAAGGCTGAGGTAGCCGCATGCCGAAAGGCGACAGAAAGCATGATAGACAGGCTTAAATAAAAACCAACATAAACCATGGTGAGTACCGCAAAGCCAAGAATTCTCAAGAGTTCCTGAGGCTCAATCCTTACCCCGGTAAGGAACAGTCCCCCGCCGATCATCAGCAATGTAAGGGAAATAAATAGCGTCGCGATAATCAGCATTGCGCTGTAGAATTTAGCTAACAGGATATTGTCGCGGTATATAGGTTGGGCCAACAATCTCGTCAATGAGCCGCTGTTCTGTTCAGAATTAATCGCATCGAAGCCCATAGTGATACCAAGCAATGGTGCTAAAAAACTCATCAGGATATGAAAAGGTGGCATAGATCCGTCTGTAGCACTAAGCAACTTAAGGTAAAAAAATGCATGATCGGGGTCATTGACATTGGTAAAGGCTGCCCGGATGTTAGACATGGAAATGTACAATGAAGCGAAAAATGTAAGCACCACCAGCGCAAGCAGCAGGATAAAACGCCAGCTACGCACGTGGTCCGACACCTCTTTTCTCACCATCACCTTAAAAGGACTAAGCTGGTAAGTTTCCTTTGAATTATTTTTGTTTGTTGCCCAAAAATGGCTTTCGCTAAGCGCTTTCATGCTCTGGGATTAAATTTGTGTTTTTTTCGAAATATTTTTCATAAATCTCATCTAGTCCGTATTGTTTTTGGCTTACAGCTTCAATATCTGCTCCCAATTCAATAAGCCCGCGAATGAGTTTTGGGATAATATTCTGAGTGGTATTAAATTGCAGGTTCGCACCGCTACTATTAAGGCTATTAAATTCTGGATAAGTACTAAATTTATCCTTTATTACATCAATAGCTGTTGGTACTTTGGTGAGCCGAATATTGGTTTCTACACCCGTGCTTCCGAAGAGCTCAGAGGAGAGTGTAGGCAGATCTCCAGTAGCAAGCAACTTTCCATCCACGAATATACCTACCCTATCACACACTTGCTGAACATGGTGAAGGTGGTGTGATGAAAGCAGTACAGTTAAGCCCTGCTCCTGTTGCAACGATTTGATAAGTTCAAGAAACTCCTTTACACCGTTCGGGTCTAGTCCTAAAGTAGGCTCGTCAAGGATAATCAGTTTCGGTTTTTTGATGAGCACTTCAGCCAGCCCCAGCCTTTGCCTCATACCCCGTGAATAATTAGAGGCAGGCTTATCTGAAGCGGCCTTCAACCCTACCAATTCCATTACCCTACGGGCGTTTTCGACGATGCTTTTTTCGGCCAAGCCATTAAGCCTTGCCATATATATCAGGTTTTCAAGACCAGTTAACTGCGGATAAAAGCCCAGGTTATCGGGCATATAACCCACCTTTCGTTTTACTTCAATCGGATCTCTTGTGGCATCATGGCCACAAACAATGGCCGAGCCACTATCGGGCTCAGTTAGGCCGAGCATCATGAGTATACTGGTTGTTTTACCTGCACCGTTCGGCCCCAGTAACCCAAATATTTCGCCTTGGGAAATCTTTAGGTTAAGCTTATCAACGGCAACATGCGAACCATAACTTTTGCATAGGTTCTTTAAATCTATGATAGGTTCCATCTTTTTGGTTGAAGATTTTAAGGTTTCTTAAAAAATGGTTACCTACGACCGTATTTACGGATGAGCACATATACTACTGAAATTGCCAAGGCGATAATGAGTATACCAATCCAGCCAGAAAGTACAGAGGTTTTAACGAAGATTCTAAAGGCTGCCTGAGCGTTGGTGTTGTTACCTCCAAGCGTAAAAGTGGCACTATAATCTCCTGCAATTGTTTTATCTGGCACTTTTAGCGTCGCTTTAATGCTTACTTTCTTCCCGCCATCCAACCTTTCAATTTGGCTTGGCGAAAAAGTTGCTTCCCATCCGGTTGGCAGTTGAGAAGAAATACTCAGCGAGGATAATGGCAAGGTGCCTGTATTATGCAATTCAAGCTCAATATCTTTATGAGAACCGGCCGTAAGCTCTTCACTCAACCTTCCGCTCGGCGTACTAAGGCTGGCACCATAAGATCCCTTAACAACAGCTTCCAGTTGCAACGGCAATGTCAGCGAAGATGATACGGCTTTGATAGGAATAATGTATTTCCTAACAGCAGCGTTACCTGATGCAGTAATTTCGATGGCTATTTCACGCGTTTGGCCACTTGCTAAGTTAACAGAAGTAACCTGACTGCCATCTACACGGTAGCTAATCTGCCACCCTATAGGCAATTCAGACTTGAGTTCATAAACTTGTTGAGTAGCTGTTCCATTGTGCAGCGAAGCTGAAAAACGGAACGGCTCGTTAACAGCCGATTCGATGTTGACCAGCTTGGCCGTAAATCCCGATGTCTCTTTCGGGGCATCATGATTTTGCGCATGAAGGGGTTTCGTTGCAGCAAAAAAAGTTAATAATAAAAATGTGCGAAATAAACCTTTTCGCAAGGGTTTGGGTAGTAATTGTACTGACATAATCTAAACCAAAATATTAATAATTGCTCTAAAAAATGCTTTCTGATCTTGTTATCTGATTAGGCCCCAAAACAAAAAAAAGTTGTATTTTTTTCAAAATATTTTAACAATTTTTAACAATTATCACCGTAGATCATGGCACATCATCATAGAAACATACTATTGATCGAGAACGTTCTCCCTCACCGGTTTTTATAAAATATTGGAACTAAAATGGCATGCAGGGTCAAATCAGGGGTTCATCTATTTTTTGGTACTGCCTGCTGCCAAATAAACCTTATTGTTGCGGCTATCCTTTTTGTTGCGCAGATAAACAACCGAGCAATAACATTCACAAAAAGATAAAAGCGGAAAGAAGGACTGCCTAAACCGAAGCATGTTACATTTGCTTTCCCAAAAACTATATGTTAAGCATTTTTTGGAGCGTACTGGCTTAGCAAAATTTAAGTCTGTTCCCGTTCTCTGCTATATCCTTCACTACGCTTCAGGGATGTCGCTTCGCCCAGGGCTAAACACACAGTTTCTGCAAGGCAAAAAAAAGATTATAACAATACAGATATAACCCGGTTTACACCTTGAATTCACTTCTCATTACCATTTAGCAAGTCCATATTATTAATAATAATACCAAAAATACCCACCTATCAAGAGCTTAAAATTCTTTATCACCAAATTCACTGGTAGGAAGTTTAGCTTTACCGGTAAGCTTATTTAGGTTAAAGCTGAAATTCAGTAAAAAAACATCGGTTTCATAAATATAGTTGGTGGTAGTATAAAAGTCTTTTCCGAATGTTGTTATCCTTTGCCTGTTCGATTGGTTCATGCCAAGATCCATGTTCTGCCATTGCAGCGTTGCAGAAAAACGTCCATCCATAAATGTTTTCTTAACAGCGGTATTCGGAACCAGAAACTTCGAATCTTCGCCCTGTGCAGTTGGCCGCTTCGATAAATAATTCACATTTCCCTGCACACTCCAGGTTTTGCTCAGTTTGAAACTGGTATTGGCGTTTATAGAAAATACCCAGTTAGCATTATTTATTACCGAACTGCTACCCAGTACATTTAAATCTCCAGATACCTTATAATTATAAACGTTGCCTCCCAGGTATAGAGACCACCATTTAACTGGCTGTAGATTGGCTCCCAGCTCAAGGCCAAAGGAACGTGCTTTTTCTGCATTCGTAAATACCCTGTTCAGGATCGTATCGGCATAAACACTATTTACGCGCTGTATAGGATTTTTGATGTTCTGATAGTAGAGGGTTGAAAAAAAAGATCCTTTTTTAAAGTTTCTGGTCAGTCCGAGTTCTACAAGATCGATAAAAGACGGCTTTAGGTCTGGATCGCCCTGTTCTAATGTTTCTGAGTGTTCTCGTTCGGGTATAGGGTTAAGCTCATAGTTATTGGTACGCTGAATTCTTCTGGAATAGCCAGCCTTTAGTTTCAATCCGTCGTTAATATTATAAAGCAGGTTTAAAGAAGGAAAAAGATTGGAAAGGTTAAGCTTATGTACTGCAGGATCGTAAGAAAGATTTAACCTTCTGGTGGCATATTCGTAACGCAGTCCTCCAATATATTCCAGTTTATCCTCTTTTCCAGAATACTGCGAATAAACCGAATGGATCTGGTTCTTTGCGCCGGCAGTCCCTCTAAACCGGTTGGCATCCGGCTGCGAAATCGCAGGGCTTACAAAATAATCGAACTGTCCATCCTGGGTATCATACCTGAACTGATAACCGCTTTCGAATTTCCCTTTACCAACATTAACAGCGTAATCTAACTTAAACCTGTAGCCATTAATCGGGTTCTTATAGGGATTAAAAACATACTGAATCGTGTCTGTTGTATTGGGATATCCCAGATTCCTGTTCCTGGTATTGCCATAAAGATTAGCATTTTCATATAATAACGAAGCTGTCAATGAGGATTTATCTGCAAAAGTATGGGTATAATCCAGATTGCCCAGTGTAAAAGTACCTTCCTTTGTTTGCAGGTTAGAGTTGTAATAAGTGGTTGATCTAATGGGAACCCCTGTTAAAAGATCTGACGTGCTATTGGTGTAAACCAGGTCTGCCAATCGCGCCTGGTAACGCTTCCCACTGAAAAAGCCAACAGAAAAGGAGTTGTTTTTGTTTGGAGCATAAATGGCAGATAATCTGCCTGCGTAGTTATATTTATCAAAACTCCGCTCACCGTTAGAAGGAAAACGTGTAATGGTATTATTGGTAAAATTCTTGGTGTACACATCTCCTTCACGGTAGCCCGCATTATCATTTCTAAGGTAATTTCCACCAACAGAAATATCCCATTTATCTTTTCTGAAATTCAGCGTAACATCGCCACCAAAGCGCTTGGGCTTTTCCTTGTTGTCATAGTCGGTGGTACTTGGAAGTCCGGCCTGGGCATTGGCGGTCAAGGTAAATCCGTCGTTAGCACCTTTCTTGGTAACGATATTGATAATACCCGCCTTTCCATCGGGATCATATTTTGCAGAGGGAGAGGTAATCAGTTCTATATTCTCCAGGCTGTTGGCAGGTAACTGGCTTAAAACAGTCTGTGCATCAGTAAGTACTGGTTTGCCATTTACCAGGACAAGAAATCCGGTCGATCCCCTAACGCTAATCTGCCCCTCTCCGTTAACCGCGACAGAAGGCAGGTTCTTCAATACATCAATTGCAGTTCCACCTTTTGCACTTTCAAACTGGTCTGCGCGATAAGATTGTTTATCGATTTTATTGGAGGCATTAACCTTTCCACTGCTAATGTTCACCTGGTTTAACAACTCGCTCGTTGGTGTGAGCGTAACCGAACCTAGGTTAACCATTCTTGTATCGTTAATGTTTACAGGAATAAACCTGTTCTTGTATCCAATATAAGCTATTTTCAGTACGTATTGGCCAATCTGCAGCTTACTGATCTCAAATGATCCGTTTGGCCCGGTTAATACACCTCCAACTACTGTCGAATCTGCTTTTTTTAAGAGCGCCATACTGGCATATTCGAGCGGCTGTTTGGTCTGCTGATCGATAAGAATACCTTTAATGGTAACATTTTGAGCCTTAATGGCCAGGCTAAAAAAAACAAGTAAAAGAACTACGATGAATCTGGAGAGTTGCATGAATGGTATACTGAATGATTAATGATCTGCTATTATCAAATGGATATTAAATTAAATGATGTATTTAATCACATCATCTATTTCCCCAACAAATATAACTCCCTTTTAAGTCTTCCAAAACTTTCTTTTGCAGCAGTTTTAGTACCATTGGCATTTTTTTGCCACAGGTATTTTTCAGAATTGGCTCAATCTCCGACATCAGCCATTTCAATTGGTTTATCATTTAATATTTCGATTGGTCAAAACCATTGGCTTACTCGCCTTGTTCATTAGATATCAACCTTTTAAAAAACAGTAATTATGGCAAGTACAAAAGCAGCTGCTAAGAGCGCAGCAAAAACCGGAAAAATTGAGGACACTGAATTTCATGAATTCTTTGTTGATGAGTTAAAGGATATTTATTGGGCAGAAAAACACTTGGCGAAAGCGTTACCGAAACTTCAAAAGGCATCAACAAGCCCCGAACTTGCGGCAGCCTTTGAAAAACATGCGGTAGAGACAGAGGGACATGTTGCAACACTTGAAGAAGTATTTGAACTGTTGGAAGAAAAACCTGTTGCAAAAAAATGTGATGCGATGGCTGGGCTTCTGGAAGAAGCAAATGGGATTATTTCGGACACAGATAAGGGAACGATGATACGTGATGCCGGGCTCATTTTAGCAGCACAAAAGGTAGAACACTATGAAATTGCCACTTATGGAACCTTGCGGGTATTTGCGCAAAACATTGGCCGTGATGATATTGTGGACCTTTTGAGCCAAACACTGGAAAATGAAAAAGCAACAGACGTTACGCTAACTGAAATTGCAGTGGGAGCAGTAAACGCACAAGCGGTTTCTGAATAATAGAACAAGCTGGCCTGAACCAATTTACAGGCCAGCTTCGCTCAAAACGCCAAAATAACCTTGTAATCATTCTGTCCCCACCTGCTCACCAATAGTGTTGATCCACATAGCCAAAACTGAAAAAACTTCAGCAAATGCACTGAAAAAATTTCATAAAAAATGAAATTTTTTCAGTAAAAACCGTTTGCCAGACCGTTGTAAGCGCCTTGGCACAGCACTTGATCCCCTTGAGGTGTAACCTTTGAAAGAAGGTTAAAACGTTAAATTAATTGATTTATAGTCCATTTATTATTAAAACATTAAAAGGAGAAAACACTATGACATTGGTTAAATTCAATCCAGAAAAAAAGAACAGTTCATTATTGCCAGGCTTTAATGATATCTTTGAATCCGTATTAGGGGATACCTTTTTTAACGACCGTCGTTTAAGCAGCGTACCTGCAGTCAACATTTCCGAGTCTAATGAAGAATACCACATCGAACTGGCGGCACCTGGATTAAAAAAAGAAGATTTCAAGGTATCGGTAGAGCGGGATATGCTGACAATTTCTACGGGACAGCATACCGAAAATAATACGGAGGGTAAAACCTATAACAGAAGGGAATATAGCTATTCTTCATTTAGCAGGGCATTCACCCTTCCAGAAAGTGCTGATGTAGAGCGTATCGAGGCCGCTTATACAGATGGCATACTCAAACTCAATATTCCAAAAAAGAAGAAGCCAAAGCGATCTCCAGACAGATCGAAATACAGTAAACTCTCAAGTGCCGCATTTTGCGGCACTTTTTATTAATAATGTATTGAAATCCCTTTAGAAAAAATACAATAGTTTAGCTATGGAAACCCGTTTCACCATCAATATCAGCCTTCAGGGACCGGGTGGAAAAATTACCTATGGCAAATTTTCTCTTGGCCGGGATAAAAAGCAAGCCACCGAAATTTTTTTACTTTTAAAGGGTAGCGCAGAAGATGCACCCGGATGTTCATTAAAAATAGAATTTCTGGAAGAAATTATAGGCTTGCCCGTTCCTATAGGCACAATAAATTGCTGTTTGGATGAGCTAAAAGAAAATATTGCCATCATTTCCAGAGAAATATTCCGTATCGCTCATCTGGAGAATGGAAATATCGATTACTAATATTGATTGGACAAAAGAACGAAAAAATCCCTACTGTTTTTATTTATTGCCAGAGCATATGCAGTCAGCAGTTCTTCGATTGCATGGTTTTCATTTTGAGTATTCGTTGTCTGTCCATTCATAATTAATAAGGGGTTAGACAGCTGCTATTTTTACAAACGGCTGTCTGAACCCCATTTTAAATAAGTTCCGATTTAAGAGATTGTGAAGTCTGGGAGTTTTATTTTCTGACCGCCTTCCATCGCACTTTCGTGGGCAAGGATGCCTACACAGGTAATATTTGCCGATTGCCTTGCATCAGGGAAAGGTACACGCTCCTGGATCAATGCAGAGATGAACTCGTGTACCAGATGAGGGTGAGAGCCACCATGGCCAGCTCCCTGAATAAATGACAAGTGCTGATTGTTCTCTCCATCGTACACACCACCAGTAGTAAAGTGCTGTATCTCTTCTGGGAGCAAATGTGCATAATCTGGAATGGCTACTTTTTGAGGAGTTTCACCGGTATGAATCACGGAATGCTCGTGCTCTATCAGCGTCCATTCGAAGCTCTTTTTCGATGCATAAACATCAAAGCTCTCCCTATATTGTCTTGCTGTATTGAACAATGACCTGGTTACTTCAGCCGCCAGATCTGAGTCTTTAAATTTAATATGACAGCTTTCCACAGCAAATGGGGATCCATATTTAGAGATTAGATGTGCATCAATTGTTCCTGAACCAAAACAAGATACATATTCGGCGTCGGCTTTGGCCAATGCCAGAACTGGTGCAACACAATGTGTAGCATAATGCATTGGAGGCAAACCCTCCCAATACCCTGGCCACCCAGCCATTTCCTGTTGGTGCGAGGCCCGTAAAAATTGTAGTTTGCCCAGCTCACCGCTTTCATAAAGCTCCTTTACAAATAAAAATTCACGGCTGTAGATCACCGTTTCCATCATCATATAAGTTAATCCTGTTTCCTGAACCGCTGCAACAATTTGCCGGCACTCCTCTACACTGGTAGCCATAGGAACTGTACATGCTACATGTTTACCTGCCCTAAGCGCTTTTAACGATTGCTCAGCATGATTTTGGATCGGCGTATTGATGTGTACCGCATCTACATCCGGATCTTTCAGTAATTCGTCAAAGTCGGTATACCTTTTAGCAATGCCAAAGGCATCCCCGATATGGTTAAGTTTCTCCACATCTCTTTGACAAATGGCATACATGTTAGCATTGGGATGTTTCTGGTAAATCGGTATGAACTCTGCACCGAAACCGAGGCCTACTATGGCAATGTTTATTTTTCTTTGCTCCATTATTTATTGAAATGTGATTTTAAAAATTCAAGTCCTTCTCTGGCAAAATCATCCTGACTATCAGCAAATGGACGCCAGATACATACGGCTGCCGCCAAATCCTGGTTTGCTGGTGTAAAACTCTCTATCGAGACTATCCCCTGGTAGTTTATAGCTTCTAGTCCTGCCTTATAGGCAGCCCAGGGTGTTTGTCCTGTACCAGGTGATCCCCTGTAATTCTCTGAAACTTGCAGGTGCAGCAGCTGATCACCAGCCAACTTAATCGCAGTTTCTATATTCCTTTCCTCTATGGCCATGTGAAATCCGTCGAGCAATATTCCCGCTGAAGGATGGTTAATATCCTTTACCAGGCGCAGTACATCTTCGGCAGTGTTTACCAAATCCGACTCAAATCGGTTAAGCGGTTCTATAGCCAAACGTACTCCCCTAGATTCAGCCATTTCAGCAGCAATCCGCAGGTTAAAAACGGCTAATTGCCATTCCTTTTCACGCTGTTCTGGCGGTACCATCCTGGCTTTGCCTACTGCAGAATACATTGGGCCCGCAAAAATGGAAACACCCCAGGATACACATAAATCCAGGCAGGTTTCAATATACTTCAAACAGTTTTGCCGAACATCTGGATCTTCACTGGTCAGATCACGGCTAGCACTAAAAGCACCGCAAACAACCGCCTTTAACTTATATTTCTGAAGCGCTAAACGTACCGTTTCTACGTCAACCAGGGACGGATCTTCGACAGCAATCTCTACCGCATCAAATCCGAGCGCCGAAATTTTAGAAAATAGTTCTTCGACAGATGAGGTTTGGAATGGAGAAGTCCACAACCAGGTACTTGCTCCATATTTTATATTTACCGCCATATTTAATTCTCCTGTGTCGTTCGATTTTCTAACAGCACAACTTTGTATCCTCCTTTTGACCTGAAATACAGCATCAGCAAAAGGTAGCTACCCAACATGATTAACGGAAAGATGACAATGTAACGAAGGGCTTCTTTCTTTGCGCCATCACGTATGGCAGTTACAGTGTTCTGATCTTCAGGGCTAGCTCCTGAAAGCTTAGTTTGGTCCAACCCTTCGTAGTCGCCAAATAAACTGGTTTTCTTTTCTGTTACATAGGTATTATGGATAACCGTGTGGTTTACAACATCATATTGTGCAATTTTCCTATCTACAGATTTATCCTGGATAAAACCAAGAATCCCTGCGCCGATTACCCCTGCGGCAATCATTCCTAGTCCGCCGGTAATATTTAGTGTCAGCGCACCCCCTTTTGGAAATTGTTCTGAAACGAGGCCCAACATGGTAGGCCAAAAGAAAGATTTAGCTAATCCGTAAATGGTAGCAGCTACGAGTATCATCATTCCGGTAGATGCAGAAAGCATATATAAGCCAATTACAGCAACTCCGGAGCATAGTGACAACAAGCCCAATGAGGAAATCTTATGCACGAGCGACCCCGCAAAAAACCTCAATACAAACATAATTGCTGAAGTATAAACGAGTACCCAACCGGCTTGAAGTCCGATTTTGGTCATTTCGGGAGTCATCAAATCAGTAATCCAACTATCTGTACCCAGTTCTGTAGTAGCCAGAGGAATCATCACCAATAGTAGAATAATAAACAAAGGACGGCCGAAGCTTCTGGTGTAATACCAAAATCCTCCAGTAATCAACAGGGTAATGATTACATTGGTTGGGATAGACCATCTAAATACGGCACCAAGTTGAAAAATAATCAGGGTAACAATAATCAGTGCTCCACCTGCCCCCACTTCCTGAAGCATCTCTTTGTAAGACACTCCTGCCTGAACCCTTTCGTTTAACGGGAACTTACGACCCAGTATCATGATTCCATAAATCAACGTAGGAATCAATATCAAAGCTATTTTATATTCCCACCTGGTTTCAACACCTAATGTCAGTGCCATTACGCCTCCTAAAACTAAGCCACCTGCCCAGCCTGCGTGAAGGATGCTGAGCCATTTGATCTTTTGTTTGGGAAACATCGTGGCCACTACCGGATTCGCTACCGCTTCAACAGTACCATTGCCTATGGCTACAATGAAAGAGCCCAGATATAACATCCAGTATCCACTAGCAAATATGGTGAGAAATGCCGAGGATATATGACACACTACAGCAAATATCATGGCTGTTTTATAACCTATTTTATCGATTACCAGACTAAAAAGCACAATACTTATGGCGAAAGGCCATAAGCCCACTCCCGCAATCTCACCCAGCTGAGTCTGGGTTAAATTGAAGTCAATGCCCCATTGAGGTAAAATCAAAGCCCTCAGAATAAATCCGAATGCTGTGGTAACCAGTGATATAAAGCAGGCATAAAAGAGTTTCATATCCGGAACAGATTGAGCCCCGGAATTTTCAGCACTTAATTTTGACATGATGAAGAGGTTTAGTTTATATTTGGTTATTTAGTTACTTTCATTACCCCATTCATAATTCTCCAGTGGCCAGGAAAAGAGCAGATATATGGATAGTCGCCCACTGCATCCGGTACTTTAAATCTCAATCTGAACTTCGCTTCTGGATTTACCAGGGGTGTATAAAACAATACTTCAGGTATTTTAGGTACATATTGCATTTCTGCACCTTTAGGATTCCGAGCCAGTTTATCTGCGGCTGCCCCCACTTTCTCCATACTCCCTTTTTTAAGAATGAGCAAATTGTGCTGCATAAAATCAATATTATCGAACACCAGCTCAACTGTTGTCCCGGCTTTTACTGTAAAAGTTTTTTTATCAAACTTCATTGCATTTACAATAGGTTTTATGATAATCACCTGGTCTGCTTTCGTTTTATCTGCAGGTTTTGTAGCTGGTGTTTTTGCTAACTCCGAAGCATTTTTAACCTGTTTTGAACCCGCAATTTTTAGTGCCTCTTTAATCCATCTGTCGCCAGTGTTTACAGAATCCTTTTGAGCGACAAGCAGGTCATTCGCAATAGATGGCGATGCCGGCAGGTCAGCAATTTTCAAAAATGCAGCCAAACGGGTATTTAGATTTTTATCTTTTAACAAGCCTGTTCCTTGGATAGCCGCCAGAGCGGCAGCCGTATTAGGCAATACCTGTAAAGCTGCTTTTCGAACCCCGGCAGAAGGGTGATGCAATGCATGCACTGCTACCTGGAAAGCTTCAGTTGTGCTGTACATCCCCAAGCCATGCAATGTCCATAAGGCATGTATAGCCGGTGCGTTGATCCCGAGCTCGTCCACCTCTTGATTGCGGATCATTTTGTATAAATCAGGCACCAATGTTTTATCCCCTTTTTCAACAATTAGGCGCTGTGCCGTCATACGCCAGAATAGGTTATCACTTTGTAAACCCTTTAATAGTGATTTTGGGTCATTTTTATCCAATGATTTGATGGCTGATGGCTTTGCTTTATTATAGACCACTTTATAGATCCGTCCGTGTACGCGGTCTCTGAGCGGATTAACGTAAGCATTTCCTTTACCAGTTTCAAAACCTGGAGGAGTTGGGTTGTGCTGGATAATGAAATTATACCAATCAAGCAGCCAAACAGCACCATCAGGACCAACCTCAGTCTGCACAGGCGCAAACCACTCATCGGCACTGGCTACCAGGTTCCAGCCATCTTTTTCTTTAAATCCGGATCCGGAAGGTTCCAGTATGGCCTGGTGAACTACACGTCCGGTTGGTTCATTAACAAAAGCAATCCGGTTCCAGTAAGCTTTAGGGAAATTTCTGGCCGTATATAGATTATGTCCTGCTGCAGAGGTAAAACCGTTAAAAACATCCACCTGACGTAAGTTTTTGGTCACCACATGCATAGCATAGTGTCCGTCTATCTTATCTATGGCTTGGTTAGCCAGAACACCGATTTTATCAAGGTAAGGACTCGGAATACCTAAAAAAGCACTATGGGTATTGTTTGCTGTAGAAAGGAATACATCATTGTTTTCGGAGAATCCCAGGCCCCAGGTATTGTTACTGGTACCACCTAAATACTCCAGATTTTTCCCGTCACCGTCAAAACGGAAGGCACCCTGACCAAATTTGATTGCTTTACCACCAACCGTTCCATTATAACCTGAGTAGCCTACTGTACCCCAAATTTTATTATCGAATCCATAATGTAGACTTGAAGGACCGGCATGGGTATCAAATGTGCCCCATCCGCTAATTATCGTTTCCCTGATATCAGCCTTGTCGTCGGCATTTGTGTCTTTCAGGAAAATGAAATCAGGTGCCTGAGCAACAATGACTCCTCCGTTAGCGAAAACAATACCAGTTGGGATATTTAACTTATCGGCAAAAATGGTGAATTTATCAGCCTTGCCGTCTCCATCTGTATCCTCACAAATTTTAATCCTGTCATGCCCTTCGCCCTTAATATCTCTAACGGTATTTGGGTAGTCAACTGTCTCTACGATCCATAACCTGCCACGCTCGTCCCAGGCCATGGCAATTGGTTTCAATATATCAGGCTCCGAAGCAAACATCTCCAACTTAAAATCAACCGGAATCTGGGTCATTAATTGCGATTCTGTGGGACTCAGCGCAGCTTGCAGTTTAAAGCCACCAGGTCTTTTTTCATAATTTGGAAGTTTGGCATCACTATATTCCGGAGCTGGTTTAGGCAATTCTTCCCATCGCTTTTTTGCTTCATCATTAACGGCCCATAATACCCCGTTCTCCAGCAATTTAAGGAAAGATGGATTTTTCCAGGTACGTTCGTCGTGGCCATAAGCAGTATAAAACACTTTGCCTTTACCATAGTTCTTAACCCAGGTATAAGGTTCATGATGATCGCCTTCCACCCGCTCTGTAAGTACATGAATATCTTTTGCAACCTTATCGTGCACATAAGTTTCGTCCCAGGTGCTAAATGACGTTATGCCTTCCATAACGGGATGTTGGGCATCTACAATTGTTGCAGAAAAATCGCCTGTTTTATGGCTCTTGAACTGTCCGCCTACCATATCGATATAAGCAGCTGAGTTTTGAAAACAAAAGGATGCACAATGAACGGGAATAAATCCCTTACCACTTTTCACATAATCCAGAAGAGCCTTTTCCTGTGGCCCTGTGATTTGATCATGGTTTGAATAGATCATTAGTGCGTCGTACTTTGACAGGTTTTCTGCATTCAGATCATTTACATCAGTTGTATATGAAATATTAATTCCATTTTTAAAGAATTCCTGGGAAATGATTTCTGCAAATTTTTCAGAATTATGGTGCTGGCTGTCGTGCCCCAGGAGCAAGATCTCCAATCGCGGCGATTTTATATCTGTTATTAAACTAGCGTTAAAGCTGAATAGTGCGACCAGGCAAATAACGCCTATCGCTAAGTACTTTTTCATTGTGTGTGTCTATTTTGGTTAGCATTTAAAAGCTAATATCTAGAAATAAGCGTACAATGCCTCCTACTTTTTTGTCCAATACTGACTGTATTTTATCAATCAGTTTATTACATTTGACCACTAACATGTCAACAAAAAGGATGTATTAATGTTATTGAGTCGAATATGAAAGCAGCTGTTCAAAAATCTACGATCCCCGAAACACAAATGTTTATCATCAAAAAACTGGAGGACAAACATTTCGATCCAGTCTGGCATTCGCATTGCGAATACCAGTTATTTGTGGTGTTAGAAGGTACAGGAACGAGATTTATCGGCGATAGTATTAAATCCTTCGGGCGTGGCGACCTGGTATTCACAGGTGCCAACCTGCCGCATCTTTGGCGAAGTGATGAGGCTTATTTCAAAAAGGATAGTCAATTGAGCGTCCATGGGATTGTCATCTACCTACAGGAAAACTTCATGGGTGAACAGATGATGCAAAAGGAAGAAATGCTGCTGATCAAAAAGTTATTAAAAAAATCGGCCAGAGGATTGGAGTTCTACGGGGAATGCAAAGACCTTGTTACCCGTATGATGAAAGCGCTCACACTAATGAGTGGATTAGAGAGCTTAATCCAACTACTCAAAATCCTTCAAGTACTGGCAAATTCGAAAACTTATCATTACGTCTCACATACAGCATATAGTGATCCTGTTAATGAGAATGAGACCGACCGGATGAACAAAGTTTACGAATATGCACTCGCAAACTTTCGGAGCAGGATTTCCTTGCCGGAACTGGCAGAAATATTGTGTATGACTCCATCCTCATTCAGCAGATATTTTACGGCGAGGAACAACAGGACATTTTCCAAATTTATTATGGAACTACGCATCAAATACGCTTGTAAACTACTGATGGAAACCAATATGCCTGTATCTTTAATCTCCTATGAAAGTGGATTTAACACCTTGTCCAATTTCAACAAGCAGTTTAAGGAAATTATGAATAAAAAACCGCTGGAATATAAAATACAGTTCTCAAGTATTTGATACATTGGCATCTTTCAGCTGGGCGCTAAAGATACACGATGCTAAGAGAAAGCTGATATGAACAATGAAGAAGGTTCCTTACAATTCTGGAAGTACCGGCTATATTGAACTGAAACATAAAATCTCTGTTCAATATTGCCTAATATTTATTTCATAAAGTCAATGCTGCCATATTAGCCAGTTTCGCCCATACCAGCCTGGCTTAATTCTTAAATTCGCGGACTTCCGAATAACCGGTAGATTCATAGATTGGACATGACGATGCGATCTCTGCCGCCTCATCCAGGCTGTTTGCCTTTAACAATAAAAATCCACCCACGATCTCCGTTCCTACTTTATGAGTGGCATGGCTGATTGTTGTGCCATCCCCAGTGATGAGTCTCCCCTCCAGTGTTAAGGAACTCCCCCCGGCTAAACGGCCTTCAGCTTTTAACCGGGTCAGCCAATTGCTCCAACGCTGCTGATGAACCTGCAAATATTCAGCAGGATGTTCATCCATTCTTCCATCTGGCTCGCGGAATAAAATGATATAATCTTTCATAAAAAAATATTTTCAGTAAAAATAAAACGAATTCGATGCAAATACAACGGAATATAATATCTATTGATTTAGATTAGCAACATGAAACCTTTAGTAAAACTAATTACCGCCTGGCACTAAGGCAGATCCCGGAGATGGAGTGGTTTTATATACTAGATACGCTGAATGACCATAATGAGACCAGGAAAACAGATGTGATCAGTTTTCGTCTCTTAGTGGAATCCACAACAGGTATAGATATTTTGAACAGGATGCTTAAAGCCGGTCTGAACGCAATACCTACAAAGCCACGGGCTGTTTCTGCAGCGTTTGCAAGTGGTTGTCCACAAATTATAGCTTCAATTACCCCATTATGAAATTCAATATCCTTCAAGATTGTAAGTGTATTGTCTCCATTAGCCTCAACTTTTATCTGCAGGACTAAGGCATTTTTACCTTTATAGAAAGATTTTTCGACAGTTACCATCATTTTTGTTTTTTATTGAAAAAATGTTTGTTCAAAAAAAGGATTTCTGTTTATACCGGTATGTTTAAATCCATGCCCAAACTTAGCGGTTGAGCAGCATTGGCGCCTGATTTTGAGCTAAAATGAACCAAATTGAGCTATATAAGACCGTTATTGAGCTAAAATGAGCCATTACAGTTGTCGGGCAATGATACAAGGGCTTGGGGTTTGTGGCAGCCTGCTTAAGGGCAGCATAACCATAGGTGGTGGCGGCATTCTGCAAAAACAGGCACTGGCTTTACCTTTTAGGTAAAGAAAAGGTAAAGCCGGGGTAACCCTGGGGTAAGCCTGGGGTTAACCTGGTAGCAAGAAAGGGTAAACAACAGGTAAAGGAAGGGTAATCAAATATGGTCCTTTCACTGGCTTTTTTTTTAGGCAGCCAGTAAATCTTTCATGTAAAAACGATCACCGCCAGGCAGTTTTACAGGCTTTACGTACCGTCGTTTACCTTACTGTTATTCAATTGGTTAAACCCGTTGTGCTGAAGCGCTAAAGGTTCTTTCCCTCCAAACAAATATAATTTAATTGAAGCGCTGATCCTGCAAGCGGTCATATTCCTTTACATAATCTGGATGTTCTGTGCCCATCAACCGGTCCCAGATTCTGAAATACAAGCCATAATTCCCCTTAAATTTACTGTGATGGAGGTTATGGTGTACCGAAGTATTCAGGATTTCGAATGTCCAGGTAAAGCGGAACCATTTAGGCATAATTTCATAGCCCAGGTGTCCGTACACATTAATGATGAAACCGGTTACGGTAAAGAGTAATATTGTTAAGGGATGCATCGGCAGCAGGATCACGATTGGCACTAAAACAAGTCCCTCGGTGATGGCTTCCAGTATATGAAAACTGTAGGATGTCCATGGTGAAGGATTGGTGCTCTTGTGATGGACCAGATGGGTAAGTTTGAACAATTTTTTGTGATGCAATAATCGGTGCATCCAATAAAAATAAGTATCATGTATAATCAAGCTCAGTACCAGCGCAACCCCCATGTACCACATTGGAAAATCATTGATGTGTGTATAAATTCTGGTGTATTGATGCAGAGGTGTAAAAACCAGCCCAGCTGCGATGATTGAAAATACCAGTGTACTCTGCATGGAATGCCACACCTCACGGATGAAATCTTTTTTTGTGGCTAGTTTTTGCTGAATTTTAAATTTACCAAGCTTAACAGGCATAAACAGATAAAACAGCGCAAAAGGAATTCCGGCAAGTATAAAATACCGGATAACCGAAGCGCTAAAAATCCCCACTATGGTTTCTATTATCTTTTCCATATCTATTTTATTTTTATACTCCAAAAGTATAAAGCAAATGGTTTTTGCACCGTTAACAAAAGATAATTTAGGGGCTTAACAAAAGATAATTTATGTTATTGTTTTTCCTTTTGTATGCATCCTTTTGCGAATTCGGCTTAATGACACTGGGGTGATGCCGAGCATAGATGCGATATATTTATCAGGCACGCGGTTTACCAGGTCAAAACGCTCGGACAGTAGTTCCCGATAACGCTCTTCTGGCGATTGTGTAACAAAGGATTCTAGCATTTTTAAAGATTCGGCCAGCATTTTCATCAGGAAAAAATTTCGGAGCGGTTCATACTCTGGGTGGATTTTCAAAACCTCTTCCAAAATATCATAATCGATCTGTAGTAACTCCACAGGCTCCAGTGCACGGTAAATAAACCGTGAAGGTTGGCGGTTAATAATGGTATCATGTGAGGCAATAAACTGGCCCTCCCAGCGCAGCAGAAGTGTAGCCTCATCTCCATTTTCCTTAATGGTGTACGCCCGGATGACACCTCGTTCAATAAAAGCCAATCGACGGCTGTTTTCTCCTTCGCGGATGTAGGCTTCATTTGCTTCAAGCGATACCGGAGTCGCCATGGCAAATAATGGTGCGGTATCGGCAGGCAGTACACCTGCTAAATCAAACAATAATTTCTGTAAAGTATCAATTGATCTTCCCATATTAAATAGAAAAAATGCCGATGAGCAAAGTGCTCAATTCAAAATATCCCTGCAGGCCTGCAAAAATAACGCCAACACAACCTGAGCGATGCAGTAAACATATAGTGTATCCTTCCGGAAATTACGCGGCCAGAAGTAAAGGCATCAAAAGGTCCGGTGGAAAATTTATCTTTATGATGGATGCAGATGACATTGTTTACTCTAATAGGATTTTAACACAAATGAGTGCATGCTAAAACACCCTAAAATAGGCTATTATGTGAGTATTTCGGCAGTTTCATTGAAATACGCATAAAAGCTTTGCTCTTTTTATCAGTGACCTGGATCGAGCCCCCGAAATCAGTTACCCAGCAAAAGGAAACGATGTCCTGTTTCCTACACTTATCTTATTATCAAAAAAATCCACGATTAAACGCAAATCGGACAGAAAATGGTTCGAGAAGCGCCCACTTGGGTTCACAAACCCTCTTTACAGTCCGTAAAGAGGGTTTGCTTTTTCACTGGAAAATTTCTGTCCTAATAGTTATTTAAAGCTGATTTTGGTTCGAGCCCAATAGTTCTTTTGCTATTCCATTGCTATACAAAATAAGGAATAAGAAGAAGTTTTGAGCTATATCACGAAATCGGTATAAAATAATCTACAATACATTTTTTCTCTGGATGTACCCTATAATCATTATGATAGATCTCAAAAGGATCTCGATCAGCTTTTTTATATCCATTTTCGGCCATCCATACAAAAAGGCTATTCCAGGATTTTTCAAACTCCGTAATCCCAATTACAAAACTTCCAACAATAAATTTCCCTTTTTCGATGGAGGTTCTCCCAATATTTCCTGATGGTTTAATTGGTTCCGTTAGCGTAATGCAAGCGCTTATTCTAACTTTTTCTGGACTTGTGATTTTAAAACTATCGTGATAAATAGTGACCATTTTTGTCTCAGGATTTTTCAGTAAACCTAATGGGGTTGCCCACTTAACTAAAGTGTCATAAGATGTAGCAATTCCCTGCTCTCCAATGCTTGTTACATAAGCCAATTCTAAATTAGCCATTTCCCTGATTTCAATTTTTGCATTCATTTCTATCCAATTTTTAAGATTATCAATGCTGCAAATGTATTCCTCAAAAGCGACCAACTCTTGTCCATTCTTGCTTTCAATTTTACTGATCTTGCTAAATTTCCCTTTTTTTTGTTTACGGAATTCGGATGGACTTATATTATAATATTTTTTAAAGGATCTTGTAAGGGAAGAATTACTGTTAAAACCGAACAAAAGTGAAAGTTCAGTAATGCTTGCTTCCGGCTTATGCATTAAAACAGAAGCTACTTTTTCAATTCTCTTTCTATTGACGTAAGCATTTAATGTCTCATTTGTAATAGCCTTGAATATCCTGTGAAAATGAAACGGTGAAAAACAAGCTACTTTTGAAATCATTTCTAAAGACAAACTTGTATCTAGATTTTCATCTATAAATTGTAGCGCCTTATTAAGGCTGCTGATGTAGGTTATTTGTAATTCTTTATCAAAACTTGGCATTTTAAAGGAATAAGTATCATTCGATCCCGCTGGGATCATTTTTTTATCTTAAAGGCGCGATGTTAGCTATTTTCATCAATATGATCAAGTAGGCTCCCGAATGACTTGACCCGGATTGATGTATCTCAAAAGAACTAAATAATAAGCTAATTTAAGGAAAATATATGCCTAGAGAATAACTCCTCCCAATTTTTCCGCTTGATCCTGCATAAAAACAAAAAGCCCTTCTTGCAATGCAAAAAGGGCTTTCGTTTGTCGGGATGGCAGGATTCGAACCTACGACCTCCTGCTCCCAAAGCAGGCGCGATACCGGGCTACGCTACATCCCGAACTTGGTATCGATCTTTTTTTTATCCTGTTTTAAAAGTGGATCAACTTTTTGTCGGGATGGCAGGATTCGAACCTACGACCTCCTGCTCCCAAAGCAGGCGCGATACCGGGCTACGCTACATCCCGAACTTGGTATCTTCTTTTTTTAACTCCCTTTTTCGAAGGGATTGCAAAGTAACGGTTTTAAATTGATAATTCCATTTTTATTTGCAAATTTTTATTTTCTGCGGAGAGGGCGGGATTCGAACCCGCGGTACCGTTACCAGTACGACAGTTTAGCAAACTGTTCCTTTCGGCCACTCAGGCACCTCTCCTTTCAAACCTCTATTTTCTGCCCTACCGGCGTTGTTTTGAGGTCTGCAAATATAGTAAAACAAGTTATCCAACAAAAAAAATTACAAAATTTGTTGATAATCTATGCGCACATGATAGATGCTCATCAGCATTGTCTTGAATATCAATTTGATAGTCTCAATATCTTTTAACGTTAAATCGCAGTCGTCTAACTGATTTTGCTCCAATTTGTAGTTAATTATACGTTCAACGATATCATTTATGCTCTGCGCATCGGGATTTTTCAGACTTCTTGAGGCAGCTTCAACAGAATCGGCGAGCATTAACACCCCTGTTTCTTTGCTAAAAGGTATGGGGCCGGGATAGCGAAAAATGTTTTCGTCGACAAATTTTTCAGGTGTATTTTTCAAAAAAGACTGATAAAAATAATCAACCCGGGTATTTCCATGATGTGTTCTGATAAAATCGATAATTGCTTCAGGAATCTGGTTCTTTCTTAAAATCTCGATTCCTTTGTGCACATGCTGAATAATAATCTGCGCACTTTGCTCATAAGGTAATTTATCGTGCGGGCTCACAGCCGTATTCTGGTTTTCAATAAAATACTGTGGATTGTCTACTTTACCGATATCATGATATAAAGCCCCTGCCCTAACCAGCACAGAATTACCGCCAATTTTAAATATTGCAGCCTCGGCAAGGTTTGCCACCTGTAAAGAGTGCTGAAAGGTTCCGGGCGCTTTAAAAGCAAGTTCCCTTAGCAATTTATTGTTGGTATTGGTCAGCTCAATTAAAGCCACATCAGAAGTGATACCAAAAATACGTTCGAACAGGTAAATTAAGGGGTAAGCTAAAAGTGATAAAAGTACACTAAAAACAAAAGGAATAAAATTCATCCATTCTATTTCGCGGAAAGATCCTTCGCGCAGTAGAGCAATGCCTACAAAAGAAACTAAATAAGCCAATAGAATAAACAAGGCCGAAACCAGGAATCTTTCGCGCTTAACAAAATTTTTAATACTGAATATGGCAACCATCCCTGCGGTAACCTGATAAAACACAAATTCGAAACTATTGGCCACAAAGAAGCCGGCAATTAAAATGACCAGCATATGGAGGTAAAGTGCCAAACGCGTATCAAACAGAATCCTAATGATGATGGGCACCACACAGAAAGGTATATAATACAAACTCGGGATTTCCATCTTAATAGCCCAGGTCAATGCAAGTAGCATTCCTGTGGTTACAATAAGGATCAAGGAAAGCTGACGGTTATCGGCAAAAATATCCTTCCGGAAAAGAAAAAGGAACGACATTAAAATAGCGAGTATAAAGCCAACCAATATAACCTGCCCCAGATAAACCAATGCCCTGCTACCAATTGTTTTGGTTTGTGCATCGTAGGTTGCCTTATAAGATTCTAATTTCTGATAAATTTCTTCATCAATAACATCATTCTTGGCCACAATTAGCTCTCCTTTTTGTACCATACCCTTGGTTGTGGAGATATTGTTAACCGTATTATCCTGTATGGTTTGCGTCAGCCGCTCATCAAATACAATATTTGGGGTAATATGATCAATTGCGAGGTTTGCAATCAGATCGCCCATTACCTGATTTGGTGCTTTAAAATTATCTTTGAAAAACTTCAGGGCCGATTCTGCAGTAAAAACATCCTGTGTGTTTTTCTCCTGAGCCACATTATTTTCAAGCAAAGAAAAGTCGTAATTTTTCCCGCCTGCCTGGTGTTTCACATTTAAGCCAATAATTCCTTTCTGGTAGATACTCTGCAACAATTTATAGGCAGCACTTTTGTATATATCTTTATCCTTTTCGTTAAGTTGTTTTGATTTCCATTTCACATCAAATTCATTGGCAAACTCTTCCAGCGCATTTGCAGTAATGCCCCTATCGAATTGGTAAACCGGCAAAATATCTTTTAAGGCATTTTTTTTATCAGCGCTAACCTGCGGATTGGTTTTTAAAATAGCAAAACTGAAAGGTGAAATCAGGTCCTTATTTTTCCATACCGCATTTTTTTCAAACTCATATCTAAACCGGGGTTGTTTAGGCAGGAATAGCGTAATAATGAAAACGGTAAATATCATCATCACATATTTTAGGTTTGATGAATACTTCCGGTAAAGGATCTTGTGGGAATTTCTCTTGATTTTGGCCAAAACGATGTAATTATTGTATTGTCAAAAATAACATTTTTATCTAATATACATTTTACGGGTTTTGTTTGCAATTACCAGATTTTATATTTTACTTTATGATATCAAATTAATATCAATTATGTATCAAGAAAAAATTATCAGTCCGCCATCGGGCTATCTAACATTCGCACTATGCATAACATTGCTAGGCGCATCCATTTTCTGTTTTGTTTCAGAAATTTTTCTCTGGGGAGGGATTTTACTAGCCATAGATATATTTTTGATATTTCCGGGATTTTTAATCATCAACCCCAACCAATCGATGGTGCTCACCCTGTTCGGAAAATATATTGGCACAGTAAAAGCCGACGGTTTTTTTTGGGTAAATCCCTTAACTACTAAAAGGCGCTTATCATTAAAAGCGAACAACTTAAACGGACAGCAGTTAAAGGTTAACGATAAACTGGGTAACCCGATCGAAATTGCTGCCGTGGTGGTTTGGAAAGTAAACGAAACGGCTAAAGCTGTTTTCTCTGTAGAAAATTACATGCAATATGTAAATATCCAGAGCGAAGCGGCTGTAAGGCATTTAGCCAACATTTTTCCGTACGACCATGCTGAAGGTGAAGAAACCAGCATTACTTTAAAAGACGGCGCTGAAAAAGTAAGTGAACTTTTAGAAAACGAGCTGAATGAGCGTTTATCGCGCGCAGGTATCGAAGTTCTGGAGGCCAGAATTTCGCATTTGGCTTATGCGCCGGAAATTGCCAGCGCCATGTTACAGCGCCAACAGGCTACAGCGGTTATTGCCGCCCGTAAATTAATTGTTGAAGGTGCCGTGGGTATGGTAGAAATGGCATTAGAGAAATTATCGCAAAAAGGAATTGTTGACCTGGATGAAGAGCGTAAAGCAGCTATGGTAAGTAATTTGCTGGTGGTGCTTTGTGGCGACCGCCATGTACAACCTGTAGTAAACACCGGCACCTTATATAACTAAGTAAAATGGAATTTGAGGAAAAACAAAGCTTAAAACTTTGGTGGCTCTATATTTTGCTGGCTATTGATGCGGTTATAGTGCTGAGCATTGTGCTTTTCGATAAAGGTGGGATGAGCTTTGAAACTTTAAAAGCCAATTATTTTGCTCCATTTTGGGCAGTTCTCCTTCCTTTTGCAATTATCTACCTGCTTCAAAAAAATAAAATGACTTTGCAGATCGGTACCGAAGGCATTTCTTACAAGTATTTCCCTTTTCAAACCAAACTGAAGCTATTGAGTTGGGGCAACATCGAGAAAGTTTATATCAATAAATACAACGCTTTAGGAGATTATGGTGGATTTGGTGTTCGCAGCAGGCTTTGGTTTAAATTTAACGATAAAGCTTATATCTTAAATGATAAGGATAAAGGTTTACAGATTGAATTTAAAAATGGCAAAAGGCTATTATTTAGCAGCAATAAAATAGATGAGCTGGAAATGTTCCTTATTAATTTAAAAACAAAGTATAATATACAAGCAATACAGTAAAAGAATGGCGGAGAAAGATAAAAAAGCTTTTGTATTAAGAATTAGCCCTGCTTTATTAAAAGAAGTAGAAACCTGGGCTGCCGATGAGTTTAGAAGTACGAACGGGCAGATTGAGTTTTTACTTACGCAGGCTATAAAATCGAGAAAAAAAGGAAAAACAAAAGAGGAATAACAGCAAGGCTTCCGAAGATTCAAAAGCCCAGAGCATTAGCCAACTGCAAATTGAGAATTGTGATAATATGGGCGTTCCCCAAGCTACGCAAGGGTCGGGCTTTTCAGGGCTGCGCTCCGCTCTGGTACCAGTGAAGAACCGGTACTGATCCCTAATCTAAACCTATCAGGTTTCTAAAACCTGATAGGTTTGTATATTTTAATGTATATTAATAAATTTTCTGCCCCCAGCAACCTAAGCTAAGAACCACTAACCCAGGTTAATTAAACCTGATGGCAGCGGCAGCCCTGAAGTATGAGGGCTATAGCGAACAGCAGGACTTGACAAACCCAAGCAATGCTACAGTACCTTTCCAAATAAATTGACATGATTTAACCACCCCGCCCTACGAGCACCCCTCCTTAAAACAAGAAGGGAATAATCGTCGCTAGAAAGGCAACTTAGCCAAAGAACCACCAGCCCAAGTAATTTAAACCTGATGGCAGCGACAGCCCCGAAGCATGAGGGCTACAGCGAACAGCAGGACTTGACAAACCCAAGCAATGCTACAGTACCTTTCCAAATAAATTGACATGATTTAACCACCACGCCCTACGAGCATCCCTCCTTAAAACAAGGATGGGAATAATCACCGCTAGAAAGGCAACTTAGCCAAAGAACCAGCAGCCCAAGTAATTTAAACCTGATGGCAGCGACAGCCCCGAAGCATGAGGGCTACAGCGAACAGCAGGGCTTGACAAACCCAAGCAATGCTACAGTACCTTTCCAAATAAATTGACATGATTTAACCACCACGTCCTACGAGCACCCCTCCTTAAAACAAGGATGGGAGTAACAACGCCCTCCTAAATCCTATTGATATCACTTTTCAAAAAAAAAAACAAGCTTTATTTTAATCCAAATGAATTAGTGTTCCCAAACAACTCTTCTTTATTTTTCAATTGAAATATGCAAAAACTAACAATGATACGTTATTGCAATATTAAAAATGTATAACTTAGCGGCCTAACCAAAAATTCATAAAATTTAGTATACATGAAAGAAGTTGTAATTGTATCAGCTGTGCGAACGCCTATTGGTAGTTTTGGAGGCTCATTAGCTCAATTTTCTGCTACCCAGCTTGGCGGCTTTGCCATTAAGGCTGCCATTGAAAAAGCTGGATTAAAACCAGAACAGATCCAAGAAATATACATGGGTAATGTTTTATCTGCAAACTTAGGTCAAGCGCCAGCTACACAAGCTGCAAAACTTGCAGGTTTACCAGATTTACCTGCCACAACCATAAATAAAGTATGTGCTTCGGGCACAAAAGCAATAATGCTTGCTGCACAAAGTATTGCAAATGGCGATAATGAAATTATTGTAGCCGGTGGCATGGAAAGCATGAGTAATGTTCCCTATTATCTGGATAAGGCAAGAAACGGCTATCGCCTGGGGCACGGACAGATTACAGATGGCTTAGTAAAAGATGGCCTTTGGGATGTTTACAACGATTACCACATGGGATCGGCTGCCGAGCTTTGCGCTACCGAATGCCACATTAGTCGCGAGGCACAGGATAATTTCGCTATCGAATCTTACAAAAGAGCGCAGGCTGCACAAAGCTCAGGTAAATTTGCCAACGAAATTGTAGCCATAGAGGTTAAAGACCGTAAAGGAGATATTACTTTGGTTGATACCGACGATGAGCCTACGGCTGTTAAGTTCGATAAAATACCTACATTAAAACCAGTGTTTAAAAAAGATGGGACTGTAACTGCGGCAAATGCATCAACTTTAAATGATGGTGCAGCGGCATTGGTTTTAATGAGTGCCGATAAAGCGAAAGAACTAGGCTTAAAACCTTTAGCTAAAATTTTAAGTTATGCTGATGCACAGCAGGCACCTGAATGGTTTACAACTGCACCATCAAAAGCAATCCCATTAGCTTTACACAAAGCCAATATAAATATAAAGAATGTAGATTTTTTTGAGATCAACGAGGCTTTTTCTGTAGTTTCTATCGCTAATAATCAACTTTTGGCGCTAAACGACAGCCAGGTTAATGTTAATGGTGGTGCCGTTTCATTAGGTCATCCGCTTGGTGCATCGGGTGCCAGGATTGTAGTTACCTTGCTTTCGGTACTGGCACAAAACGACGGAAAAATTGGTGTAGCCGGAATCTGTAATGGTGGTGGTGGTGCAAGTGCCCTTGTTATCGAGAAATTATAATTTTGTTTTTGCAGCATCTTCGCATTTGATCATACATGAAACTTTTCAGATTTTATATCCTTTTAATCTTTGGAACGCTAAGCTTTAGCCTAAAAGCGCAGCAAACGCCAAACAAATTGGCCGTTTTTCAAGATACACTGATTAAAATATCGGCAAGGGTTATTGCTGCTCAAAGCGATGCGCAAAAATTAGAAATAAACGGCAATTTTGTAAAAACCCTTGTAGAGGCTTTAAAAGCTCCCAATTCTTTTTCTTACCCCTTCGATTCACTTAAAAATGTATCGGTAATTAAATCACCCGATCAGGCTTTCAGGATTTTGAGCTGGTACCTCCCATTAGCAGATGGCTCTTACCGCTATTATGGTGCCATCCAGATGAATACCCAAAGTGGCCCATTGAAACTTTATCCCTTAATCGATCAGACCGATAATCTTAGCGACCCTAATGGCATCACGAATAACCAGAAATGGTTCGGCGCCAGGTATTATGAAGTTATTCCGGTAACCAGTGGAAACCGCTTACCTTATTACGTACTACTGGGATGGAAAGGCAATACACCGTACACAACCAAAAAAGTCATCGAAATCCTTTCGTTTAATAAGGACAATATTACTTTTGGTGCCCCGGTTTTTGATGGAAAAGACCTGAAAGGGAAAAACAGGGTTATATTTGAATATGCCAAATCGAATGCCATGATGTTAAAAAGTGATGCAAAAGCCGGTATGATTGTGTTTGACCATTTAGCATCCTTCAATCCGGAAATGAAAGATACCTTTGAATATCACGGGTCGGACGGCACATTTGATGGCTTCAAAATTATTGGCGGCAAATTAAAATTACAGGAAGAACTTACGCTTAACAACGATCCTAATTCGAACGATGAACTTTACGCGGATCCGAAGAAAAATGTTAAACCCATCAGAAAGTTTTAATTTTTAACAAAACTTAACAACTTCATTACCTGATACATCATTTAAAAATTTGTGAGTTTGGCATCCGCTGACTATATTGCGCCCTGCTAAACTAACTTAAACAACACACAAATTCTGAATTCATAAACTAAAACCAACAAATGTTTTATGCAAACTTCTAATGAAACCATTAGTATTGACCATGATAAGGAACTAGACCTTCACTTAAACAGTCAAGGCGTTTCCCCTGAAAAATTATTTAGCCACCCAGTTGGCCTTTTTGTACTCTTTTTTACCGAAATGTGGGAAAGATTTAGTTACTATGGAATGCGGGCCATTTTGGTTTTATTTCTGATTAGTGATTTAAGTAAAAACGGTTGGGGCTGGCCACGACCAGAAGCTTTACAGCTTTACGCTATTTATACAGGTTTAGTATACTTTACCCCAATACTTGGTGGTTTAATTGCCGATAGATTTACAGGATATAGAAGAGCTGTTATCATCGGCGCTTTTATTATGACCTTAGGTCATGCAGCGATGGCATTAGAAGGCTTTAGCACCAACTTTTTCTATGTTGGCTTATTGCTACTAATAATTGGTAACGGATTTTTCAAACCAAATATTTCTTCAATTGTAGGTAAACTCTACCCTCCTATCAGCGACAAAAAAGATAGTGCCTATGCTATTTTTTACATGGGCATTAACTCTGGTGCTTTTATCGGCATGTTAATGTGTGGTTATATCGGCGAAAAAGTGGGCTGGCATTACGGTTTCGGCTTAGCTGGTGTTTTTATGCTTTTTGGTATGTTACAGTTCTATTTCGGGCAGAAAATATTTGGTGTAATTGGCGCTGCTGTTGATAAAGCAAAAGCAGTAGAAAAAGCAGACCCTACAGTAGAAGTAATCCCTAAAAAAGTTAGAACCCAGCGTTTGTGGGTAATTGCCATTCTGTCTATCTTTACCATTTTCTTTTGGATGGTATTTGAACAAGCTGGTGGTTCGATGACCATTTTCGCAAAAGATTATACCTTAAGAAACTTAACAGGTGGAGCAGCTACAACCTTTAAATGGGTAGATGCTATCCTTACCATATTTCCATTGGTAGCCGTAACTTTCGTATTGCTTTCATTGGCGGGCAAAATTTTCAAAAAATACCCTGCAACCATTTTGTTTACATTATTGAGTTTTGCCATTATCTGGGTGCTGGCTATCTGGAAAGTAAGCAGGGAAATGGGGTCAGTAAGCACCGAAGTTCCAGCTTCCTGGTTCAGTGTGTTAAATTCTTTTTTTATTGTATCACTGGCACCTATTGTTTCGAAGATATGGGAAACCAAATTCAACCCAAGCGGACCTGTAAAGTTCGGTTTTGGATTAATTTTCGTTGGAATTGGTTTCGCTGGTTTAGCTTATGGCGGATCGTCGATTCCGCAAGGGGCAACCTCGGCAGAAGTAAGTTTATTCTGGTTAATTTTTGCTTATTTTTTCCACACTGTTGGTGAACTATGTATTTCTCCGGTTGGTTTATCTTATGTAAGTAAACTTGCCCCTTCAAATTTAGTCGGCTTGATGTTCGGTGTATTTTTCACCTGCACCGCTATCGGTAATTACCTCGCTGGTGCAACAGGATCGCTGATTGATAAAATCAGCTCAGCATATTCAATTTCTACATTCTTCTTAATATTTACCATTATTCCTATTGTTGCAGGCTTAATTATGTTTGCGTTAAGCCCATTATTGCGCAAATGGATGCATGGTGTTCACTAATCAAAAAATAAATTTAACAAAAAGCCCGATCTCCATCGGGCTTTTAATTTTTAAACCTATTTAATGGAAAAAACAGTTTCAATAGAAGATATTCAAAATTTTGAAGGAAAATACCCGAAACAGCTCTGGCATCTATCATTGGTAGAAATGTGGGAGCGTTTCTGCTTTTACGGCATGCGCGGGGTATTGGCTTTTTTTATGGTAGAGCAACTGGGTTTAAGCGACCAAAAATCGAACCTACAGTATGGTGCCATACAAGCCTTTGTTTATGCTTTTACTTTTATAGGCGGTATTTTTGCCGATAAAATTTTAGGCTTCAGAAAATCTCTTTTTTGGGGCGGGGCTTTAATGATTACCGGAAACTTAATCTTGGCCTTCTCTCCACACGATTTATTTTATGCAGGAATTACCTTATCTATTATTGGAACCGGTTTCTTCAAACCCAATGTTTCATCGATGGTTGGCGAATTATACCACGAAAAAGACAACCGTAGAGATGCGGGTTATGGGCTTTTTTATGCGGGTATTAACGTAGGTGGATTATTGGGCGGTGCCATGTGTATTTATTTAGGTAAATATTACAACTGGCACTTGTGTTTCTTATCAGCCGCATTGGTAATGATGTTCGGTTTAGGCACATTCATTTTCACAAAAAAACATTTAGGTCCGATTGGGAATTCGCCTTTGCTGCACCTTAAAAAATCAAAACAGCAGCTATGGGAAACAGCTGTTTATGTGGGATCGATACTTTGTATCCCATTGATTTATATTATGGTGAAAAACACCACCTTTACTGATTATTTCATGTACACGATAGGTATTATTGCATTGATCTATTTCTTGTACGAAACCTTTAAAATAAAAGATAAAAAAGCACAGTATAAACTACTGGCAGCTTTCGTTTTTATTTTCTGTTATTTCATTTTCATGGCCATATCTGAGCAGAGCGGTGGCTCGTTATCGTTATTTGCGAAAGATAATCTTGATCATAAAGTCCTCTTTTTCAATATTGATCCGAATGTGGTAAACAATAGCGTTAACTCGTTTTTTGTTATTGTTTTTAGTCCAATTGTAGGTATTTTATGGCTTGGCTTGTACAAGCGCAAAATTGAACCGAATACCGTGGTAAAATTTGGACTTGGTTTCATTCTATTGGCTTTAGGTTTTTATCTTTTTTATGCGACAAGATTCTTCGCCAATACTCAGGGCATTAGCTCGTTAAATGTATTTACCTTAGCCTACTTATTATTTACATTAGGTGAACTTTGTTTAGGCCCGATAGGCATGTCGATCATTACTAAACTATCGCCAAAAAAAATGTTCGGGATGATGATGGGACTTTGGTTTTTATCGAGTGCTTTCGGACAATTGGCTGCCGGAAAACTGGGTGCAGAAATGTCGAGTATCGATAATGCATCTTTACAGACTAAATTAATGGCGTACACCGAGGGTTATAAGGCCCTAGCTTTATATTCTTTAATTGCAGGTTTGGCATTAATTATTTTTTCGCGGTTGGTTAAAAAGTTAATGCAGGAGGTGAGGTAATATTGTCATTCTGAATGCAATGAAGAACACAAAGGTGCTGCGAAGTAAATATTTGTACTAAAAGTGTAAATAGAAGGTTTTGGAGCGCCCCCAGACTGATATTGTTTTAAGAAGCATATTCAATAAAATTTGGAAAGGAACGGACTGGAGTGCTTGGCATCTTCAGTCCCGCCATTCGCTATAGTCCCTCTTTTCAATCGGGAGCTGCCGCTGCTGCCGGGTTTAGGAACAATGGTTCGTGCTGCTAAACCAATTTACAGATCTGTAGAACGAAGTTCCGGACCAAAAGAAAATCCTACATGCTATAACATCAAAAGATAGATCCTGAAACAAGTTCTGGAAGACGAATTATCCCGAATTAACGAAAATTCATAAAGGTTTCATATTAAATATTTACTTTCGCACATTAAAAGCAATTGCAAGCACAAATAAGCACAGCATAGCACATATAAAGGCCAAAAGCTTATATTATAAAAACCACAACAAACGTGTCAGATAGTTTAGTCATCATTCCCACCTATAACGAGAAGGAAAACATCGAAAAAATCATTAGAAAGGTTTTTTCGCTAACACAGCCTTTTCATGTTTTAATTATTGATGATGGTTCTCCTGATGGAACTGCTGAAATTGTAAAATCGCTGCAACAAGAATACGAAGGGCATTTATTTATTGAAGAGCGTGCTGGTAAACAAGGTTTGGGTACAGCCTATATTTATGGCTTTAACTGGGCATTAAAACACGATTATGCCTACATTTTTGAAATGGATGCCGATTTCTCACACAACCCAGATGACCTATCGCGCTTGCGCGAAGCCTGTGTAAATGGTGCCGATGTAGCCGTTGGCTCCAGGTATGTTAAAGGCGTAAATGTGGTAAACTGGCCAATGGGCAGGGTTTTAATGTCGTATTTTGCTTCAATGTACGTGCGTATGATTACCCGGATCAACATTCAGGATGCTACTGCCGGCTTTAAATGTTACCGCAAAATTGTATTGGAAACCATTCCGTTAAATAAAATTAAGTTTGTTGGTTATGCTTTTCAGATCGAAATGAAATTCACCGCCATTAAGTTTGGCTTTAAAGTAGTCGAAGTTCCGATCATCTTCACCGATCGTACGGAAGGAACATCAAAAATGAGCACCCGTATTTTCAGAGAAGCTTTTTTAGGTGTAATCCAGATGAAAGTTTGGAGTTGGTTTAGGAATTATAATAGGGAGTCTTAAGTCCAGAGCCTTAAGTCCACATCGCCTAGTTCTATTAACTTCCGACTAAGGACTATAGACTTAGGAACTATAAATTAAGGCTTCCCCTGCGATTCCCGTATCATTGCCCCAAAATCCTGGCCCTTATCCATCGCCTTAACAGTCATTACAATTCTTTTGGTGCGCGTAGGTTCGGTTTTAGCCTGGTTAATCCAGTTGATATAATAATTTTGATGCGATTTAGGCTGTTTTAAAAAGTTCTCGATTAAATGTTCTTCTTCTGACAGGCAAATCTCCAGGTCTTCGGGCATTTCGATTTTAAAATCTTTATCCTCTTCTAAATAAAGTTCTACCGCTGCTCCCGCTTCTTTTCTTAGTTTTTTACGGACTTCGCCTTTTAAGGCAATAATAAAATCGCCCGCTCCCATTGGCATGGCTGCCATACCGTTAATCTCCAGCTGATCTATCTTTCCTTTTACCCTGAAACTCTTTTTACAACCGGGCTTAATTTCATTGGCTAAAGCTTCGGGAATAAATACATAACTCCATCCGGTTTTTTCGCCCATGGTGTCGAAACGTTCTATTTCTGCTTTAAAGTGGATCATGGTTTAAATATAAAAATTATGTTTAAACAAGTAAACGATTAAATCGTTAGGCTATTTGTGCGCTCGTTGGAAACGAGCGCAAACTATAATCGATCATCATTCCCGCGCAGGCGGGAACCACGCAGTGCTCAGCGAAGCTAATCTTAATGCAATAAACTTTAGATTCCCAATCAAGTTGGGAATGACGATCTCATAAAGAAAACATTAATCGGCTCAAAAACAACCCAAATCATGAGCCGATTATCAAGATTAATCGGCTCATGACCAAAATAAACTAGTTATAATAAAGAATATTGATAATGATTTAAAGGGCTACCCAACAATTTAAACTCATTAATTACCACAAATTGTTGTTTAACTTTATCAAGTTTACGAATGGCAATTGTATCACAGTTAAACTCTAAGTTAATGTTACCATACAAATGCGCTGCCCGATCAATTTGAACCGAACTCAGGTCACGTCCTATTGATATATGCGCGTTAGCCCCATTTACAGTATTTTTAGATTTAAGCCTTTCCCGAAATACATTTAAAAGATCTTTTAAATATAACTTGCATGAATCATTAGGAAGCAGAACAATGGCATGGCTAAATTTTGATACGTTTACATGGTCAAAAATTACTTTGTGCGGCCGTTGTGAGCAACAAATTTTCTCAATGCATTTTTTGTAAAAACCAAATTCATATCGATCTGCTAAAAACGTAACTACGGTAATGTGTGCCTCCGAATTTCTACTGGCATACCATCCTATTTTAGCTGCTAGCCTATCTTTTAAAACTTTAACATCATTAATAACTTCTCTTTGCGGGTAAACAACTATTGAATACCAGTCTTTTTTTAATTTTAAATTCATATTTTTTTATTTTAATCAATTGCTACCGGGTTCATTTGAATATCCAATTTGGCAAATTTTAAAACCTCTATACTTTGAAAGCCAAAATCTTCAACCACCTTGCCCAGAATAAGGTAACAGCCCTTTCCTTTAAAAGGATACATGGGCGTGGTATTTGGAAAATGGGTTGTGTCAAAAAAATCGCCGTTGGCATCTAAAAAAGTACCGAACCACATTTTGGTATTTTTAATGGTATGCACTGTTTTTTCGCATACATAATTGCCTACCATCTTTACCGTTTTACCTAAGTGTTTATGCATATCGGCTGCCATGGTATCACCACGATAAGGGGTTTTCAGAAAATCGAACATTTTATAATTAAGCGGATAACCCAATAACTCCAGTTCTGTATAAGCATTTTCCAGTTCCGAATCGGCCAATGCGGGGAGCTGATAGGTTTTGTAGCTTAACTTAAACAGTTCGGCGTGGTTCACTTTCTTCTGTTTAAAGCCAAGGTAGTTGTGCACATCCCAAAGCAGGGTTTTCCGATCTTTTCCGGTAAAGCGCAAGGCACCCAAACGGATTAAAATAATCGCTTGCTCCAGCGAAATACAGCTCCTTTTTACAAAATCTTCGAGATCAAGATACGGGCCATTCGTCCTGCGTTCGTGCGGGATGATTTTGATGTTTTTTTCTTCCAGTCCTTGAACACCAATAAAGCCCAGATAAGTATCTTCGCCATTTATATTCACGACCTCATCGCTATGGTTAACACAGGGTAAATGTACCCTAGCTCCTGTTTTTTGCAGTTCGTGTACGTAAACCCATCGACTGTAAAAACCGCCATAGTTATTCAGTACGGCTACCATGAATTCCATGGGGTAATAGGTTTTGAGATACAAACTTTGATAACTTTCTACTGCAAAAGAGGCAGAATGTGCCTTAGAAAAACTATAACCGGCAAAAGAAGAAATCTGTCGCCAAACTTCGGTAATGAGTTCTTCTGAGTGCCCTTCCTTTCTGGCTGAGGCAAAAAACTTATTTACCAATTCATCAAAAGCCAGTTTAGACCGGTATTTACCACTCATGGCTTTACGGAGAATATCGGCATCGGCCAGATCTAAGCCTGCAAAATAATGGCATACTTTGATTACATCTTCCTGATAAACCATTACGCCATAGGTTTCACTAAGCTGCTGTTTCATTACATCGCACAGGTACACCACTTTATCGGGGGCATGGTAACGTTCGATATAGGATTTCATCATGCCTGAACTGGCCACCCCTGGACGGATAATGGAACTGGCTGCCACCAGGGTAAGGTAGTTATCGCATTTCAGTTTTTTGAGCAATTGCCGCATGGCTGGCGATTCGATATAGAAACACCCGATGGGCTGCCCTTCTTTAAGGATACCGTTCAATTTCTGGTCTTCTTTAAAAGTTTTAAAATCGTGAATGTCGATATCCTTTCCTTTATTTTTTTTAATGAGCTGCACGGCTTCGCGGATATGGCCAATACCCCGTTGACTTAAAATATCGAATTTTTCGTAACCAATGGCTTCGGCTTCGTACATATCCCATTGTACGGTTGGGAAACCTTTTGGTGGCATATCCAAGGCGGTATAATAGGTAATCGGTTCTTCAGAAATCAAAATCCCTCCGGCATGGATAGAACGCTGATTGGGCATACTTTTCATGTAATGGTGTACAGCCAATAATTTCTGGTAAGTAACATTCATTAAATTTTCGTGTTCTTTGGTTGGGTCGGTAAAACTATCTATTTCGCCTTTGGGCAAACCTAAAACCTTACCAATCTCCCTGATAATTGCCCGGTCTTTAAAAGTGCTCATGGTACCTAAAAAAGCAACATGCCATTTGGGATAGCGTTCAAAAATATAACGTTGTATCACCTCCCTTTCGTCCCAGGAGAAATCGATATCAAAATCTGGCGGACTCGTCCGTTTTTCGTGCAGGAAACGCTCGAAATACAGATCAAGATCGATCGGATCTACATCGGTAATGCGCAAGCAATAAGCCACAATGCTATTAGCACCCGAGCCACGGCCCACATGGTAAAAACCGCATTTATTCATGGCATACCTTACAATATCGAAGGTGATGAGAAAATAGGCACAGAAATTTTTAAGTTCGATGATGCGCAATTCTTTTTCCAGCCGCTCTTTTGCAATCTTATTGTTTTCTCCATAACGATATTTCAGGCCTATCTGAGCTAGGTTACGTAGCATTTTTTTATCGCCTAACATGCCTTGCTTCGTGTAGTAGTATTTATTTTTAGAAGTAGGCGTGGGTTTATCTTCAAAATAAACACTTAAATCGCAGCTATTGATCAGTTTCTGTGTATTCTGAACGATGAAAGGATACTGTTCAAATTGCTGGGTTAATTCTACTTCCGGAATCAGGAATTCATCCGAATCGCATTTCTGCTCATCGGGTACTTTACTTAAAAGGGTATTTAGCTCGATCGCCCTAAAATATTCGTGCAGGCGATAGGTAATCTTATCACTAACGGTAACAGGATGCCACACCAACAATTTTTCTTTTTGTTTTAAAAGCGGGTGCTGGTATAAAAGATTAAGCTGTTTGGCCCGGATGCCTACAAATTCATTTGCTTTTAGTACTCGGTTAAAAGATTTTTGAAAGGAGTAAATGATGTAGACATTCTCCATTTCGGGCGGAACTTCTGGCAGCGGAGTGTTGTAAATATTATGATGGCTTAAAAATTCATTCAACTCACGCATTCCTTCTTTATTCTTTGCAATACCAACATACAACAATCTGTTATCGATCCGGAATTCGATCCCTGATACCGGTTTAATCTGATACGGAATATTGCCTTTATGTATTTCGTCGGATTCTTTGGCAATGCCTTGTTTGTAACACTCGCGAATAAACTCTACTGCACCGGTTGAGTTATTGATATCAGTGAGTACCATTTGGTGAATACCTAAACGCCGGGCAGTAGCAATTAACTGACCGATACTCTGTGTGCCATACTTTAGGCTATAAGAAGAATGTACATTTAAAAACATCGCTAATCATAAGATTTAGTACCTATTGTTCCTTTTTCGCTCATAAAGCTTCTGATTTTTGAGCGTTTCCTTACTTCCTGCTGTTCTTCTTCTGTTTGGTTTTCGATTAATATTTTCTTTTTTCGGGGATTGTACTTGATTATTTTCCCCGTTTCATCGCGGGGGGGTTGGGTAACAATACAGGCTTTTACCACCGCTTCGGCACCATACTGGTTGCGTACTTTATCCATGGCCTGGTAAAGGCTATATTCTTCTTCGGCGATATTATATAAACCAATTTGCTCATAGCCGCTTACCAAGTGCGAAAGTTTCACGCCTACCAGCCGCAACAACATCCGTTTTGAATATACCTTCTCGAACAGGCTATGTGCTTTGTTAATCAGAAACGAATCAAGCGAGGTATAAGGAATGCGTTCTTGCTGGGTAACCGTTTCGAAATTGGTATAACGTACAGTTACGGTAATGCAGGCCGTTAGTTTTTTCTGGTTACGCAGCTGGAAGGTTAGTCCGCTAACCATTCCTGTAATAATGGCTTTTAGTTTGGCCATATCCATAGTATCACTTTCGAAAGTGGCCTGTGTACCGATTGATTTTCTCTCTCGGTAAGGCACCACAGGCGAAAGATCGATACCGTTTGCTTTTTGCCATAAACTTAAACCATGCTGGCCTAAAATTTTAAACATGAGCTGTTGAGGAATCTGTGTAAGCGTAAAGATTTCGCGAACGCCCATTTCGCTTAATTTTTTATAGGTAGCATGACCAATACCCGGAATTTTATGAATAGACAAAGGATCGAGAAAGGGCCGCAATTCAGGAAAAGTAACCTGCCGTTCGCCACCAGGCTTAGATTCGTTCGTGGCTATTTTGGCTACGGTTTTATTGATAGACAAACCGAAGGAAATGGGTAATCCCATCTGTTTAATAATAGTTTGCCTAAGTTCTGATGCGAATTTCATACAGCCAAAAAAGCGGTCCATGCCCGTCATATCGATATAATGTTCGTCAATGCTGGCTTTTTCGAAAAGGGGGACTTTATCGGCAATAATTTCGGTAATATCATGTGATGCCTTGGAATATTCTTCCATATCACCTTTTAAAAATATAGCCTGTGGACACAGCAATTTTGCCGTCCTGCCGGGCATTGCAGCATGTATGCCGTACTGGCGTGCTTCGTAACTACAAGAGGCTACCACACCCCTATCGCCACCACCACCAATAATTACGGGTTTACCCAACAGCTTGGGATTTTTTCTGATTTCTACAGATACAAAAAATGCATCCTGATCCATATGAATAATCTGCCTTTCTTTATCCATTCTCGTATTATAAGGATGATCAAGATCAAAAATACTAATATTTTTAGTTTTATAAAAAATCAAGATTGATTATTTTTAAACAAAATACTAACAATTTTAGTTTTTCAGTCAAAAGAAACCCTTAAGAAAAATAGCTTGTGAAGACACAGGCCATGACATCAGAATTAGAAGATTCTTCGCTGTGTTCAGAATGACAGAAAACGAGGATTACGATCGCACAAACAAAAAAATGCCTCCAATTTTCATCAGAGGCATAGAACTAAAAAATTAAAATATATTGTAAATCTTAACTGTGCTTATTGTTTTACAATTTTAAACTCCGTTCTTCTGTTGAGCTGGTGTTCTTCTTCGGTACAGTTTACCCCGTTGCCGCATTTGTTCAACAGTTGTGTTTCGCCATAACCTTTTGCAGCAATTCGGTTTTTATTAATACCTCTTGATATGATATACTGTACAGCAGATTCGGCTCTTTTTTGTGACAGATTTAAGTTATAACTATCCTTGCCCCTGCTATCGGTATGGGAGTTTAATTCGATCCAGATGGTGGGATTATCAGTCATGATTTTAACCAGTTTATCTAATTCTATGGCAGCATCAGCACGAATATTCCACTTATCGAAATCGTAATAAATATTTTCCAGCTTAATTGCTTTATTTATTACAACAGCTTCTAAATGCAGGTTTTGTGTAAGTACACTCGAAGTTGTTAAGCCAGTGGTTGTCAGGTTTTTTATATCAGACCTATAGTTGGTTTTCTCTGCCGAAACATTGTATTCAGATTCTTTTGTCAAGTTAAATTGATAAGCTCCACTCTCATCGGTTTCGGTTTTTAAAATATTACCGTTTACTTTTGCCAACGTTACCAATGCACCTGCAATAGGCTGCTTGCTATCTTTATCAAACACCCTGCCTTCTAATTTGAAAGCCAGGATCATTTTCTGATCGATGGTATAAATATCATCGCTACCTACTCCCTCCTCGCGATTAGAAGAAAGATAAGCAATATTACCTTTTTCGTTTAAACTAAAGCCAAAATCATCCTGTGGGGAGTTGAAAGGATAACCCATATTTTCGATCTGGCTAATCTCGTCTTTCTCTCTTAAAGCCCGATACACATCTAATCCGCCCATTCCAATTCTACCATCGCTAGAAAAGTAGAAGTTATTCTTTCCATCAAAAACCGGGCTGCGTTCGTTACCTTCGGTATTTACGTCTTTCAGGTTAATGGGCTTACCCCATGTACCAGCATCTGTTTTTAGGCAAACATAAATATCGGTACCGCCTAACCCACCTGGCATATTTGAAGCAAAATAAAGACTATTTCCATCGCTGGTAATAAAAGGATCACCTACGGAGTAACCGTTTACATTATTATAAGCAAATGAAACCGGTTCGCCCCAAATACCATTAGTACCTTTTGTACTACTAAAAATTTCTACATTAACGGTTGTTGGCTGTTTTTTTAAGCGCTCCAGCTCATCGGTAATACGGGTTAGCGTAAAATACATGGTTTTGCCATCAGCTGTAAAGCTTGCCGAACCCACATGGTAGCTAGTACCTGCTTTTATAGGAAATAACTGAAGGCTATCGCTTGGCGACGGTTTGATGTATAGTTTCAGGTATCCATTACCCGTCCAGCCGTACACTTTTTTATCGGGTTCTTTAGATCCGTCGAATTTTAAAAATGGTTTACTTTCTGAAGAGTTTAATTTACTGTTTAATCTATCGGAAGTAAATACAACTCCTCCCTGGTAGTTAACTGCACCCCAATCTGACTGTGCGCTATTTAAAGCTTTTTGGTTGATGAGCTCAATTTTCTTTGGATTTCTGATCCATTTCAAAGCAGAATCGCAAGAGGCAAGCCAAACAGCCTGCTGCTTTTCTGATACATTTTTCTTTTTATCGATGTAATTGAGGTACTGGTTTTTTGCTTCGCTATATTTCGAATTACTCTGTAAAGCTTTGGCATAACCCAAAATATTCTCAGGATTACTACCTGGCATTTTAGCTGCAATGGCATACCAGCTTTCGGCCTGTTTGTAGTTATAAACAAACGTATAAGCATTTGCTAATCGCTCTGCGGCATGTAAAGTTTCTTTCTTTTTATAGGCTTGTTCGTATAAATCTATTGCCTTGCTGTAATTAAACAGTTCGTATTGCTTATCGGCATCTTTTAATACATACTGCGCATTTGCCGAAAAACTGAATGCAAATAAACAATATGCAGAAAGGAAAGTACCTATTAAAATTTTCTTCATTATGTTGTAGGAATAGTTGGTCAAAAATGCCGAATATAGTTAATTTAAAATACCCTTGGAGTTGCCAATCTTACGTTTTGTCTGATAAAAGAGTAAGCGATAGAAATCTCATGTGTTCCACTGCTGTAGCCCTGTAGCGGACCGATTGAGAAATCGTAACCATAGCCGATCCTGAGTTTTTGTGATGGAAAAATCTGTATCGCTGCTACGGCAGAGTTGCGGGGCGTAAGATCGCGCTGCAAATAGCTTTTATTATACAGTTTTACTCCGGTGCGGTACGAACCGCCAACCCAGATAAAATCTTTGATCATCAAAAATGCATTCAAATCCAAACTCGTTGGGCCTCCCCGGTCGTCTTTTAACAGGAAAGAAGGTTTAACCTGAAAATCTTCAGAAAGCGGAAACAATGCCCCCGCGGTAAGGTAGTAATGCGGTTTTGGCTGTGGAATAAAGGCGTAGCGGTCTATATTGATATAAGTGGCAATCAGGTTATCGGCAGAAAAACCGGCATAAAACTTATCGTTGGCAAAGTAGATACCTGCCCTTGCATCTGGCACAATGGTGCTCTGCATGCCAACTGGCTGGTTAGGCTCCGGATTGTTCGGGTTCAGCAGCGAACCGTCTATCCCTAACTGCACCATTCCAACGCCAAGACCGAGCGCTAACCTCGAGCTACCATCATCGTTCATTCTGATTCGGTACGAATAGTTGCCATAAATGCTTAGGTTGGTCTGTGCGCCAAGTTTATCGCTTGCCACCTGAAGGGCCAAGCCTACGTTACCGCTGTTTGCAATGGCATCTACCGCCAGCGACATGCTTCGTGGTGCCCCGGTAATACCTGTCCACTGGCTCCGGTAAAAGCTGTGCACATTCAGCACTTCTTTATACCCGGCATAAGCTGGATTGATATAAATCCCGTTGAACATATATTGGCTATACTGGGCATCTTGCTGTGCAGATGCCTGCCTCGCAAGCAACAAAAACGAACCTGCTATTAACCATATTAATTTCTTCATCATCTTAATATCTTAAAGTACAGTCTGGTTAAAACCAGACTGTACAAAGCCTCATATCTTATTTTTTAAACGCTCTGATTAAGGTTATGTAACCTTTAAACACTTCATACTGATCGCTTCCTGCTTTTTTAACCCGTAGTAAGTAGTAGTAAGTACCCTCGTTCAAGCCTTCGCCCGTCCAGTTATTCTGGTAGCCTTTGGCATGGAATACTTCATTGCCCCAACGGTTAACAATTTGCAGTTCGTTAACCTGGTATTGGTTAATTCCCAATATTTCGAAGGTATCGTTTATACCATCACCGTTTGGTGTAAACAGGTTAGGTATGGTAAGACCTGCAAAATTAGCCGTTAAGGTTACTGCTGCCACATTGGTATAATAGCCAAAAGCATCTTTTACCCTATAAGTAAAGGTATCATCCCCAGTGTAACCAGGATCAGGCGTATAGGTAATTGTACCATCAAGGTTCACCGTTACTTTACCATGTAGCGGCTGACTTACAATTTCTACGGTTAATTTATCAAGGGTAGAATTTCCAGGATCATCATTTGCCAATACATTAATGATAACTGGTTTATTTGCCACTGTACCAGCCACATCATCAACAGCTTTTGGCGATTTAGGAAATGCGATAACTGTTGGAGTATTGTTGTTTTCGGAAGTCCCTGAAACATCAGTTACATTAACGCCACCAAGCGTTTTGGCATTTACGGTTGCAGTATTGGTTACAGTTCCCAGATCTTTATCGGCCTGTGTTAAGGTATATACTTCAACATCGGTTGTAGTGGCTCCAGGGGCCAGACCACCAGGTACCGTGATTACCTTATTGTTTAAGCCAATTTTGGCATCGGTTAAGGTAATGCTATTTAAAGTATTGGTTCCTGTATTCTTGATTGTAAACGTATAGGTTACCTGATTACCGCTAAATGATGCTGTTTTAACCAAAGTTATAGCACCCATAACCGGAATCTGTGTTACGGTTGGTGTATTGTTGTTTTCGGCTGTACCAGAGATATCGCTAACGGAAACATTTGCTGGTGTTTGGCCAGTAATGGTTGCACTATTGGTTACACTTGCGGCATCTTTATCTGCTTGTGTTAACTGGTAAACATAACTATCGGTTACAGTAGCGCCCGGAGCAAGTGTACCAGGAATTACCTTGTTCAGTCCAAGTTTCGCATCTACCAGCGTAATAATATGCAGGGTTACATTTCCGGTGTTTTTAACACTGAAATTATAAGTAATGCTATTTCCATCGCTACTTAAGGTACCTGTTTTAACCAAAGTGATGGTCGATGCCGGAGCAATTACTGTTACTGTTGCATCATCAACAGCCGATGTATTCGGATCATCAGATTTAGGTTTGTTTAAAGTACCACCATTTGGTGTTTGGGCACTTGCCGAAGCCTGGTTGGTAAACGAACCGGCATTTACCTCGGTTAAGGTAACCGTATGTTTAGCTGTAACCGTTACACTTGCACCCGGCAGTAAACTCGCAATACCAGCTGGTAATATCGATCCTGCATCGGCACCGGCATCTGTAACTGTAATGTTTGTTAGGGTTACATTACCTGTATTGGTTACTACAATGTTGTAATTAATTACATCGCCAGCCTTGCTCACCGAATTGGTGGCTACTTTAGTCAGGCTCATTGCTGGTGCTGGTACCAAAGTTACCGTTACGGGAATAGTTACCGTTGTAGTACCACCCTTGCCATCACTTATGGTTACTGTGAAAGTATCGTTACCCACATAACCCGGAGTTGGTGTATAGGTGTAAGTACCATCAGCATTTACCACTACTGTACCATGTGCAGGCGGAGTACTTACGGTAAAAGTTAAAACGTCGCCATCTACATCGCTAGCGGTTATTGTTCCGTTGGCTGCTGTATTTTGTGGTGTGGTAATGGCTGGCGAAGATGCAACAGGTGCATCGTTAACCGGGCTTACGGTAACAGGAACAGTTACCGTAGTGGTGCCTCCTTTACCATCACTAACAGTCACGGTGAAAGTATCAGGACCGTTATAGTTTGCAACAGGTGTATACGTATAAGTACCATCAACATTCACCACTACTGTTCCGTGTGCTGGAGGTGTAGTTACGGTAAAAGTAAGCGGATCGCCGTCAGCATCGGTCGCCGTAACTTTTCCGTTAACCGGGGTATCCTCAGGGGTAGTAACTGCTGGTGCAGTTACAACAGGCGCAACATTGGTCGGGTTAACGGTTACGTTGATTGTTACCGTTGTAGTTCCACCTTTACCATCACTTACAGTTACGGTAAACACGTCAGTACCACTGTAGTTATTGGCCGGTGTATAACTATAAGTTCCATCTGGGTTAACTACCACAGTACCATGCGCAGGAGATGTAGTTACCGTAAAGGTTAATGGATCTCCATCTATATCACTTGCTGTAATAGTTCCGTTAACCGAGGTATTTTTATTGGTTGTGATGGCTGGAGCAGTTGCAACAGGAGCATCGTTAACCGGACTTACGGTAACAGGAACAGTTACCGTAGTGGTGCCACCTTTACCATCACTAACGGTCACGGTGAAAGTATCAGGACCGTTATAGTTTGCAACAGGTGTATAAGTATAAGTACCATCAACATTCACCACTACTGTTCCGTGTGCTGGAGGTGTAGTTACCGCAAAAGTAAGCGGATCGCCGTCAGCATCGGTCGCTGTAACTTTTCCGTTAACAGGGGTATCCTCAGGGGTAGTGATGGCAGGTGCACTTGCAACAGGCGCACGGTTATCTCTAATGTTAACCGTAGCTGGTGCCGTATTTGCGGTAATTGATGGATTGCTGGTTGCAGCAGTCATGGTCAGTATCACCGTTTCTGTTCCTTCAGCAATGTTATCATCCAGTACAGGCACACTTACCGTTGCAGTGGTCTGTCCGGCCAGGATCGTCACCGTGGTACCGATCGATGTATAATCCAATCCGCTTGTTGCCGTACCTGTTACGCTATAAGTAATCTGCGTATCGGTTGCAGATACATTGCTTAAGGTAAAGGTGAACAGGCCCGGTGTACTCGGCTCTGCCCCATCGTTAGTGGCAGCAACTGTTACCGTTGCAGTGGTGTTATCAAGAATATTGATGCTTGCAGGTGTATTGCTCACCGTTACCAACGGATTGCCAGAACTGGTTAAAGTAGCAATAACCGTTTCGGTACCCTCAACAATATTGTCGGTTAATACCGGGATGGTAATCGTTCCGGTGGTCTGACCAGCCGGGATGGTAATGGTTTTGGTCACAATAGCTGAGTAATCACTTCCTTCGGTAGCCGTTCCACCTAAAGTATAGGTAATGGTGGTAGGCTGTGACGATGGGTTGCTTAACGTTACCGTAAAGGTTCCGTTAACAGGACCGTTTTCATTACCAGGTATACCAGCTGTGATGCTTGCAATCGAGCTATCGTTATCGGTAATATTAACCGTTGCTGGTGCCGTATTTGCGGTAATTGATGGATTGCTGGTGGCAGCAGTCATGGTCAGTATCACCGTTTCTGTTCCTTCAGAAATGTTATCATCCAGTACAGGCACACTTACCGTTGCAGTGGTCTGCCCGGCCAGGATCGTCACCGTGGCACCGATCGATGTATAATCTGTACCACTTGTTGCTGTTCCGCCAACACTATAAGTAATCTGTGTATCGGTTGCAGATACATTGCTCAAGGTAAAGGTGAACAGGCCTGGTGTGCTCGGCTCTGCACCATCGTTAGTGGCAGCAACTGTTACCGTGGCCGTGGTGTTATCAAGAATATTGATGCTTGCAGGTGTATTGCTCACCGTTACCAATGGATTGCCAGAACTGGTTAAAGTAGCAATAACCGTTTCGGTACCTTCAACAATATTGTCGGTTAATACCGGGATGGTAATCGTTCCGGTGGTCTGACCAGCCGGGATGGTAATGGTTTTGGTCACAATAGCTGAGTAATCACTTCCTTCGGTAGCCGTTCCACCTAAAGTATAGGTAATGGTGGTAGGCTGTGACGATGGGTTGCTTAACGTTACCGTAAAGGTTCCGTTAACAGGACCGTTTTCATTACCAGGTGTACCAGCTGTGATGCTTGCAATCGAGCTATCGTTATCGGTAATATTAACCGTTGCTGGTGCCGTATTTGCGGTAATTGATGGATTGCTGGTGGCAGCAGTCATGGTCAGTATCACCGTTTCTGTTCCTTCAGAAATGTTATCATCCAGTACAGGCACACTTACCGTTGCAGTGGTCTGCCCGGCCAGGATCGTCACCGTGGTACCGATCGATGTATAATCCAATCCGCTTGTTGCCGTACCTGTTACGTTATAAGTAACCTGTGTATCGGTTGCAGATACATTGCTTAAGGTAAAGGTGAACAGGCCTGGTGTGCTCGGCTCTGCCCCATCGTTAGTGGCAACAACTGTTACCGTAGCCGTTGTATTATCAAGAATATTGATGCTTGCAGGTGTATTGCTCACCGTTACCAACGGATTGCCAGAACTGGTTAAAGTAGCAATAACCGTTTCGGTACCCTCAACAATATTGTCGGTTAATACCGGGATGGTAATCGTTCCGGTGGTCTGACCAGCCGGGATGGTAATGGTTTTGGTTACAATAGCTGAGTAATCACTTCCTTCGGTAGCCGTTCCACCTAAAGTATAGGTAATGGTGGTAGGCTGTGATGATGGGTTGCTTAACGTTACCGTAAAGGTTCCGTTAACAGGACCGTTTTCATTACCAGGTGTACCAGCTGTGATGCTTGCAATTGAGCTATCGTTATCGGTAATATTAACCGTTGCTGGTGCTGCACCTGCAGTAATTGATGGATTACTGGTTGCAGCAGTCATGGTCAGTATCACCGTTTCTGTTCCTTCAGCAATGTTATCATCCAGTACAGGTACACTTACCGTTGCAGTGGTCTGCCCGGCCAGGATCGTCACCGTGGTACCGATCGATGTATAATCCAATCCGCTTGTTGCCGTACCTGTTACGTTATAGGTAACCTGTGTATCGGTTGCAGATACATTGCTTAAGGTAAAGGTGAACAGGCCTGGTGTGCTCGGCTCTGCACCATCGTTAGTGGCAGCAACTGTTACCGTTGCAGTGGTGTTATCAAGAATATTGATACTTGCAGGTGTATTGCTCACCGTTACCAACGGATTGCCAGAACTGGTTAAAGTAGCAATAACCGTTTCGGTACCCTCAACAATATTGTCGGTTAATACCGGGATGGTAATCGTTCCGGTGGTCTGACCAGCCGGGATGGTTATGGTTTTGGTTACAATAGTACTATAATCGCTTCCTTCTGTTGCCGTTCCACCTAAAGTATAGGTAATGGTAGTAGGCTGTGATGATGGGTTGCTTAACGTTACCGTAAAGGTTCCGTTAACAGGACCGTTTTCATTACCAGGTGTGCCAGCTGTGATGCTTGCAATTGAGCTATCGTTATCGGTAATGTTAACCGTAGCTGGTGCCGTATTTGCGGTAATTGATGGATTGCTGGTGGCAGCAGTCATGGCCAGTATCACCGTTTCTGTTCCTTCAGCAATGTTATCATCCAGTACAGGCACACTTACCGTTGCAGTGGTCTGCCCGGCCAGGATCGTCACCGTGGTACCGATCGATGTATAATCCAATCCGCTTGTTGCTGTTCCGCCAACACTATAGGTAATCTGTGTATCGGTTGCAGATACATTGCTTAAGGTAAAGGTGAACAGGCCTGGTGTGGCTGGCTCTGCACCATCGCTAGTGGCAGCAACTGTTACCGTTGCAGTGGTGTTATCCAGAATATTGATGCTTGCAGGTGTATTGCTCACCGTTACCAATGGATTGCCAGAACTGGTTAAAGTAGCAATAACCGTTTCGGTACCTTCAACAATATTATCTGCTAATACCGGAATGGTAATCGTTCCGGTGGTCTGACCAGCCGGGATGGTTATGGTTTTGGTTACAATAGAACTATAATCGCTTCCTTCTGTTGCCGTTCCACCTAAAGTATAGGTAATGGTGGTAGGCTGTGATGATGGGTTGCTTAACGTTACCGTAAAGGTTCCGTTAACAGGACCGTTTTCATTACCAGGTGTGCCAGCTGTGATGCTTGCAATTGAGCTATCGTTATCGGTAATGTTAACCGTAGCTGGTGCCGTACCTGCAGTAATTGATGGATTGCTGGTTGCAGCAGTCATGGCCAGTATCACCGTTTCTGTTCCTTCAGCAATGTTATCATCCAGTACAGGTACACTTACCGTTGCAGTGGTCTGCCCGGCCAGGATCGTCACCGTGGTACCGATCGATGTATAATCTGTACCGCTTGTTGCCGTACCTGTTACGTTATAAGTAATCTGTGTATCGGTTGCAGATACATTGCTTAAGGTAAAGGTGAACAGGCCTGGTGTGGCTGGCTCTGCCCCATCGTTAGTGGCAGCAACTGTTACCGTTGCAGTGGTGTTATCAAGAATGTTGATGCTTGCAGGTGTATTGCTCACCGTTACCAATGGATTGCCAGAACTGGTTAAAGTAGCAATAACCGTTTCGGTACCCTCAACAATATTATCTGCTAATACCGGAATAGTAATCGTTCCGGTGGTCTGACCAGCCGGGATAGTTATGGTTTTGGTTACAATAGTACTATAATCACTTCCTTCTGTTGCCGTTCCACCTAAAGTATAGGTAATGGTGGTAGGCTGTGATGATGGGTTGCTTAACGTTACCGTAAAGGTTCCGTTAACAGTACCGTTTTCATTACCAGGTGTACCAGCTGTGATGCTTGCAATTGAGCTATCGTTATCGGTAATGTTAACCGTAGCTGGTGCCGTATTTGCGGTAATTGATGGATTGCTGGTGGCAGCAGTCATGGTCAGTATCACCGTTTCTGTTCCTTCAGCAATGTTATCATCCAGTACAGGCACACTTACCGTTGCAGTGGTCTGCCCGGCCAGGATCGTCACCGTGGTACCGATCGATGTATAATCCAATCCGCTTGTTGCTGTTCCGCCAACACTATAGGTAATCTGTGTATCGGTTGCAGATACATTGCTTAAGGTAAAGGTGAACAGGCCTGGTGTGGCTGGCTCTGCACCATCGTTAGTGGCAGCAACTGTTACCGTTGCAGTGGTGTTATCCAGAATATTGATGCTTGCAGGTGTATTGCTCACCGTTACCAATGGATTGCCAGAACTGGTTAAAGTAGCAATAACCGTTTCGGTACCTTCAACAATATTATCTACTAATACCGGAATGGTAATCGTTCCGGTGGTCTGACCAGCCGGGATGGTTATGGTTTTGGTTACAATAGAACTATAATCGCTTCCTTCTGTTGCCGTTCCACCTAAAGTATAGGTAATGGTGGTAGGCTGTGATGATGGGTTGCTTAACGTTACCGTAAAGGTTCCGTTAACAGGACCGTTTTCATTACCAGGTGTGCCAGCTGTGATGCTTGCAATTGAGCTATCGTTATCGGTAATGTTAACCGTAGCTGGTGCCGTACCTGCAGTAATTGATGGATTGCTGGTTGCAGCAGTCATGGCCAGTATCACCGTTTCTGTTCCTTCAGCAATGTTATCATCCAGTACAGGTACACTTACCGTTGCAGTGGTCTGCCCGGCCAGGATCGTCACCGTGGTACCGATCGATGTATAATCTGTACCGCTTGTTGCCGTACCTGTTACGTTATAAGTAATCTGTGTATCGGTTGCAGATACATTGCTTAAGGTAAAGGTGAACAGGCCTGGTGTGGCTGGCTCTGCCCCATCGTTAGTGGCAGCAACTGTTACCGTTGCAGTGGTGTTATCAAGAATGTTGATGCTTGCAGGTGTATTGCTCACCGTTACCAATGGATTGCCAGAACTGGTTAAAGTAGCAATAACCGTTTCGGTACCCTCAACAATATTATCTGCTAATACCGGAATGGTAATCGTTCCGGTGGTCTGACCAGCCGGGATGGTTATGGTTTTGGTTACAATAGTACTATAATCACTTCCTTCTGTTGCCGTTCCACCTAAAGTATAGGTAATGGTGGTAGGCTGTGATGATGGGTTGCTTAACGTTACCGTAAAGGTTCCGTTAACAGTACCGTTTTCATTACCAGGTGTACCAGCTGTGATGCTTGCAATTGAGCTATCGTTATCGGTAATGTTAACCGTAGCTGGTGCCGTATTTGCGGTAATTGATGGATTGCTGGTGGCAGCAGTCATGGTCAGTATCACCGTTTCTGTTCCTTCAGCAATGTTATCATCCAGTACAGGCACACTTACCGTTGCAGTGGTCTGCCCGGCCAGGATCGTCACCGTGGTACCGATCGATGTATAATCCAATCCACTTGTTGCCGTACCTGTTACGGTATACGTAATCTGCGTATCGGTTGCAGATACATTGCTTAAGGTAAAGGTGAACAGGCCGGTGTGCTCGGCTCTGCACCATCGCTAGTGGCAGCAACTGTTACCGTAGCCGTGGTGTTATCAAGAATATTGATGCTTGCAGGTGTATTGCTCACCGTTACCAACGGATTGCCAGAACTGGTTAAAGTAGCAATAACCGTTTCGGTACCCTCAACAATATTATCTGCTAATACCGGAATGGTAATCGTTCCGGTGGTCTGACCAGCCGGGATGGTAATGGTTTTGGTTACAATAGCTGAGTAATCGCTTCCTTCTGTTGCCGTTCCACCTAAAGTATAGGTAATGGTGGTAGGCTGTGATGATGGGTTGCTTAATGTTACCGTAAAGGTTCCGTTAACAGGACCGTTTTCATTACCAGGTGTGCCAGCTGTGATGCTTGCAATCGAGCTATCGTTATCGGTAATGTTAACCGTTGCTGGTGCCGTATTTGCGGTAATTGATGGATTGCTGGTGGCAGCAGTCATGGCCAGTATCACCGTTTCTGTTCCTTCAGCAATGTTATCATCCAATACAGGTACACTTACCGTTGCAGTGGTCTGCCCGGCCAGGATTGTCACCGTGGTACCGATCGATGTATAATCTGTACCGCTTGTTGCTGTTCCTGTTACGCTATAAGTAATCTGCGTATCGGTTGCAGATACATTGCTTAAGGTAAAGGTGAACAGGCCTGGTGTGCTCGGCTCTGCACCATCGTTAGTGGCAGCAACTGTGACCGTTGCAGTCGTGTTATCAAGAATATTGATGCTTGCAGGTGTATTGCTCACCGTTACCAACGGATTGCCAGAACTGGTTAAAGTAGCAATAACCGTTTCGGTACCCTCAACAATATTGTCGGCTAATACCGGAATGGTAATCGTTCCGGTGGTCTGACCAGCCAGGATGGTAATGGTTTTGGTTACAATAGTACTATAATCACTTCCTTCGGTAGCCGTTCCACCTAAAGTATAGGTAATGGTAGTAGGCTGTGATGATGGGTTGCTTAATGTTACCGTAAAGGTTCCGTTAACAGGACCGTTTTCGTTACCAGGTGTACCAGCTGTGATGCTTGCAATCGAGCTATCGTTATCGGTAATGTTAACCGTTGCTGGTGCCGTATTTGCGGTAATTGATGGATTGCTGGTGGCAGCAGTCATGGCCAGTATCACCGTTTCTGTTCCTTCAGCAATGTTATCATCCAATACAGGTACACTTACCGTTGCAGTGGTCTGCCCGGCCAGGATTGTCACCGTGGTACCGATCGATGTATAATCTGTACCGCTTGTTGCTGTTCCTGTTACGCTATAAGTAATCTGCGTATCGGTTGCAGATACATTGCTTAAGGTAAAGGTGAACAGGCCTGGTGTGCTCGGCTCTGCACCATCGTTAGTGGCAGCAACTGTGACCGTTGCAGTCGTGTTATCAAGAATATTGATGCTTGCAGGTGTATTGCTCACCGTTACCAACGGATTGCCAGAACTGGTTAAAGTAGCAATAACCGTTTCGGTACCCTCAACAATATTGTCGGCTAATACCGGAATGGTAATCGTTCCGGTGGTCTGACCAGCCGGGATGGTAATGGTTTTGGTTACAATAGTACTATAATCACTTCCTTCGGTAGCCGTTCCACCTAAAGTATAGGTAATGGTAGTAGGCTGTGATGATGGGTTGCTTAATGTTACCGTAAAGGTTCCGTTAACAGGACCGTTTTCGTTACCAGGTGTACCAGCTGTGATGCTTGCAATCGAGCTATCGTTATCAATGATGGTGGCTGTTCCAGTTGCTGTCGCAATGGTTACCAGCCCCGTTACTCCCGAAAGTGTGGCCGTAAAGGTTTCGGTTGTTTCGGCAATGTTATCGTCTATTATTGGAACGGTAAAAGTTTGCGTAGCACCACTTACCGACCCTGCCGGGAAAGTGATGGTTCCACTGGTTGCAGTATAATCGCCCGGTTGAACAGCTGTACCATCGGCAGTCGCAAAATTAACTGTAAAGCTGTTCTGCACCGCTCCTGTTAAGGTTACCGTGAAGGTAGCTAAACCACCGGTTATATCTTCTGCAACTGAAATATTATTGATGGCAACAGAAGCATTATCGTTATCAATAATAGATGTGTTTACACTTGCATTTCCTAAAGATGCCGGACCTGTAATCGATCCGATAGAAACGGTATAATCTTCTGTATTTTCAAGCAGATTATCATCAACAATGGTCACAGGGAAAGTAATGGTACCACTGGCTGCACCAACAACCGATCCCGCCGGGAAAGTAATGGTCGAGCTGTTAAAGTTATAATCTGCGGCATTTGTAGTATTCGGTGTTATTCCGGTGACTACAGTTACTGGCGATGCCAGGGTTGTTCCGGCTGTTCCAGTAAGGGTAACGGTATAATTAACTACACCTGCATTTTCGTTAACGGATGTCGGTCCTGATAATACCACTGTTGGATAGATACTCACATTAACCGTAATCGGATCACTTACTACTCCATCAGCTGTTGTTAAGGTATAGGTATAACTATCCGTTCCGGTATAACCTGCATTTGGGGTATAGGTAACTTTTCCTGTTGCATCAACAGTGGTTGTACCGTGTGCACCATTTCCTGCTAATACAGTTGTATTGCTAGCGGTTGCCCCATCATTGGCTTTAACATCGGTAGTTACAGGGGTATTAACCAAAGTATTTACGTTATCAGTTAAACCTACAGGTTTAATAGAAATGATAAAAGTTTGTGCTGCACTTTGGTCTACACCTCCATTTGCTGTACCTCCATTATCATTTAATACTACAGTTACAGTAACCTTGCCTGCAAAGTTTACTGAAGGTGTGTAAGTTAGCTTTCCTGAGGCATCAATAGCAGGTTGTACTGTAAACGATGTGTTGCTGTTATTACTCACCACAAAGTTTACCGTTTGACTTGCAACTTCATCAGCAGGACCAGCTACAATAGCTGTAGCCCAGTTGTTTACTGTTTGTGCACCAGCGTTCGCATTTACGAGCTGATCTGCGCCTTTTACAAATGAAGGCGCATCGTTTATTGGATTTACCGTTATGGTTAAAGTGCTATTTACCGCAGCTCCATTACCGTCACTTACTGTATAGGTAATAGCCGGAACTGTACCATTATAATTGGCTACAGGTACAAATACATAACTTCCATCGGCATTAAGCGTAATGGTACCCACACCTGTAATCAGGTTTGAAGAACCCGGAGTATAATCAACACCTGCAATACTGTATTTAGTTATGGTTAAGGTATTATTATCGATATCGCTGTCATTGCTCAATACGCCATTTGCGGCACTAACGGTTAATGTTACATCCTCATTGGTTGATTTGGTATCGGCAACTAAAACCGGATCGCTATTTACAATAGTTATTCCGGCAGATGCTTTATTGTTATTGGTAACAGGATCATTTTGCGCCCCAGAAATAGTGGCGGTTGTGTTATAATCGGTTCCTAATTTTACCGTTGCAGTAATGGTTAGCACGCTATTTGCGCCACTGTTTAAGTTACCAACAGTCCATACACCTGTAGATTGATTATAGGTTCCTTGTGTTGCCGAAGCAGATACGAACTGATATCCAACTGGCAATAAATCTGCAACGTTAACTCCTGTTGCATCACTTGGACCATTATTACCTGCAGTGATGGTAAATACCGCATTTTGGCCAACTTTTAAGAAAGCATTAGCAACAGCGTTGGTTACATAGAGGTCGGTACTGGTTTGGATTGTGGTTGTTACTGTTGCCGATGTCGCAGCAGTGGTTCCTGCTTCAACAGGTGTAGCTACAGCCGCATTGGTTAAACTTCCTGCTGCACCAGAAGGGATAACACCTTTTATAGAAATGCTTACCGTATTGCCTGATCCGGCAGGTATATTGGCCGTTAATGAAACCGAATTCCCTGTTCCTGTACTTCCAGAAGATACAGTTGCAGCTCCGGCAACACTTGTCGTCCAGCTTACATTTTGGATTCCTGATGGTACAGCATCTGTAATTACCGATGCCAGGGCATCGCTGGTGCTGGTATTTCGTACCGTAATAATATATTCTATTGCCGCACCTGCGTTTGCAATAGCTGGTCCGGTTTTAATAATTTCGAGGACTGGTACCCTACTAACTACTGTATTTGCAGTAGCGGACGACGACGCAGCTCCAGCCTCTGAAGGTGTAGCTGTTGCTGTATTTGCCAATGTACCGGTATAATTTGCCGGAACTTTTCCAGTTACCGAAATGGTAAAACCATTGCCATTACCTGCATTAATATCGCCCGTTACCGAAACGGTATTTCCGGTAACACTGCTATTGGCAATAGTAGCATTACCCGTACTGCTTACTGTAATTGCAACGTTTGTAATCGCAGCTGGTACAACATCAGTTACACTTAAATTTACAGCATTACCTGTTCCTTCGTTGCTTACATTAATCAGGTAATTAATGTTATTGCCAGCTGTTAAGGTTGCAGGGCCAACTTTACTAATTTTTAATATTGGTTTTCTGCTTACTGTGGTTACCACTGCAGCAGAAGTAACTGGTGTACTTCCAGCTTCCGATGGCGTAATTGTAGCAGAATTCGAAATCGTACCTGAAAATGAACTGGCTATTGTTCCTTTAACATTGATGATGATCACATCATTTGTACCTGCCGGTATGTTGGCATTTATACTGATTGAACCGGTATTTCCTGAATTCCCAGAGTTGATGATTGCATTACCCTGAGCCGTAGCTGTCCATTGAACATTGGTTAAGTTGTTCGAAAGCACATCTGTAATTACCGCATTTAAGGCAGTACTTGGGCCGTTATTCCGAACCCGGATCTGGTAATTAATTTCCTCCCCAGCTAAAGCTGTAGTTGGACCACTTTTGGTTATTACCGGACTAACCATAGCCGAAACCGTAGTTGCAGCACTGGCTGTTTTAGCCGCAACACCAGGTTCTGATGGAGTTGCTGAAGCGTTATTTACAATGGTGCCAACATAAGTTGGATTAATGGTACCGGTTATAACGATGTTGATTACACCATTCACCGGAACATCTACAGCGGTAGACACATTATTTGTTGTGCCCGAAGCTGTTCCATTAACTACCGCTCCATTGCTAGCCGTAGCTGTCCATTGTACATTACTAATATCAGCAGGAACCACGTCGGCAATAGTAGTATTTACTGCATCAGATGGCCCTGTATTGGTTAATTTTAAAGTGTACGTAATCTGCTGTCCGCTAGATGCTGTACCAGGTGCTGATTTAGAAAGCGCTAATCCAGGTGTTTTCTGTAACACCGTAGTTACTGGTGTAGAAACCACGGGTGGGTTACCTGGTTCTGCAGGAGTTGCTGTAGCACTATTTACAATGTTTGTAGTTGCATTAGAGGCCACAACACCATTTACGGTAATCAATATTTTTGAATTACCACCTGCTAGAATATTTCCTGTTACAGATAGCGTATTTCCGCTTCCAGTAGCCCCTGCACTCACAGTTGCACCATTGGTAGCTGTTGTACTCCAGGTTACATTTTGTATTGCTGCAGGAATTGCATCGGTAATTACTGTTCCGCTTGCACTACTTGGGCCAGCATTGGTTACTTCTATGGTATAACTTATTGGTAAACCAGCACTTAAAGTTGCTGGACCTGATTTAATGACACTTAAATTGGTTTGTTTAGCCACTACTGTGGTAACCGTTGGCGAATTTACCGGAGTCCCACCTGCACCAATTTTTGCCGATGCGGTATTTAATATATTTCCGGCAAAAGCAGGATTTATGGTTCCAACAACATTGATGGTAATAGAGTTGCCAGAAGCAAAAGGAATATTTCCAACTACCGTTACATTATTTCCGCTACCACTTGCACCTGAGGTAATGGAAGTTGTACCATTTGCTACAGCTGTCCAGCTTACATTGGTAATATCTGCTGGGATTATATCAGCAATATTTACTGCTGCTGCATCACTTGGTCCGTTATTACTAACTGTAAGGGTATAATTAATCTGCGTTCCAGAAGCGGCAGTGCTAGGGCCACTTTTCTGTACCACTAAACTAGGTGAATTTACCACAGTTGTATTTACTGTTGATGAATTGTTTGTGGTATTAAAATCTGCTATTTCTGTCGGTAAAGTTACCGTTGCCGTATTGGTTAAGGTTGATGCAGCGGTGCTCGATGGTACTTTTCCACTCACCAAAATGGTAACAAAATTTGTACTTCCTGCGTTGATATTCGCACCAACAGAAATATTATTTCCATTACCTGTTGTAGGGCCGGTTATAACTGCAGTTCCACTGGCAGTTGCCGACCAGCTTACATTGGTAATGCCTGCTGGTACCACATCTGCAATAGTTAATCCGCTAACATCAACAGGACCATTATTAACTACATTAATAGCATAGCTGATATTTTCTCCAGCAGATATGGTTTGAGGACCAGTTTTGCTAATTGCAATATCTGTTGATTTATTTATGCTTGTGGTAACAGAACTTTGTTTAACATCACTAGCGGTTACTTCAACGGTATTGGTAAACACCGCTCTTGCGGTTTGTTTAATAATACCATTCACCGTAACAGTAATCGTTCCTGTTCCAGAATTAATATTTCCTTTAGTTGATATCGAATTTGTTGACCCAGAAGTTGTTCCTGTAACTGAAGCACCTGCGGTAGCCACTGCAGTCCAGCTGTTTACCTGCACATCTACTGGTACATTATCAATAATAAAGGCATCGGTAATATTTCCGGCACCCGTATTATTCACCACAATAGTATAGGTTATCGGGTCTCCTATATTCGCATTCGCCGGACCCGATTTTGAAACCCTGAATACCGGATCGTTATCTACAATTGTTACTTTTGTTGAAGTATTATCAGAAAGATCCGGATCAGTAATACCAGCGCTTACGGTAGCTGTTGCTGTATTTGAAATGGTTTGCCCTTGCGTTAATGCTGGGTCTACTTTTCCGGTAATATTGACCAGAATAAGCCCGGTTGTTGGCGGAATTGTTGCATCGAAGCTTACATTTCTTGAAGTTTGGTTTCCACTTATCGTTGACGTTGCACCACCTGAAGCAACCACATTCCAACTTATGTCACTTATAATTTCGGATGGGATATTATCGAGTATTGAAGTTGTGGTAGCCGTACTTGGTCCATCGTTTACAATACGCAACGTATAAGAAATTACCTCTCCAGCTCCAACATTTGCTGGACCAGATTTTGTAATACGCACATTTGCTTTTCTTGAAGTAGTGGTTGTAACGGTACTGCTTGCAGGCGTCAAATCGGTTACACCTGAAGGTGGAGTTGCTGTTGCAGTATTAGAAATACTGGTGCTTAGTGTTGGCGAAATCCTGCCTGTAACTGTGATGATAATTTTATCAGCTGCATTTGCTGTAAGATTACCTGTAATGTCGATATTTCCTGAGCCACTACCTACACTTGCTGTTGCCGCACCTTGTGTAGCAACCGTCCAGGTTGGTGTTAAAAGGTTTGCATCAAAAGTATCCACAATTCTTGCGGCAGTAACGTCGCTTGGTCCGGCATTGGTTACCGTGATGGTATAACTTACCTGCTCTCCAGCAATTGCTGCTGTTGGTCCGGTTTTTTCTATTCTTAAGTCAGCCTGTTTTGTAACAGCAGAAGTAACGGTATTCGAAGTTACAACCGGATTACCAGCCTCTGATGGTGTTACAGTTGCCGAATTTGATAAAGAGCTACCTGTAAATGCGGTGTTTACTTTACCCGTAATAGTTACATTAATAGCATTTGCTGCTCCAGCAGGTATATCACCTGTAATACTTAGGTTGTTTCCTGTTCCTGATGCACCTAAAGTAATACTTGCAGTACCTGTAACAGCAGTAAACCAGCTTACATTAGTTATGCCACTTGGAATATTGTCTGCAATTACAGCAGCAACCGCATTACTTGGACCCGCATTCTTGATGTTTAACGTATAGGTTATATTTTCACCAGCATTAACAGATGAAGGCCCTGCTTTAACGATAGTGATTGTACTTTTATTAGAAATCGCAGTGTTCACCGCATTTGAGTTAACGGGTGCTACTCCTGCTTCGGTAGGTGTAGCCACCGCTTGGTTCGTAATGGTTACATTACTTTGGCCTGCAGCAATTGTTCCTGTGGCTGTTATAGTCACTTTATTTGCAGCACCTACCTTTAAGTTGCTGGTTAAACTCACATTTCCAGTGCCTGAAGCTACATTTACTGTAGATGTTCCCGAAGCTACAGCTGTCCAGGTTACACCTGTTAACTGTGTTGGGATAGCATCTGTAATACTTAAATTGCTGGCATTAGAAGGGCCATTGTTGATGGCTTCTATAATATAAGTAACGGTTTCGCCAGCCTTAGCTGTTGCTGGTCCCGTTTTAGTTAAGCTAATTGATGGTAATTTACTTACCGAAGTAGTTACGGTATTGGATGTTTGAGCTGTAGCTCCACTCTCTGCAGGTGTAACAGTAGCGCTATTTGCAATACTTGTTGCCGCAGTACCTGCATCCACAGTTCCGGTTACGGTAATTACAATTTTATTTGCTGCTCCTGCCGGAATATCGCCTGTTACACTTAATGCATTTGTACTTCCTGTGCCACCTGCAGTAACTATGGCTGTTCCAGAAACTGCAGTGGTCCATGATGGATTTAAAATACTTGCCGGAATGGCATCGGTAATTACTGATGCATTCGCATTGGCCGTACCTTGATTGGTAACGGTAATGCTATAACTGATCTGTTCGCCAGCATTAATAGATGATGGTCCGCTTTTTTGTATCGCTAAAACAGGGATTTTGCTTACAGTAGTGCTAATGGTTGATGTTGCAGGTGTTGTTCCGCTTTCTGATGGCGTAGCCGTTGCCGTGTTAGCTAAACTACCGTTTAATGCTGCACTAACCTTACCCGTAATGCTTACTGTAATATGGTTTGCATTTCCTGCAGGTATATTACCCGTAATTGCAACGGTATTTCCGGTTCCGCTTGCCCCTGTTAATACCTGCGCAGTACCTGAGGCAGTAGCCGTCCAGCTTACATTACTAATCTGGTTAGAAACCACGTCGGCTATGCTTAAATTTTGCGCATCGGCTGTACTGGTATTAAATACATCAAGCGTGTAAGTAATGTTCTCTCCTGCTATTAAAGCCGTAGGACCATTTTTAGTAATTGCTACTGTTGGTGTTCTATTAATCGTTGTATTGGTTGTTGATGACGGAGAAGGACTTCCAGTTTCAGTGGCAGTTACGGTCGCAGTATTACTTAAGGTACCGTTAAATGCCGGATTTACTTTTCCAGTAACAGTTACAATTACTTTATTTGCTGCACCTGCCGGGATGGTTAGCCCTGTTTGCAAGTTATTGCCACTGCCTGTTGCGCCAGCGTTGATTACTGCAGCACCTTGAGCGGTTGATGTCCATGTCGGGTTTAAAACCTGAGCAGAAATGGCATCATTTAACGTTGCATTAATGGCATCACTTGGTCCGTTATTTCCTATTTCTATGGTATAGCTAATGTTTGCGCCAGAAATGATAGTGGAAGGCGCACTCTTCAATACCGTTAAACCCGATTGAGTTGTTAACGAAGTGTTAACCGGGCTCGAGGTAATTGGAGATACACCGCTTTCTGCTGGAGTAACTGTTGCGGTATTGGTAATACTACCCGACGCATTGCTTGCGATTTTTCCAGATACAGTAATCTGAACCGTACTGTTTGCCTGGAAACTTCCGGTTAAACTCAGGTTGTTACCCGTACCCGTTGCCCCGGCAGATATTGTTGCCGTCCCCCCCGTTACGGCGCTTGTCCAACTGGTATTCGTTATCGATGCCGGTATCGCATCTGTAATTACTGTATTTAAGCTATTTGATGGTCCTGTGTTTTTTACGGTTATCGAATAAACAATATTATTACCGGCAATGGCAGTACTTGGGCCACTCTTTGTAATGGTAAATACCGGGTTTCTACTTACTGCAGTTATGGCCTGTGCATTTACAGGTGTACTTCCACTTTCCTGTGGTGTTGCCGTAGCAGTATTGGTGATGGTTCCTTCAAAATCTGGTTTGATGGTACCGGTAACATTAATGATGATTTTATTGGCTGCCCCTGCCGGAATATTACCGGTAAGGCTAATATTATTCCCAGTACCAGTTGCACCTGCAGTTACAGCAGCTGTACCCAATACCTGGCTTGTATAGGTCACATTCGTTAAAGAAGCAGGAACAACATCGGTCAATTGTACACCTGTTGCATTACTTGGGCCATTGTTTGCAAGCTGAATCTGGTAGGTAAGTGTATTTCCTGCAGTTGCTGATGATACCGCAGTTTTTGAAATCGTTACACCTGATGTACTGGTAATATTCGAATTTACACTTGAGGTACTTCCCGTTCCCTGTGGTTCTGCCGGAGTTACGGTTGCAGTATTGGTGATGCTACCTGTTGCTCCTGGATTTACCGTACCTTGTATGGTTACATTTATAGCATTCGCACTTCCTGCCGGGATATTAACTTTTAAATTAACGGTATTTCCACTACCCGATGCCCCTGTGGTAACAGCAGCTGTACCTTCAGCGGTACTGGTCCAGGTTACGCCTTGTATGGCTGCAGGTACGGCATCAGTAATGTCGGCATTTACAGCATTGCTGCTTCCATTGTTTACAATCCTTAAAGTATAAGTTACTGCCGAACCAGCTGTTAAACCTGAAGATCCTGTTTTGGTAATGGCAAGTACTGGTTTAGCATTTATAGTAGTATTGTTCGTAGCGGTGTTATTTGTAGTATTTGGATCGCTTATACCCGTTGGAGGGGTTAAAGTTACCGTATTGCTTAAACTTCCTGTTGCAGCAGCAGCTACTGTTCCGGCTATGGTTAAAGTTGCCGATTGTCCGTTGCTTAAAGTTAAGCCTGTCCAGTTTCCATTTGTACTGGTATAAGTCCCTGATGAAGTGTTGTAACCCGTTGCGGTAAAACCAGCAGGTAAAACATCTACTACTTTAACAATATCGCTGTTTAATAACTGGCTGGTTCCGTTATTGGTAAGCGTAATGGTATAGGTTAAGGCTTCGCCTGCAATTACCGGATTTGGTGTAGCGGTTTTTGCAATAGCAAAATCTATTGAACGGTTTATTGTTGTTGCATCTGTTGCAGTATTATTACCAGTATTAGTATCAGTTGTTCCTGATGGCGCAGTAACTGTAGCGGAGTTATTTAAGGTTCCGCTTGCATTGGCTGCAACGGTTCCGGCAATGGTTAATGTAGTAGATTGACCGTTGCTTAAGGTTAAGCCTGTCCAATTTCCGTTGGTTTGGTCGTAAGTACCTGTTGCAGCAGTAAAAGTTGTTGCAGTAAATCCTGCCGGAAGGTTATCTACCACGTTTACAACATCAGTTGAGAGTAGCGCACTGCTTCCGTTATTGGTTAAGGTAATGGTATAGGTTAATGCTCCACCAGCTACAACTGGTTTGGGTGATGCAGTTTTTGCAAGCACTAAATCAACCTGTCTGTTAATAGTGGTATTATCTGTTTGGCTGTTATTGGTCAAATTCGGATCAACCGTGCCAGTTGGAGCAGTTACACTCGCAGTATTGCTAATGGTACCAGTTGCTGTTGCAGCAAGTGTACCCGCAATTGTTAAGGTTGCATTTTGTCCGGTTGCTAAAGTTAAGCCAGTCCAATTACCGTTTGCACTGGTAAAAGTACCTGTTGATGCTGTAAAAGTAGTTGCAGTAAATCCGGCTGGAAGATTGTCGGTAATCTTTACTACATCCGTCGATCTTAAAGTACTCGGACCGTTATTGGTTAAAGTGATGGTATAAGTTAAAGCGTTACCTGCAACAGCTGGTTTCGGTGATGCAGTTTTAGTTAAGGATAAATCAATTGAAGGGACCGGAACAATATTGGTAATAGATGTCGAATTATTTGCAGGTGTTGGGTCTGTTTCTGTACCTGTAATATTCACATCGTTACCATAGTTGGCCGCTGTGGCATTGGCGTTAACCGTAGCAACAATACTTAATGTTTGCGAAGATGCGCTATTTAACGCACCAATAGTCCAAACACCCGTAGCCGAATTATAGGTTCCGGTTCCTGGCGTTGCACTTACGAAGGTATAGCCTGATTTTAATAGATCATTCACCTGTACGCCTGTTGCATTACTTGGCCCGTTATTGGTTGCGGTAATGGTAAAAGTTACATTTTCGCCAACTGTAGGGTTTGTTTTATTTACTGTTTTTGCAATTTGTAAATCGGTACTTTCAGTATATGTAATTACAACATCATCGGCAGAAGATGCACAAGGAGAGCTTGTAATTGTCCAACGTAAGGTGGCAGAGGTATTTTTTGCAACTGTTACGGTAGTATTGCGGTTTGTTGGTGTAGTAATTGCGGCCGATCCGTTAACAACTGTCCAAACACCGGTACCCGAAGTTGGCGCATTTCCTTGTAAAGTAAATGTTCCTGAATTGTATTGTGTTTGATCGGCACCTGCATTAGCCGTTGTTGGCAATGCACTAACGGTTATGGTTACAGGAGACGATGGCGCTGACGAACATGCCGTTGCAGCAGTTGAAACAGTTGTTCTTCTGTATAAAGTAGTGGTGGTTAAAACAGGGGGCTGAAAAGTTGCAGCATTTGCACCTGAAATAGCGGACCATGTTGTTCCGTTTGTAGAGTTTTCCCAAATATAACTAATGGTACCCGATCCTGTCCCATCAGCTACCGAAGTTAATGCCGCTGGTTGAGTATTGGTACAAATCGACTGATTGCTGCCAATAGATCCGGCAGTTACAATACCCTGAACGGTTATCGTAAAAGTAAAGGTATTGCCCGAACAGCCATTGGCAATTGGTGTTACGGTAAAAGTAACCACTTGTGCCGAACCTGTTGTATTCGTTAAAGTTCCGCTAACACTCGTCCCCGAACCGCTACTTACGATCCCGGTTACGTTGGTATTATTATCCCGTACCCAGGTATAACTTGTTGCCCCACTAAAATTAACGGTAGCAATGGCTGCACCACTACAAATATTCTGACTGGCTGGTGTTGCCGATCCGGTTGGCAATGCGTTTACCGTAACCGTAATGGCAGGTGTTATGGCTTCGCCACAGGCACCGCTTTTAACCCTCACCCTATAATAAGTAGTTGCGGTTAAAGCACCTGGTGTGATCGAAGTTAAGTTTTCCGTTCCTGCAATATCCGTCCACGTACTGTTATTTGGAGAAGATTGCCAAAAAACAACATTACCGGTTTGTCCACTTATAGACAATGCCGTTGGTGCAGTATTAAAACAAATGCTTTGTGCTCCGCTTACTGTACCAGCAACTGTTGCCGGACTTTGATTAAGCACTACGGTACCACTAACGGTTCCGCTACAGCCTGTATTATCAGTTACAGAAACCAAAGTATAAGTACCTACTGTTGTTGAAGATATGATATACGGACTTGTTGTTATTCCTGGTACATTCACTAATAAACCTGTAGGGTTTCTATAGCTGATACTCCAGTTAGGCGTTCCGGTTAATGCAACCTGAAGATTAGGTGTTGGTGAAGGAGAACAAACAGTGCCACTCGCGTTACCAACTATACTTAAAGTACCAGTAGGTAGTACACTATTATTGGTTAATACCAAATCTGAAGTACTGCTACAGGTACCATTGGTAATGGTCCAACGGGCAGTTACAGGCGAGCCATTTCTTACCCCCACCACAGTTGCATTTGCCTGGTTAGGGTTATTAAGTGTGGCAAAGCCACCTGGATTCGCAGTAAGACTCCATTGCCCGGTACCTACTGTCGGGGTATTCCCCCTAATAAAAAATGTACCGTCGTTACATGCCGTACCACCAGAAGTAATTGATGATGTGGCCGTAGTAGGATTTGCATAAAGTAAAACAGTCGAATTACTTCCCCCACTTACCGATGCCGTATTAGACCAATTGCCAGAAGGTTGTACTGTTGTTGCCGTTGCGGTAATAGTAAAAGAGACCGTTTGTCCCGTTGTAAGGCCAGTACCTGAATTGTAGTTAAAGGTATAAGTTGTACCAGCATTCGAAATAGTCCAGGGAGCAGTTGTTCCCGTTGAACTTACAAATGTCATTCCGGTCGGAATTACATCTGTTACAGAAAATGTATTTAAGGTTGTAGTACCTTCATTTTTAACTGTAATGGTATAAGTAGCATTGCTACCGGTAGCAATACAGGTTGGACTAACCGTTTTTACGATTGATATATTGGGTTTGGTTAACAGTAAATCTTCATCTGGTAAAGCAGGGTTATAATTGCTTCCACCAACAGTTCCACCAGTTTCATAAGTGGTATTTGTACCTGCTATAGCAAAGGATGCAGGAGAAATTAACCTGGTAGGGTTTGCAGCAGTACGTGTCGGATCAAGATAAGTTACCTGGGCCGGATTGCTATACGTACCAGGAGCCGTTGCAGCTGGGATAGTAACCGTCAGTTGAATAGTTGCCGACGTCCCAGCAGGAATATTAAAATTCCCCAATACCGGTGAAGTGGCTGTTCCACTATTGGTTACTGTAACTACGGTTGATGGACTGGTAGAATAAACAATCGTAGCTGATAAAAATGTTAAACCTGCAGGCAGTTGGTCATTTATCCTAACGCCTTCTGCACCACCACCCGTATTATTAATATTGATCGTATAAACCGTGGTAGAACCAGCAGGTACTGAAACTGTTGGATTAGCTCTGGATTTGGTGATAACTAAATTTGGTAAACAGGTTGAGCTTACACCCTGAAGCTCCGGAGGTAAATCATTAAAAGTGAACTGATTCACCACGCCAGGAGTTGAACCATCTGTTGCACCATAAGGAACATTAGAATTTGCATTTCCAGCCTGTGTAACGCCATCATTTGTTCTTCCACTTAAACCACCTGCAGTGCTAGTAGTTACGGTAGCATTAGGGATTTTATAGTGGATTACACCACCGCCACCACCACCACCAGGACCATGTGCAGTTGTAGTAAAAGAATTTCCTCCATTACCACCTTTTGCTTGGATAGTTAAGGTAGCTGTTGGGCTTGGGTTGGCTACATTAATAAATATTGTTCCACCTGCGCCACCACCGCCGGCACCATCTGCAGCGCTGCCTAAACCACCTGCTTCACCCCTGCCTCCGTTGGCCAGGATAGTTCCTGTTCCGTCTATTTTATTGGCTGTGATGAGGATAATACCACCACCAACCCCACCTCTCACACCATTAGTTGCATTATTGGCATCACCCGCACCTCCGCCACCTCCAAGAAATAACCTGTTTATTGCATAAGGAACGGTAGAACCTTGCCGGCCACCCGTAAGTGTGTTGTCTCCAGTTGCACCAACCCAAGCCCATCCGCCTAATCCACCTGCAGAGCCGTTACCGCCTCCCCTCCACCGGCATTGTGCACGTTACCGCCTCCACCAGCGTTACCCGGTGCACCTCGGCCATAATCGCCATCCGGATAACCCTGCACACCATTATCTACCTGGTTATAGCCATCCCACATAAAACGTGGCGTACCTACAATACCTTCTCCCTTTGTACTTGCCAAGGAGGGATCTGTGGTGACGTATAAACTCTCTTGCTTATTTAATATGGTTCTAGGTAATAAATAACCACCCCGAAAACCAGTTGCACTTGCATCAATTACACGACCGTTCATGGTTAAAGTTCCGGCAACATCAATTGCAATTAAACCACCAGCTTTACCATTCCAGGGAATGGTTTTGATATCGGTGGTCATCGTCAGATTAGAATATTGCATTAAACGCACAATCTGGAAACGCCTTTGCCCCTTTGTAGCAGTTGCATCCGAATTCACATAACTATTTACCAATCCGCCGCCTGTTCCCGATGCTTTAAATTGCAATGTTCCCCCTGCAGTGGTTACATCATTAAGTGCAACTACATACTCATAACGGCCAGCCGTTACTGTTCCCGTATAACCAGAACCATTATTGGCAGCTATGCCTGATCCATATGATGAAGTATTGGTTGTATTGGCATCAGCACCCTGCATCTGAATGATTAACAACAAATTACCTTTGGTTATTTGTGTGTTACCAAAAGAAAATACAGTGCTACCTACCTGAAATGAAGCCGGTACTGGATCCAACTCTAAAGAAGTACTTCCAGAGTTCAAAGTAATATTTCCAGATTTGGAAGGATAAAATGTATTTGCAGCGGTACTTAAATTTGCTGCACCATCTGCACCAGGTGTAGCGCATATAGGCGTTTGTGCATTTGAAACAGATACACAAAAAGCAAGACAGAAATAGCGAAAAATGCACGGTTAATGGAGCGAAATTGTGCTCTTAAATTAATTTCCTTACCAAAAAAAATACGCAAATAGCGAGACGGAGAGTGTAATTTTTTATTCATAGGCTGAGACGACATGCGCTTGTATCATTAGGGGGAATGATACCTTTTTATAATGCTGTTTTATTTCAAAAAAGTATTTACGTAATCTTAAAACCCATGGTTTCAAAAACAGAAAATTTTACGAGCATTATTTTTAGTAGCGCACTTTATTATTTATTTATATGCGCAAAGATATATTATTAACGGTCACTTTTTTCAAGTTAGGTGCAAAATAAGTATAATTAATTATACATAAAATCAATAATTTGATATTTATCAATTAAAATATTGGTTTAAAGCATATATTAACATATTTCACAAACACCTATCAATCAGATGTTTTGATATTAATCAAATAAATAAATACAACCTATAGCTATGCTTATACCAAACAATATCAAATACAGCTATTATATGGGCCGTTCATTTTAAATAATCAGAAATTATTTTAATTAGAAGTAGTTCGAATGGCAAGAATTAAATAAAACTTTGACCGTTTTAAAATGTTGAGTGAGTAATAAAATATTTATGTTATGAAAACCAGAAACGATAAAAACACAGCTGAAAAAGAGCATAAAAGTAAAGGAAGCTCAAAGGGAAAGGCTTCCTTCGATCAAAACGGAAAGGGTTCTTCAGATAAATTTGGTCAGGCTGGCTCCACACCTAACGAATCAGGAGCGAGTGGGCTTGGTACGGTAAATAAAAACAGGAAGGCTTAGAAAAGATAAAAAGAGTAAAATACTCTTTTTATCTTTCATAGATACTCATCTTTTCAGCTAGTTCTATAATACTTTTTATTTTCAGCTTTTGAAAAAGCCTCAATTTATAAGTACTTACTGTTCCCATTTGAAGATTTAGCTGATTAGAAATTTCTAATACTCCAATCCCCTTAGTTAATAATTCTGCTACTTCTAATTCTCTACCCGAAAGTTTGGTAAAAGGATTATCGGCATCGTTCCCCAATATGCTGTTGAACATGTTTTCCTTAACATTTCTGCTCGAATAGCGACTGCCTGCTAAAATGGTTGTAATGGCGGTTACAATTTCTGATTCTTCTGCATTTTTGGTTAAGTAACCCGATGCACCAGACTTTAAATACGGAACAGCATAAATGTTTTCATTCAAAGATGAAAATACCAGGATTTTCGCATTCGGCTGAACCAATTTAATTTGGTCGATTACCTTAAGATTGTTACCTCCGGGCAAATTCACGTCAATGATGATTAAACTTGGTGATTTTTCTGTTTCCACAAGCGCCTGCTCTAAGCTAGCTGCATGAATGATTTCAACACCAGGCCAAAAGTCTGATATTAAACCTTTTAATCCACGACGGATGATCTCGTGATCATCAGCGATGAGCACAGTAAAAGTACTTACGGCATTTTTTGTTTTCATTATTTTAAGAATATTCTGCAAGTTAATAAAAAGTTATTTTTTTGTACGCAATTGTAGTTAATTTTTCGTTTAAATGTGTAAATATTATTATACACAAGTTCACAGTTTTGTTTAAAACGTCTTGAGACCTGCTAATCTGATCTTTGGTTTAATGAACGGTATGGAAAGAAAATCTCATGTTTGCCGCTGTTATTGCCCTCTAGCGGGTCAATTGAAAAACCGTACCATAAACCAATTCTGAGTTTTTCTGATGAAAAAATATGTACTGCTCCTACAACAGCGTTCCAGGATGTAAGATCATGTTGCAAATAGTTTTTATCATACAGCTTTACTCCTGTCTGGTAGGAACAGTCAAGCCAGATAAAATCTTCGATCATCAAAAATGCATTCAGATCCAAGCTCGTCGGGCCTCCCAGGCCGTATTTTAACAGGAAAGTAGGTTTAGCCTGAAAATCTTCAGAAAGCAGAAACAATGTCTCGTCAGCTCAATAATAATAAGGCTTCGGCTATATAAAATTGCTTGTTCAGCGTATTTCCTTTTCACGAAGGAACTTCAGATCTGTTAAAATCCTAAATCCTTTATTTAAAAAACAAGAAAATAAAATCAAATTAAAGGAATTAAATCTTAGCCCTGATCCTACTCAATGTTTCAAGTCGGATGGCTAAAAAAGAAGCAATGTATTTTAAAGAAACACGGTTAATCAAATCAGGAAATGAGATTAAAAAACGTTTATATCTTTTCTCGGCAGATGAAATCCGGCAAAGATAAGCACGTTCCTCTGCCGAACGATAATATAATTCCATCATCTTTCTGCCAACAATATTGGCTTCAGGAAAATTTTCGTAAAGATATTCTGATAATACATGTGGGATAGCAACTAAATCAACATCTTCTAATGCCTGTAAATACTCATCCGATTCGCCATCTATCCACAAATTACGTATAGTGCCTACAACTTCATTCTCTTTGGCGATCCATGTGGTAATCTCGTTATCTCCATCCTTAATAAAACCCCTAACTACACCTTTAACAATTAAAAAAAGGAACTTGTTACGGTCTACTGGTGAAACCAGATATTTATTTTTTTTGTAGCTAATTGGAAAGGTATGCTGGTTAATCCGCTTTTCTATTTCATTATTAAGCGGATGGAATTTCTTAAAAACTGAGATTAGTGGAGAAAAATCGTTGTATTTCTTCCACCTATCTCCATCAGATAAATTAACTGCGATCATAGCAAGAAATTAGGATAGGCGCAATCCTGCTATATATATCTAAACAGGATTACTATGTAAGTATAGGAAGATTGAATTGAAAAATGATCTTTTTTTTGAATTTTCTAAATTTTACAAACTTTAAAATAACTTTTCTACCCCTAATCCAAATAGTGCAAAATCATACTTCACCGGATCTGAAGGATCGAACTGTTTCAGATTGTCCGTTAATTCAATTGCAGTCAACCAATCAGTCTGTTTTCTGTTAATCAGTCCGAGCAGTCGCCCTACCCTATCTACATGTACATCACAGGGACAGATTAAATCTTTTGGCTGAAGCGTATTCCAGATACCAAAATCGACACCATTTTGATCTACCCTAACCATCCATCGCAAAAACATATTTAAACGCTTACAGGTAGATTTTTGCTTTGGCGAGGAAATGTGTTTCTTCGTCCGGTGAGGAAAATCTTCCAAGGAGAAAAAATATTGTCTGAAATGGTTCAGGGCTTGCTCTATCGAGAAATTAAGCGCAGCAGCATAACATAGCTCAGAAGTGTAGCTTATTTCAGTTTTTGCCGCTGATACTTCTAAATATTCTGACCTAAAGACATTTTGTTTTGGTACAAATGCCTGCTCCAAACTATCGAAGTTTTGATAATGCTGTTTAAAAAACGAAATAAAATAAAGTAAATCGGTATCGTTAAATGTACGGTGTTTAAAATTCAGCAGCCGTTTTAAATCGGTATCGGTATGATTAACAACAAAATCATAAGGCGCATTATCCATACGCCCCAACAGTTCCTTACATTTATTAATAATTGTTTTCCGCTGGCCCCAGGCTAAAACCGCTGCAAAAAAGCCCGAAATTTCTATATCCTGTTTTTTTTCAAAAAGATGCGGAATACAAACCGGATCGTTTGCTATAAAATTTGGCTGATTATATTGTTCAACTTTACTATCCAGAAAATTCTTTAACTCCAAAAACTGCATCGTTAGCTTTTTTTTTAGACGTAAATAGCAGCACAATCGTTGCCATTTAAACCGGATTGAAACGGTTTCCTTTTTTGTTTGTGCTAATTTAATGAAGCAGATACCTAAACAAAAAAGATTTAGTGTAAAGCCGGGCTACCATTAATTTTAGAATAAGACCTGCTTTACAAAAAAACGGGCAAATATTTTATCTGCCCGCTCGAAATATTATACTAATGCATTTGCTAGATCCTCCAAAAGATCATCAATATCTTCTACTCCAACACTTAAACGGAGCAAGTTATCGGTAACACCTACTTTCTCTCTTTCTTCTTTCGGAATAGAACCATGTGTCATCGTTGCCGGATGGTTAATTAGTGATTCTACCCCACCTAATGATTCAGCTAAGGTGAATACCTTAAAATTAGAAGAGATTCTAAAAGTTTCTTCCAGATCAGCACCTTTTAGTGTAATCGAAATCATCCCGCCAAAACCACGCATCTGTTTTTTAGCTACATCATGATTAGGATGGTCTTCAAAACCTGGCCAATAGATTTTATCAACTTTTGGATGTGTTTTTAAATAATGTGCAATGCGCTCCCCATTTTCACAGTGTGCCTTCATTCGAAGGTGGAGCGTTTTAATCCCTCTCAACACTAAAAAAGCATCTTGCGGACCAGGTGTTGCACCACAGGCATTATAAATAAACCAAAGGTCTTTATACAATTGCTCATCGTTTGTTACCAAAGCGCCCATTACCACATCAGAGTGGCCACCGATATATTTGGTTACCGAGTGCATTACAATATCAGCACCCAGATCGATCGGGTTTTGTAAATAAGGTGATGCAAACGTATTATCAACCGTAAGGATTAAATTTTTCTCCTTTGTAATTTTAGCTACCCCTTCAATATCGATAATCTGCATGGTAGGATTAGTAGGTGTTTCTATCCAAACCAATTTGGTTTTATCATTAATATACGGCAATATATGCTCTGGCTTAGAAAGATCCAGAAAATGAAACTTGATTCCGTATTTAGTGAAGATTTTGGTAAAAATCCGGTATGAACCTCCATACAAATCGTTTCCGGTAATCACTTCGTCGCCCGGTTGCAATAATTTTAATACGGCATCTGTTGCCCCATTCCGCTCGAAAAGGCCAAACCATATTTAGCGTTTTCTAAAGCAGCTAAACAATCTTCCAAAGCTTTACGCGTTGGGTTTGTTCCTCTTGAATACTCATAACCCTTGTTATCTCCAGGAGATTTCTGCCAATAGGTAGAGGTTTGATATATCGGTGTCATTACCGCACCTGTGGTTGGATCAGGCTCTTGACCTGCATGTATAGCTTTAGTTGCGAATTTCATTTTTATAGTATCAAGATTGACAAGTACCAAGTATCGAGATAAGATTCCAAAACACCTACATCCCCGATACTATTTTACATTAATATTTAAATTGTACGCCAGAAGAACCAGTCCTTCTAAAAACGATTTTAAACTTATTTTTAAAGCAGTAGAAAGGAAACTATCGCTTCCGAACTTCCGACTCAAGACTGTTTAATACGCTCTGGCAAAGAGTACTCTTTGTATAGATGGTTTTCCTGAATAAATACAAACACCATCTTCCAATTTATTATTTAACGGAATACAACGTATAGTCGCTTTCGTTTCTTCCTTTATTTTTTGCTCCGTTTCTGGCGTTCCATCCCAATGTGCAGAAATAAAACCGGCTTTGGTATCTAACAATTCCTGAAACTCTTCGTAACTGTTGGCTTCAGTAATATGCTCATCACGATAAGCCAAAGCTTTATTGAACATGCTTTGCTGAATATCTTCCAATAGCTTGATGATGTAAATATCCAAGCCTTCCTGAGGTACAGTCTGTTTCACTTTTGTATCTCTACGGGCAATTTCTACCGTTTTATTTTCCAAATCACGGCCACCAATGGCAATACGGATTGGCACACCTTTCAACTCATAATCTGCAAACTTAAATCCAGGGCGCTGTGTATCTCTATCATCATATTTCACAGAAACCCCCATGCCTTTTAAACGCATGGTTAATTCATTTACATAAGTTGATATTTTGGTTAAATCTTCATCTCCTTTATAAATTGGAACAATAACGACCTGGATTGGTGCTAATTTCGGTGGAATAATCAATCCTGAATCATCGCTGTGCGCCATAATCAAAGCCCCCATTAAGCGTGTAGAAACACCCCACGAAGTAGCCCATACATGATCTAATTTCCCATCTTTACCTGTAAACTTAACATCAAAAGCTTTGGCAAAATTCTGACCCAAAAAGTGAGATGTACCTGCCTGTAAAGCTTTACCATCCTGCATTAAGGCCTCAATACAATAAGTATCTAAAGCACCGGCAAAACGTTCATTCGGCGATTTACGGCCTCTGATTACCGGAACTGCTAACCAATTTTCGGCAAAATCGGCATAAATATGCAACATACGTTCTGTTTCCTCAATCGCCTCTTCTGCTGTAGCATGTGCAGTATGCCCTTCCTGCCACAAAAATTCGGCTGTACGCAGAAACAACCTCGTACGCATTTCCCATCTTACCACATTTGCCCATTGATTGATCAGTATTGGCAAATCACGGTACGATTGGATCCAACCTTTATAGGTATTCCAAATAATGGTTTCGGATGTTGGACGAACTATTAATTCCTCTTCCAATTTTGCAGTTTCATCAACCACAATATTTCCATTCCCATCATTTTTTAACCGGTAATGCGTTACTACTGCACATTCTGTCGCAAAACCCTCAACATGAGAAGCTTCTTTAGAGAAAAATGACTTTGGGATGAATAATGGAAAATAGGCATTCTGATGCCCTGTATCCTTAAACATCTTATCTAAAACAGCTTGCATTTTTTCCCATATAGCATAACCATTTGGCTTTATAACCATACAGCCACGCACTGCAGAGTGCTCTGCTAAATCTGCTTTTAACACAATATCATTATACCACTGGGAATAATCTGCTTCTCTACTTGTAATTTCTTTGCTCATCTTATGTATTTGGAACGTAATTTGTATGTTAAAAAGTGTAAAATCCGACGGCAAATTTATAAATTTATGCCTACAAACGATCAACAATTGACATCAATTGTGATTTAACATTTTTAGACTAAGTAAATAGTTAGGAATTAACTACTTTTGAAACTTGTTTATTACATTCGTGAACACACACAACTAAATATAAACACAATGAAACCAATTAAATTTTTACCCATTGTTATGATTGCCGCCGCAGGATTGGTGGCTTCATGCTCTACATCAAAATTGGCTCAAACTAAGCCAGCTGATGATGTTTATAACTCTGTAGCAAAAGCTAGAGAGATCGAAGTGGTACTTCCTTCACAACGCCAACAAGCACAAAACCAGGCGCAAGGACAAGAAGAATATGACGAATATTATGGAACTAGTAATCCTTATTACGACATGGATTACTCGTCTAGAATAAACCGTTTTTATAATGGCTACAGCTTTCAAGGCTACTATGACCCTTATTTTGACAATTATTACTACGGAAGCAGTTATGGTCCTTCTAACTATTTGGGGTTTGGCTTAGGCTGGAACAGTGGATACGGTTTAGGTGGCTGGGGCGGAAGCTTTGGTTATGGCAGTATCTGGAACAATCCATTCTATTATGGCAACTTTGGTTACGGATGGAATAATCCTTATGGTTGGAATTCATGGGGCCCTTATTCTTATTATGACCGTTACGGTTGGGGCGGTGGATATTACGGCGGTGGCTGGGGTATCGGCGGCGGATACTATGGTGGCGGTGTGTATACCAATAGAGGTTATAGCAGACCAAGACCTGGAAGTGACGATAGAGGCACACCACGATACGGAAACGGCAATGCCGGAAACGCGGGCAGGCCGAGCAGATCTGGTGTTACAAATCCAAACGGTGTAGGTTATGTTCCAAATATTAACGCAGGAAGACCAACCAGAAGCCAGGGTAATGGCGGATATCAACCTCAGGGTACCCAAGCTGGCAGACCAACCAGAAATGACAACTATTCACCTCAACAAGGTACACAAAGCAGCAGACCTACCAGAAACGAGAGCTACAATCCTCCTGCAAGAACCGAGAGCAGGCCAAGTTATTCACCTCCACCATCAAATGGCGGCGGAAACAGTGGTGGTGGTTCAACCGGTGGTGGTGGCTCAAGACCATCTAGAGCAGGAAGAGGTTAATTTAAATCTAAACACACAACATGAAAAAATATATTTTAGCTTCACTAGTAGCTACAGTAGCCGCTATAGGAACGTCGTATGCCCAAAGTTATGCACCAGATGCATTCCGGTTCTCACAAACCAATTATGGTAGCTCTGCCCGATTTAAAGGAATGGGCGGTGCACAGGTTGGCGTTGGTGGTGATGTCGGCTCAATTAACGCGAACCCTGCCGGATTAGGTTTGTTTACTAAATCAGAATTTATTCTTACACCAGAGTTTAATTCAGTTTCTAATAATAGTGCCTATTTAGGCAATAATACAAAAGCAAATAAAAACCAGATTAACCTGAATAACATTGGTGTTGTATTTTACAGCCCAGCGGCAAGAGTAAAAGGTGCTGATGTAAATAAAGGATTAGTAAGTACCGTTTTCGGATTGAGCTATACCCGTAACAACGATTTTTTAAATAATATTAACTATGGTGGCATCAACACAAACAGCTCTATCAGAGACTCTTACGTGGATCAGGCTAACAATTATGGAGTTGATAACAGCATTGCAGGTGATGCTTATAAAAGTTATTTGATCAATAAAAACACTCCTACTTTTCCAAATCAGTTTTCTGCAGAACCTTATAACAATGCTAATTTTAATCAAAACTGGGATGAAGCACGTCTAGGTTCTACATCAGAATTTAACGTTGCGGGTGCATTGAACTTTGGTAACAAAGTTTACATTGGCGCAACAGCCAGTTTTGTAAACGTGAAATATACAAGCGATGCTACTTTCACGGAATCAGGTATTGTTAACTCATATAATGATGGGGATGCCTTACCTACATACAATGGAAACGAAAATTATAGCCTTACCCATTTTAGAAACCAGGAAACCAAAGGCGGCGGTTTTAATTTAAAATTGGGTGCTATTTTTAGACCGGTGAGCGAACTGAGAATCGGTTTAAATTTCCAGACGCCAACCTGGATGAATATTGAAGATAATACCAGCGAAACCTTACAGGCTACTACTGCAGGAAATGCCAATACCCCTCCTACCAAATCAAATAATCCTACTCAGTATTATTCATTCACTTATAATCTGCGTACGCCTTTAAAAGCTTCAGCGGGTATCAGTTATGTAATTGCTGGTACTGCATTAATCTCAGCTGATGTAGATTATGTAGATTATGCCTCTATGCGCTTTTCTGATTCTAACGGATCTGACCGTAAAACCATTAGTGATAATAATGCTTTTATTAAAGCATCTTATAAGGAAGCGATTAATTATAGAGTAGGTGCTGAAGTAAAAGTAACAAACGAATTTAGCTTACGTGCTGGTTATGGCGTAAATGGAAACGGTGTTAAAGGTGGCGATAATAAATTTTACCAAGGCCAATATTATACTGGCGGACTTGGCTATCGCATCGACAACTATTACTTCGATTTAGCATATCAGAATTACAAAACAAACTTCAGCTCTAGCCCTTATTTATTAGACGATTATTCAGAACCTGTTGCGGATGTTAAAAGCAATAGAAATAATGTATTCTTAACTTTTGGTGTAAGATTTTAGGTACTAATATAAAACTTATCTAAAAAAAGGCTTCAGCGAATCAACTGAAGCCTTTTTTGTTCATCACAAAATTAACAGGAGTAAATCGGAATTATTCGATACTAAATTATTCCATGCAGGCTTCCACCCTCTTGAGCCAAAGCATCCAGTTTTTTTTCAATGTCAGGGTCTTTGATCAATTCAGGCGCGTGGTGGGGCTTTTTCCTTGCATCAATAATCAACGAACCTTTACATCCCCAATGTTTATTAATGGTAAAATCGTTGATTCCATAAATATCGGCTGCCGGATTACTCCTTGTAAAAGCTACCCAAACCAGATTATCAATATTGGCCGCTGTAAATTCTGCATCATCAGCCAATATAATTAAAGGCAGGCCAGATAAATCCTGATCCATTAAAGCCATATTCAACAAAGCAATTTCTGCGGCTGTTTTCTCCGGGTTTAAATATTTGTCACTTTCTAAAACTAAAACCCCTGGAATGGCTATTTTGGGTTGGTAAAATCCGTCGCTCAGTTTCAGTCCTTCAGGATGCTTATCCCATAGTTCGCGCTGCTTATCCCCTGCCGCAGCAATTACAACTTTCGATCCACTGTTTAATCCATCACCACTATAATCAAGCGTATCAATCGTGGTATTGGTATAAAAATGAACATCCCTTGTTAAATCGATCCGCTCTAAAATATGGGTAAGAAAGGCTTCAATATGGTGCGTGCTTAAATGCTGGTCATCCTCTTTGGCAGCGATAAACAGATATTTGGCTAAACTCAATTGGTTTTTTCCCAGTATGTGATTGGCTATGGTTAAAATTTCCTGAGGCCTGCGCACTTTTAAATAAGGTGTATAACGTTCGCTACCAATGGCGAAAAGCAAAGGGTGAACGCCAGCTGCATCAACCGCATGAACTTCTTTTAAACCATGTATTTCTTGCGGAATGGCAGAACCGGTAATCTCATGGATTAAAGCCCCAAAACTGGTATCCTCCTGCGGTGGGCGGCCAACAACCGTAAACGACCAAATAGCGTCCTTTTTATGGTATACATGGTGTACCTTCATCAAAGGGAAAGGATGTGTTAAACTGTAATACCCCAGGTGATCGCCAAAAGGCCCTTCTGGTTTATTTTCGTTTGGATAAACGGTGCCCGTGATGATAAAATCGGCATCTGCAGAAATACAAAAACCTTCATCATCGTAAAAATAACGGAAGCGCCTATCGCCCAAAGCACCAGCAAAAGTCATTTCAGATAAACCTTCAGGTAACGGCATTACTGCAGCTAAAGGATGCGATGGAGGTCCGCCAACGAAGATACTCACTTTTAAGGGTTTACCTAGTGCGTTGGCTTTAGATTGGTGTACCCCAATCCCCCTATGAATCTGATAGTGCAAGCCAATCTCCTGATCCTGAATATAATCGTTACCGGCCAGCTGGATCCGGTACATACCCAAATTGGCATTTAGTACGCCCGGCTTGTCTACATCTTCCGTATACACCTGGGGCATGGTAACAAAAGGTCCTCCATCCATAGGCCAGTTTACAATCTGTGGTAACTGACTGATACTTGTTTTTAAAAACTTATTTTTTGCCGAAGATGTTTTAAGTGGCAAGGCCGATAAAGCCGACATTGCCGAACCTGCATATTTAAATGGATTTTTTAATGCTTTTATGGGATCATTTCTTAACGATACCAGCTGTTGTACTTTTGGTAAGGTATCTCTAAAAATAAACTTCGATCTTTCTAAGGTTCCAAATAAATTCGAAACTGCAGGAAAAGGACTTCCTTTAATTTTTTCAAATAAAATAGCTGGCCCTTTATTTTCGTAAACCCTTAAATGGATGGCTGCCATTTCTAAATAGGGATCTACTTCTTCTTTTATCCTGATTAAATGACCGTGCTTTTCGAGATCGGATACGCATTCTGCTAAACTTTTGTATGCCATGCCCAAAGATAAATAATTAGATTTTCTACGAAACAAAAAAGCCTCATATAAGCAGATTTTACAATAAAGCTACTTACACGAGGCTTTTAACCTAAGGGATGGTATTACTTTTTCCCTGCGAAAGAACGTAACATCCAGGTATTTTTCTCTTTAAACTGCATGAAACGGTTAACCATATCGTTAGAGCCATCGTCTCCGGCCGCATCTGTAGCTTCTAAAAGTTCTCTTTCCAATTCGATCAATGCGGCCATATCATCCAAAACCGCATCTACCATATCAAGGTCTTTCAGTCCAATCGTGTCAATCTCTTTAATTTTAGATTCTTTAATATAATCAGCAAAACGGCTATGCGGTGCTTTACCCAAGGTTAATACGCGCTCAGCTATCTCATCGATAGTTAGTTGTGCATTGGTATATAATTCTTCAAACTTAACATGTAAAGTAAAAAAGTTCTGTCCTTTAATATTCCAGTGGCAACCTCTTAATTTTTGATAATGAATATGATAATTTGCCAAATAATCATTTAACAGATCTACAACTGGTTTAACCTCTTTTTCGTTTAAGCTTATTTCTTTAGCGTCCATTTTTTTACTTTTTAGGAATGTATTTTAATATCTATGTAACAACCCAAATTTAGAAAAGTTTTGTCCTATTTTGTCTTTTGAACAATACGTTATTTATTAGATCGTTTAATATTCAATATTGTACTAAATAACAATTTTATAAACATTTGTTAATGAATAGCATATCGATATTACATTGTTAAAGTCATCTAATTTTTACTTAAAAACGGGCAACAGAACATAAGATGGTTAACAATATTATTCGTATAATTGCTCTCTTTGACTTAGAAATTTACATAAAAATAAATGCATAAAATATATTTATCTGCTGTAGTGTTATTTGCTTTAAACATTGCAAATGCCAAAGCCAATACAGCGAGAGACTCTATCGGTGTAGAAAATAATAAAGGCAAAAAACTAATCGTGCACCAAACCGTGGCTAAAGACACTTATTATTCCATAGGAAGAAGATATAATGTTTCGCCAAAAGATATCATGGCCTTTAATGATAACAAGTACCTTCAGATCGGGGTAATTATCAAGGTACCTACAAATATCCCTTTTACGGCTAATGGTTCATCAAATACTACACAAAGTGTATCAACATCAAATGTGATAGAACACATTGTAAAGCCAAAAGAAAATTTAAACATGTTGGCCGAAAAATATGGCACAACTATAAACGAGATTAAAACTTTAAATAACCTAAGCGGAAATAATTTAAGCATTGGTCAGGTTTTAAAAATCCCAGCAAAAAACGCAGACCAAAGCAATACAGCAGCACCAGCAATACCACCAGCAAAAAACAATACCGAGCGGGTAGCTGAGAACAGCCAACCATCAGATCAGACCATGATTGAACATACTGTGCAGCCTAAAGAGTTTTTAGGAAAAATTGCAGAGAAGTACGGTACTACTGTTGAAGAGGTAAAAAAAGCCAATAACCTTTCGGGAAACAATCTGCGCATTGGGCAGAAACTTAAAATTCCGGCAACCAAAAATATAGATGAGAATAAAGTAGCAGCTGCCGAAGAAAAACCTGTTCAGGAAAACAAATCTACAGATGCCGCCGGTACACATACGGTTTTAAGAAACGAGACCATCTTTACCATCGCTAAACAATACGGAATTACCGCTTACCAGATTAGAAAACTGAATGACTTACCCGATAATGCCATTACCATTGGTCAGGTTTTAAAAGTTCCCGGTGGTATTATTACAGATGTTCAGGTCCCGAAAGAAAAGCAGGCAGAAACAAAAGTTAAAGAAACACCAGCAGCAAAAGAAGAGAGTTTTATCCATACTGTAGCTACCGGAGAAAACATATTTACCATTGCTAAAAAATATAATTTAACCGCTTATCAGATCAGATCAGCAAACAAGCTGGAAGATAATGCCATTAAGGTTGATCAGAAACTGATTATACCTAAACCACCGCAACCTAAGTCGGTAAATGATCTATCAAAAGAAGAACAAGAAAATGAACCAGACAGTACTATGGTTAAAGATCCTAAACTTCGCCGCGATCCGAGCGTATATGGTTTAAGTCAGATCGAAGAAAAAGGTACCGCCGTTTGGATTGCAGACCAAGATCTTGATGGAACAAAAATGTTGGTTTTACACCGTACAGCCCCTGTTGGCAGGGTAATTAAGATTACCAACCCAATGACTAACCGCACTACCTTTGCCAAAGTTGTTGGTAAATTTACAGAGAACGAATCCACAAAAGATGTTATAATTGTAATGACTAAAGCTGTAGCTGATTCATTAGGCGCTTTAGACAAACGTTTTTTCTGCAATTTAACATATAGTGCTCAATGAGTTTAAACAAAAAACCATTTATAATTGGTATTGCCGGTGGTAGCGGATCGGGTAAAACATTTTTCTTAAACTGCTTTCTTCATCATTTTAAACAGGATGAAGTAACGCTCGTATCACAAGATGATTATTACATCCCTGCAGGTGAGATGACACAGGAAGAGAACAAATTATACAATTTCGACCTCCCTTCTACTATTGATAGTGAGCAGTTTTTGAGAGACATTAAGCAATTAATCAGTGGTGAGGTAGTTTACAAAAAAGAATATAACTTCAATAACCCATTAGCTGTAGTTAAAATTCTGGAGATTAAATCGGCACCGATCATTATTGTAGAAGGTCTTTTCATCCTCCACTTCAAAGAAATTGCCGCACTGTTGGATCATACCATTTTTGTTGATGCAGATGAACTGGTAGCTTTAGATCGCCGTATAAAACGTGATGGTTTAGAGCGTGGTTACCCGGAAGAAGATGTATTGTACAAATGGCACAACCATGTGGTTCCTGCCTATAAAGAATATTTATTGCCTTATCGCGAACAATGTAATAAGGTGGTAATGAATAACACCAACGAGCCTGAAGAAATCATTGCCATCACAGAAGATATTTCGAATGATTTAAGGAATAGTATTTTGGTAGACACCGAATAAATTTCAAAGAAGTCAAGCTTTTAAAGCTTGACTTCTTTTTGATAATACGTTTTGTAAGGCTGAGTGTAATCGAAGCCTTAATCCAATCTCATTTCCGGAATCTCTCCTTCTATTATTAATCTCCCAACTGTAGATTGCTGTATAAACTCCACACTTACACCGGGCGCACGTTCTAAAAGCTTAAAACCGCCTTCTGGCAGGATATCCAAAACAGCCAGTTCAGTTACAATTTTTTTAATGCATTTTACGCCGGTTAAAGGCAAGGTACATTTCGGTAATAACTTGCTTTCTCCAGCTTTGTTAATGTGCTGCATCGCCACAATAATATTTTTGGCCGATGCCACTAAATCCATCGCTCCTCCCATTCCTTTTACCATTTTACCTGGAATTTTCCAGTTGGCAATATCGCCATTTTCTGACACCTCCATGGCTCCCAGAATGGTTAAATCTACTTTTTGTGCACGGATCATCCCAAAACTCATGGCCGAATCAAAAATAGATGATCCTGGCAAAGTGGTAATGGTTTGTTTCCCTGCATTAATTAAATCGGCATCTTCCTCTCCTTCAAAAGGAAATGGCCCCATACCCAATAAACCGTTTTCTGACTGTAACACTACATTAATTCCCTTTGGAATATAGTTAGCAACCAATGTTGGTATACCAATGCCAAGATTAACATAGTATCCATCTTTTATTTCTTTAGCAATACGCTGTGCGATCTCTTCTTTTGAAAATGCCATTATTTATTTTTTCCGATTAAGCCTAAATGTGTGTGATTAAATGCATCGCTATATTTTAAACCATAGCCAAGTGCCCTATCCATACAAGAATGGGCAAACAAGATGATGCCAGATAACTGTAATATGGGTAACTGATCATAAAATCCGATCAAGAAAATTACTATCGCTATCGTCTTATGATGAAACACGTTATAAAACCATGCACCTACTTTCGGGCCTGCAACGTATCCTAACATACTTAAATCCGGCACAAGCAAAAGTGCCGGAAATACCCACCAATGAAACGATAGTTTAGAAAAGGCAAATATTGCTAGCAAAAACATGCCTATTTCTTCAATTGCAATAATTTTCTTCATTACGATTTTGTTCTTACAGTACGCTGTTCAATTCTTTTCTCGTAGTCTTTGCCCTGAAAAATCCGGTGGACATAAATACCGGGCGTATGAATATAATCCGGATCCAATTCACCAGCTTCCACCAACTCTTCTACCTCGGCAATGGTTATTTTACCTGCCATAGCCATCACTGGATTAAAATTCCGGCTGGTAGACCTGAAGATTAAATTGCCCGCGGTATCACCTTTCCAAGCTTTAACAATAGCGAAATCGGCATCAAAAGCATATTCCATTAAATAATCCTTGCCATCAAAATTGCGTACTTCTTTGCCTTCTGCCACTTCGGTACCCACACCTGCAGGCGTAAAAATTGCAGGCATACCGTATCCAGCGGCCAAACAACGGGTGGCCAAAGTGCCCTGTGGGATAAGGTCTACCTCGAGTTCGCCACTCAACAATTGCCTTTCAAATTCAGCATTTTCACCTACATACGAAGAAATCATTTTTTTTACCTGGCGTTGTTTCAGCATTAAACCAATACCAAAATCATCAACACCTGCATTGTTAGAGATACAGGTTAAATTTTTTACCTGCTTACTTACCAAAGCATTAATACAATTCTCGGGAATGCCACAAAGCCCGAAACCACCGAGCATGAGCGTAGCACCATCTGATATATCTTTGATAGCCTCTTCAGCTCCAGATACCACTTTATTTATCATCTTATGAATTTTTTGGTTAGTTCGCTAAATTACAAATTGCCTTCAGAAATGTAGCATTATAATTTTTTAAATCTTTGCGGAATACTAATTAATTGGAATTAATCTAAATAACTATTATTTTTGTGCTGCAATGATTTACGAGAGAGAAGAAAGTCTATTCATATTACCCACCGATCCTGAATTTCAAAAAGGCATGGGTTTTATTTTCAGCTGTACGGCTGAGCACAAAAAGTGTTGCGAGAAATTTAAGAAAGGTAAACGCTGTAAAAAGTGTCCGGGCAATAAAAAGAAATAAGCCTACTTCGCTATTTCCACAATTTTATCGTCGCTTCCATTACTGGTACAGATATAAATTTTTCCTTCTGGCGATTGGCAAACGGCTCTGATCCTACCATATGTATTGACATAAAAATCTTTTGTTCCTGTAATTTTTGTTTGTGCATCGTCTAATTTAAGCTGCATCAATTTAGTTCCTTTTAATACAGCCAGCAGCAACGAATTTTTAAATTGAGGAATATAATCTGAATTGTAATAGGCTAAACCACTTGGCGCAATGGTTGGTGTCCAATTAATTAATGGCTCTACCACATTATTCGAACTGCAAAATGACTGCTCTCCACTTTCATTACAAAAACCTTTAACATTTGGCCATCCGTAGTTTCTTCCTTTCTCGATAATATTAATCTCATCATCAGAATCCGGGCCATGTTCTGAAGAGAAAATTTTATTGCCTACTTGGGTCAATCCCTGCGCATTTCGATGACCTAAAGACCAAACCAGATTATTTGGATAAGGGTTATCAGCTGGGATAGAACCATCTAAATTTATTCTTAAAATTTTCCCGGCTAAAGAATTAACATTTTGAGGATTGCCAGTATCAGCAGCATCGCCAGTACTGATAAATAGTTTACCGCCGTTGATCAGCAAACGCGATCCGTTATGGATTGAAGCCGCAGGAATCTGATCCAATAAAACTTGTGGATTCGTCAAATTTCCTCCATTGTAAGTATAACGTACAACTTTAGCTTTATAGGTACTACCATAGCCATAAACCACATAAACGTAAGGATTACTGGTAAAATCAGGATGTAGCGTCATTCCCAGCAAGCCGCCTTCTCCATTGGTACGTACTTCGCTTATGGTAAGTAAAGGTGTTACTTGCCCGTTGGCAGGATTTAAACGACTAATTTTACCTGCTTTTTCGGTAAACCAAATGAAATTATCAGGTCCATAAACCATTTCCCAGGGAAAGCTCAATCCGGATACAACTACTTTTGATTTTAATTCTACATCAGGTAAAGTACCTGGATCGTCATTATCATCACCATTCTTTTTACAAGCTGTAACGAATAACATTACAAATAAGCAGAGTAGTATTGCTCTCATAACCATAACGTTTTAAAAATAACAACGTTACGGCTATAAAGTTTTGTTTTTTAGCGTGCTATTCCATGTTGATGTGCTGTCAGATGTTATCATCTGACAGATTTTCAAAAAAATGATTTAGTGTCGGATAGTAACATCCGACACCATAACCATACTTATGCCTGCACTCGTTTTTAACGAGTGCATAAATAGCCTTGCGATTTTATCGCAAAATATTATTTACAGTGTCAGATGGTAACATCTGACACCACAATCAATTCAAATATACATAGGTAATGCCATCTCCACCCCTATCAGCATGTTCATCTTCCATCCTATTTACTTGACTATATTTGCGTAGATATTCCCTGATCATTTTTCTCAAAATTCCATCCCCCTTACCATGAATCAGTTTAATAGATGGAAAACCAAGCATAATGGCTTTATCTAAATATTTCTCTACTTCAAAGAGGGCATCTTCCGTGCGTTTCCCACGGAGATCAAGTTCTGCCCTAAAACCAGATACGGCATCATTCATCCGCCCTGCAAAAGAATTTGCACTGCTTTGAATTACCTTTTTAGCTTCACGGTTACTCACCTTTTGTACACGGTTCTTTTTAACCGTTGATCGTAAATCGCCAATAGCCAAAACCAGTTCATTGCGGTTAATTTCTAAAACCTGACCAATGGTTTCACTATCGGTAAATTTCACTAAATCGCCAATTTCAATCTCACCGCCAACAACTACCTGCACTGGTTTAGGGCGCTCTTTAGGAACAGTATTTTTAACCAGTTCTTTTTGCAAATTCTGGCGAAGTTCTTTAGTTGCTTCCTTATCAGCTTGTTTTTCCTTAATCTCGGCAATGGTATTTTCTACCAGTTTATTGGCATTTTTAATAATATTCTGTGCCTCTTGTTTTGCCTCTTTAATCAATACCTTTCTATTCTCTTCTAAAAAGCTTTTTAACTTTTCATTTTCGGCAACCAGGTTTTTAGCCTTGTTCTGTTGATTGGCCAGGCTTACTTTGGCATCGTAAACGTTTTTCTTTTCGCGCTCCAGATCAACAAGCATGGTATCTACCCTATTCTGGTTAGAACCTGTTTTTTCTTTAGCCAGTGCAATTACTTCTTTTGGTAAACCAATGTTCTGTGCAATTTCGAATGCATAAGAACTGCCAGGTTTACCAATTTCTAAAACATAAAGCGGTTTCATTTTGGTATTATCAAAAAGCATTGATGCATTTTCCAAACCAGGCGTATTACCCGCAAAAAGCTTTAAATTAGAATAGTGGGTAGTAATTACCCCCCTTACCTTTTTATTGTTCAATACCTCCAAAACAGCTTCGGCCATTGGCCCGCCAAACTGTGGATCGGTACCGGTACCAAATTCATCAATCAGCACCATCGTTTTCGGTGAGGCATGCTCTACAAAATACCGCATCTTCTTCAAGTGTGCACTGTAAGTACTTAAATCACTTTCAATCGATTGATCATCACCGATATCGGCAAAAATGTTTTCAAAAATCCCCACTTCACTATTAGCATCAACCGGAATTAACAGTCCGGTTTGTAACATAATCTGCAAAAGGCCAACTGTTTTCATACAAACCGATTTACCGCCCGCATTTGGTCCTGATACCAGCACTACGCGAGTTTCGGCATCTATATGAATATTTAAAGGGGTAACAGTCTTCTTTTCTGCTGCAAATGAGATTGATAACAAAGGGTGCCTTGCATTAATCAGCTTGGTTTTAGGCTCTTTTAACAAACCTGGCATTTCAGCTTCGATATCCATTGCAAATAAAGCCTTAGCACGAACAAAATCCAGTTTCGTAAGGAAACCATGGTAAGAAAGCAATAATGGCGAATATGGCCGCAAGTCATCTGTTAAAGCAATTAAAATCTTGATAATTTCACGGCGTTTATCAAATTCTAAATCGCGTAACTTATTATTTAAAGTAAAAACTTCCTCCGGCTCAATATAAACGGTTTGCCCCGTAGCCGATTCGTCGTGTACAAAGCCTTTTAGCTTACGTTTATTCTCGGCCAAAACTGGGATACACATCCGGCCATCACGAATGGTTAAACTACCGTCTGCAACCCAATTATTAGCAATAGCTTGCTTGTAGATCGAGTCCATACGCTTGCGCACGTCTTGCTCCGTTTTCGAAATCGCAGCGGTAATCTCCTGCAATTCTTTCGATGCATTGGGCTTAATCTTTCCTTTGGCGTCAATTACCGTTTCTATCTTACGAAGGATATTTTTTTCAATCGGCAAGTGCTCAAATAAAGCTTCTAACGTAGGGTATACTTCTGCACGCTCTTCAAAAAAGCGGAGTACAGAGAAAACAGTATGCAATGAAGTATATACCTGAAACCACTCGTCCTCTAACAGATAAGTGCCTTCAACCCTGATTTTCTCAACCAGCGATTTAATATCAAAAAAGGTATTAATATGTAAAGGTTCCTGATTTTGCAGGATACTCTTAAATTCGTTTGTTTGTCGTAAAAACTTATCAATCTGATCAAAACGGTTCATCACCTGCATCTTTCCCACCATCGTTTGGCCCATAGGACTCAAACAATGTTTGCTAATCAGTTGCCTGATTTCGACAAAACCTAAACGTTCTAAACAATTTTCGGGATATAACATATTATTGTACTACAGCTGGTGTGGGCACTGTACTCACTACACCAGCTTTTTTTATATTTATAAGTGAATCGGCCTGTTTTTTCTTTTTGGCAATTGCCGCCACAGCTTTAACCTTTGATAAAGAATCTGGTTTCATTTTTTTTCTGATCGCAAGAGAATCGGCCTTGAATTTCTTTGCTATCACCAGTGAATCGGCTTTAAATTCCTTTTTCTTAATCATTAAATCGGCTAACTCCGTTCCTTTTTTTTGCTTGGCTAACATTTTTTGTATGTTTTTATACATCGCTTCTAATGGTACAGGGTTGGTGTTATACCAAATTAAGCTCCTGTTATATTCAGCAGAATCTGTACCGAATTTTTTATAAATCCCCTTATAGTAAGCTGCCGCTACTTTCTTTGCCGAGTCTATTTCGTAAATGCTAGAAAGGTACCCATCTACAATGTGCATATCGTATAAAATCTTCTCCATTTTATCAGGTTTAATAATGCCATCAGGTATGCCAGGCTTGCAACCAAACCATAATATAGCTGTCATTAAAACCCATATTAATCTCTTCATGCTTAATTTAAATATTATTTTTTGCCCAAATTGCGGCAAGGTTATTAATTTTACCAAAAATAGTTATAAATGAGCATAGCTGATAATCTTAAACAATATAAAAGCGAAGTTGAATCAGACGGGGTTAAACTAATTGCAGTTTCAAAAACACAACCAGTAGAATCAATTTTAGAAGCCTACAATGCCGGACAGCGCATTTTTGGAGAAAACCATGTGCAGGAAATGGTAGATAAACAGGCACAATTACCAAACGATATCGAATGGCATCTTATTGGCCATTTACAAAGCAATAAGGTAAAATATATAGCCCCTTTTGTTAAACTTATTCATGGGGTAGATAGCCTGAAATTACTACAGGAAATCAACAAACAGGCAGCAAAAAATAACCGAGTAATTGACTGTTTATTACAGGTTTATATTGCTGATGAAGATACCAAATTTGGGCTTGGTTTTGACGAAGTGGTTGAATTGTTGCGGGATGAAGAGTTAGCCGAATTGAAAAACATCCGTATTGTAGGTTTAATGGGCATCGCTACTAATACCAAGAATGAAAAGCAGATTAGGATAGAGTTTAACGAACTAAAAGTATTTTTTGATGGAATTAAAATGAGTTTTTTTCGCAAAGATGATGCTTTTAAAGAAATATCGGCCGGAATGAGTGCCGACTATAAAATCGCAATTGAAGAAGGCAGTACAATGGTACGCATTGGTAGCAGTATTTTCGGAAAAAGGGTAATCAAACATTTCAAAAACAACATTACGGCCAACTAATATGGATTTTAACATCAGATTTGCTACTGCAGAAGATTGTCCAAGAATATTGGAATTAATTAATGAGTTGGCCGTTTATGAGCGTGCTCCCGAAGAAGTAACGGTTACTTTAGCGCACTTTATCGATGCTGGTTTTGGCAAAATGCCAGTATGGAAAGCTTACGTAGCCGAAGTAAATAATACTATTGTCGGTTTTGCATTATACTATACACGCTACTCTACATGGAAAGGATGCAGGTTATATCTCGAAGATTTTATCGTAACAGAAGAATTTAGAGGGAAAGGCCTGGGTAAAGTATTATTCGAAAAAGTAATAGAAGAGGCCAAAAACGGCAACTATAGTGGCATGGTTTGGCAAGTATTAGACTGGAACGAACCAGCTATCAACTTCTACAATAAATATAAAGCACATTTGGAAAGTGGCTGGCTAAATGCGGCTTTCTCTAAAGAACAGATCAAGGCATTTTAATATGGATATTTTTAAGTTTGGAGGTGCCTCGGTAAAAGATGCGGCAGGTGTAAAAAATCTGGCCAATATTGTACGCGATTACAAAAAAGGGAATCTACTGATCGTAATTTCTGCCATGGGCAAAATCACCAACAGATTGGAAGACCTAACTCATGCTTTCCTCTCGCAAAATGATGAGGCCCATGAAATTTTTGAAGAAATTAAACATTTCCATTTCAGCATTATAGACGAACTATTTCAGGGAAAACACCACCCGGTTTATGATGATGTGGCCAATACCTTTGTCGAAATTGATTGGTTGATTGAAGATGAACCCGATAACAATCCTGATTATATTTATGATCAGATTGTATCTATAGGTGAGGTAGTTTCTACTAAAATTGTAGCAGCCTGGTTAAATGAAACAGGGAATAAAACCCTTTGGGTCGATGCACGTAACTACATCCAGACCGATAATACTTATAAAGAAGGAAAAGTTGATTGGCCTAAAACCAATCAGATTATACAAAAAGACTTATTACCGCTTTTAGCCGACAACATTATTGTAACACAAGGATTTATTGGCGGTACAAGCGAAAACTACACCACAACTTTGGGTCGGGAAGGTTCTGATTATTCGGCAGCCATATTTGCGTCCTGCCTAGATGCTGCTGCATTAACGATCTGGAAAGATGTTCCAGGGGTACTAAATGCAGATCCGAAATGGTTTGATGAAACAGAGAAGATTGCGCAGCTTTCTTATCATGATGCGATAGAACTTACTTATTATGGTGCTACGGTGATACATCCAAAAACAATAAAACCGCTTCAAAATAAAGGTATTCCACTTTTTGTAAGGTCATTTATACAGCCAGAAGGCTCAGGAACAGCAATTACCAAAGAAAATAACCCATTGCCTATCCCATCTTTTATTTTTAAGGTAAACCAGGCATTGATTTCTATTTTTCCTAAAGACTATTCCTTTATTATCGAAGAAAATCTGAGTAATATTTTTGAGCTTTTCCATACACACAAGATCAAAATCAATACCATGCTCAACTCTGCCATCAGCTTTTCCGTAAGCGTTGATGATCATCCTGTTCAGATTGAAAAACTGATCAAAGATCTGTCGAAAGAATTTACCGTAAAGTATAATAAGGGCCTTGAACTGGTTACCATCCGTTATTACAACCAACAAACTATTGATCGTGTAACAGTTGATAAAGATATTTTATTAGAAGTAAAGAGCCGCCACACTTGCCAGATGGTGATGAAGAATAAATAGTCAGAAGTTCTGGGGTCGGAAGATTAGTGTTTATCTCGATCCCTGCTACCTAATACTTGATACGCCTAAAACAATGAACAATAATCTTTTAGCCAAAGCAGTACAAGATTACATCAGCGCCAACTTAAATGCCGATGTAAACCAGGTTGCTTTAGCAAAAAGTCCGTTCGAAGGCATTACTCCTGCCGAGCTAGCTACGCAAATTATTTCCAAAAAGAAATCGGAAAAGAAATTGCCCACCTGGTTTAATACTGAAGATATTTATTACCCCCAGTATTATCTATTGAACAAACTTCTTCTGAAATTACTGCGGAATATAAATCCAAACTGGCTAAAGGTGATACATTGATTGACATCACCGGAGGCTTCGGAATTGACAGTTATTACTTTTCGCGAAAGGTAAAAGCAGTTACACATTGCGAAATCAATTCCGAACTATCGGCAATAGCCCAACACAATGCCAGGGTTTTACATACAACCAATATCGAATTTAAAGCTGAAGATGGCATTGCTTATATCCAAAATAGTGATGCCTCTTTCGATACCATTTATGTAGATCCAGCACGAAGAGCCGAAAAGGGTAAAGTTTTTATGCTGAAAGATTGTACCCCCGACATTGTAAGTAATCTGGATACCTTATTAGAAAAATCGTCAAGAATAATCGTCAAAACCGCTCCTTTACTCGATATTTCAGCGGGATTATCAGAATTGAAACAGGTTAGCGAGATCCATATTGTAAGCATAAAAAACGAATGCAAAGAACTTTTATGGATAATAGATAAAGGTTACCAAGATGACACTAAAATTAGGGCTGTAACTTTAAATAACGGGATTGAAAAAGATTTTTCCTTTCACAGATCATCTTCAAATGCTTCAGTGCTATTTACAGATAATTTAAGTCAAGGTGATTACTTGTACGAACCAGATGCGGCTTTATTAAAATCAGGAGCTTTTAATTTAATTGGGACAACTTACAGTCTCTTAAAATTACATCCTCAAACGCAGCTATTTAGTACTAATATTATAAAAGCAGATTTCCCAGGCCGTATATTTAAAATTGAGGCCATACTGAGCACAGGTGAGCTGAAAAAGGCGTCAAATTTAAAAGGGAATGTAATTGTTCGGAATTATCCTGCAAAGCCTGAAGACTTAGTTAAGAAATATAAAATAAAAGCAGATCAGGATCAGTTTTTAATTTTTACAAAGATTGCAAATGGAGAAAATGTAATTTTAAAGGCCTCCATTATACAGTATTATTAACTGTAACCAGTCCCTCATCCAGATTTCATGATCTCATGTAACAGACCCGAGAATAAATTCAGGGTAACGAATAATTAATACAAAAAGCCTCTCTATTTGAAAGGCTTTTGTAGGGACGAAAAAATAATCAAATATATTATTGCTTAAACTTTCTTAACGTTTACTGCTTGTAAACCTTTTCGGCCTTCAGCTACTTCAAATTCTACTGTATCGTTTTCTTTCAAGCTTTCGATTCCACCTAAAACATCTTTAAAATGTACAAATAAGTCTTTATTGTCTTCTTGCACAATAAATCCAAAGCCTTTTTGAGTATTAAACCATTTAACTTTTCCGGTTGCCATAAAAAAATAAAAAATTGTATAAAATAAATAAACCTTTTACGCCTTGATCATCATTTCATTTAACCAATTGACTATTATTATGAATAAAACAACCAGTTTAAGCGTTAATTTTGAAACAAAACTACCAAATATAATAATTTATAGATATAAAGCAAGTCATTTCTGTCCATTCAACAAGAATGTTGCGTTGCCATAAAAAAATCGAATTATTTATTTGGCTGAGGAGTTGTACGGAGATATGGCTTAATTACACGGTGTCCTTTCGGAAATTTAGCCGGAATATCTTCGGTTTTAATGCTATTTACTACAATTACATCTTCTCCATCTTTCCAGTCGGCTGGCGTAGCTACACTATAATTTGCAGTAAGTTGTAAAGAATCGATCACGCGTAATACTTCATTAAAATTTCTTCCGGTTGATGCCGGATACGTAATGGTTAATTTCACTTTCTTATCAGGACTGATGACGAACAATGAGCGGACTGTTAAAGTTTCTGAAGCATTTGGGTGGATCATATCATAAAGATTTGCCACTGTTTTGTCTGGATCTGCTATGATTGGAAATTCTACAGAAGTATTTTGAGTTTCATTTATATCGTTAATCCATCCTTTATGCGACTCGGCAGAATCAACACTTAGTGCAAGAACTTTAACGTTTCTTTTTTCAAACTCCCTTTTAAAGCTGCAGTTCTACCCAATTCTGTTGTACAAACAGGTGTATAATCAGCAGGGTGAGAAAACAACACGCCCCAGCTATCGCCTAAATAATCGTAAAAATCTATTTCGCCAATGGATGTGTTGGCCTTGAAATTCGGTGCGGTATCGCCTAATCTTATACTCATAATATTATTAATTTAAATTTGACTAAAACAAATCTAAACAATAGTATAGTAAATACATAGATTTAATATTAATTTAAGACCCCAAAATTACAATTCCAATAAAAAACCCTAAAGAAACAATCTTCAGGGTTTAAGAATATTAATTTGTTTGGGGTGTTGCTTTTTAATAAACTTTGATCATAAAAACATAATCTTCTAGTTTTTCGATCTGTTTGGTACGTTTTAAACCAGCAAGTAAACTTTTCTTATTTGTACCTAATCTATTTACACCTAACGAATCTTGAGGAATCGCTCTCATGGCTTCTAAAATATATTTTGATTTAATGGCAAAAGCCGCCCCCTCTGTCTGATCTTGCTTACCACTGATAATACCAACCAAATTACCATTATTATCTAAAAGTGGTCCACCACTATTTCCCGGATTAACCAGAATCGAAACCTGATATTGGGTAGTATCACCAATAAAGCCACTTCTCGAGCTTACTGAACCCTCTCCTAGCACAATATCATCTTTAGGATATCCTAAAGTGTATACGTTTTCGCCTATATTACTGATGCTCTTTTTAATTGTATAAGGAATTGTAGATAAGCCGCTAAAATGTTTATCACTTATTTTAAGAATAGCAATATCGTTTTGCGGATCAGTATACACTGATTTTACTTTGAAAGATTCTCCCTTACTATTTTGTACATACAGGGAATCGGCACCGTTTACAACATGAAGATTCGTTAATATATATCCGTTTGTAGAAACAGCAAACCCGGTTCCTCCAAAATTACCCGAATTAGGCTTTTTAGGTGAGTTATGCAGTGTATTTGCTTTAACATCAAGAACAAGGTTATTTTGAGATTGTTTTACACGCGAGATCTCTCTACTCATTCGCTCATAAATAGCTTCCTGCTTGTTATTATGTTGAATAGAGTAAATTGATATAAGCGACAGAACAATAAAAGAAGCTGCAACTGCAACAACTGATTTATTTTTTCTCCAAAGTTGAATAATTTTTGAAGGATGGGGTTTAAGTGTATCAGCTAAACCTTCTACATCAATTTCTGAATGAATGTGATTTAACTGTTCTTTTAAGCGCAATTGTTCAGCAAATGCGTCCATAGATGCTAAAAAGAACTTATGCGAAACTACTCTATGGTCTACTGTGGCATCATTAAGGCGCAGCTGTTCAAAAGCTTCAGTTTCCTGTGCATTAAGTTTACCTAAAAGATAATCTTCAATAATTGCATCTAATTCCAAATCGTTTCTCATTTCAAATTATGGTTGAAAAAATATTTTCTTTAACCTTTGCAGGCACTTATATTTCTGCGTTTTTGCATTATCGGTATTGGTATAGCCAAACTTTTCGCAAATATCCTGCATGGATAAATTGTGGATATAAAAATCCTGAATAATGGTTTTACAAGGTTCACCCAGGTGATCGAGTGCCGATTGCATTTTTACAAAAGCAGCGTCTTTCTCTTCGTGGTGCTCTACATCCTCCTCAACAGCAAATACATCTTCATAATCGGTAATATTACCGGCTTTTTTACTGTTTAAGCTAAGTTTCTTTAGCCAAATACGCCTGCAAACCGAATAAATATAAGTTTTCAGTTTGCTGCTGAGCTCAAAATTACCAGCTTTAATTTTGTTATATAAAATGATTATGCCTTCTTGATAAACATCTTTTGCATCATCCTCATCACCATTATTGTTTAGGATAAACTGCAAAACCATCGCATAATAAGCTTTGTATAACTTGTTAAGTGTATCTTCTGAGTTATTTAGGATACCTAAAATAACCTCTCTATCTGTTGGAACTGAACTCTTTAAACTGTTATTCACTAGTTAATACATTTTTCTATAAATAGTAACCCAATATTAGACAAAAAATATTTATAGCTACTATAAATGCTTAATACAAACTTAAAGCAAACGGTAACCCAAATCTCAAAAAAAAATATTTTAACTTTTTTCTAAATTGTCGGGTTACCTTTTTACCTTTGCGGCATTAATAAGAAATTAATTACTTAAAAAATTCAAAAAATGAAAAATGCATTCAAATTAGGCTTTTTAGCTTTAGCTTTATCTTTATCAGTTGTTGCTTGTAAATCAGAAAAAAAAGCTGAAGGTGCTGATACAACTTTAACTGATTCTTCAACTGTAATTACTGACACTACTAAAAAAGATACTACAGTAAAAGATTCTACAGTTAAAGATACAGCTGTAAAAACTACAACTACTACAACTGAAGTTAAACACTAGTCTAACTTTAACATACAAAAAAGGCCTTAAATTAAGTTTTAAGGCCTTTTTTATTTTTATTTCATTTTTTTTAATTTATTGGGTTACCTTTTTCATTTACCTGTATTAAGAGGTAAATTAATTAATTACTAAAAAAAATACTCAAAAATGAAAAATGCATTCAAATTAGGCTTTTTAGCTTTAGCTTTATCTTTATCAGTTGTTGCTTGTAACTCAGAGAAAAAAGCAGAAGGTGCTGATACTACAGCTACTGATTCTTCAACTGTAATTACTGACACTACTAAAAAAGATACTACAGTAAAAGATTCTACAGTAAAAGATACAACTGTAAAAACTACTACAGAAAAAACTGAAGTTAAACACTAGTCTAACTTACTTATAAGAAAAGCCTTTGGAAATTCATTTTTCAAAGGCTTTTTTTTATTTATAAAAAACAGGCGGTTACCTTTTTATATTTTGGGTATTAATAGTATATATTAACCCTAAAACATATATTAACATGAAAAATGCATTCAAATTAGGCTTTTTAGCCCTAACTTTATCTTTAACAGTGGCTGCTTGTGGTGAATCAGGCAAAAAAGCTGATGGCACAGATACAACAGTTACAGATTCTTCTACAATTGTTACTGATACAACCAAAGTTGACACATTAGTAAAAGATTCTACCGTAAAAGACACCACTGTTAAAACTAAAACAGAAAAAACCGAAGTAAAACACTAATTTAATTAACTAATTACAGTAAAAAGGTCGCTATTTCACATCGCGACCTTTTTTATTTTAAAATACTGGGTTACCTTTTTAAGTTTTTTGTATAAATTAGCAAGTAATTAATTTTTGAAACCAAACAAATTAGAAAAAAAATGAAAAATGCATTCAAAATGGGCTTTTTAGCTCTAGCTTTATCTTTATCAGTTGTAGCTTGTAAATCAGAGAAAAAAGAAGGTGGAGCTGATTCATCTAAAGTTGATTCAACAGTAGTTGATACTACAGTGAAAGACACTACTAAAAAAGATACTACAGTTAAAGACACTACAGTTAAAACTGATACTACTAAAGTTAAAAAATAGTTTTATCAAACCATTTAAAAAAAGCCTTAGTAACCTAAGGCTTTTTTTATTTAGACATCAAGACCTTAAAATCCATCAATTGTAGTAAATTTGCGGCAAAAATATAATCCGCATAATGAATTTAACATCACTACAAGCTATTTCACCTGTTGATGGTCGTTACAGAAAAACTACCGAAAGTTTAGCTGCTTACTTTTCGGAAGAAGCACTGATTAAATACCGTGTTTTTGTAGAAATCGAATACTTTATCGCACTTTGCGAAATCAACTTGCCTGGCTTAGAAAATTTTGACCGAAATCTTTATGCTGAATTACGCAAAATTCACGAAAATTTCTCAGAAGCTGATGCTTTAGAAATTAAAGAAACTGAAAAAGTAACCAATCACGATGTTAAAGCTGTTGAATATTTTATTAAAAATAAATTCGACACCTTATCTCTTCAAAACTACAAAGAGTTTATCCACTTTGGCTTAACCTCTCAGGATATTAATAATACGGCCATTCCATATTCAATAAAATTGGCTTTGAATAACAGCTATTACCCAGCAATTAACACTTTAATTGAAAAAATAAATGCGCTGGCAATCGAGTGGAAGGATATTCCAATGTTGGCACATACACATGGCCAACCAGCCTCTCCTACCAAATTAGGCAAAGAGTTTTTAGTTTTCGCCGAGCGTTTGGCTATTCAGGTAGAGAGTTTAAAAAACATCCCTAATAGCGCAAAATTTGGTGGTGCTACCGGAAACTTCAATGCACACTTTATTGCTTATCCGGCAGTAAACTGGGTTAATTTTTCCAACCAGTTTGTTAACGAAACTTTAGGTTTAACCCGTGCACAACATACTACACAGATTGAGCATTACGATCAATTTGCTGCACAATGCGATGCGTTAAAACGGATAAATAACATTATTATAGATTTAGACAGAGATATATGGACGTATATTTCTAAAAACTATTTCAAACAGAAAATAAAAGCCGGAGAGATTGGCTCATCAGCTATGCCACACAAGGTTAACCCAATCGATTTCGAAAATGCGGAAGGAAATGCTGGAATTGCCAATGCTTTATTCGAGTTTTTCGCTGCTAAATTACCAATCTCGCGGTTACAGAGAGACTTAACCGACTCTACTGTTTTAAGGAACGTAGGTGTTCCTTTTGGACATACCTTAATTGCTATAAATTCTACTTTACGTGGATTAAACAAGATTTTGTTAAATGAAGCTGCCTTACATGCCGATTTAGATGAAAACTGGGCAGTTGTTGCCGAAGCAATTCAAACGGTTTTAAGAAGAGAGAACTATCCTAACCCTTACGAAGCCTTAAAAGAATTAACCAGAACAAACGCAAAAATCAATGCAGCAAGTATTGCCGAATTTATTGAAGGTTTAGCGGTTTCGGAAGCTATAAAAGTGCAATTGAGAACCATTACGCCTTTTAACTATACTGGCGTTTTCTAGTCAAATTAAATTGACGTTAAGCAGACAGCTAACAAGGGTTTTATTGGTGACTAATTGTTAATTTTGTTTATTCAAATTGATTAAGACATGACGATTAACGTATATACAGAACAGACTCCAAATCCAGCTACCATGAAATTTATGGTAAACAAACTGTTAATAAATGGCAGTGAGGATTTTGCAACTAAAGAGAGTGCAGAGCATTCGCCTTTTGCTAAAGAGTTATTTAAGTTCAACTTTGTTTCTGGTGTTTTTTTCGCCAGTAATTTTGTTACCATTACCAAAACAGATGATGCAGAATGGACTGATATTGAAGCCATTCTAAAAGAATTTGTAAAGGGTGCTGTAGAATCTGAATTAAAAATTAAAGAAGCAACCGCCGAAGAAGCGCCTGCTTTTGAAGGTACAGAAACCGAAGTTAAAATTCAACAGATTCTGCACGATTATGTACGCCCAGCTGTTGAACAGGATGGTGGTGCCATTACGTACAAATCTTTTGATGAAGGTGTGGTTACGGTAGAGCTGCGAGGCTCTTGCAGTGGCTGTCCATCATCTACCATTACGCTTAAATCAGGAATCCAAAACTTATTGCAGAGAATGGTACCGGAAGTTACAGAAGTCGTTTCAGAAGCGCTTTAAAATTGTGCATTTTTCATAGTATATAGTGAAAAGGTCCTGATGAGAATCGGGACCTTTTTTGTTGTACACCACCGTCACCCTGAACCGAGCCTAAGCGAGCTCACCGAAAGTAATTTATTTCAGGGTCTTCATGCGAAAAGGATGCTGGAATAAATTCAGCATAACGTTACTTCTACTAAAAATACTGCTTAATCGCAGTTAGCATTTCAGCAGTTAGTTTACCATTGGTGGCCAATATCTCTCTTTTCTCAAAATAATCATGACCTCCAGCGAAATCGTACACCTCTCCTCCTGCCTGCTGAACAATAAAACATCCGGCTGCAAAATCCCATTGCTGCAGATTATATTCAAAAAAAGCATCGAAACGTCCACAGGCCGTATATACAAGATCTATCGCCGCGGCACCAATTCTACGCACTCCATGGCTTTTCTGCATCATTTCCGTCAATAATTTTAAATATTGAGGCTGTTTATCAAACTGATAATATGGAAAACCTGTAGCCAATAAACTCGATTTTAGATCAGGATTGATGGAAACCCTAATTTCTTTTTTATTCATAAGGGCAGGTCCGCCTTTATATGAATAAAACATTTCTCCCCTATTTAATTCGTAAACTACACCAATTACAGGTAACCCATCTTCATAAAGTGCCACGCTAATGCCATAGGTTGGAATACCATGGATAAAATTAGTTGTACCATCTAAGGGATCAATGATCCAGGTATAAGTTTTACCTGTTCTATTAATAGTTTTCTCTTCGGTTATAAAACCTGCATCAGGAATTAATTTTTCGAGGTTTTGAACCAGTTTCTGCTCTGCTGTTTTATCAACATAAGAAACCATATCATTTAACCCTTTATATTCAATTTTTTGGGCATCGAATTGCATCGACTCTTTGCGGATAAAATTTCCGGTAAGTTTAACAATAGAGATTATCTTATTGCATAATAATTCGTAATTCATAGCTATTTAACAAACGAGGCGTTTATTGGATTAAAGATGAACTTATTAAAGTTTAAGCCAGTTGATTCTTGTTCCTTAAAGCATAAGCACTGAGTGCTATACCACCTACTACAAGAAAAGTAGATATCATTTCTGCCTGCGTAAAAGGAGGCAAGCCAAAAACGTGGTATTTTGAATTTACACGGATTAATTCGATACAGAAACGCTCAATACCGTTTAATATCATGTATATACCAAACATTAAACCTGGTGCCTTTATTTTATCTCTGATGCGCCATAAAAAGGCAAAAAGGATTAAACAGATAATTACTTCGTAAATCGGTGTTGGGTATACGCCTTGCGCCAATTCGTTACAAAACTTGCCGGTACAACCAGGAATCGGGATACCTTCTCCTACTACGTTGTTCGGGTATTTATAAGACCACAACCAATCTGGCAGCCACGAAAATGGCTTTGGATTTGAATTTACAATACCCCAGTCCCCATCGCCAGCTAAATGGCAACCGATTCGACCTACAGCATAAGCCAGCATCATTCCAGGCCCACCTACGTCAAGCATGTGCAAGGGCTTAATTCCATTTCTTTTAGCGATAATTAATACGGCCGCACCGCCACAAATTAAACCACCATAAAAAGTTAAACCACTAAACGATAATAAGCGCTCTATAGGATGTTGAACAAAATCATCCCAATACTCTAAATTATCGAAGAATTTTGCCCCTAAAAAGCCCCAGATAGCTGCCCAAACAATCAGATTACTCATCGTTTGGTATGGGTGAATGGTTACCTGTGTTTCTTTTGGTTTATCTAATTTATGTTTATTTTTTTCGGTATAATCCCAATAGGCGAATAAACCTGCAAAAAACAAACCACCAATTATATTTCCTTTGGTCGACATTAAAATCGACTGTGCGTCATTTACAAAAAGTTTGTAGTTTAATAGTGCATAAACCAATTTATAACCAATAACAAAGCCAAAAAGGCCATTCATGATCAACTCTGATGTGGTAGCAGGTTTCCCAACCACAATTGTTTTTTTAATTGGATGGAGTATGCCCAACGCTTCTTTACGCTTAAGCTCTTTGGTAAAAGCCCAATAACCGGCAACAAAAGCCAGTGCTACAAAAACACCAAAAGTATTAAACGGAAGCGGTAAATTAATACCGAATAAGTATTCTAAAAAATGTGAAACGGTAGGAAACATACAAATAGTTTGTTGCGAAGATAGGAAAGAAAGACCAAAGCTGAAAGATTAAAAACCAAAGCTTAAAGACTAAAAATGGAAAGGCTTCAGGCGCTAAGCTGAACGACCAAAATAGATGATTAAAAGCTAAAAAAACTCTTTTTTTGTTTTTGAAAAGCGCAGTACCATGTTTCATCGGTTATTCCAGTCCTGCGCTCCAATTTACTCTCCCGATTGAAAACCTGTGAAACAAGCAAGCACACCATAAAAAAGCAAAAACTGTTTTTAGACCGGGATTCGTGCCCGCTCTGGTCAGGTTTTACTAACTTACTGGAGAAGTTCTTGGAGGATTATCAGGTGTTAAAAACAGATTCCAAAAATAAGTCTTCCTTCGACGTTCAGAACGATAGTTCAAAATATGGAGGTAGGACTTCCGATTAATGACTTCGGAATAAACTAATGGTGCACATGAGTGGTTTCCAATTCGGCTACTTCTACTTCTCCATCGGCAGTAATTTCTAAAAGCTTAACTGCTTTCAATTCATTTACCATAACCGGATCGTATTTGGCACGTACTTTTACATAGTTTTTTGTAAAACCATGCATGTATCCAGATTTCTGATCTGCTTCGAAAAGCACTTCAGCTTCAGCACCAATTTGAGATTCGTAAAAAGCCCTCCGCTTTTTATCAGATAAGATATGAAGCATTTTACTGCGCTCATTACGCTCACTTCCTGCCACAACACCCTTCATTTCGGCTGCAGCTGTTAATTCGCGCTCAGAGTAAGTAAATACATGTAAATAAGAAATATCAAGTTGGTTTAAAAACTGATAGGTATCCAAAAAATCTTCCTTCGTTTCGCCAGGGAAACCCACAATCACATCTACACCTATACAACAATGTGGCATTACTTCTTTAATTTTGGCCACACGCTCTACATACAAATCGCTACGGTAACGACGGCGCATTAAGCCTAAAATTTTATCAGAACCTGACTGTAGTGGAATATGAAAATGCGGAACAAATCTTTTAGAAGTGGATACAAACTGAATAATTTCATTACTTAACAGATTTGGCTCAATAGATGAAATTCGGATTCTTTCAATTCCTTCTACTTCATCCAAAGCCTTAACCAAGTCAAAAAATTTATCTTCGCGTTGGCCATTTCTGATTCCGAAATCGCCAAGATTTACACCGGTTAATACAATTTCTTTAACACCGCTTTCTGCAATCATTTTTGCACGGTTTACCACGTTTTCAATGGTATCGCTACGGCTTGCACCACGCGCCAATGGAATGGTACAATAAGTACAAGGATAATCGCAACCATCCTGTACTTTCAAAAAAGTACGTGTTCTATCACCAATTGAATAAGAAGCAATAAAATTATGATTAACTTTTTCTATATTTTGCTGATGAACGAGTGCTTTTGGCTGTTTTGTTAGGTCAGTGATGTATTCAACAATTCTGAATTTTTCTGCAGCGCCTAAAACCATATCAACGCCTTCTATTTCGGCAATTTCCTGTGGTTTTAATTGGGCATAACAACCTACAATGGTTACAAAGGCGTTTGGAGAATATTTTAAAGCTTCTTTAACCACTTTACGGCATTTTTTATCAGCATGCTCAGTAACAGAGCAGGTATTGATCACATAAACATCAGCCTGATCCTGAAATTCTACTACGGCATAGCCTGCATCGGTAAATAAACGACCGATTGTTGATGTTTCGGAGAAATTGAGTTTACAACCTAATGTATAAAATGCTACCTTTTTCATTGAGGCTGCAAAGATAGGAAATTTGTTCGGAGTTAAATGTTTGCCCTTTACAGAACTGACAAATTAACGACTATAAATTTTTAGGAATACAAATCCTTGTACCGTCTTTTAATATTTGCTCCTTCATTCCGTCAGGGCAACTTCTTTTCTCACAACCAGAGAAACAAAACACTGATAACAAAGTAAAAATGCATATTAAGGTATATCTTTTCATCATTATTTATTGCTGGAATTATACGATTTTATGTAAGCTCTGATGGTATCAAATGAATAGCTATCATTCATTTTAAACTGATCGGTAAGTAAAACATTATCGCCTATCAGATCGAAAAAATGCTCTTTACGTTCTTTTCTCGTTCCGAAAATCTGGTTACTTTTAATTTCAAGAAGTGGTCCTTCGCCTTTATAGGCATACCAAATTAAAGTATAATTGTTATTACCATAAGCATAATAGTACTGAACAAGATTGATTTTTCCCTTTTCGAGCCTAAGCAAAAACTCTGGTTCATTTAATTCCGGCCTGTATTTGGCTAAATAATTGATACTTTTTTCTGCAACAAAAAGCTCTTTGGTACTATCGATATTGATTTTACTGAATTTGTTTGATCCCTCGGGCTTAAACTTGTAAAAGCCGATAAATTGTTTTTTAAATTCACCTTTTAAAGTATCGTTTTTTGAATTAACCAGAAAATCCTGTTGAGCTTTTGCATTGGAAAAAAATGCGCATAATACTACACAGCATAAGATAGAGCGTAAAAATAGTTTCATGATATTGGTTTAATCGAACAAAAATATTCAAAATTCAGCAAATATCAATTACTTTCTTGCCACCGGTAACTTTCCTGTTCGAAGCCCGCTAAATCCAATACCCTGCTAATTACTGTTCCGGCAACTTCTTCAATCGTCTGGGGCAAACTGTAAAAAGACGGATTAGCTGGGCAGATGATTCCTCCCGCTTCAGTTACGGTTTTCATATTGTTAATGTGAATCAGGTTAAATGGGGTATCCCTAACTACAGCTATTAATTTTCTACGCTCCTTTAACACCACATCAGCCGCCCTCGAAATCAAATCGTTAGATATTCCATGTGCTACCCTACCCAAAGTTCCCATAGAACATGGGATGATAATCATCGTATCATATTTTGCCGACCCCGATGCAAAAGGGGCATTAAAATCGTTTTTACTGTAAAAGGTAAAATCTTTAAAATGATTATAATCCTGGTTTCCCAGTTCGAATTGCCACACTGCCTTTGCGTTATCGCTCATTACTATACCAACGGTCTCAATCTGATCTTTTAATTTTAATAACCGATCGAATAAAACCTTTGCATAAATAGAACCGCTGGCACCAGTAACTGCAACAATCACTTTCTTTTTCATCATAACACAAAAATAGTTTTTCTAAATCCATTAAAACAAAAAAGGGCCAGAACAATGTTCTGACCCTACATCTACCTATGAAAAACATACCCTCGAAAGGGTAAGAACAAATATATATAAATTTTTAAAAAAATGTAAGTGTGAAATGTTAAATCGCTCAAATCAAATATTTAATTCAAAAAACAAACACAACACACTGATTATCAAATAAATAATTTTTAATAAAAATACATAAAAACTTTTTTTTAGCTTAAAAAGACAAATTTTTTAACAAAAAACAGCCTCAAATTGTCTTACAAATTAGTCGTAATTGCCAAGTAAGGTCTCACTTTACACTTTCACTATGCATTTTACGCTTTTGACTTTACAATTTTTTGATCTTGATATAACATAAAACAAAATCAAATTCATCAAACTTTACCTGAAATGTTTTAACGATAGCAGATTAAAGACTCTAAAACAATGCTGGAATACAACAATGCACAAGCAAAAAAACAATCCCATTATAATTTATACTATTTTGTATGATAAATATTATAATATCCTTACAAATCGGTTGGCGATTAAATGTTTAAGAATTATATTTGGGAAGTGTCAACTTAAATTTATGATAGATTTAGCCTCTCCATTCTTAAAAGCACTGTTAAAACATTCTAAGAGTCCAATAGTCATTTTTAAAGTAAAGCCAATATTAGTGGTGGTAGAACATAATGATGCTTATCAGGCTTTAATAGCGCGCGTGGGTGGAAAATTAAAATTCTATGATATCGACATTATCCCAAACCTATTATCTGATGCTGAAAAAAATATTCTGATTAAAACAGTTCAGAAAGTAAGCGAGCTTAAGGCAAAGCAGACGCTGGTTATTCATCCCATCTATTCAAACTCACCCAACGTAAAATGGGAATTAGAATTTTCGCCAGTATTACAAAATGATCGTCCGGTTGAATACCTCATCTGTTCATTAAGGGAAATTCCAATAGATGAAAATGACCTTGAACATATTTTATTTGAACTTTCAGAAAGTGAAGCACGTTTTAGGGGATTTTTTGAGCAGGCACCTTTAGGCATGTGTGTATTAAAAGGTCCGGAACTTATTACGGAGTATGCAAACGATAACATATTAAAACTTTGGGGTAAAAGCAGAAAAGAGGTTATCGGGATTTCCCAGGAAGAGGCACGGCCTGAACTCGAAAAACAGCAAGCACTTGTAAAACGTGTAAAAGATATTTTTAAAAATGAACAGCCCTTAACGATCAATGAATTAAAACTTTCGACACCGGTTTCTGATGGTTATTTCATTGCTTTTTATGAGCCCTTAAAAAATGATAAAAACGAAGTAACCAGAATTTTAGTGATTATTAAAGATATTACAGAGCAGGTAAACTTTAAAAAAGAACTACTTAAAGCTAAAGATATTTTAAAAATAGCCATGGATGCATCGGAAATGGGCTCATGGAATATCGATCTGGAAAGTAAACAGGTACTTTTATCAGAAAGGGCACAACAAATTTATGAACTGGAAAATAACAGGCTGGGCATTGAGGAAGCCAAATCATTGATAAGCCCGGAAGACATTGGTCATCTTACCAGTGGTATCAGGCGTGCCTTACATCACAGAAGTGCTTTTAACATCGAATACCAAATTAACTTGAATGGAATAAGTGCTAAAAGCAAGTGGTTAAGAACAGCAGGAAAAGCCTATTATAATGAAGATGGAAAAGCCGTTTATATCGCAGGGGCTGTTTTGGATATTACGGAACATAAACAGGATGAAATTAGAAAAAATGACTTTATCGGCATGGTAAGTCATGAGCTTAAAACTCCACTAACATCTTTAAGCGCTTATGTGCAACTTTTACAGTATAAATTTAAAGAAACTGATAATGATTTTCCCATCCAGATACTCGATAAGATAAATGTTCAATTAAAAAGAATGTCGTTAATGATTGATGGCTTTTTAAATGTATCCTTGTTAGAATCGGGTAAAATTTTACTGAACAAAACAAATTTTAATCTTGTTGATTTAATTAAAACTATAGCTGATGAAAATGGAATGGTTTTACCTAGCCATTTTATCCAGGTAATTGGTTCGGAAGAAATGATTGTAAATGCCGATATAGAGAAAATTGGTAACGTGATCAATAACCTGATTGGTAACGCAGCCAAATACTCAAAAAAAGACTCATTAATTGCAATAAAATGCGAAATGCAAAAGGGTTATGCCATTGTGAGTGTAGAAGATGAAGGGATAGGCATTAGAGAAAATGATATGCCCAGACTTTTCGATCGCTTTTACCGTGTAGAGAGCCCTGATACTAAAACAATTGCAGGATTTGGAGTTGGCCTGTACATTTGTGCCGAAATAATTGAAAGGCATCAAGGAAAAATTTGGGCAAAAAGTAAATTCGGGGAAGGTTCTACCTTTTATTTCAGCTTACCTACTTCAAATAATCAATAATACCACTTGCTTAAAGTATGCGAAATTAGACCTTTATTTCTTCCATTTCTAATTTAACGTTAACTGCTACTAAGCCGCTCTTGTTTAATTCTATTTCAAAAATTACTTTCGAATTTATATTAATTTGATCAGATACATTATCTAATTGAAAGTGAATATCTTGACCATTTTCATCAATAATGATACCTAGTCCATATTCAAAGTCAATCTGAGTAACTTCTCCCTTTCTCATATCGCCCATTACAAAATACTTTTTTATAAATAACAAGCAATTATAGTCAATTTACGTATAATTAAAAATACATAAAATCATTTTTTTGAATAATTACAAATTACTGAATCTGCATTTTTTATTACTAAAACGATTTAATTTAAGAGAATAAACGCTTTCGATGTTATACTTTGTGAATGAAATACAAACAATATTTTTTTTTAATCAGCTGTTTTACAACTTGTTATTACAAATAAAAAAAACTATTTTTATAGAACTAAATCGAGCTTCTGCGTGCTAATAATTGAATTAATGATCACAATTATGAAAAATCTCACCCAAACCCTGAATATCAAAGAAGAAATCATTTTATTATCTGAAGAAACAGACCGAAATTACTGGGCTAAACGTTTAGGTGTAAGTTCTGAAGTTTTGAAATCTGCTGTGAGGGCAACAAGAAGTATCATGTTAAATCAGATCACAGCTTATTTAAACCAGCAAAAGAAAAAAATCAGTATTTCTTAGCCTTTTATGGAGCTGAAATTTAAATACGGTCGGCTCTTTTATCTGCGGTAACGGTGCCAAATCCTATACCATTTTTATTGTTAGGGTAAGTGCGATTGCTGTGCTATTTTTATTATAATAGCCATCAGAAGCAAAATAAAGACACCAGATAAAACGGGGCATAGTACATAAAGGTAGCCTAGCGATTGGATTTTAGCCTCTTATATTGGCACTAAGTGCGGTAGCCCCACCTGGAGGATGTAGTATTTTTGTAATCTGCATTAATACAATAGATAAGAAAACCGACAAGACAGAAGATAAAATGTCCAAATATGTTCTTTAAAACTAACTAAAGTTTCTTTATAAGCAATATATTTTGCTGTTCGAAGGTATCTTCTTATCCGTTTTCTCATAACCCATAATGGAGCGCGGGCAGAATAAACAAATATTAGAAAGCAAGAGGAAAGCTTTCTATACAAAAAAGGGCTCGAAAAATTAATTCCAGCCCTTTATATGTTTAATTATTTTATGCTTTTATTTTTGAGATTGCTCAGGTGCTTTTCCGATCAGGTCCATAAACTGATCTAATTTAGGCGTAATAATAATTTGTGTACGTCTGTTTTTCGCCTTTCCTCCTGCCGTAGTATTATCAGCAATTGGATTAAATTCTCCACGCCCACCGGCAGTTAAACGTTTAGGGTCAACAGCATACTTGTTTTGCAATACCTGGACTACTGACGAGGCACGCAAGGCACTTAAATCCCAGTTGTTACGGATATTTGTTTGAGCAATAGGCACATTATCAGTATTACCTTCTATTAACACATCATAGGTATCGTAATCTTTAATAATTTTGGCAATTTTGCTTAAAGTCTCACCAGCTTTATCAGAAACTTCATAGCTGCCCGATTTATATAACATATTATCAGCTAAAGAGATGTATACTACACCCTTAAGTACTTGTACATCAACGTCACCTAATTCTTCCCTGCTCAACGATCGTGTTAAGTTATTAGTTAACACCATATTAAGCGAATCGCTTTTGTTTTTGGCATTAACCAGTTGTTTGATGTATTTATTTGAACTATTAATCTCATCAACCAGTTTCGAAATATTAACATTTCCCTGACTACTAGAATTTAAACATTTGTTTAAAGCTTCTTGCAATGCCGTTACGTTGGCCTTTTCTGACGCAATCTGCTCTTCTAAACTTTTAACCCTACTGGTACTTCCACTAAGTTCACGCTGACTATCCTGGTATTTATTACTTAGCTCCTGATTTCTTTCTCTTAACTTAGTATAAGTATCCTGAAGTTCGGCATACTTCTTATTACTTACACAACCCGCAGCAAGTGCAAGGGTAAAGAGCATTATGGGAATTGATTTGTATAATTTCATAATTTTACTTTATTTATTACTGCTATAGTTAACAAATTCCTTGCCGTAAAGTTTAAAATCGCCCTGAGCAGATGTTAAAAGGCGTTAATTTTTACCGAATCGAAGCTTGCCAATGCTTTATACGCTCTTAATCCTATACTACCAGAGGTGTATTGATTATCTGTTGCTGAAAGAACAGGCTGAGCTGATCCGTTGATAAAAATGTCAAATTTATCTCCCTTTGCCACTATCTTTAAGGTATACATTTTGTTCATTTCAACAGGATATTTTCCTGAACTTATGACGGTCCATTTTTGCCCGCTAGCTTTTCCTAATAATATGTTCCCATTTAATTGATCTAATCCCACATAATAGCCTTGGTAAGCATCGGGGCCAATAGCTGGATTAGAAACCCTGAACATTAAACCAGCATCGCCTGCAGTATTGATTTTAACATCTGCCTGATAAATAAAATCTTTAAAATCTGTTCCATTAGCCACATATTTAGATCCATTTATACCATAACCACCAGAACCTGAATTTGATGCCGCGTTAACCTGCCCATCTTTCCAAAACCAGCCGCCTCCATAAAAAACCCAATTGCGGGCCATTCCGCGATCAAAGTTTTCAACTAAAGTTTTATTTATTTTTTTGGGCTCACCGATTACTGGGAAACAGCTTAGGCGAATATTTTCAGATCCGTATGGCACCAACATAACTTCCTCCTGTTTCTCAGCTGATACAATTGGACTAAAGGGCACATCAAAAGCAGCCAGTTTATTGTAATCTAAGCCCCACGATGGAATCTTTTTTGCCTGAACCTTTACTTTAACCGGTGCGCTTGCTGCAATAAAAGGGTTTTCTGGCATTTTCGATTTTAGCACGCTAGCATTGTTTAAGCCACTTTTACCGATCATTAAACCATAATTCCATGCCGATTCTGGGTGGATTTCGTAATCTGTAAAACCAGCAACAGGATGCGTTTTGGTTACCTTATTTACCGCCTTAATTTCTAGTGCATAAACAATAGGTCCACGTTCTACACTTATAGAATTGTTTACCTGGGCATGGGTGGTAATTTCCATTGGAAAATTCAGTTCTAATTGGTCCTGATTATTCCATTCGCGGGCGATGGTAAACATTTCTCCAGCTTTTACTCCTTTTAATATAATTCCATTTAGTTTAATACTTGGCTTTATACTCCAAGCTGGGATTCTTAAAATTAACGGAAAGGAGGTTGCAGCAGCAAGTTCTACTTTTAATCTGATCTGTTCTTCGAAGGGATAATTGGTTTCTTCAGTGATTTTTATCTTTTTGTTTTCGGCCACAACAGTTTTTATTTCCATAGGTCCATAGGTAATTATAGCCAAACCTTTCTCTGGAGTAGCTACTACACTACTTTTTACAAAATAAGGCCAACCCATGTGCATGTTATAGCGGCAGCAGCCAAAACCCGAATATGGACTGGAAATGATACCTGTGGCATAATCTTGATTAAAGCCTTGCTCGCCATGAATACTTTGAACCTGATTGGGTAGTGTATAATATGAATGGTTTTTAAAATCTCGACTAAACTGTGCAGGCAAAGCATTAAAAGCCACTTTTTCCAATTGATCGCCAATTTTTGCATCATGAATAACCTTTGCCGCTGTTTCTAAACTTTGCATCCATTCTACCACAGTACAGGTTTCTACCCCTTCAATACTGCTTGTACCTGCCAGGAACTCAGTTCCAGAGCCTAAACCTTGGGGCTGACCATGATCGTGCATAATATGTGCTATGCCCTTAGAAAGTGCTTCCAAATTAGAGGGGTGATCTTCAAGTTGCGCATAAACTCCAGGGAATTTTAATGCCTGAGCCACATTAACCATATGTTTAGGCTGAAAATCATCACCAAAAAAGTAAAATCCATTATTGCTATAAATATCAATCCAAGGGTATGCCTGTTGTTTTAACTTTTCTACGAGTTTTAATAAATCCTGTTCGCCGGTTTTATTGTAAAGCCAAATGGCAATTTCCATATTATCGGCTGCTCTTGCTTTAGCCCAATCTTTTAATGGATCAGCATCGAGATTATTAAGCTCGTATTTAAAATATTTTGATAGAAACGGAATAACCCTTTTATCATTTGTAGCTTCATAATAACTCTGCAGGGCATACAACATGGGTATGCGTGGCCACCAATCTTTCATTTTTGGCGGACCAAACAATCCATTCGCTTGCTGATTGTTTAAAGTCCAATCGATATATTTTTGCGCTTTCGCTTTTAGCATTGGATCGTCTAAGGTATAGGCTAATGCGGCTAAACCTTTAACATAATAGGGTACCCGCTCCCACCCATTTCCGTCACCGCCCAACCAATCGGAATTTTTACCCAAATTATCTTTTTCCGGATACAACTCTTCAGCCATTCCTGTTGCACCATCTCTTTGTTGCTCTAACTGTTTTAGCAGCCACCCTTTAGCTTTAATACTACCAACTGGCAATTGCACGTAAACATGTTGTTTTAAAGGCGTTTTATTAAAGTCAGTTAAATTTTGGGCACACAAAGTATGCATGGATAGACAGGAAACCAGAAAATAGATTAAGGCAGGTATTCTTTTCATAAAAGGACAATTGGTTAGATAATATTTTATAAAAATAATAAATATGAATGAATATTAAAACGATTTAGTAATCCAGATTTAAACAATAAAAAAACACCGTAAATTGCTAGTGCAAACCAAAACTATGGACATAACAAACCGAAGGGTAAAAAAATTATACAGTTTGAAAAGCAGCATGTTTACACCAATGTTGGAATATGTTCCAATTTTTAACGGGCCAAGGCAAGCATCAACCTTTGTTTGCCCACCAGCTCTTGATGGAAACTGAGAATAGTTCTATATTAGATCCAGAGAGCGTTAATTTAGAATCGGGGGATAGCCATTGGTTATTCCCCGTTCTTATTTTTAGACAAAAATTTCAAACTGAAATGCTTGTACAACTGGCAGAAATTACCTTCCAATCTTCTTTCACTTTGCCCCAAACCCTCAGCCATCGATATTTGCCATTCAGCAAAATATCGGCGTATTTACCTTTAATAAAAAGACTTGCAGAAACGATAACAATAGATTCAAAAACACGTATTTCCCGTTTGGATACATTGATTTTAGTGATTTTTATCATACCCGTCCGGTAGGCATCCATGTCCATTTCTTTATCCAACACATTCCCGTACTGATCGTGAAAAAGCATCCCATCGGCAAACAACAAATCGAGCGTGTTCAGGTCTGTTTTTTTAAACCCATCTAATAATTTTTCTTCCAGGTTAGCAATCAGGAGAATGGTTTCCTGGTCTGATAAGATATTTGGCATAATTTCCGGTTAACCAGTAAAAATATAAAGTAAGCCACAAAAAATAACGCTACTTTAAATATTGCCTGCATTGCACGGATTTAAGCACACACATTGCACAATTTTTATCGATTATTTCTTTCCAAAGGTAAGGCCCAGCCAGGTATCTGTTCTGAATGGTGAAGCTGGCAAGCCATCGTTACTAACCAGGTTACAAACAGGATTATTTCCCCATGCATAACGAACAGCAACGGGGTTTTCCACCTGATCGCTACTTACGATAATCTGATTCCCCCGAATACTTGCTTTGGCCCAATAAAATTTCTTATCTGCTCCCGCGATGGCAAAACCTGTTAACGCTGCACCATCTGCAGCTTTTAATCCATTTTGGCTATTGCCAAACGTTAAAAGAATCTGTTTTCCTTCAATTTTACTTGATTGATAAACAGGGCCTGAGTAATTTACTTTTTGGCCATATGTTTTAGCCAGGGCTATTAATGCCAATCTTCTGCCTACCTCTTGTTTATTTTTTGGGTGGATATCTTTTGCATCGCCAATATCAATAATGGTTGCCATGCCTGTATTTGGCAAAGCAAGTGTTTTTTGCTGTGCCTCCCTAAGCTCTGCCCATGCAGATTCTACAGGCACATTATCAACCTGCATAAAATTAGCCAATTGAACATAATAGAAAGGAAAATCGCCCTGTGCCCACTTCTGACGCCAATCTTTGATCATTGTTGGGAACAACTCGCGGTATTGGTAGGCCCTATCGGCATTAGCTTCTCCTTGATACCAAATAGCCCCTTTAATCGAAAATTGTTGGTAAGGGTGAATCATGGCATTGTATAAAACTGTTGGGCGGTTGGGACCATTTTCTTCAAAGGGCTTTGGCTCGATATTTTTAAAATCCAAGCCTATTTTATATTTCCATTCACCAGCCAATGAAATTTTCTCGGTAGAACCATTTGTTAAATTTAACTCTTTAGGGTCGCCATATAAGCCGCCCCCGCCCCCACTATCAAAAACCCTCACAGTGATCACATTTTCTCCCACTTTGAGCAAATTAGCGGGTATTCCATATGTTCTTCCAATATTATACCCTACCGTCTCGCCAACTTTTACCCCGTTTATAAAAGTAATGTCGTTATCGTCAATAGTGCCCAAATTAAGCTTTGCTTCATTTATTTTCCAGTTTTCTGGAATCGTGATCTTTTTTGTAAACCAAACCACACCATCGAGGTTTTTAAGTGCTGCGTCCTCCCAAAGGGTTGGCAAAGTCATATTTTTCCAATCAGCACTTTCTGTTAGCGCCCATTTCATTTGTCCATCAAGATTACCAGAATCTTTATCCATGGTCATTTTAGTCCAGTTCTGCAAACGTTCTTCGTAAGAAACTGTTGAGGGATTTTTAGCTGATTTCTGAAACTTATCAACTGCAGCAGAGAAATCTGCCATTTTTTTTAATGATTCGGCGCTGGTCCAGGCTTCAGCAATTGTTCCGCCCCATGAAGTATGAATCAGGCCGATAGGGATTTTGGTTTTCTCGTACACTTCGCGTGCGAAGAAATATGCGGTGGAAGAAAACCCGGCTATATATTTCGGGCTGCATTCCTGCCAGCCATCATTTGCTACCTTGGCATCATTAATAGGTGAATTGCTGGTAACATGATCTACCTGCAATAAACGGATATCTGGAAATTTAGCTTCGGCAATTTCTTTTTCGTAGTTTAGGATTTTGCCCCAGCCTGCCAGCGGCATTTCCATATTCGACTGCCCAGAACATATCCATACATCGCCAATTAATATATTGTTAAGCACCAATAACTCTCCATCAGATATGGTGATGGTATATGGTCCTCCGTAACCTGGTGTTGCTACTTTAATTTTCCAATTACCATTGGCATCTGCAATAGCACCATAGTTAATTTTATTCCACGAAACCGTTACTTTAACTGCTTTACCAGCGTCTGCTTGGCCCCAAATGGCTGCATTGGTTTTTTGCTGTAAAACCATGTTATTGCCAAAAACCGAGGGCAATAAAATTTTAGCCTGAATAAACTGAGATGTGAAAAGTAATAATACGATGAGAAGTATAGATCTTAACCTGTGAATGCTCATATTTTAACTATTTTTGGATGATTAGAAAGCGAATGTACATTTTCTGACTGTTAACATCAATATATATATCTGCTCTTCACAAATTTATGATAAAAAATGAAGCAAAATTCAGCTAATTAGTTTGGGTAACAATATCATTTTGCTTATTTTGCAGGTCTAAAAGAACAGTTCTGGATTTAATCCAAATGTTCGCTCAAATTAAAGAATTAATGGTTAAGATTTTCATAGGTGGCCTTCCTGACAATATCCAAGAGATGGATTTGGCAATATTGGTTAGCCTGCATGGCAGGGTAGAAACAATTAAAATTGTTCGCGACAGGGCTACTGGCAAATGTAAAGGCTATGCTTTTCTGGAAATTTATAGTCTTCCTGATGCCAAAAACATCGTATCAACCTTAAATGGCGAAACATTTAAAGGTAATATAATTACTGTTAAGATATCGGAAGAGGAAAGTGGGGCTAAAACAACAAAGCCAAAAGCCAACCCAGCTTTTAAAAGTAAAAGACCTAGGTTACAACGGTAGTTTTCACATCAACGATATTTCCTCATTTCATTTCAGCATTAATTAAAGTTTCTTCTTTATTCTAGGAGGATTATTTATCCTTTTATTTCGTTAACCAGTTTAGTTCAATTAGGAGCTTTTTAATTCGGTTCTAAACATATATTTTGCAAATAAGTGTTTCCACATTTATTAAAAACGCATTTACAGATATGGAAAATTATGCCATTGTAATATTTATTTTAGCGGTGATGATTGGCCTTTCTGCTATTGCAGACCGAATTAAAATCCCCTATCCTATCCTTTTGATTATAGCTGGAATTGCAGTAGGTTTTATACCTTCTTTACCGCCAATTGATATTAATCCCGAAATTATATTTTTGATATTCCTACCGCCATTGCTTTACGATGCTGCCTTTAATATCTCGTTTAAAGAATTTAAAACAAATATTAACACCATATTAACCCTAGCCATTACGTTGGTTTTTATCACCGCTATTGGCATTGCTGTAGTTGCCCACTATATAATTCCAGGGATGAGTTGGCCGGTATCTTTTGTGTTAGGTGCAATTCTTTCTGCTACTGACGCGGTTGCTGCTATGAGTATTACTAAGGGACTGGGTTTATCTCACAAAACCAACACCATTTTGGAGGGTGAAAGTTTAGTTAACGATGCTTCTGCGCTGGTAGCTTATCGTTTTGCGGTTGCCGCAGTAACTGGAACAGCCTTCGTATTTTGGAAGGCATCTCTCGAATTTGTCCTTTTAATGGCTGGCGGATTCTTAACCGGCATGGTGATGTCGAAAATTTTAGCATTTATTATTAAGCGGATTCATAATAACCGCCTGGCAACCATTAGCTTTATATTGTTAATGCCTTTTGTTACCTATTTAATTGCAGAACAAGTACATGTTTCAGGGGTTATTGCAGTTGTTATCTTAGGGCTGGGAATATCCAGGTTTAGCAACAAGGTATTTCCGGAGCAGCTTAAAAACCAGTCTAAAAACATCTGGGATATTATTATCTTTTTATTGAATGGACTAATTTTCATATTAATTGGCTTACAGTTTCCTTATGTATACAAAAACATTAGCGGTACCGATATTCTACCTTATATCGGTTATTCACTGGTGATTACCATTATAGCTTTACTATTGCGGATGGCACGTGTTTTCTTACAAAAATTTAATCTTCAAAAAGCTTTTCAGAAAGGGAAGCACCGTATTACAGAGGGCGCATTGCTGGATTTCAAGAACAGTTTGATTATCAGCTGGTCGGGCATGAGAGGTATTGTTTCGCTGGCCATTGCTATTGGGTTACCGGCCACCTTATCTGATGGAAGTGCGTTTCCACAGCGAAATGCGATTATATTTATATCAGTTGTAGTGGTGTTGTTTACCTTAATTGGACAAGGGCTGACTTTACCTTGGTTGGTGAAAAAGCTGGCAACAGAGGAGGATTAGTAGCAGGCAATCAATTCTAATAATTTATAGAAAGATGCTGAAATAAATTACTTTCGGTGAGCTCGCTTAAGACTCGGTTTACTTCGTAGCTTTCCGCTTCGCTACAGATCAGCATAACAGTTTTAGCATTAAGGAATTAAGACATAAAGATTCAGAGTCTAAATTTTAAAAGCAATCGCATTTAAATGAAAAGGGGGATGAAATCGTCAGATTTTATCCCCCTTTTCATTACTATAACTTATTCTTTACCAATATACACTGTAAAGTGCAACCAATAAGCCAATAATAATTAAAGCGCCTACTGCGAAACTGGTAGTAGTTTTAAACATTTTAGCATCGATAGCCAATCCTTTAGCTTCTGCTTTAACTTTATCGCTCGCTAAGCTGATGATCACCATACCAAGGATACAGAATACAAATACAAAGCCCATACGATCTAAAAATGGAATTTCGTACACCCCATCTGCGTTTTTAACAGAGAAACCCATTCCCGACAACCAGGAAAGATCGGCTATTATAGGTAAGAATTTAAGTAAAACTGACAAACCGAAACCACCAATCGTCGCAAATAGTGCGGCACTTGAAGTGGTTCTTTTCCAGAAGAAACCTAAAATAAACATGGCAAAAATACCAGGAGATACAAAACCGGTATATTCTTGAATATATTCAAAACCACCTTTTTTATCGATACCCAATAATGGTGCAATTACTACACCCATGAACATGGCAACAACAATAGAAATTTTACCAGTCATTACCAGGTTTTTTTCTGATGCCTCAACATTTAATACTTTTTTGTAAATATCCAAAGTAAAAATGGTAGCAATACTATTTGCTTTACCGGCTAAAGATGCCACAACCGCAGCGGTTAATGCCGCGAATGAAAGACCTTTTAATCCGGCAGGAAGCAAGTTTAACAATACAGGGTAAGCACGATCAGGATTAACAGAACCACCTTGAATCATTTCAGATTGGAATGCACCATCTTTATATAACACATAAGCGGCAATACCAGGCAATACCACAATGATTGGCATTAGCAGTTTTAAGAAAGCCGCAAAAAGAATACCGCCACGGGCAGTTTCTAAATTGGCCCCCAGAGCACGTTGTGTGATGTACTGGTTACAGCCCCAATAGTTTAGGTTTACGATCCACATACCGCCAATTAATACACTTAAACCTGGCAAATTGATGTAATTTTCGTTATCTGGCTTGAAAATCATGTGGAAATGCTCCGATGCCTTAGAGGTCATTAAACTATAACCTTCAAATACACCACTTGTACCATAATGTGTAGAAACCAGATTTAAAGCCAGATAAGTTGTAGCCAAACCACCTAAAATCAAGAAAAATACCTGGATTACATCCGTATACCCGATTACTTTCATTCCGCCTAGGGTAATGATAATAGCAAAAATTGCAATGGCATACATACAGAACTGCAGATCGAAACCAGAAATGCTACTCACCGCTAAAGCACCTAAATAAAGAATAGAAGTTAGGTTAACCACAACATATAACAATAACCAGAAAACTGCCATAATCATAGCAACTGTTCCGTTATAACGCTGATGCAAAAATTGCGGCATTGTAGCAATTTTGTTTTTCAAGTAAACGGGAATGAAAAATACAGCGACCACTACCAGTGTAAGTGCACCCATCCATTCGTAGGTTGCAATGGCCAATCCCATTTTAAAGCCTGATCCACTCATACCAATAAACTGCTCAGCAGAAATGTTTGATGCAATTAAAGATGCACCGATGGCCCACCAGGTTAAAGAGCCTTCGGCAAGAAAATAATCTTTAGAACCGGTAGATTCTGATTTTTTCTTGTTGTAAATGTAAAGCCCATAAGCGGCCACAATAACGAAGTAAATTGCAAATACAATGTAATCCTTCGCGTCTAATAAATTGTTTTTCATTGATTTATTTGGTTAGTATACCTTGGATTGTTTAAATTTTAATTGAATAAACTGGTTCCGTTATCGGTTTGAACAGTGTAAGAATCAAGCTTGAGGCCGAACTGCAATAAATATTTTGAAGATAACGCTTCAATTAAGTCTGCAATTTTTTCTTCTTTAACAATATTGATGGTACAACCACCAAAACCACCGCCCATCATTCTGGCACCCAGTACGTAGTCTAGTGGTTTAACCGCTTCAACCAAGAAATCCAATTCTTTGCAACTAACTTCATAATCTTTACTTAAACCTTCGTGTGTTTCGAACATCAAATTTCCTAAACCTTGCAGATTGCCGTTTTCAAGTTGTTCTGCCGCTGTAAGTAAACGCCCGATTTCTTTCACTACAAAACTGCATTTTGCGAATACATCTTCATCTTTTGGCTTAACATAAACTTCTAACATACTTAGATCTATATCGCGTAATGTATTTACGTTAGGGTAATGTTCTTTTACCCAGGCTACACCTTGCTCGCATTGGGCTCTTCTTTTATTATAAGCCGAATCTGCAAGGGCGTGCTTTATATTCGTATTTAAAAGCAACAGTTTGTAACCATCTAATTTTAAAGGGATATAAATGTGTTTCATCGATCGGCAATCAAGCATGATGGCCTGATCTTTCTTGCCAAATACAGAGGCAAACTGATCCATGATACCACAGTTAACACCAGCAAAAGTCTGTTCAGCCTTTTGGGCAATTAAAGCAAGATCCATTTTGGAAACTTCAAGCGAAAAAAGCTGATCGAGTGCAAAACCCGTTGCACACTCTACAGCTGCTGATGATGATAAACCTGCACCTAAAGGCACGTCGCCATCGATATAAAAGTTAAAGCCTCCCAATTGATAGCCTCTTTCTTTTAACTGATCGGCCACACCTAAAATGTAGTTTGCCCAACTATTTTCTGATTTGCTTAAGCTTTTTATCGATGAGATATCAAACTGCTGATAACTCTCTGAAAACAAATGAATTTCATCATCTTCTCTTTTTGATATGGCCACGTAAATGGCCTTATCAATGGCGGCAGGCATTACAAAACCACCATTGTAATCGGTATGTTCGCCAATAATATTAATCCTTCCTGGCGAACGGACCAAAATAGGTTCGGCATTAAAAAGTCTTTTAAACGTACTTTTAAAATGTTGTGCATTCATTGTTTAATAATTTTAGTCTTCAGCCTTGCTGGTTTTATAGTGTATAGTAGACATTTCTTTCAGGCGGTTTGCCGCAAACTCGGGAGTGATATCACGCTGAGGGTTAGCCAGCATCTCGTAACCCACCATAAATTTTTTAACTGATGCCGAGCGCAATAATGGTGGATAAAAATGCATGTGCCAATGCCATTCAGGGTAATAACTATTGTTTACCGGTGCCTGATGCATACCTGCAGAGTATGGGAATGAGGTTTCGAACAGGTTATCGTATTTTGTGGTGAGTATTTTAATGGCTTCTGCCAGCGATTTCTTTTCCGCCGCTGTAAACAATTTAATGCTATTTACATGGCGTTTGCTGATAATCATGGTTTCGTATGGCCAAACTGCCCAAAAAGGCACAAGCACTGCAAAATGATCGTTTTCAAATATAATGCGCTCATTTTTCTTTTGCTCCAGCTTTAAATAATCGGCAAGTAAACTTCTTCTATGAATGGCATAGTAAGTTTTCTGGCGTTCGGTTTCTTTGGCAATTTCTAAAGGAATATCGCCCTGCGACCAGATTTGTCCATGCGGATGCGGGTTGCTACAGCCCATTATTTCGCCCTTATTCTCGAAAATCTGAATGTATTTGATCCAGTCGTTTTCCGCCAGGCTATTAAATTCATTCTGCCAAACGTTAACCACAGCTGTTATGGCCTCTACACTCATTTCGGGAAGAGTTAGATTATGTTTAGGACTAAAGCTGATTACTCTACAAAGACCACGCTGGTTGTTGGCTACCAATAAATCACCTTCATTCATTTCACCAGCTGGTGTATCTTGCAACAAAGCAGCAAAATCGTTGTTAAAAACAAAGCTATCGGTATATTCCGGGTTACTGTCGCCATCTGCCCTACCATTTCCAGGGCATAAATAACATTTAGGATCATATTCGGGGCGGTTATCTGGTGTGATGTCTTCAACCTTGCCTTGCCATGGCCTTTTAGTGCGGTGTGGTGATACCAAAACCCACTCGCCGGTTAATATGTTAAGCCTGGTATGTGGGTTACTGTCTAATTCGAATGTTTGGTTCATTTTATGTTTTCAATTGGTTAGAAAAAGGAAGCCACATGGCTTAACCTATCCAATGCGCCAAATTATAAAATTATTATTAATTGTCAAAACGACAATTAATAATAATTTTTATTTTCGTGAAAATTTGAACATATTAAGCCCATTAAAATCTTGATAAAAAATGATTGAATATTCCAGGCAACCGCATTATCTTGTTGCTGTTGATTGTATAGTGTTTGGATTTGATGGTGAACACCTTAAAATTCTATTGGTTAAGCGGGGTTTAGAACCCGAAATAAACAAATGGAGTTTAATGGGAGGCTTTGTAGGCGCTGATGAAAGCCCGGATGATGCGGCAAATAGGGTGCTCAAAAAAATGACAGGTTTAGAGGGCGTTTACCTGGAGCAGATGCAGATTTATGGAGAACCTGGCCGCGACCCAATTGAAAGAACACTTTCTGTTGGATATTTTGCCCTTATTGACATACACAAATACGAGGCACAGTTAAACGACGACTATAAGGCCGAATGGTTTTTGATCAATGATAAGCCGAAACTTATTTTCGACCATAACCAAATGGTTGCTGATGCACGAAAAAAACTAAGATATAAAGCTGCCCTCCATCCTATTTTGTTCGAGATGCTGCCTAAAAAATTTACAATTCCACAGTTGCATATTCTTTTTGAGGAGGTAAACGATACTAAAATCGATACCAGAAATTTCAGTCGAAAAATTACTTCAACGGGATTATTAATTAAACTGGCCGAAAAAGATAGAACAGGCTCTAAAAAGGGAGCATTCTATTTTAAATTAGATAAAAAGAAATACAATGCTAATTCGCAGGCATTCTTAAACTTAATGCCAAATTTAAAGGCCTAATCATTTTTTTCCAGATCAATTTATTTAATCAGTTTGTATCGTAAACTGATTAAATTTCTATGTCCAGACTTATGGAAAAGAATACTGTTCATCATTACCATAAGGTAAAACCGCTTCAGAAAATGTTTATTAAATTTTGGGGATTAAGAGGATAAACATAAGTTCTTAAAAAAAACATCGTTATAGCTGTAAATCATTTATTAGTATGTTTGGGCAACAAACACACGATAAACTTAAATTAATCTTAAACATGAACATTATCAAAAACCTTTTATTTACTACGTTCCTAGCTTTGTTTACCCTTACGATGTACTCTTGTAAAACAAAAAAACTGGTAGCAAAACCTACTCCAGCACCTGTTGAAAAACCAGCGCCACCGGTAGAAGAGAAAAAACCAGCGCCAGCACCAGAGAAAGAAGAAGCTCCTGCTCCAGCAGAAAAGCCCAATTTTAACTTAGATAATATTCAATTCGAGTTTAATTCATTTGTACTTAAAACATCATCATTCTCTATCCTGGATAAGGCCGTTACAGAAATGAAAAAATCGCCAAACACAAAATTTATCCTTAATGGCCACTCATCTGCCGAAGGTACACCAGAGCACAACATGCAACTTTCTGTTGATCGTGCAAACGCAGTAAAATCGTACTTTATAAACGCCGGCTTAAACGGAAATAATTTCACAGTTGTTGGCCATGGCGAAAAAGAACCTATTAGCAGCAATGCCAGCGAAGAAGGTAGAATACTGAACAGAAGAACTGAAATAAAAGTTCAGAATTAATGCTTAAAAAAAATACAATAGAAAGAGCCATGAAAATTAAACCATGGCTCTTTCTATTTTCAAGACCTCACAGGTGTCAATATTGTTTTTAATGGGCCTCATTGTGGGCTGCCGTTTAAAAACCTGTGAAATCTAAAATCTATTTCTGGTATACTCTAACGTAATCTATCTCCATCCTATTAGGGAATTTAGTATTATTTAATGGTCCACCGTTCATGCCACCCATAGCCAGATCGAACAAGATGTAATGTTTTTGTTTAAAAGGATGAAAATCTAAACCATCATCATTTTTAAGGTCGCTTAAATTGGTTTTATTCAAGAGCATTCCATCAACAAACAGACTAATAGCTTTCTCATCCCAATCCATGCGCCATACATGAAATTCAGCTGCCCATTTTTTACCGCCCAATCCGGCTACAGGTTTTGTATTACTAAACCATTTTGCCTTTTTATCGGGTCCTAAACTTGCGATATTGGCCAATAATTTTCCCTGGTAGTATTCCATAATATCGATTTCCCCATTTGCAGGCCAGCGGCCTTTTACACCCAGTGTCCAAAATGCAGGCCAGAGCCCATCCGAGATATCAATTTTTCCTCTCATCTCAAATCGCCCATATTGCCAGCTCTGTAAACCTTTAGTGATGATACATGCCGAGGTATATTCGATATTTTGAGTTTTTTTACGCCAATCTTTACTCCCTTCTACATATAGCGGATTAGGTTTTACTTCTTTTCTAGCTTCAATAATCAATTTACCATCTTTGCAGAAAGCATTTTCTGGTTGATACCATTGCAGCTCTTCGTTACGGACAAAACCTTTCTCATAATCCCAATTGGCTGGATCGGGAGCACCATCTTTATTAAATTCATCACTCCAAACCAGTTTATAACCTTCCTTAACATAGGCATTCGAAAAATTCTGTTCCTTATTAATGGTGCAGGAAGATATAGAAGCAACTGATAATAAAAGAACAAAAAGCTTGATTTTATTTTGCATTGGAAATTTTTACACTAAGATTTCAATTTAATAAAAATAGGCATATTGGAACATTCGAGACCATAAAAAAATCGGGCCGTCAATTATGGCGACCCGATCCACTAACCATATTAAATTAATAGCCAGGATTCTGCAACATTGAAGGCATTTTGGAAACTTCCGATTGTGGAATCGGCATTAAATAATGTTGAGGATTAAAAACGTGCATGCGGATGGTATTTACCACCTGATAAGTGTACACGTTGCCCGTTTTTGTAATGTTAATCGCTTTATTATAGCCATTGTTTACATCCACTGCGATTTTCCATCTTCTAATGTCGTTCCAGCGGTGATCTTCGTTCATCAGTTCAATGCGGCGTTCGTTCTGTATTACCGCTCTCATCTCATCAACGGTCATGTTGGCTTTTAAACCATATAAATTATCGGCACCTGCAGTAATACCTGCTCTTTTACGGATGGCTACCAGTTTTGGATAAGCCAATGCTGTTTGCCCAGTTTCGTTAATGGCTTCGGCATAATTCAACAAAATTTCTGCATAGCGAATCAGTGGCCAGCCTCTTTCGGTATTGAAAGAACTGTTACTTGAAATGTTTTCATCGCACATTTTGCGGGCATAATAACCTGTAGTGGTTGGTCCTGTTCCGTTCGAAGTATAACCGTCGGTTGCAGCTCCATTATAGGTATTTACCGGAATTTTGGTACTCGTTGTAGTGCTGTAATATAGTGACTGATTAAAAATAATGGAATAGCCAAATCTTGGATCGCGGTTTGCATAAGGATTTGTGGCATCATATCCAGATGTAGGATCCGTAATTGCTTTTCCATTTTTCATTGGGAAAGCTGCAGCCAGTTGTTGGGTTGGTGTAGAGTTTTTTGCGCCTCCCCTTGAAGGTGGATTATAATACCCTTCGAAATCGCGGTTAGAGGGCCTATTAAATGTAAAAATATACTCCGAATTAACCCTCTTCAAAAACACATTGTAAAAACCATAACCTGGTGCGGTTGTATTGTCTTCGAACAAACTGTAAGTACCAGTATTAATTAATGCTTCTGCCGCATCGGCTGCTTTTTGCCAACGCGCCACGCTATAACTTGGATAACTAACAACTGGTTTTACTGCGGCTGAGGCCTGCGAAATGGCTCCACCATTAAACAATGGACTAGCCCCATATAATAAAACTCTCGATTTCAAGGCTAAACATGCGCCTTTAGTTACTCTACCATAATCCTGCTCAGCATAATCAGTGGTAACGGGTAAAATATTTGCAGCCGCATCCAGTTCGGCAGTGATATAATTAACCGATTCTTCAAATGTTGAACGTGGAAGATCGATCACATCGGTAATGCCATAAACATTATCGCCTTCAAGTGGAATTCCGCCAAAATTGATCAATAATAAATGGTAATACCATGCCCGTAAAAACCTCAATTCGCCAGTAATGCGTTTCTTTTTGGCTTCAGAAAGTGGAATAATCGGTAGTTTAGACAACATTAGATTTACTCTACGGATATTTGTGTAAGGGGTAGTCCAAAAATCGGGCAAGCCGCCGCCACTCCAAAAATTAGTGGGCGAAAGTGTTCCGTTATACATAATCACGGCATTTTGCGTTGGTCCTGAATATGCGTATTCTGCATCATCGGTAGCCATTTCGGTATTGCCATGGCTACTAAAGCGGCCTTTTGCAAAGCTATAGGATGCCGAACTATAAATCTGGGTAAGAAAACGCATAGATTTTAAACTATCCGAAAATACCGTAGCTTCTGTTTCACCCGTATCAGCTTTACTATCTAAAAAATCACTGTTTTTTTTACATGCCACAATTGAAGCACATACACATATCATTAATATTATTCTTTTCATGTCAATTAATTATCAAAATGTAACACTTAAACCTAAATTGATCATTTTTTGCGGTGGATATTTAATCCTATCCTGCCCTGAGTTTGACTCTGGATCAAATTGATAGCGTTTATCTAGGCTAGACCAAGTAAGGAGATTATAACCATTGATATAGGTACGGATGCTCTGCACTTTTAATCTTTCGGTAAGCTTTTGAGGAAAATTGTAACTGAACTCTGCGTTCTTTAATCGAAGATAATTTCCTGAAACCAGCCAGAATGTTGATGGATAAGCAGAAGGACTACTTAAACCCGGGCTTAAAGAAAGCAGCGGATATTGTGCTGCATCGCCAAGGGCCGGTGTCCACGAGTTTTGGTGGATCGATGTAAGGTTAGAAGCGAATGCCTGAATGGCTTCTGCTACCCCGCGTACGTTAAAGTTCGTAGCTGCCTGGAATAACAAACTTAAACCGAAGTTTTTATAATTGGTGCGAAGTTCCAGGCCATAATTTGTGTTCGGTAGATTAGGGTTTCCGTTTATTGACATATCATAACCATCAATTTTACCATCACCGTTTAAATCGGCATATTTTAAATCACCGATTCTTGGTGTAGTTTGTGGAACTGGACTTGAAGCAATATCAGCAGCAGAGGTATAAAAACCAATCCATTGATAGGTTAAGATCTGGCCAATACTGTTACCTGTAAATGCTTGGTAAGGATAAGCAGGAGTAGGTTCGTCGCGGTAAAGAATCTTATTTTTGGCCAGCGAGTAATTTGCCCTTACAGAAAAATCGACATTGCCGATCTTATCTCTATAACTGATCTCGATCTCACCACCCTGATTTTGTACTTTACCCAGATTTACCGGAGGCAGGCCAACACCAAAAATTGATGAAACCGTTCCTCTTGAAGTTAAAATATCACTTCTCACATTGTGGAATAAATCTATTGAACCTGTGATTTTACTTCCAAGCAAGCCAAATTCCATGGCTACATCTACTTTTTTTTCCTTTTCCCAGGTAACATCATCATTACCCAAGGTACCTTCCACAAGACCAGTCTGTGTATTATCTGAATAGCCAAATGATGCATTATTACCACCACTATAGTTTTGCTGATAATAATAGTTAAAACCATCTCCTATACGATCATTACCTACTATACCATATGAGCCCCTAAACTTTAAGAAATCGACAAATTTTACGTTATCCTTCCAGAATTCCTCATTCGACACCACCCATCCTGCAGATGCAGCAGGGAAAAACCCATACTTTTTCTTACTTACAAAGCGATCTGAACCATTATAGGCGGCATTAAATTGAAATAAATATTTATCTGCATAATCGTAGCCTACCCGTCCCGTATAACCTTTAAAATTATTAGGAACAAAGTTATATACAGCATTATCATTGTATTTAATTACGGTATTGATATTGGTTAATGCTGTTCCATAAACGTGGTGGCTACCAAAGCTCCTATCATAACTTAAAATGGCCTGAGTAGTTAAGTTTCTAATGGTACTACCAGCGTTGTAACCAATAAAATATCTTCTAACACGGTAAATATTCGGATCTCTTGGCTCGTAAGTGTTGTTATCTGAATTGTAAATAAAGGATGGGAACTGATCTCTTGTCATACTTCTGGTATAATCATATGTACTCGCATACGAGAGCACTCCCTTTATCGATAAGCCTTTGGTAATGAAATCCAATTTCTGGTTCACATTGGCAACCAGATTCATGTTGTTGCCATATTTACGATTATAACCATAGTGAGTAATCCTTCCAACAATATTATTCTGATTGTAGTTTGGATTTTCATCCCGTTGCCATTTGCTATAACCAAAAGTTCCATCAGGATTGTAAACTGGATAATTGAATGGGGCTAACGAAGCGAAACTTACATAATCGTAAAAGATATCGTTATAACCAAAGGCACTACCGATGTTATTGGTATTAGTTACCCCCAGGTTACCATATAAATCGATTCTGATATCCATTGTATTGGTCGCTTTGATATCGAGATTTGAACGGTAATTATAGCGATTATAATAAAAATTTGAATTTACGCCCTGTTCCTCGCCATAATTGCGCAACATCCCATCTTGATAGAGAAAACCTGCGGAAACAAAATATTTTACTTTTTCGGTACCTCCAGAGATATCGAAATTACCTTTTATCTGACTGCTGAAATCTTTGAAGAGAATCTTTTTCCAATCATTGTTCGGATGTCCGTATGGATCAGATCCATCCTGGTATTTTTGCAGGTCTGTTTCAGTAAACCTTGGTGCAAGCCCGTCATTTGCCCTGGCCTGGTTATACAATTTTGCAGATTCGTAAGCATCTAAAAATTTTGGCATAACCGTAGGTTGCATTACACTATACTCACTTCTGAAAGTAATCTGTGGTATTCCCAACTTACCTCTTCTCGTGGTAACCACTACTACACCATTTGCACCTTTAATACCGTAAATTGCAGTAGTTGCAGCATCTTTAAGTATACTGATGTTTTCTACTTCATTTGCATCAATTGCGGCAAACTGTTCAGGACTGTATTCAATGTCATCAACGATGATCAAAGGTGTAGTAGAACCGCCATTGTATGAGCTTATCCCTCGAATAAAAAATGTAGCTCCATCGGAACCAGGCGCACCAGAACGTTGTTGAGAGAAGAAACCCGGTAACCTGCCCACCAATGTATTTTGTAAACTGGCAGATGGATTCTGACGGATATCTGCACCTGTAATGGTACTCATAGATCCGGTGAGGGTTATTTTTTTCTGTTTACCGTACCCGATAACCACTACCTGCTCTAAGCCCTGCACATCATCCTCCAACTGAACATTAACGGTTTTTCTATTGCCAACTACAACCTCTTTTGGAATTGCACCTACAAAAGAAACCACGATGATGCCACTACTTCCTTTTAAACGAAGGGTATAATTTCCCTTTCCATCGGTAACCACCCCATTAGTTGCCAAACCTTTCTCTTTTACAGAAGCGCCTACAATGGGCCTGTAGCATCGCTAACAGTACCGGATACGACCTGGTTCTGTGCCATAACCAAATTGGAGGTTAAAAGTACAAACAACACCAGTAAATATTGATATATATATTTCATGTTATGATCTTATATTGGATTTTGCACTGAACTGTTTACCAACCTTCGTTTTGAAGCAACTGACTATTTTTGGTTGTCTCGGCATAAGGCACAGGCATGTGGTAGAGTTTATTGGTAAAAATTGATGTTACTGCCGGAACATTTTCGTAAGTGAATGTATTATTCGCATTTTTGGTAATCCTGGTGCCACTTAAAGTACCATTTAGCACACTTGGTGCGATTTTCCATCTGCGGATATCCCAAAAACGGTGTTCTTCGAAAGCCAGCTCTACCCTTCTTTCGTTTCTAATCAGTATTCTCATGTCATCTGCAGAAATCCCTGTTGGAATACCATAGCGGGTATTTGCTCCTGCAGTGATACCAGCCCTGGTACGTAAAAGAATAATCTGCTTAACAGCATCTTCTGTTCGGCCAACCTCATTTAAAGCTTCTGCATAGTTCAGGATGATTTCGGCATACCTAAAAAGAATGAAATTGTGCGATTGATTGGTATAAGTACTATTGGTGGCAAAATTCCCCATAAACTTGCGCATATAATAACCTGTGCGTGTTTGTATGGTTGTTCCACCTGGTTTATCCAAACCGCCTTCATAAGTTTGCACTCCTCTATTTAACCAGTTTACGCCATTGTAAAAGATAGTGTAATCCAACCTGAGATCTCGGTTAGCATAAGGTGCTGCAGGATTATAGCCTGATGCCGCATCAGTAATAGGCAAGCCGTTTCTCATGGTAAATGCATTCACCAAATCGGCTGTTGGACTTGTTCTACCGTTACTTAAAGCCGGTGCTCCATAACCCGATGGCGCATTGGTAGTTTCTATCCCTGTATTTACCGCGGCCTGTTTACTCAATATCACCTCCGTATTTTTATTAGTAAGGAAAACATTGTTATATACGGGCTGTAACTGGTAATAATTTAATGCATTAAGTTCTACTGCGGCATCTATTACTTTTTGCCAGCGACTTGCGTCAGCAGTTGGATACCCTGTTAAGTTTTTCAAGGTACCATTCGATTCTACACCTCCTCCATTATACAACGGACTTGCAGCGTACAAATAAGCCCTGCATTTTAAAGCAATTGCTGCCCCTTTCGGAATCCTTCCCCAGTCGGAAGTTGTATAATTTGCACCGGTTTCTAACCTTAAACTATCTTTAACAGCATCACACTCACTAATGATATAATTCATACATTCTGTAAAAGTGTTTCTAGGTATTTCGAGATTGTCCTCAAGAGTGAAAACCTTATCGCCAATCAAGGGCACACCGCCATACCTTTTCAACAGTTCGAAATACAATAATGCCCTGATGTATCGTGCTTCTGCTCTCCAATATTGTTTGGTTAATGCTGCAATAGGTACTACATTGATATTCGCCAGAAAAATATTCGCCGCTCTAATACCATAGTAACTGTTGCCCCAATAAGGATCTGGATTGTTAAGTGTGCTGATCCTTCCGTTTGTAAAATACTCTACCTGGGTATTGTTTCTTGATGGAATGGCGTCACCCGAGGCAGCATCTAAAAAATCACCATCTATCCTGTTGAAGCCACCTGGAATATAATTATACACGCTGTTTAAGAAAAAACCTGCAACGGTTCCATTTTTATCCTGATCGTCCCAAACTAGATCGGCCTGAATCCAATCGCGTGGTTCGGTTTCTACCTTTTTACATGAGGTAATGGCCATGGCCACCTGAAAACCAAAGAGGGCTAGTATGATATGTTGTTTAAAATTTTTCATGTTGTTAAAGTTTAATATTAATCCCCATGTTGATCGATCGCTGGATCGGATAGTTCCCATTGTAAACCTCAGGATCTACACGGTCGTAAGCGGAAAATGTTAGCAAATTGGTTCCATTGCCAAATACCCTGATGCTTTGTAATCCGATTTTCCTGGCCCAATGATTTGGTATAGTATAACCCACCTCAACATTTTTTAAGCGTGCATAATTACCAGAGTGCTGCCAGAAAGTAGAGGTCGCTTCGTTATTGATATTTGTACCTACCGATAGCCTTGGCATGGTTGCAGTAGCAGCTGTTTGAGGCGTCCAACGATCAAGATTCTGTTCCCATGCTTGTCCGAAACCGTTGTTCTGAAAAGCCCATTCCGTATTTCCATTCAGATAAATGGTACGGTTCATAGCTCCCTGTATTAATGCACTGAAATCAAATCCTTTAAACTGGAAGCCAAAATTTAAACCATAGTAGAACAATGGTTTAGCATTACCGATAGCTGTTTGATCCAACTGGTTGATGATGCCATCTCCGTTTAAATCGCGGTATTTAATATCACCGGGTTGTGCGGTATAACCTTCTAATTTAGCACTGCTGTTTACTTCAGCTGTATTTTGAAATAAACCATCGGCTACGTACCCATAGCGCTGACCAACAGCCTGTCCTGTTCTGGCCATCCAAGGAAATGGCTGATTCACTTCGTTTTGGTAAAGCACTTTCGATTGCTGTAAACCTCCAGTAGCTGCAACATAATAGTTAAAATCGTTAACTGTCTGCTGGAAATTCAATTTAAAATCCCAACCGGTATACCTGCTCTGACCTATGTTTTCCAATGGATAATTCTGCCCGATAAGCGCAGAATTTTTACCTCGCTGCATCAACAGATCATAATATTTATCTCGATAATACTCGGCAGTAAAACTCAGTTTATTATCTAAAATGGCACCTTGCAAGCCGACATTAAATTTATTCGCTTTCTCCCAGGTAATGTTCGGATTGGCCAAAGGTTGTTCGTAGATACTCGTATTTGAGCCTGGTGTTGAACCAAAATAAGTGGCCGTACCATCAAAATATCGTTGGATGTACACAAAATAGCCAGGATTATCATTTCCGGTTTTACCATAGGAACCATATAGCTTCAAGCTGTTTAACCATTTGCTATCTTTCAAAAAGTTTTCTTTGTTAATATTCCAGGCCAGGCCCATAGCTGGAAAAAATCCATATTTATAATTGCCCGATGGTGGATAATAATTTGAACCATTATATCCAAAAGCAACATCGGCAACGTATTTCTCATCGAAATTATACGATGCCTTGCCCGAAATTCCCTGAACCGTATAAGGAAGATCAGAACCTGTGAATGAATTGTCATGGTTGGCCAATAAAACTGCACTTATTCCATGTTGACCAAAATTGCGGTCATAACCAAGCGTTAGCTCTTCATAATCAGAGTGGCCTTGATAATTAATCCCAGTATAGTTATTTTGTGTACCAATGGTGCCATATTGTGTATAGGCTTTGGTAGTTGGATTATAGAAGAAACTTGCAAATGATTTATTCCTATAAGTGTTTTCTGATAATGTAGCATAAATTGATGCTTTAGCTTTTAACCAAAGTCCTTTTGTAATTTCATCGAATGTTCTTTTTAAGAATAGATCGGCTGATACATCTCTTTTATATGTCCCGATATAACCTGATGAAATGGCTTGCGCATAAATATTGTTCTGGTACGATGAAGTAGTACCAAAACTTCCATTCGGGTTATAAATAGGATAGGCATTGTTTGGCGTAGCATAAATGGAATTTAAAATAGATTGAGAACCATAACCAGGTTCGTTTCCATTTATCAAACGACCCATCAAATTAATGCCTGCTGAAAGTTTTTTATTTATCTGAAGATCTACATTAGAACGGATTACATAACTTTTGTAATTGTTGTCGGTATTATAGGTATTAAGATCGGATGTCCTGAAAAGTCCATTCTGATCTACATGTTCAACAGCTACAAAATATTTCCCAAAATCGTTTCCACCAGAAACGTTTAAGGTGTAATGGTTAAAACGTGAGCTAGGTTTGGTTACCAGATCGGCCCAATTTACATCAAAGTGGCCTTGTGGGTCACTTCCTGTTTGGTAGGCTTGTAGATCGGCAGCAGTATAAACTGGTGTTAAGCCATCATTTAATCTTGCTTCATTGTATAAAGTGGCATATTGAAATGAATTTAATGCTTGTGGAAGTTTAAGTGATTTTTGAAATGCTGTTTGTGCTGTAAATGAAATACTCTGTTTTGCCTTTGCTCCCCTTCTGGTGGTGATCAAAATAACACCACTTGCACCTTTTACGCCTAACATTGCGGTAGAAACAGCATCTTTTAATACCGTAATCGATTCGATCTCTTCCATATTGAAAATAGTAAGTGGTCTTGGTATACCATCTACAATAACGACTGGATTTTGCCCCCTTAACGACATGGTAACGGCATCAGAGCCTAGTGAACCCAGTGAGATTAGCGAAGCCGTTCCATCTGTTCGCCCCTCAGAACCCAATCTTCCAGAATTCTGATTGGTATATAAACCCGCCAAACGTCCTGTAATAGATGATTTAATAGATGTTACTGGAGTTTTAGTTAAATCTGTATTGTACACGACATCAGTTGCCATGGTAGAAAGCGACGGTTTAACAGTTTGGTCGTATAGTGTACGTATTGGCTTTAGTGAAGCAACGCCAGGGTTTTTGCTGCTTACCATAATCATGCTCTCGTTTTTCTTGATCTCGACTTTTAGCACGAGTGAATTTAAAGCATATACTTCAATCACATCGCCAGTGCTATAGCTCAATTGACCTATACCATTCATATCGGTAACAGCGCTGAATTTGTTCTTGGTATTAACCAGTTTAATGCCTACAAGTGGAAGCTGGTTTTCATCAACAAGGTAGAGGGATGGAGCTTTCTGCAGTGTATCAATATTCTGCTTAAAATTCAGGGCAAGTTTAGCTTCGTTAGAAGCGTTTGCCGGGATAATTTTAAGCAACAATAAAAACACAGCTGAAAATTTCAGTAGTAATTTTTTTTGCATGCTAAAGGATGGTTAGTTAAAAATTCTGCTCAGGTGAGCGGGTTTGTTTAATGGTTAATTAAAGGAAGTACTAGTTAAATACTTTTCAGTTTGTAGAGTAAAATGTTTAATAAAGTCATTTGTTTTTGCTCATATCCTGTTGTTTGGTTCTAACAAAGTAACCATTAAATTACCCCTCAATTGAGGGGTAATACAGTAATAAATAGGGGTTAAATTGTTACTTTTTGTTAAATTTCTGCCTTTAACCCCTATTTTTTGATTTTTTAAACGTTTAATCTACGTTTAATTTTTTAAGCGTATTTAAAATTGGTTGATCAATTGCTTTCAAAATATTTTGATCAGGTTTAATCAGTTCTAAAACGGCAATATCATTTTTACCTTTTTTTAACCACTCTTGAGGGATATAAAGTGTTTGCTGTGGACCAATTGCCCAGTACTTCCCTAAGTTATGTCCGTTAACCCATACTACTCCTTTTCCCCAATCAGTCATATCTAAATAAGTATCAGCAACGGTTGAAATCTGAAAGGATCCTTTCTGTAATGACGGTCCGTTTCCATTTGCTTTTGAAGGATTAGTAATGGTAATACTATCGTTGTTAAAAGGGAAACCATACATTGACCAGTTTTTAACCTCGGTACCATCAAAAGTTACTTGCTCGGTAATTCCTTTTTTATTTTCTAACAAATACTTTCCAAAATTTACCCGTCCCATATTCTCAACAAAAATATCAAGCTGTACCTCTCCTGCCGGAAGATCTAATGCTAATGTATTTTGGTTTAGCCTGCGGTCTAAAATCCCTATCCTTTTTTGATTGATAAAAATGAGGGCATAATCGCGCAATTGTTTAATCTGCAGTTCACCTTTTTTCCCTCCCTTAATGGTAGTGCGGTACAATACGTAACCATAATCTTGTTTAAGATCTTCGAAAGTTAAGGGCGTAATATTTTTTACAGCTTTTGGCAGTGCATTAAACAAAGCTACTTTACTCCCCAGTTTAAAAGGTGCAACTGCTATACTAGGTTTGGCAGCTGCTACTACTGGTAAGTTTTGCCCTTCCGGGAGGTGTTTTTCGATTACAGCCCTAAACTGCATAAATTTATCGGTAGCATTACCCGCTTCGTTTAAAGGTGCATCATAATCATAGCTACTGGTTTGTGGCTCGTAAGGTGAAATATCCTTGTAGTTAGCTCCATTCATAAAACCGCGGGTGGTACCTCCATGAAACATGTACATATTAATCGAAATACCTGCTGCCAGAACCGAATCTAACCTGTTTGTATATTGTTCTGCCGGAACAGTGTGGTGTGCCGTTCCCCACCAATCGAACCATGCAGGGTACCATTCTGCTATAAAATACGGCCCTTTGCCCTTATGATTCTCATTTACCAACTGCCTAATTTTTGCTGGATTATCAATCCCGTTTAGTGCCGGTAGTAATCCATCTAAATGTCCGTCCCTTACATCTGCTGCAGGATCGCAGGTATAAAGCAATCCATCAAAGCCAGCCTCAATAAACATTTTTCGATTGATATCTAAATAGCTTTTATCAGCAGCGTAAGAACCATATTCGTTCTCTACCTGCACCATAATGATGTTACCACCATGGTTAATCTGCAATGGGGCCAACTGTTTCCCTACTTCAACAATATATTTTTTATACTCTTCCAAATATTGTTTTTCGGTACTTCTTACCACAAGACCTTTTTCATTCTGAAGCCAATATGGATAACCACCGAACTCCCACTCCGCACAAACGTAAGGGCTTGGTCTTAAGATAACCCAAAGGCCTTCTTGCTGGGCGATTTTAACAAATTCGGCAATGTTGTTGTTCCCCGAAAAATCGAATTTTCCTTTTTGTGGTTCGTGCAGGTTCCAGAATACGTAGGTACCGATGGTGTTTAGGCCCATTGCTTTAGCCATCTTCATACGCGCCCTCCAGGCCTCTTTGGGCACGCGTGGATAATGCAGCTCACCAGAGATAATCTGAAATGGTTTGTCATCTAATAAAAAGTTTGTCTCTCCTAGTTTAAACGTATGTTTAGCTTGCTGGCCAAAGGCCGATAAGGAGAAACATATCGCCACTAACCATAGTAATTTTACTTTCATCTTTTAAAAGTTGTTTTGAAGACGATTGAAATTTTGGGCAAAAAAATCCCCATTTTGCGTATTTTTACGCAATCCATCATCCAGGTTTATATAAAAATTTTGCTTTTTTTCTTACTTTTTAAACACGCTCAGATCCCATTCGTCTGCCCAGTTTATCGAAATTTTATCGTTCTCAAATTTGATTGGCAGCCATAAATAACGGCCATCAATGGCGTTTTTTGGTTCCCATTTATCTGCCATAAAAATAAACTCTCCTTTTTTACCTGGTACAGGTAATACATGTGTACTCTGCCCGCCATAGGTTAGCTTAGCTCCTTCGCCCTGGCAGGGATTCCCCATGTAAGTCCAAGGCCCCCAAATGGAGTTTGCTTTGAACCATCTTGCCGGATTTGGTGCCCAGCCTGTACAGCCCGAACCAATCATGTAGTAAATTCCGTTTTTCTTAAACAAAGCCGGTGCTTCTGTTTGTTGCCCCACATAAATTCTGATAAATTTTCCGGTATGCCCTAAATAATCGGGGGTTAACTCAGCCAAATGCAGCGTAAAATTCTCTTCTGAAGAGAATACATGATAGGCTTTTCCATCATCATCTACAAAAACGGTCATATCTCTTGCCATTTGCCCGCCAGGTAAATCCCTACAGAAAAAGCCATCACTTTTATTGGCGGGTTGCTGGCAGTTTACCATATCTTTTTCTGCTGTTTCTGCCGGATAGAAAGGCATTTTCTCCGGATTTGGGCGATAACTTCTGATAAAAGTATATGGCCCGGTTGGACGGTCGGCCACTGCAACACCCGATCTTGCTGCCGCATAACCCTTGCCTAAAAGCTCTAAGTGAAACCACATTACAAACTTTTTGGTTTTCTTGTTGTACACCACTTTCGGACGCTCTAGAATAGCACCTTTGGCAATATCACTTTTCAGATCTTCGGAAACCGGAAGCGCAATGCCTTCATCTTTCCAATTGTATAAATCTTTCGATGAATAGCAATGCACACCTACTTGTGCGGTGTTTCCTTTTTCGCCTTCAATTTTATGCTCACCAAACCAATAATAAACTCCTTTATATTCAACGATTCCGCCACCATGAGCATTGATGTGAACACCTTTATCGTCCTTCCAAATTTTACCCGGGGTAAAAGAAGTATAAGTTTGCTGTGCAGAAACATAACTGGTTAAGCTCAAACTAAAGGCGATAAATCCTAAAACAAAACTGATTCTCTTATTCATCATTTAATCAAATAATTTTTTAACGTTATAAAGACGATAATTTACTTACATCTTTTTTAATTGTATAGCTAGCTGCTATTTATTTTAAACTGGCACTGTGATCGTTTTCAAAATTCTCACCGCTCCAGATCTTTTGCGCACTCCATTTTTCAGCAGGATTGGCCCAAAAAGGATCACCTTCTGGCAAACCTAAAGGCAAAAAGATATTCGATGCAATGTATGGACTACCCTGGTTGTTATAGAAATCGCCAAGATTTGGCTGATCACCATACAAACCAATGGTTAACCAACCGTTTTTATAAGTGCTTGGACTCTCTAAAGTTTTTTTGATTACAGCGGTTAATGCGCAACGTACCTGCGCCGGACTTAACTGTTTTGGTAATGCTTTTCTCCAGGCCATATCGGCTAAATGATGAAATGCAGCACCACGGTAAATAATAGAGCGACCGGTTGCAGGATAAGTACCATCAGCATTGATTAATCTTTCCTGAATAATGGCATATCGTTCATTACGCTTTTTAACCTTTTCGAACATTTCTTTATAACTGTTCGTTTTAGTACCAATAATATTGACCAAGGTAGCCAGATAAGGATGGATAACATAACTATTGTAATAATCGAAGGCAAAAGATGTTCCATCCGTGTACATTCCATCACCTGTGTACCATTGTTCCATTTGTTGCAGGGCATAATCAACACGCATAGGATCCCAATTATATCCAAACCTGGCCAGAAAGGCTTCGTTCATGGCTGAAAATAATAACCAGTTAGAAAAAACAGGTTTGAATCTCCTGGTTGTCACAATAGATTGCATCATCAGTTCCTGGTTTTTCTTATCCAGGTTTTCCCAAAGCCACGGTGCGCGTACCAAAGCCAACGCGATATAAGAAGCATCTACCAGTTGCTGCCCACCGATATCGAAAGTCATAAAATCTTTGGCATTAGAATCCAATGCATTTTTTAATCCTTTAATAGCCCACTCGCGGTATTGTTTCCTTAAAGCCACTTCTTCTGCCGAACCTCCCTCTAGCTGTAACCACGGTGCAATACCGCTTAAAACTCTACCCAAAACCTCAACATACTGTACTTTAATACGATGTTCTTTATTATCAATATGGATAGAAGTGACTTTTGGCATTGCAATACGTAGGCTGTCTTTAGCCAGATTATACAAAACTGGTTTTACCATCTTGTCCATCTGCTGCAACCAAAACTGCCGATCGCTTAACGCTACATTTTTTGGGGTTTTACTCTTTTTTTGAGCAAAAGCAGTTCCTCCAATCAATATAATGAGTAAAGTTGTAATGTAGATATTTCTTAATTTCATTTAGTGTTAAAATTTAATTTTTGTTTGATAAATGGCGATACATCTCACATCCAGCCAATAAAAATGCACCTACACCAAAATTTGCTGTAGAATTTACATCAACCACCTGGCCAGGGATAGCTTTCTCACCTATTGGCTGTACATATCCCAGTTTACCATTAGGTTGTAATGCGATTTTAGTTAAATATGTCCACGCGTTTTGTGCCGCTGATAAATAGCTTTTTTCTTTTAAATAACCATTGTTTATCCCCCATAACAAACCATAAGTAAAAAAGGCTGTCCCGCTTGTTTCAGGTCCTGGCGCGTGTTGCGGATCGAGGATACTTCTCGTCCAATATCCTTCTGCCTGGTGGCTTTTAACAATTGCTTTGGCCATATTCCGATATTTTGTTAGGTATTCGTTACGGTGTGGGTCTGAAAGTGGCAGATCTTTTAACACTTTCGCCAAACCTGCAAACACCCAACCATCTCCCCTTGCCCAAAAATCTTTTTTGCCATTTACACTCTTGTGTTTAGGATAAACGTATTTAGCATCTCGGTAATAAAGTTTTTCCTTTTTATCGTACATAATGCTGTTGGCATACATAAAATATTCGTATAGTTTATCCAGGTATTTTTGGTCGCCACTTACTTTATAAAGTTTGGTCATAACAGGCATTACCATGTACAAACCATCGGCCCACCACCAATAATCATTATTGGGTGTACTCATTTCGTATTGCATTACCTCTTTTGCCCTTGCAATTTTATATTCTTCAGGTTTTAAGTGGTATAAATCGATATAGGTTTGAAAGCAGATCTGCCAATCGCCAAATAGCACATGTTCATCCGTTTCGCCATATTTATATTTCCAGTTGGATTTATCAGTTGATTTTGCACCCATCCATTGGTTATGAACGGCCCAATCTTCTGAATATTTACGGTAAGCTTCGTTTTTGGTAATGCTGTAAACTTCCATATTTCCGGTATGGTAAGCAGCATGATCCCAAAAAGCACGTACTTCGGGTTTATTGTTGCTTTGCCAGTAGGTATTTGCACGGTCGATCATTTCGAGCACTTCCTCTTTTGAAGTTGAAGTTTGTGCATTTACAGCTGTACAGCTAAAAAACAACAATAAGAAAAATGCTTGATACAATTTTAAATTCATTAGTGTATTGGTTTAATGCCTTTTACAGTTGGTATTACAGGTTTAATGGTTCCATCAGTATTAAATTCCATCTTATCGATGCAAACTTCACGGTTGTAGCCAGCAGCATTTCCCATAGAGATTCCCTTTGGTCGGGTAAAACGATGGTAAACCATATACCATTCATCTTTTCCGTTAACTTTAATTACGCTGTTGTGCCCAGTTCCGTAAATACCTTGTGCTACATCTTTTGCCAGAATCAGATTATTTTCTGGAATAGTTATTTTTCCTGTAGGTGAGTCAGAAAAACCATATCTTACTCTGTAATTCTCGCTTCGGGTATCATCTTCCGACCATAAGAAGTAATACTTTCCATTACGGTAAAAAACTTCGGTACCTTCTCTAAAGCTTTTATCTGGAGTTATCATCTTAATCGCATTGGTATCAATCGAAATCATATCATCATTTAGTGGTGCAACAGCCATGTAGCCATTCCCCCAGTACAAATAACTTTTGTTGGTTTTAGGATCGTTAAATACATCTGGATCAATCTCCTGACCATCTTTTATTCCTTTTGGTTTGCTCGCAATTAAAGCCCTTCCACTATCCTTAAACGGTCCGGCCGGATGATCAGCAATAGCAACACCAATTTTCTGTGCAGCGGTAAAATAATAGTAATACTTATATACTCCATTTACTTTCTTTTCGATAATGGTAGGTGCCCAGGCATTCCTTTTCCCCATGAAACATCTTTTTCAAGGTCTAATATTTTCCCTTCATCTTTCCAGTTAACCAGGTCGGTTGATGAAAAACTCTTAAAATATGTACCGCTCCAGTTATTAAAACCATCACTGGTTGGATAGATATAATACTTTGAAGTTTTATTGGAATATAAAATTTCAGGGTCGGCATAATAGCCTTTTAGCACTGGGTTATTGGCTACTTCAACGCTAACCTCGTAGGTTTTAACTTGCTTACCGGGAATGTTCACCTTAATTTTTACTAGGCCTTTAGTAAAATTTAATTTTCCTTTTGGTGCGATACTGATTTGATTAAAGGTATTAAACTGCGGATCAAAAGCCTTTAGATCTGTACCATAATTTACAGGTAGATAAAGTCTCTTTTTCACACTATCCAGAACAACGTTATTTTGGTTGATTGCCTTATTTTTTGCGGTGTATAGAACAGACTCGACTGTATACCACTGTTTAAGCAACCGGCTTAACTCTTGCTGATTAATCGGCAAAATAGTTCCATGCCTAGGATGAAAATCCATTGTAACATCTTGATCTACTAGACTGAAATTTGCCAGGTCTTTGCTTTTGGTAAACTGGTAACGGCCTTTCATATATACATCATACATCAGAATATACTCATCACTATGATTCAACTTAAAAACGCCCGCACCTTCTACCGCTTCTTTGGTCTGCTGCAGGTATTTATCCTGTAGTACGTAACCTTCTGTTAGTTGATTAGAAACTGCTTTTTTAATGCCATTGCCATTACCTTCTGTTTTAAAGAACAGATTGTATTTCCCTTTATCGTAAATAATGTCGCCATCAATACAAGAGCCATTGGTAGGACTAAAAAATAGTTGCTTCGGAGTAGTCTCTAAGTCGGTAAAATCAGCGTTTGCATAAGCATAATAGATTTTATCAGGGTCATCGCCATGCTTCATCGACCAATAAACCATATATTTTTTGACCGTTTTATCGTAAATGGTCTGCGGCGCCCAAACGCGTAACAGATTTTCGTTATTTGGAAAACGTTTTTGAATATTAACAACTGCCGATGTCCAATGGATCAGATCATTTGATTTAAGCAATACCATTGCCCTGTTCGAGTTCCAGCCATTGGCCGAAACCATATCTGTTGCTACCATGTAAAAAGTTTTGCCATCTTCGCCGCGCAAAATATGTGGATCGCGTATACCACCAGTACTGCTGATCTTTTCTGAAGAAATAATTGGATTATTATTGTTTAATGCTTTGTAATGGTATCCATCGGTGCTCACCGCAAAACGTATCGCCTCTTCTGCTTTACTGTTTCCGGTAAAATAAGCAAATAAATAAGCTGTATTTTCTTGAGCGATCTTAGCTGTTTTTTTGTTTTGTGCCTTTACCATATTTATTGATAACAAGAACAAAACAGCAAGTAAAGAAAGGCTATATTTTATAATAAGATGTTTCATTTTAAGGTTAATTCGCTATTTATTTTTTGGTTTCCAATCTAAGGCCTGTACAATTGTCGGTGCCTGGTTAGCCTTTCCTTCTCCGTCTACCTGAGTAACATGCTGCAGAAAAAGGCTCAAAATTCCTTTGCTTTTCCAAAGCTCAGTATCGTAAGTGGGCTCCCAATCGCCAACGCTTTTTTGAGTAAGGTCTTTAATCTTCCAATTTCCTGATCCAAGCTGATCGTTCAACGCGATTGAAACTTTGTTACCTCGTTCAGCATCTCTAAACAACAATCCTGCGGCATAATGTTTCCCATTTGGCCAAACGATAATCTGTGGCCGCGAAATCGGAATCTGTTTGGTACCTCCTCCACTTAAACTAAAAGCTGTTTTTCTAAAATTAAGGTTGCTTACTTCCCAACGGTTATCCGTTTTAAAAACCAAGTGATATTGCGGTATGGTTTCATTCATATCTCGCCAATAACCAGCAATAAATACATTACCCTTGGCGTCAGCAAACATTGACGTTTGGTTGATGAGCTCACTTTTTTGCTGAATTTTAAGTGCATATTCTGCATTAGCGGCAGTAATGGGAAGGCTATATTTTTCATTGGTAGATTTTAACCAGGTTAAACCTCCATCAGTAGATTTAGCATAACATAAATCATGGTTACTGGCTACATCAGGGCTTTCGCGCCACACCCACGATAAATGGATGGTTCCAGCCTGATCTACTGCAACCTGCCAATATGCATTTCGTTCACCTTCGCCATTAATCATTCCATCCTGCACACGTGTCCACTTTTTGGTCTTCAGGCTATAACGGTTTATCATCAGGTTTCCATTTCCAGAGCCACCATCGCGGTAAAAAACAGTAAATCGCCATTTGTCAACTTATAAAATTCAGGGTAACTGACTTTATTTTCCTTTGCAGAAAGCATAACGGCCTTATCTCCTAAGGTTAACGAACCTGCTGAAACCGATTTAGCATAATTTAAATTGTTGTTATGCTGGCCCCAAACAATATGTAGGAAACCATCGCCATCTATCATGATGCTAATTGACTTATGGGCATCGGTTGCATCACCTTTATAGGCCGTAGTAACTAATGTCCAGCGGCTTGACCCAATTTTACGTTTGGCTAATACCACATTTTGTTCATCATCATAATAAGCGGCGTACTGGCTACCTTTAAAACTAATTAAAGAATTTTTACGGAAAATAACAGTATTTACTGAGTTATTAGCCCAGCCATTACTGGCAATGGTACTCAGTTGCGTTTCTTGCGCAACACTCATCAGGGTGATGCCGATGAATGTGCAGATTAGAAATATACTTTTATTTAGTGATTGATACATTATATGGTTTAGGCTGCTCAGTCGCTTACACTTGGTAAAGCCGAAGTACCGAAATTTTTAAACTTTATACAGGGGGCTAAATCACACTTTGCAGGGGGCGTTTTAAGATAAATGCCTTTAAAAGCCTAAATTAGGGTAACTTTTATGTTGTAGCATTAATATTATAGTATTTATGAAAACTTTTCCTGTGTTTCTTAATAAACTCAGAAGGTGTTAGTTTAAACAACTTTTGAAACTGCTCTCTAAAATATTTACTATCATTTATTCCCACTCTAAAAGCAGCTTCGTTAATATTTAAATTGGTATTAATTAACAACTCGGCAGCCTTTCTTAACCTGATGAAACGGATAAAACCATTTATCGATTGGCCTGAAGTGGCTTTGATCCTTTTGTAGAGATTAGAATGACTCATTCCAAGGTCAGATGCCAGTGTTTTTACATTAAAGCTGTCTTCCATCAGGTTTTCTTCAATAATCATAATGCATTTTTGAAGAAAGCCCTTATCTTCTTGTGATACTTTATGGGCATCACTTTTTAAGGTTATTTCATTGTAGAAATAAGACTGAAGATTGGTCCTGTTTTTAATAATGCTATTAATTTTGGCCGTAAAGAGTTCTTTATCGAATGGTTTACCTATAAAATCGTAGGCACCAACTTCAATTCCTTTAAGTTTTATCTCCGGACTAGGGTCGCCAGTTAACAGAATTACCGGAATATGGCTTAGGGCAGAATCGTCTTTAATCGCCTTACAGAGTTCGATACCGTTAAGGCCATCCATATTTACATCAGATATAACGATATCAGGCAAATATTCTTTACAGAGTTTTAGTCCATCTGTACCATTTTCGGCCTTGTAAATTTTGAAATTATCCTGAAAAATGTGCTTGATGTAATCGATAATTTCGGGGTTATCATCAATAACCAAAATCGAGTGCAAATCTGAGATGAGCAATTCGAGGTTGCCCACATTCTCGGCATCGTTATTTTCTGCTTCTTCCTCTTGTGCAATGAGCTCGTTTACGTAGGTTAACTCGTTCTGGAAAACACCGCTTTGTTGCAAGTTTGGTTCCCCAACCGGAATATCGATCAAAAATATGGTGCCCATCCCCTGATTGGAGCGGAACGAAATTTTACCCTTGTGCAATTCTACAAAGTTTTTGGCCAGATAAAGCCCAATGCCAAACCCCATCTTTAACGATTCGTTTGACATCACCTTATAAAACTTATCGAACAATTTTTCACCCACATCTACAGGTATGCCTGGACCACTATCACTCACCTCAATATGCACCCGCATACCGATGGTTTTAACACTAAATTTCACAAAACCACCTTTTGGAGTAAACTTAAGTGCATTAGAGAGCAGGTTAAAAAAAACAATTTCGAGTTTATCCTTATCGGCATAAATATCCAGGTCTTCTTCTTCGCACTCAAAAGTATATTCGATGTGGTTCTGCTTTGCCAAATAATTAAAGCAGAGAAAAATCTCGTTGGTAAATCTGTACAGGTTGATCCTTACAATTTTTAAGGTATCATTCTCACTTTCAGTCTTTCTAAATAGCAATAACTGATCTACCAGGCTTAATAAACGTCTCGAATTGCGATAAACTACATTTAAATCGTTTTTTTCAGGCCCTGGGTCTTTTTTATGGATAATATCTTTAATCGGATTAACGATTAAGGTTAACGGCGTTCTCAGCTCGTGCGAAATATTGGTAAAAAAACTTAATTTTTTCTCATTCAGGTCCTTTTCACGCTCCATTTTAAGGTTGGTAATCTCCACCTCGTGTTTTAACCTTCTCTGGCGGTTACGATAGGTTTGAAAAAGATAAAATAATGACGATCCTAGAATGAGGTAAATGGTATAAGCCCACCAGGTACGGTACCAAGGTGGTAAAATCTTAATGATTACTATTTTTTCATTGTTGCTCCAGGCACCTTCGGTATCGGTACTTTTAATGTGCAGTTTATACTCGCCCTCATTTAACCTTGAGTAATAGGCTGTACTTAATTTGTTTACATAATTCCAGTCTCTGTCCCAACCTTCCAGGTAATAGGCGTAAGAAATCTGATCCTGAAAAGAGAATTCTATAGCTGCATAATCAATAGAAATCACTGCAGCATTAAATGGGATTTCGATACGTGCTAAATTAACAATAGAAATATCGTTATAACTCGAATCCTGATCGAGCGGGATATTATTGATCCTAAAATCAGTCAGCACCATTTTAGGTATCCTTTTATTTTTCTTGATGCTATCGGGCGAAAACAAGTTAAAACCACCAATTCCACCAAATAAAAAATCACCATTGGTAAGCTTTAATGCTGCATTATAATTGAATTGATTGCTCTGTAAACCATCAGTAGCAAAATAGTTTTTAAAATTATGGTGCGTAACATCAAATTTCGATAAGCCATTGTAGGTACTGCACCACAAATTACCTTTTGTATCCTGAAGGATATTAAGCACCGAATTACTGGGCAATCCATCACTCTGGATATATCGCTTTATTTTTTTGGTTTCGGGGTCAAAAAGCAATAAACCTCCACCCTCTGTGCCGATCCATATTTGATGATTAAAATCTTCCTGAATGGCCCTAATGGCAAAGTTGATCTTCGTATAACGATGTCTCTTGTTTATTGGATCTATTTCAATCAGTTCGGTATAATTACCTGCCCAAAGTCTGCCTTTCGAATCCTGGAACAAGCTATGAATATCCTTTAATTTATGGTCGAAAAGTTCAAATTTATCAGCGCTTTTATTATAACGATACAATGCGCCGCCTTTTGTGGTGCCTACCCAAATATTTTGTTGTTTATCTTGATAAAGCTTCCAAATATTAATGTCATCGATACCTTTAAAAGTATTATAACAGTTATAGTGAACAAATTTTCCGGTTGTTTTATTAAAACGATCTATCCCTCCGCTAAAACTGGCCACCCAAACGTTGTGATCTGCATCGTTTAAAATACTGGTCACAAAATTACTGGTTAAAGAGTTTGGATCGCTGGTTTTAGCATAATTAGCAAAAGTGTTCTGCTTTCGGTTCCAAACACTTAAGCCACCCCCATCAGTCCCAATCCAAATATTTTTATTCTCATCTTCACAAAAGGAGAGTACAAAGTTGTTAATTAAGGAATTACTTTTTAATGGATCATGTTTAATGGTGGTAAACTGCTCATTTTCCGGATCAATGATATTAACCCCACCTCGTAAGGTCGCAATCCACTTTCTGGATTCGCGGTCTTCGTAAACCTGTGCAATAGAATTACTGCTCAATAAACCTTTTTCTTTTCCTGCAGACAGGTAATCTGTTTTTTGATTTTTTGTGTCATAAACGGTAATCCCTCCCCCATCAGTCGAAATCCAGAGCTTTTGTTTCCGATCAAACAGCAAACTCATAATATTCTCATTACTTAAATGCTGGTCAAATTTGGTAAGAATACTTTTTGCTTTATCGAACTTAAAAAGTCCCCGCTCTGTTCCAACCCAAAGCATTTGGTTAGTACCTTTTGTAATGCTAGTTACCGAACGTACCGCAGTGGTTACTAAACGGAGTGTATTTTTATCACTGTCATACCTACAAAGCCCTACATCTTTTATAAAAAGCCAAAGGTTTTGATCTTCATCTATATATAAAGCTTTTACAGTAAAATCGAAATTTTTCCCATATGGTATCCGTTCTGCAGCACCACTATTCTTTTTGAGCATGAACAGGCCTTTTTCTTCAGTAGCCACATAAACAACTAAAGCTTGACTTATTGCAATGGAATTAATAGCATAGCTTACCTCATTTTTTCTGCCTTTATCCAGATAAATCAATTGATGAAACTTGGAATCAGCATAATCATAATATGAGATGCCCTTTTGTGTACCTACCCAAACCCTGTTATTCGCATCTCCATTCAGTACGGTAATATGGTTATTTACCAATGAATGTTCATCTCCCCATCCATTCCTGAAAACCTTAAAGTGATAGCCATCGTAACGGTTTAATCCGTCATAGGTACCCATCCACATAAACCCGAAATGATCTAGATACAAGGAATTTACCACATTGTTAGACAGACCACTTTCTACCCCCAAGTATTTAAGGGGAACAGCTGGAGACTGGGCAAAACAAATACCTGCACCCATACATAAAAAGAGTATGAAGCAGGCCGTTTTTTTTTGAATAAGGAACATAGAGAAAACAGTACCGTAGTATTACTTGGTACGAAACGAATATACATATTTTCCTAAAACTCAGCTAAGCACTATTGCTTAGGATTAAATAGCAAAAACAGTATAACTTCTCATACGCTTAATGCCTGTTCAAAACATGAATAAACTATAGTAAACCAAAAATAGATGATTGTAGCAAGTAGGGGCTTACTTAGATTTGAAAAAATAAAATATATTTCTGGTTTAAATTGTCACACGCGGCACGCGTGCGCCAGCGAGGGGGGGGTAAAAAATAAGCTGGTTGGGCGCCCCTCCTAAATTAGGAGGGGTATTTTCCCTCATAGCTGTATAAGTTAAATGGCCAATTAAAATTTGAACGGTTATAGTGTAGCTGCTAAACCGATAGTTTCATCACATTCATCACACTCAACAGACTTACACCAGGCATCGCAGTCTGACAGCCAATCATAAATCATTTTATATGCGGTAGTAATTTCGGCAGAAAATTTTAAGGTTGCACCTTCAAAATCATCATCCTGAAAGATGTAGGCATTTAATCCAACATATAATAGTTCAGAAAGATGCTCCACATCAAATTTGCCAACAGCTTGTAGGTGATAACCCAGGTTTATGGCATAACGCTGAAAGGTTTCTTCATTGGCCAAAAGTTTTGTTTTGGTAAGCAGGCTGATGATATTATTTACATCATAAAGGGCGTTGGCAATAGTAATGGGTTTGTGTTTGCCAGAGCGCGGATCGGGCCCGATAGCTGCGCTAAGCATTTCAGTAAGGAATTGATTCACATCCGATAAACTAATCATATCGAAATAGGTTTCCATCAGTTTCCTGAATTCTGTTACAGCTGCTACCTCATTTGGGAGCTGTGTGCTTGGGTTTTTACAATTGTCGTTTAGCATAACATTGATAAAAAGATCCTGAGACGCTGCTAAACGACAATTAACTCTTTACAGAGAAAATATAGATGCGGGACTACCGCTCGTCTCAGGAATATTGTTAAAAATTGAATTGCTTACTTAATTGCTTCTCTTGTTAAGATTAGTAAAATATGTTAATTATCATTTAGCATAGGCAAGATAAATACAATAAATCAATCTACAAAATATTTTTGCTCAGATAAGGCATAAATGAAGGTAGTTCAGAACTTGCAGTTGATGGTTCAGAATTTGCAGTTAACAGTTCTATCAGCGCAGTTAACAACATTATAGTTGCAGTTGTTAGGTTTATGCTTGCAGTTGATAGTTCTATACTTTCAGTTCATAGTTCTGATCTTGCAGTTCACAACTCTATACTTGCAGTTCATAGTTCTATACTTGCAGTTCATAGTTCTATACTTGCAGTCGATAGTTCTATCAGCGCAGTTAATAACATTATACTAGCAGTTCGCAGTTCTATAAACGCAGTTAGCAACTTTATCGGAGAGGTAGGCAACTTTATTAATGCAGTCGATAGTTCTATACTTGCAGTCGATAGTTCTGTCAGCGCAGTTAATAACATTATACTTGCAGTTGGTAGGTTTATGCTTGCAGTTAACAGTTATATCAGCGCAGTTAACAACATATATACTTATTAAGATCAATAATGATAGCACAAGTCATCCAGCCCCGCTAGCCTCGACACTAAGACTTGCGCTAGTAGGGAGTAGTAAAAGAATAATTAATTATTTAAAATCCAGTTTAAAATTTTTGCAATATTAAAGGCATCATCTATTCCACGGTGGTGGGTACCTTTTAATGGGATCTGCAACATTTTAAGTGCACCAGCCATGCCTTCTTCATTTCCTAATTTGTTTTTTAAGGCAAACAAAGTTTTAACATTTATATGCGATGGCCCAAACGGAAATCCTACACCCATTGCCGAACACTGACGTTGAAATTGCTTTAAATCGTAAGCGCCAAAACTTGCCCATACCCTTTTCTGGGATATATATTCTTTTCTTAATACGGAACAGGCCTCTTTAAATGATATTCCATCCTTAACAACCATTTCTGGTGTAATGGTGGTAAGTCCGGTACAGAAAGGACTGATAATAGACCGTTCCGGGTTGACCAAAATCCCTTTGTTGTCTGTTATCTCTCCAGTTTGTATATCCAGTAAACAGATACCAATTTCTATAATATCGCTTTCCATACCCGCAGGGGTGCTCCTTCCCAACAGGTAGATTCCACATCAATGATAATTATTTTATCTAATAGATTTGGCATAGTTAAATAGTTGGTGTATTAGGTAAAAAAGGATAGGCAGAATGATAATAAGGATGCTCATTCCATGGAAAAAAACTGTCCTGAATCATTGGTTCTTCTGTGAATTGTTGTAAATCAAGCGCGGCATAATAACCAAATCGATCTTCATGATCTGTTATAGTTATTATACTACCATCATTATCATAAGTAAAAGTAAAAATTATATCATCTCCCAAATAGTAACTTTTAAATGATCTATCCAGTAACTGATTGGTTTGGAGATCAAAACCACATGAAAAGATGACTCTCCCCTGACGTCTAAAGTATGTTTACCTATATGCATTAAAACACCTTCTTTTGAATATACTTCTTCATCCCAAATACTAAAGTCTCCGAAACTTTGTTTGTTAAAACTTATATTACAATTTTGATTTTTATCAGCATCGGTGAATTTATTAAGTATTTCCTGCTTATTCTCGCTATTGCTCAAATAGTATGAAATTGTAGTGCGTGAACCATTTTTTATTTTAATTTTAGACTCAATCATTTTTATTTGATCATCTACAAAAGTTATTTTATCAAAATAATCTAAATTTTGTACTTGCTGAGAGGTAATTAAGTTACCCGCAATATTTTTATATCTTATTTGTACGCTCATTTTATATTAAAATTTAAATGGAAGCTCAGGAAAATTATCAAAACGATTTTCACCCTTTAACAAAACTGCAAAACCCATTCTGGCGCAAGTCTTAGCGTCCCGGCCCTAAGCAGCGGCCCGACTTGTGCCGTGGTTAAACCAATAGATCAATTCCAAACAATCCTTTCCCTCCTTCGTAATCTATAGCACTACAGTATAAATAGTCTGAGGCATTTGCCACCAAGCCAGCCTCAACCGGATTATTATGCAGATAATTAATCCGTTCTTCGAACATATTCGAATAAGGATCTAATTCAATGGGATGATTATCCTGCCGCCAAAACTGAAAGTTTTTATTATTGCTGTTTTGTTGCCCGGCTTTAGCAAACAAGTAAAGCATCCATTCTTTTCTGCTTTCAATCGAACAGTCTTTTATTTCCTTTAAGATCCTAACTGCTGAATACTTCTTTAAATCGCGCATAATGTTAGCCAATAAATATCCCTCTCTGCTACTCACAATTAAATGTACATGGTTGCTCATAATTACCCAGGCATGCAGATTAAGGCCTTTTTCTTTTCTACAATAAGTTAAACTTTCCAGTAGGAGGTCTCTGTAAACCGTACGTGTAAAAACATCAATCCAGCCCACAACTGCAAAAGAAACAAAGTATATTGCTGTTGAATCATGAAACTTATATTTTATACTCATGATTAAAGATAAATGATTACAAGAGATAATAAAGCATTTAAAAGCACAAGTCATACAGCGCACCGCCTTGCCCGCTAAGACTTGCGCTAGCGAGGGATAGTAATGGACCGCTGGAATTACGAGCTCTTTGATAAAAGTAGTGAATTGTTGTAATTAATATATTACACATATGGTCGTGTAAGCCACAGAGGGTTTAATACTGTACACGTGCGGGATTTAATGAATAAAAACTTCGTAAGGTGTATTGGCATTTAAAGCAAGTTCCAAAACAACTTTTAAACGACCTAAAAAAGCAACAATTGAGCTTGGTATATCAAAATAAAATTCATCATCATTTAATCCCAAGGCAATCAAATAACCAGGATTAGTATAGAAAAGTTTATAAAAATTATCTCTACCACCATATTTTTCAATTAGATTCAAAGTTTCATTATTAAGTGCTGGTATAAGTTCATTATCTATAAAAATAATAGAGTCCCTTATCTCTTGAGGTATAAAATGTGCTTCTAAATCATCAATACCATCCAAATTTCCTGTTGATAAATCATGCTCTGCCCTAAACCCATATTCAGTTAACGTGGCATTAAAAAAAATTTCTGCTTTCGTTGAATTTAATTGTTTAGCATAATACATCATTAAGGCATAAGTACCAAAATCTATATCTTTATATATATCGCCGTATATAAATTCTACCTTTCTTGTCCTACCCATGTTATTTTAGTTTATTTTTAAATGAATGATATGAACTTTTAAATAAAGCTTCTTTGGTTGTTCCTAAGGTTTCAGGATCAAATTTAGAAAAATCAGCTATGCTATAGGAATCTTTTATTTTCAATTTGAAAATAGATGGATCAACTATTATCTCCTTACCTGTTCTCAGGTCCCCTCGCTGGCGCACGCGTGCCGCGTGTGCCATTTTTACTACAACTCTTCTAAGTCTATCAGCCCCTTACCCTCACTATAATCTATTACGCTGCTATATTTCCAATGCCAGGCCTCGTTAACAAAACCTGCCACTATCGGATTATCATGTAGGTAATCAGCTTCTTGCTCAATAAAGCTAAACTCCACAATTCTATTAGCTTATTATCATCAATGGATTATTTTATATCAGAGTGTCCAAGGTTCATGCTTGGATTCACTTCATCTCGAATAAGCTGTTTTAATTCTTTGATTTCAGGAAAGCGTTGCATCTTCTTTCTGTCGAAAATTAGTTTATCGCTAACGTGAACAGTAAAAACGCCTGATGTTTCACTGGGGATTAACGTTACCCCCTTTACCTCATCTACAAAAGTGGTTAAAATTTCTTGCGCCATGTAAGCCGATCGTAACATCCAGCCACATTTGGGGCAATAGGTTATGCATATCAGTGGTTTTTCCATTGTATTTTTTTACAAGGGTACAAAAAATATAAAGTGATGAAAAATAGAAAATGTTATATAATAACAGAGCTAAAGTTAAGCACATAGAACTTCTCTTTTGTTTTTTGCAAAAACACTTCTTTTTATTTCAAATTCTGCCAAACCACACTGAACAAAATGAACGAAACAAGTTTGCTGCTTAAAATGTTGTTAAAAGAGAAAAGGGTAGCCACATCCATGTTTACCCCTTTCCAATTACTCCCGTGTTAGAGGAACTATAATTACACCAGTAAAGCAATTTTTGTTTGCTTTAGCTATATAATCATACACCTTATATCTGAAAAACAGATGAAAAAGATTCCTGTTTTCTTTAAACAATATCTTTAATTCCGCTCAAATCACCCTTTAATTTGTCGCTAATGACCATCTAAAGGCATACTTTAAACAATTAATTTAGCTTGTATGAACAAGAATGCTTTAACTGCCAGCGTTGAAATAAACCAGCCAATTAGCCTGATCTGGAAAATCTGGAATGAACCCGAGCACATCATTAAATGGAATGCTCCATCAGATGAATGGATTAGCAAAAAAATTGAAAACAACCTGGTATTAGGAGGTGGCTTTTTATATGTTATGGCCAGAAAAGATGGAACAGAAAGTTTTGACTTTAGCGGAACTTACACCGAAGTTATTGAGCATGAGCGAATTGCTTATACACTAGACGATAAGCGGAAAAGCCTGATCACCTTTACAGGAAATAACCCTGTTACGCTTACCGAAATCTTTGAACCTGTTGCAGATCTTGATTTCGCCATGCAGCAGAAGTTTTGCCAATCGGGGCTGAACCAGCTTAAAGCGTATGCCGAATCAGCTTTATAGCTTTTATTATTTCTTTTTGCGCTTTTTTCTTTTTTTCCACCAGATGATAAAACCGGTAACTGGCAAACTCGCCGCAACCAAAGCCGCTAAACAAGAAAGGATTTTATTTGGGAGCCCTAAAAGCCTGCCCGTGTGCAGATCGTAATTGGTGGCTTCTATTAAATCGGCGCCATTAAAATCTTTATACAGTTTGGCCCTAATCATTCTGCCTGTGCCTTCCTCATAAAAAAAGGTATTTTGCCTGCGTGCCCAACGGTACGGGTAAATCATTCTTAACCGCAGTTCGCCTTTACCACGCAACGAAAAACTAGTGGAGATAGCACCAGGATATTTAATTTTGGCTTCGGTATAAATTTTATTATAGCGTATAGGTAAGGGCTCAATATGCGTAGGTTTGGCTAAAACAATAGCTTTGCCTTGTCCAAATTTACTCCCCGTAAAAAAGCTAGCTGCATTTTTTACTTCTTTAAAAGCAAAGTACAAACCGCTCAAAGCGGTAACCAGTAGCACAACTGATGCATAAAAGCCCAACACGTTGTGTAAATCGTAATTTAGTCTTTTAAATGAAGCTTTTCTCTTAATGGTTAACGATTGTTTTAATAACCGCATTTGGCCAGGGAACCAAAGTATTAATCCTGTTATCAGCATCAGTACAAAAATAACCACCGACCACTGCACAATAAACTTCCCGGTTTTACCTAACAATAGCGAGGTATGGATATGCTCTACAACCTGTAGCCAATCTTCTCCTCCTCTTTTTATTAAAGTGGCATCATAGGGATTAAAATAATAGACTATTCCCTTTTTACTGGTCAGTTCGACTGTTGCATTTGGCCGTGCATCTTCAATTCTGATCAGCCTTAATTCATCTTTAGGCGAAAGTTTTTCGAATCCCGAAATAACTTTATCTAAACCTACAAAAGGCTGCTGTTGGAGATTTACATAGCGGAAATCTTTTTGTGTAAAATCCCTGATTTCTTCTTCAAAAACATAAAGCGCTCCGGTAATACTGATGATGATGACTACCAGACCGGTTGCCAGGCCCAACCACAGGTGAATGTTCCTGATGGCATTTTTAAAATCCCTGTTCTTCATTACCTAAAAAGCGTAGCCTAACGATAGGTTAAATCTGCGTCCATTACCCCGTACATAATTTACATTACTGCCGTAAAACTGCGAAATAGCAGGGTAATAAACTTTATTCAATAAATTTTCTATGCCTACTGATAGTTTCAAAGGCTGTGTAACCTGATATACTGCTGCCACATTAAATAAATTGAAGGCTTTTACCGGACCTTCGCCAATTAAATATTTACCTGCAGCATTGGTTTTAAAACGGTCACGGTTTCCTACACGCATCCAGTTTACATCCAAACTTAAGTTTTTAATGCCCGAATATTTAAGGTAAACAGTGGTTTTTGATGGTGGTATACGCGTTGTATTTAAATACACATCTTTCTCTCCGTTAAAATTACCGTCATTATCTACATCTCCTTTTCCTTCTACTTGTGCATAGTTACCGCCGATACTCAGCTCTTTTAAAACTTGATAATCAGCCTGGATTTCGAATCCATATACGCGCTCTGGAATACGTTGCGAGATGTAGGTACCATTCACTTCTAAAAGATTAGCGCCTAGTTTAGAAGTGCTGTAGTAATATGCTGCGCTGAAATTCAGTTTGCCTAGGCTGCTGCTAAAACCAGCTTCATAATTGTTTACAATAATAGGTTTAGTTTCTAATTGCGATAAAGTGTTACTTTTTGCTGCCCTTAGCACCCTGCCTAACTCAAATACCGAGAACGATTGTGCATAACTGATAAAAGGATTAAAAAACCTGAATTTAGAATAACGTGCACCAGCATTAAACACCAAAGCGTTGTAATTTAATTTACCGCCCTGCACCGCTATGCTGCCCGCACCGTTTGCTCCGGTAGCCAGGGTATTAAAATCGTCTACATCAATGTTAATATTTTCTACCCTTAAACCTCCTTTTATGGTTAAATCATTAATAAAAATTGCAGAAGCCTGTAAATAAGGTGCAAAGTTTACCATATTCATATTAGGCACCCACAAACGACCGTCAGTTAAACTTTGAGCAGTTTTATCGTTCATTAAATCCAAACCATAATTTAATTGCATTGGTACCTGATGCACAACGTTAAAAGGGGTATTCAGGTTTACCCTTGCCCCTTTTTTGGTAGAGGTAATGGCTGATTGGCCGCCTCCGAAAAATGATGCCGAGTTCGAATAAATGGTATAAAAATCCTGGTAATATAGGTTGGCTGTTAAATCAGTTTTACCGAAAATCTGCTGATTGGTGTATTGTAAATTAGCATTGTGGTTAAACCTTGTCCCTTCTTCTTCACCCAATCTTGTTCCGTAAATACCAATAGCTGGCGATTGACCGTAAATGCCATCTTTGGTTATATACTTAGAATGCTGCCGCGAGCTGAAATAATTATACATCAGCTGCAAACGTTGTTTTGTAGTAAAATTATAACCCAGCTTTACAAAACCGTTGTAAGATTCGGTTTCGCCTAAACCATATTCTGGTGAGATCACTAAACCCTCAGCATCGCGGAAAACACCAGTTTTTTCGAACATACCACTTACCAGATAATCAAATTTACCTGCTTTACCGTAAAGCTGTTGCGAAAAGCGGTAGCCAATGGTGCTATCGCCTTTTAGGTTTCCTGTAATTCCGGCTTGAGTGTAGCCTCCGAATGATCTTCCTTGATCGGCTTTTTTAGTAATATAATTGATTAAACCACCTTCTGCACCATTACCATAAATGGCGGTGGCACCTTTAATCACTTCAACACGCTCGATAACTGAAGGATCTATACTACGGATATCCCTTCCTCCTGCTCTTAATGGGGTAGATTGTGGAATACCATCAATTAGTACCAAAACATTCCTACCCCGCAAAGTCTGACCAGAGTTACCCGTTTGATTGGTAGAAAAGCCTAATCCAGGTACGCTGTAAGAAAGTATATTGGCTAGATTCGGACTAATAGCAGATTGTGTATTTAATTCTTTTGCGGTTAGTACAGTTACCGATGATGGTGTTTGTGATAATGATTCTGGCCGTCTGCTTGCCGAAACAATAACATCGTTAAGATCTGAACGCTGTTCTTTTAAAACTAATGTTACCCAGGTTGTATCATTTGCAGTAACTGATATACCCTGTTCAAGCTGATCGTAACCTGTAATCGAAACCTTAACCTGTTGGTTTCCGACAGAAACAGCTGTTAATTTAAATGTTCCAGTTTTATCAGAAGTGGTTTTAAGATTCTGCTTTTTAACCTGTATGTTGGCGAAAGGTATGCTGTTCCCTAACGAATCGACAACTTTTCCGCAAATTGTTCCCTTTCCAGTTTGAGCAAAGAGAGTGGTTGTAGATAGTATAATAAGAGCTATGGCAAAAAATTTTATGTAAGGATGCTTCATGCAGTTTTAAATTTCGGCAAAGCTAACATTATTTAGACTCATTAAAAATAATAAATCAAAAAAGATGGCTAACTGGTGTTTAGTCATGCGCCATTTTAAAATAAATGAGACATAAGATTTAATTTATTTGATATTTGTGGTAAATCGTTTTGAGTAAAAAGATGTCAGAAACAAAGATTACCTACGCCATGATAACGGGAGCCAGCAAAGGTATTGGCAAATCGATGGCCATTGCACTGGCCAAGAGAAAAATCAACCTGTTGCTTATTTCCCGCTCGGCTGATGAATTAAGTGTTTTACAAACAGCAATTAAAAACGAATATGAGGTTGAAGTGCATATCCTGGCGATTGATCTTAGCCAGGCACAAGCCCCAAAAGCAGTATATAACTGGATAACTGAAGAAAATTATGCCATCCATATCCTGATCAACAATGCAGGTTATGGCCTATGGGGGAAATTTGAAGAACTGGATTTAAGTGCTCAGCTAGAAATGTGTCAATTAAATATGACCACCGTAACCTCATTGTGCCATTTATTGCTTCCTATCCTTTCAACACAAAAAAAAGCATACATCCTTAACGTTTGCAGTACTGCAGCCTACCAGGCGGTACCAACTTTGGCTATTTATTCGGCAACTAAAGCCTTTATTTTATCTTTTACGAGGGCACTAAGATTCGAGCTTAAAGATGGCCCGGTTTCAGTGAGCTGCCTGAGCCCCGGTCCTGTTGATACAGGTTTTGCGCACCGGGCCGGATTAGATGCATTTAACAAAATGGCCGAAAAGTTTAACATGAAGCCTGAAGAAGTGGCCGAAATTGCAATAAAAGGAATGTTTGCCAAAAAATCTGAAATTATTCCGGGTTTTACCAATATCATCAGTGTATACGCCAACAGGATTTTACCAAAAGGATTTATTGAAAAAATGGCCGCAGGCATTTATAAGACTTAAGTTTACGGTTTAGGCGCAGTCAGATGTTTCTATACAAATGATCATATATGACTTAGTTTCATTTTATGTATCGGGTGCCAGGTGATAACAGCAAATGCGACAGGTATTAGGAAATGAACATTCAGTTGTTCTTGGCCGTGTGCAGTCCCGCTTTTCATTCCAAGTCCTCTCCCGATTGAAAAAATCGTGATCCGGGCTTTACATTGCAATCGGGTTTAGGAACAAAGGTGGGTACACTATACAACCCCAAAAATGAAATAAGTTTAAGTATGAGCTGCCAGGTGATAACAGCAAATACGACAGGTATTAGGAAATGAACATTCAGTTACTCTTGGCGGTCTGCAGTCCTGCTTTTCATTTCAAGTCCTCTCCCGATTGAAAAAATCGGGATCCGGGCTTTACATTGCAATCGGGTTTAAGAACAGCGGATTCTGCACCTCTCAACTTCAAAAATGAAATAAGTTTAAGTATGAGCTGCCAGGCGATAACAGCAAATGCGACAGGTATTAGGAAATGAACATTCAGTTGTTCTTGGCGGTGTGCAGTCCCGCTTTCCATTCCAAGTCCGCACTAATTCTTCGTTTACGGGCTTTTCATTACATTCGGGTTTAGGAACAAAGGTGGGTACACTATACAACCCTAAAAATGAAATACTGTTTAGGCCATCTAGCCCCGGGTGCAGCGTTACCCTGCAGCAAGGAGGTACGACGAAGCGAAGCGTAAAGCGAAACACGGGAACAAAGTAACCTATGATTACTGCAATTGCGCTCCAATAATAAAAAAATCTATCTCATTTAAAATAAAGCTGAGTGTCAGATGGGAACATCCAACACCACGGATAAGTATGAGGTGCAAGGCGATAACAGCAAATGCGACAGGTATTAGGAAATGAACATTCAGTTGTTCTTGGCGGTGTGCAGTCCCGCTTTTCATTCCAAGTCCGCACTCATTCTTCGTTTACGGGCTTTTCATTACATTCGGGTTTAGAAACAAAGGTGGGTACACTATACAACCCTAAAAATGAAATACTGTTTAGGCCATCTAGCCTCGGGTGCAGCGTTACCCTGCAGCAAGGAAGTACGACGAAGCGAAGCGTAAAGCGAAACACGGGAACAAAGTAACCTATGATTACTGCAATTGCGCTCCAATAATAAAAAAATCTATTTCATTTAAAATAAAGCTGAGTGTCAGATGGGAACATCCAACACCACGGATAAGTATGAGGAGCAAGGTGATAACAAGCTAACCAATTGACCGAAACCTGCCCTATTTGCACTTATTATTAGATTTCTACGATTAGAACTCCTCTTCTCAAAAAAATATTTTAAAATATTTCTAATAAAATTCTTTAGAATATTAAAAATATGTTACGTTTGTATTAAATACTACTAATTCTATAGATTATGTCGAATAAAACAAACGTGTTTTATTTTCCTTCAGTACCAAACCACTCGCGAATGCGAATGTGCTGTTGCTGCGCATAATTCTAATTCCAATTTTCTTTTTCCTAAATCTTTTAAATTTTTACACATGGCCACATCGTATCCAACCTTTACCTTATCTGAACAATTAACACAAGAACAGCTTGATTTTTTTAACACACATGGGTTTATCCATTTTAAGAATTTCATCAAACCAGAAACAGTTAATTCCATTATTGATGCCTCTAAACAGGTTGAACAAAAATGGATCGAACAAGATATCAAAAAAATAAATGGGGTTCCGATTAAATACGGAAAAGATCTTGATGGCTCGGCAATTGTGCAGCGCTTTGCCTTTATAAACCAACAGCACCAAACCTTAAGTGGTCTGTTATTAGACCCAAGGTTTAACGCCTTGCTTCAACTGGCAGGTGAAGGTGCACGTTTAGGCACTGAAGAAAAAGATGGCATGGTGTTTAACCACTATATTAACGGTCCAGAAAGTAAGTTTAGCAAAATGGGCTGGCACACAGATGGTTTAAGGGATATTTTCTACGGCACCAAACTAAACCCAATGTTGAATGTGGGGATTCACCTCAGTACCTTAAAACCTGAAAATGGCGGATTAAAAATTATCCCTGGCACCCATAAACAAAGTATATACCAAATGCTCTTTCGCAAAAAATACTTCCTGGATAATAAACCTGATGCTGAGGAAGTATCAATATTGCCAGAAGCGGGAGATTTAACCATCCATGATGGACGATTGTGGCACAGAGTTGCAGAATCGGCCATTCGAGGTGAAGAAAGCAGAAGACGTGTAATCTATATTCCAATTATTGCCGGTAAATATGCGCCAAAAAATGAAAATAGTCCGACCGTATTTTATCAACGTTTTGCGGGCATTGTAAAATAATTTATGTTATTTGTTCTATTATTCAGTTACCTGGTCAGATCAGGGAAACTAAAACGGCTAAGTATTTTAGCTAAGGGTATTCCTAAGAAAATCAGTTTAAAATTTTACCGACCAGAAACCGCTATGTTATTCGGCTTTGTATTAATGGGATATTAAATTGGAGGATATTATTAAAGAGAAAGAAGGTAATGCAGATAACAAAAGGGTATTTTCAGACCGCGAGCGAACCAATATTCTACTTAAGGGCGAACAAAGGCTGATCTTATTTTTGCTTAAGAAAGTTCCAGGCTGGATTACGCCAAATATCATGACAGGTATTGGCATGTTCGGATCGTTAATCGTTTTTTCGGCTTTTATTTTAGGCAGATTTCATTCGAGAAATTATTTATTGGTAGGCATTTTAGGCCTTATCATCAATTGGCTTGGCGATTCACTTGATGGCAGATTGGCTTATTACCGCAAGATAGCCCGAAAATGGTATGGATTTGCATTGGATATTGTGATGGATTGGCTCAGCATTATTCTTATCGGCTTAGGCTACTACTTTTACGCAAGCCAAACAACACAGGTTTTTGCATTTTTATTCGTGGTGCTTTATGGCTGGTCGATGATCATTAGTCAACTACGCTATAAAATAACAGGTTTTTATCAAATCGATTCAGGCCGTTTAGGGCCAACGGAGTTACGCGTAATTATTTCACTTATTCTTATTACTGAAACGCTGTTTGTAGGCAGTATCACCTATTTTGCCATTGCCGTAACCATATTGTTATTGCTAATCAATATTATCGATACACTAAAACTTTTAAAAGCAGGCGACACTAAAGACCGGGAGGAAAAAGAATGATCAGTTGGGCATCTGTTAAGCTTTTTCTGAAAGCTCAGGTATCGGCTTTTTCAGGCGGAATTACCGATTATGGATTAATGATACTACTAACCGAATGGCTGCATATCCACTTTACCATTTCTATTTTAATTTCAGGTTCCCTTGGCGGATTGGTTAACTTCTGTATTAACCGTTTCTGGGCTTTTAAAAGTAACGACGGCTACCACAGCTCTACCAGTGGGCAGCTTGTCCGTTTTTTTACCGTGGTTTTGGGAAGTATTTCGTTAAAATCAGCAGGTACCTATTTATTGCAGCAAAGCTTACACGTAGATTATAAACTCGGTAGACTTTTAATTGATAGTGTAGTTTCCTATGGTTTTAACTATCCGCTAATGAAGTATTGGGTATTTAAAATTAATAGCCTGGAGGCTGCCTGCCCTGAAAGGCCAAGCGATTGCTTCGACCTTAGCAAGAAACAAATAATTTAAACGGGTAAATCTTACACCAAATAGTATAAAAGCAAATAATGCTGATATTTGCCTTTATCAAACGTTTGCGCGTTATTCAACATAAACCTAATCCATTAAGAGATAACGGAATACGAAGCAACTATAAAAAAGGTAAGAGGAATGTCCAGCCTAAACGATGAAGCATAAAAACTGAACACCTTGCCTTTACCTTATTAGTTTAATATTGTTTTAGAGTCGCTCACTCTATTTTCATTAATCTGCTTAATAATTCCTTCAAATTCCGATTCTTTGGCTATGTACTTATTCAGTAAATCGATCTGATTTAAGCCCCTCACCAAGTTGTGATCAGGATAATTAGTTTTATAGTAAATATCGCCGTTTAAGAAATCGGCTATAAACCTTACCGCCTGCATGTAGATCATAAATTTACCCGAATAAATAAAGAACTGCTTTTCGGTAAAGGTCAGAACCTGATCCATTTCTTCCATATAACCTTTATGTATTGCGGCAAAAACGTCTTCTCTTATGGCTATTTTACTAAAGTCCTTTTCTTCTTCATTAGCCTCTGAGAGATAGGTACGCATCATATCACCTACATCGCTGATAAAGTATCCGGGCATTACTGTATCTAAATCGATTACGCATAAACCCACGCCGGTTTCGGCCTGTAGTAATACATTGCTAATTTTAGTATCGTGGTGTACAACACGTAAGTTAAGCGCACCGCTATCTACCATATGCACATATTGCTCTTCTATATCGTAATGCCTGATAATCTCTTCAACAGCAAACTTTGCTTCAAAAATTCTTTCGTCGCTAGCTTGTTCCAATGCTTTTTTAAACTGCTCTACGCGCAAAGGCAGGTTATGGAAATCTTCGATAGTGGGCTTTAATTTTTGCACATTGAAGGCACAAAGCATCCTGGTAAATTTACCAAATTGCTTGGCAGCATGATAAGCCTGCTCAGGCTGATGTACAAAATCAATAGAGCAAGAATTTTCCACAAATGGGAAAACCCTGTAAAAATGATTGTCAATAACCACAAAATCATCTCCGTTTGATGCCGCAATTGGGGCAACAAATAGATATTTAGGGGCAGTTTGATCGAGATATTTTTTTATTGTCTCAATATTTTGAGCAATATTTTGAGGCTGGCGAAAAACCTCTGTGTTTACCTCTTGCAAGATATAGGCTAATCCTTCACCGTAAACTTTCCAGGTATGGTTAATTAAACCCGAGCCAAAAGGTTCAATTTTAATTTTTTCTGCGTTAAGTCCATAAGCACCTAAAACTGCTTTAAACATAAGATGTTAATATATATTTGAATAAAAATTGTTCCAGGCAAACCATTTGATCAACCTGAATAAAGTTGCGTATTAAAATATGCGGGCAAGCCATAAGCAATACCCGCAATCGAGACTAAAAACCGCTATCGTCTAAAGCGAAAGTATTTTTACGATCTTTCCATTTTCCTTTGGTAAAATCAGGGAATTTTTGTGGCATATTTCCTTCTTTTAACGATTTGGTAGAAAGTGGTGTAATTACACTCATAGTAACTGAATCATATACGTCAATTGGTGTTTGTTTTTTCTGTTTTACCGCCTGGATAAAGCCATTAAATACAAACCAATCCATACCACCGTGACCTGCGCCTACAGCATCTGCTTCGTATTTTTTCCAAAGGGGGTGATCATATTTAGCAAACCATTCCTGAGCCGGATCCCATACATCGTCTTTTTTCGATTTGTGGTCGATATAAACCGATTTGTTTACATCCATCCAAAGTCCTTTTGTGCCCTGAACCCTAAAACCGATAGAATATGGACGAGGCAGGTGGGTATCGTGACTTAACAATACGGTTTCGCCGTTTGCACAGTTAATCAATGTAGTGGTAACATCACCATTTTTATAATTGATTTTGGCATTAGGGTGGCCTGGCGACATTTCTTCTACATAAGCTGCCAAACCTTTGGCCTTAGAGCTGAACGAAACCAAACTGGTAAAGCTGTTTCCCCTGTTAATGTTTGCATATTGCATCAACGGACCTACGCCGTGGGTTGGGTATAAATCGCCATCCTGATCGATATTAAACTGCGTACGCCATTGTGCCTCGCTTAGTGCTTTTGGTCCAAACTCTACCCCACCCCCATAATAATCTTTGCCGTTGTTAAAAAGCACATTTCTTAAGTTGTGCTGGTAACCACCTTCAAGGTGTACCAATTCGCCGAAAAGACCCTGCCTAACCATATTTAAAGCCGCCATTACGTCTCTACGGTAACAAACGTTTTCTAATGTCATGTAAGGCATTCCTGTTTTTTCAGAAGTGTTTACAATATCCCAATGATCTTGAACACTTAAACCTGCAATTACCTCGCAGCCTACATATTTACCAGCCTTCATGGCATCCACTGCCTGATCGCGGTGAAACTGCCATGGTGTTGCTATAATTACAGCATCAATATCTTTACGGTCTAAAAGTTTTTTGTAAGCATCTAAGCCCCCGGTATATTCTGTTGCTGCAGGTCTACCTTTTTTGGCTATAAAATTGCGACAGATTTTAAGTGAGCTTTCCTGGGTATCGCAAATAGCCACAATTTCTACATCATCTCTTAAAGCACCTTCAGAGATATGGCTCATACCACGTGCACCAACACCGATATAACCTAATCTTACTTTTCCGCTGTCTGATGACGCAAATAAACTTCCGGTTGGCAGGACGGTTAAACCAGCAGCCGTGAATGCACCATTTTTGATAAATTCTCTACGTTCCATTTGTGTTTTTTAATATTTATTGTTTAGTTTTTTAATTGATCCGGTTAATACTGAACATACGTTTTACTAGGTATTCTTTTGCACTTCCACACACTAAAATCCACTCATCTACAGCACCTTAATAGGCTAAAGATTTTTAAAGAGCGTTTGGCTAAAATATAATTTGTAATCTTTAATTCTTCCATTGGCATTATCCTGTCGGGGTAATAGCTTTAATCCCTTGATGGTGTAGTTTTTACCAAGGTCTATTACAATCTGGTGTGGTGGTTTTGGCGATTTAGACTCCCACTGTGTATGCCAGATACTGGTAAACTGCAAATCGAAAACATTAGCGGCATTTCCATCATCACCGCCCAGTTCTTCACTATCTGCATAAACTATTTTCCAATCACTACGCGGAATTTCATTCCCCTTATCATCAAGCAGCACAATTTCTGCAACCGTGGTATAAGGCTGTCCTTTCTGTTCAGATAGCGCTTCCAAACAAAAATAACGGGCGCTTACAGGCTTAAAAACAACCTGTTGCCATTTGTTATCATTTGCAAAACTACCTTCAACATAAGCTTGTTCTGCATCTGCAACCCATTTTTGGTTATCTTTTTTGTGCAGTTCGGGCTGTTTTTCGTTCACCACATCTAAAATTGGTTTATCTAAAAAGCTTAATTCCGGCTTTTCAGTTCCGAAGAGGTCGAATACCACCACTTCATTTTTGCCTTTTTTAAGCCAACTCCCTGGTATAAGCATGGTTTGCGTTGGGCCGATATTCCAATATCTACCCAAACACATTCCATTTAACCAAACTAAACCTTTATTCCATTTACCCATATCGAGGTAAGTATCTTCTAATTTATCGGCACTAAAACTTCCCTTATAAAAAGCAGCTGTAGCAGGTTGATTGCTAAGTGCTTCATAACGAAGCGGAATATTTACTTCTCCAAGCCTTATCGGATAGTTTTTCCAGCTCCTTAAAGCGGTCTGTTTTCCATTTTCAGATAAATATACCTCCCCATGAATTCCTTTCCGATCATGCATCTGGTAGCCGTAGTTTACCCTGCCTGTGGCTTCTACCAAAACCCGCAGTACACTTTTGCGCGTTCTGGCGGGAATTTCAATACTGAATTTGTTTTTTCTTCTATCCAGTTCGCCAATCTTTTTACCATCAATATATACCAATGCATAATCGTGAACATCTTTAAACACCAGACTCGATTTTTGGCCTGCTGTTAAATTGGTTTCGTACACTACACAGCCAAAATCCTGATCTAAATCTTCCATTAGCATTGCGGTATCGGCTAAAACAGGCTTAGGTAGGTTTTTAGATAGTACTGCTATTGAGGAGAACGTAACCGCTTGTAATTTCTGGATCTTGTTTGCAGCAGGCACATCTGGTAGAACCTCTCCATCTTGCAGGTAATTGGCAAATAACTTACGGATGGCATAAAATTTCTCTGTTGCATTACCAGCTTCATCAATAGGAGCATCGTAATCGTAACTGCTGGTTTGTGGCAGGTAAGGTGGTGCATTGGCGCCACTGTAAGTACCAAAACTTGTTCCGCCGTGCGCCATATAAATACTAAACGATGCTTTATTATCAAGCATGTATTTTAACTCGCCTACAATGCGCTGGGTATCGCCTTTATGGTGTGGCCTGCCCCAGCTATCGAACCAGCCCGGGTAATATTCGCCACACATTAATGGTCCTGTAGGCTGTATGGCCCTTAAGGCTTTAAAATTAGCTTCTGGTCCGCTGCCAAAATTTACAACCGCGAACAAACCTTCAGGATGATCGTTTTTTAACTGCGAGGGTCCATCGCAATGAAATAAAGGAACAGTAAAGCCAGCTTCTTGCAGATTGGCTTTAATGATGTTCATATAATCTTTATCGTTGCCATAACTGCCGTACTCGTTTTCTACCTGCACCATAATAATGTTGCCACCTTTGCTAATCTGCAATGGGGCAAGCTGTTTGCCTACAGCTAAAAGGTACTTTTTGGCTCTTTCTAAAAAATATGGATGTTGCGTGCGCAAACGGATGCTTTTATCTTTAAGCAGCCACCAGGGGAAACCGCCAAATTCCCATTCGGCACAAGAATATGGTCCTGGCCTTAATATTACATACAAACCAACCTCTTTTGCCAGTTTACAAAATTCGGCAGCATCGCTCTGCCCTGTCCAGGTAAACTGATCGGGTTGTTTTTCGTGTATATTCCAAAATAAATAGGCACATACAGTATTTAACCCCATTGCTTTGGCCATTTGCAAACGTTGTTTCCACTCGACTTTTGGTATACGGGCAAAGTGCATTTCACCACAGCGTATTATATATGGCTTGCCATTAAGCTCGAAAGATTCGGTACCTATTGCAAAGGTATTTTCTTTTTGAGCCCAGCTATTAATAGATAAAGCAATTAATAGCCCTAAAAAAAGTATTTTTTTAAGCAAACGGGTATGCATTTGTGCTGGTTCTTTTTTGGTTTTGTTGATTTGTATTTTTAAAAGTAGAACAAGCAAATGAGCATTACAACATAAATATCAGCGCAAACGATTGACTAATTTTAATAAACTGTTTAAATTTTATTTCACATTAACGCCTAGTGCAACGCAACTATAAATGAACGGGATTATTGCAAAACTACGGGAAGAGGCACCGCCTACAGGTACAAACCCTGAATAGAGAAACTATTAACGAGAATAAATCCATATGCATGTTTAATGAGTTTATTCTTTTAAGCTTTTAATTAAAGCTAATTGTGCAGTGCCGATAAATAGTAGAATATACCCTTAGAGCACGTATGTAAAAAACAGAAATTTATAAGCAAAACCTGGCCCATAGCAGCTAAAAATAGTTGCTTTTAAGTTCAATCATGCTCAAGCAACTTCGAGTTGAGAAATAATTAACTATGATAAATGATAAGTTTATTAACAGGGTGGGTTATATGACCAAGAACCACAACCCTTAGTTCCTAAACCCGGTAGCAACGGAAATCCTTTTTATTGCTTAAGCGTAATCCCTCCTATTCTTGCTGCTGGTTGCGTAAAATTTGCAATAAAAAGATTGGAGTGAATAACGGGGCTGCAGTACCCACAGCGGTATGAGTGCTCGTTTTCGAATGAAAATGTATAAACTCATTACAGACCACCCCCAGCCCCTCCTAAATTAGGAGGGGAGTTGATGTTATGATAAAACATTAAAAACCAAAACCTTCTGATACAGCTTCCTGTACCTTACTTTTTCTAAACTCTTTCATTGATTGTGGTTCTTTGGCCTCAAGCGTGGCAAAATCTACTACACCTGTTCTTTTGGCCCAGTCGAAATAAGCTACAGATAATCTGCTCACTACATCGTGGTTTTGCCTGGCTACATTGGTGGTTTCGCCGCGGTCGGTTTCTAAATTGTACAGTTCCCAATTGTAGCCTGGCCAGGTAGATACCAGTTTCCATTTGCCAGCACGCACTGCGCGGTTGCCTGCACGTTCCCAAAATAATGGTTCATCACGTTTCAGTTCGTTATCGTTACCAAACAGCACAGGCAGCAAGCTTTTACCCGCCAATGTATTCGGCGTAATGCCCTGATAGCTTTTTGGGTAAGTAGCCCCTGCCAGATCGTAAAATGTTGGGGCAATATCGATAATATGGCCTGTACCTTTTTTTAGGGTGCCCGGTTTAATTTTAGCCGGATACCAGGCAATAAACGGCGAGCTGATGCCACCTTCGTACATGTAATCTTTAAAGGCTTTTAATGGTGAGTTGGAGGCATAAGACCAGTTTTTGCTTTGCGACTCATACGAACCAATGGTACCCACAGGGCCCGAATTGCGTACGGCACCTTTATACCACTTCACTAGATCTTCTGCAGGGGCACCATTATCAGAAATAAACAAGATGATGGTATTTTTATCGGCTCCGGTTGCTTTTAACTTATTTAAAACCTGGCCGATGCCCTGGTCTAAACGGTCGACCATTGCTGCAAAAATCTCCATCTTTTTAGCCCACTGGCTACGCTGATCGAAAGATAGTTTGTTCCAGTTATAGATATCAGCATCCTTTTCAGAAATGCTCGATTTCTCATCAATAATGCCCAGTTCCTTTTGTTTTTTAATTCTTTCGGCACGGAGCACATCCCAACCTTTATCGTAACGACCTTTGTATTTGGCAATATCTTCTGGCAATGCATGCAGCGGCCAATGCGGCGCGGTATAGGCTAAATACAGAAAGAAAGGCTTGTCTTTAGGATTTTGATCCAAAAACTTTACCGCATTTTCGGTAATTACATCGGTTTGATAAAATTTGCCAGCTTCTAAAGGATAAGGTTTCCCATCGATGGTATAGGCACGTTTTTTACCTCCTTCGAAATCGCCCTGATCGAAATAACTTCCATTTTCCGACATCATAACATGATCGAAACCACGCTGCCAAGGGAAACTTACCTCTTTACCTGCCACATGCCATTTACCAGACATTAAAGTACTATAACCTTGTGTTTTTAATACTTCAGCCAGGGTAAGCGATTCTTTATTGAGATAACCCTGATAGGCCGGAATCCCCAGATCGTTCGCGAAATACCCCACCCCAGCCTTATGCTGGTACTGCCCAGTTAATAAGGAAGCCCGCGTTGGCGCACAAATAGAGTTGTTATAAAATTCTTTTAACCGAAGGCCTTCGTTGGCGAGACGGTCTAAATTGGGTGTTTTAATTTCTGAGCCATAAGCACCAAGATCTGAATAGCCCAGATCGTCGGCCAGGATAAGAATAATATTGGGCTTTGCAGGCTTGGCATTTTGCGCAAAACCCTGCATGGTCAGTAATGCACCTAAACATGTTAATATTACTTTGTTCATCTTTTTCTTTATTAATACTAAAAATTCTGATTACCTCTGTTGTTTCCCTGTGCAGGCCGGGTAGGTGCTGTTTTAAGCGTTTCGTAATCTACTACCCCATTTTCTGCTGCCCACTTTACATATGCGGCTTTTAACTGTGCCACTATTTCGGGATGTTGAGCAGCTACATCGGCATTTTCGGCCCTATCTTTTTCTATATCGAAAAGCTCAAATTTTTCGGTTAAACCTGCAGGAGAAATGAGTTTCCATTTACCCCAACGTACAGCTTTGTTACCACCACGCTCCCAAAATAAAGGCACCGAACGCTGTACGGTATCTGTTAATCCGCTAAGTAGCGGCAATAAACTTTTACCAGGGAGGGCGTTGCTGCTTATTCCGTTTAACTGTTTTGGATAGTTAATGCCAGCCAGCTCGTAAAAAGTTGGTGCAAGATCGATTAAATGACCAGTGCCTTTGGCAATTGTTCCGGCTTTAATTTTATTCGGAAACCAGGCAATAAAAGGTGCACTGATGCCACCTTCGTATGGTGCCCCTTTATAATTGCGCAGTGGCGAATTGCCGGTTTGCGACCAATTACTGTTCTGTGTTTCGTAAGATCCAGCAGTGCCAACTGGCCCGGTGGTGCGTTGGGTATAGGGTCTTGTACCATTGCCACCCTGAGCACCATTATCTGAAATAAAAATGATGAGGGTATTTTCATCTTGTTTCAACTCTTTTAATTTAGCAAGCAAACGGCCAACACCTTGATCTACATGATCAATCATGGCTGCATAAACTTCCTGACGGGTTTGCCAGTACTCCTGCTCATCATACGTTAACTTGTTCCAGGGTTTTACCTGGTCATCGTGAGCGGCAATTTTCTGATCGGCACTAATAAGTCCTTTTTTAATGGCATTGCGGTAACGTTGTACGCGCAAAGAATCCCAGCCTAGTTTATATTTACCTTTGTATTTAGCAATATCGGCCGGGAGTGCCTGAAGTGGCCAATGTGGAGCATTGTAGGCCAGGTATAAAAAGAAAGGTTTTTTAGCTTTTTGTTGATCATCCAAAAATCCCAATGCATTATTGGTAATCTCTTCAGTTAAATATTTCCCTGGCTCCAGAAAATACGGTTCGTTATCTTTAATCAAGGGTACTGTTTCGTTGCCTTTTTCCCCGATTTCGTAATAGTTGCTGGCGCCACCAATAAAACCAAAAAAATGATCGAAACCTCGTTGGTTTGGCCATTGATTCCGATCGTCGCCCACATGCCATTTACCAGCCATGAGCGTGGTGTAACCACCAGATTTAAGCACCTCGGCCAAGGTAAGCGATTCGCAGTTTAAAAAACCCTGGTAAGCAGCCAGCCCAAGGTTATTATTAAAAAAGCCAACACCCGCCTTGTGCTGATATTGCCCTGTAAGCAACGATGCCCTGGTAGGTGCACAGATCGAATTGTTGTAAAATTCTTTCAGCTTTAGGCCACCAGCTGCCAGTTTATCTAAATTAGGTGTTTCTATCTCTGTTGCACCAAAAGGGCCAATATCTGAAAAGCCAAGATCATCAACCAGTACCAGCACGATATTTGGTTTTTGCTTTTCCTGCGCCAAAGTAACCTGTACAGTCAGTAAACCAGCAGCCAACAGGCATATTTTCAGGATGGGCAAACGGGAATATCTTTGTTTAAAATCCATGTGATTAAATTTTAGTATAAAACGGTTAATAATTTACCCAATCTGGGTTCTGTTTTAATTTAGGGTTGAGGTTAAGTTCGCGTTGTGGTATGGGAAAATGAATATGACGCTTCGCTGCCAGGGTTTTTCCGGCTGCTTTAAGTGTCGCCACATAATAATCGGCTCCACGCCTGGCCAGATCGAACCAGCGCTGATATTCGAAAACCAGTTCCTTTCTCCGCTCCTGAAAAACAGCATCCCTAAACTGATCTACAGTTAATGTCGGAGCAATATCCGCTAGTTTGGCAATACCTGCACGCTGGCGCACTTCATCTATGGCAGTATATGCGGCTGCATTTGGCCCATTGTTTACTTCATTTAAGGCTTCAGCATAAATTAAAAGCACCTCTGCATAGCGGATAATTGGCAGATTTTTTGAAGACTGAGATTGATTACCCACCACGGCTGGATCGTAATACTTATTAAACTGTGGCGAAAAGGTATATAACTGGCCATTTGTAGGGCTCACCATCTGGGTAACAAAGGTAATTGCCTTTCGGGTATCGTTATCAGCAAAGCTGTTATATAAACCGCCCGCAGTATGCAGAGCATCAGCATAATCGCCATTAATACCGGGTACGTCTGCAGGTGCCGAACGACTGGCCAAACTGTTACCCTGGTAGCCGGCATTGCCCACAAACTGTGCAGAAAAAATATGTTCTTTACCGTTTTTAGTAGCTACATTAAACACATCTGCAAAATTTGCAAACAGTGAATAGTATTTACTATCGATTACCTCTTTACTTTTTTGCACTGCATTTGCCCACTCTTTATGGGTAAGATATACTTTTGCCAACAAACTTTTGGCTGCACCCGAAGTTGCCCTCCCTAAATCTTTGCTGCTATATTCTGCTGGTGCAGGTAACGATTCTGCATCTTTTAAATCCTGAATAATCTGTGCATAAACCGCAGCTTCGGGCGCATTTGAGACATAAAGATCTTCGGGTGCTAAAGAAGTATTTTCATGCAATACAATGGGTACATCGCCAAACCAGCGTACCAGGTTAAAATAGTGTAGTGCCCTTAAAAACTTCGATTCGTTAATTAAACGTTTTCTAATGGTCGAACTAATTTTAGTCTCGTCAATTAAAGCAATTTTATCGATGGCAATGTTCGAAGCATTAATGGCATCGTAACTTTGTTTCCATAACTGCTCCATCCTGTCATTTGATGAATCGTGTGTTAAACCTGATATGGCCCTAACATGTGCATTTCTGGCTCTTGGACCAGCCTCATAATCGTCGGTAGCCATTTCTACCCCAATCTGTATTAGGCTATTATAGAGCGACTGACCACTTTCATAAAGTTTGCGATAATTGGCCGTAACGGCAGAAACCGCCTGACTTTCATTTTGGTAGAACTGTTCCGTAACCAGTACCGATTCTGGCTCTTCTTCTAACTTAGAGCAGGCCGAAAGTGCTACAGCTAAAATAGAAAGGTATAATAAGTTTATCTTTTTCATTGAAATATCGATTGATTAAAATGTTAACCTTAAACCAGCCCTAACCGATCTGGCGATGGGATAAATCCCGGCATCGGTTCCTGGCGATACATTACTTCCAGAGGTAATTTCGGGATCGAAGCCTGAATAATTTGTCCAGGTAAGGAGGTTCTGCCCGGCTACATAGAAATATACATTTGATAACTTTGCCTTAGCAGAGATCTTTTTTGGCAAGGTATAACCCAGTGATACATCTTTTAACCTTAAGAAAGAACCACTTTCGATAAAGCGATCAGAAAATACAGGTGCAGGATCCAATTTTGCTCTTGGAATGGTTTGGCTTGGATTGCTTGGTGTCCATCGGTTTAAAGCGGTAGCAGACGCATTTTGTTGCCCGGTAAACAGCTCCAGGGTTTGCATATTCGAGTTCAAAATACTGTTACCATATGATCCTTGTACAAATATTAACAGATCGAAACCTTTGTACTCGAAATTATTGGTTACGCCAAAAATGAAATCGGGTTGTGCATTGCCAATAATGGCTTTATCTGCAGCAGTGGTAAACTGGCCATCGCCATTAATATCTTTGTACAATCTATCGCCAGGTTTTGGCACGGCATTACCCGTATATTTACCTTTAGCTGCTTCCTGCCCTGTTTGCAGGATTCCATCGGTTACATTGCCATAAAAGCTACCCAATGGTTCGCCAACTTTTACAATGTAATTTCCGCTGATGTACGATTGTGCACCATTGCCAATACTTAACACTTTATTCCGGTTAACAGAAAAGTTTAAATTAGTATTCCAGATAAATGTTCCGATAAGGTTACGGGTATTCAGGCCAATTTCAAACCCTTTGTTTAATACTGATCCATAATTCTGGAGCGATGTACCATAACCAGTAGTCCAGGGGATTTCTACATTTAACAATAGGTCTTTGGTTTTCTTGTAGTAGGCATCTAACGTTAATTGGATCCTATTGTTGAAAAAGCCGATATCTAAGCCGGCATCGTATTGATGGGTAGTTTCCCAGCCCAGTTTATCATTTGCAATGCGGTTAGGTGCAAAACCAGTTGCAGTAGCACCACCAAATACATAATTGAGACTGTATAAAGTTGCCAAAGACTGGTATTGGCCGATCTCGAGGTTTCCTGTTGTACCGAAACTGGCACGTACTTTAAGCTCGCTGATTGTTTTTTGCAAAGGCTCAAAAAATTTCTCGTTACTGATTTTCCATGAAGCAGCCGCCGAAGGGAAATAACCCATTTGTTTCCTTTCCCAAAGCGTGATGATCCATCGGTACGAATGCTGGAAGTTAAGGAATAACGGTTATCGAAACTGTAATTTACCCTGGCCAGGTAAGAATGTAATACCCATCTTGAGGCATCAGAGTAAGGCGCTACCAAAGTTGCCCCACTCTGCAGGCTGTTAAAGGTTAAATCGTCGGTTACAAACTTTTGGGCATTTGCCCTTGTGGTTTCGCTCGAAAATTCCTGTTGTGTAAAACCGATTACAGCATCTAAAGCATGTTTACCAAAAGCTTTATTGTACGAAAGGGTATTCTCATTTAACCAGGAATAAGAATTATAAGTGCCTTTTCCGGCAGCGCCCCCAATAGTACTTCCTTCATAAATTGTTGATGGGATATAGTTCTTTTCGTTTACGCTGTTTACATCGGCACCAAGCAGTACTTTAAGATTTAGCCCTTCAATAATCGTGTATTCACCAAATGCTGTTCCCAAAAACTTATTGGTGGTTGATTTGTTGATCTGCTCTTTTAATGAAGCAATTGGATTGGCAAATATATTTTCAAATGGATTACGAAGCGTGTAAGCACCAGAAGCATCGTAAATAGAAGCAGTAGCAGGCATAATTAACAGGCCGTTAATAATGCCCGAAGGAGATACATTGGCATCAGCCTTACTTCCAGTAATACTTGCGCTTACCTTAAATTTTTCGAAAGGTTGGGCATCTACATTGGCCCTGATGCTGATCCTCGAATAATCGGTATTCTTTAAAATACCATCCTGATCAAAATAATTCCCTGAAATAAGGTATCTTGTTTTCGGATTCCCGCCACTTATGGTGAGTTGATGGTTCTGTGTTGGCGCACGTTCGAATGCTTCGCTCTGCCAATCTGTGCCCGCACCCAACTGATCAATCTTTGCCTGGCTCAAATACTGGAAATGGCCTTTGCTTGGGTCGGTATCGTATAACGCATCATTTCGGAGCAATGCAAAATCATGTGCATTTAAGAGGTCTAACTTCTTTCTTAACGATTGTGTACCATAACTTCCTTCATAGGTAATCGCACTACGATCTGCTTTCCCTTTTTTGGTCGTGATGATCACTACACCGTTGGCTCCTCTCGAACCATAAATCGCAGTTGCAGAAGCATCTTTTAAAATATCAACCGTTTCAATATCAGAAGGATTGATACTGGCCAATGGGTTAAGTGGTGTACCGCTGAGTGTACCTGCCGAAGCTGAACTGTTGTACAAAGGGAATCCATCAAGCACATATAAAGGTTCATTTCCGCCTTGTACCGAACTTCCTCCCCTTACACGGATGCTTACGCCACCACCCGGTTGACCCGATGTTTGGGTAACCTGCACACCGGCAGCAGCGCCCTTTAACAATTGATCTACCGAGCTTAAGGGTTGTTTCAATGCCGATTTAGAAATGGAAGAAACGGAACCTGTAATGTCGCTTCTCTTCTGCGTACCATAACCCACTACCACCACATTATCGAGCTGGTTAGCGGCTTCTTCTAGTTTAATTTCAATCGGGCTTCCATTTGCAATAATTTCGATGGTTTTATAACCGATATAACTCACTGTTAAGGTATAAGGAAACTTTTGTCCGGTTACGAACCTAAATTTACCCTCATTATCAGTTGCTGCAGAGTGAGTGGTTCCATTAATGCGGACTACCACACCTGGGATGGGCTCTTTGGTTTTGGAATCGGTAACCAAACCAGTAAGGGTTGAGTTAATGAGTGGTACTGTTTGCGCTTTAACCGCAATTGAAAAAATAAATTGAGCGATAATTAACATTCCTAAATGACGCAACAAGCGTAAGAAACGGACTGACAATCTGTGTCGAACGGACTTTTCCTGTCCGAAAACTGGTAATGAGACTTGCGAAGCCGACCCATAGGGCCACCTGACTTCTTCAAATTTTTGCATACTTTTGTTAAAGGTTAAGTGGTAAATTGATTCAGGTGCCAACGCCAATTGAAGACCTGTTTCGATGATTTAATCTAGGGGAGATACATTTGTGTTTCCCCGATTCTTATATAGTTTGTAAAGTTTTTATTTGCTGCCCTCCTCTTGTTTAATTGCTTTGTTATTTATCGCTTACACACCTAAAACCAAGGTGTTCCATACCGCTATCTTCTGATGTTTTCATTCTTCTTGCGACCCGATAACCAGAACAGTAGCTATCGTTACAGAGAAAAGATCCTCCCCTAACGGTATGTTTAATGGCATAAGGCTCGTCTGGATCGTGAGATTTAGCTGGCCCCTGAGGGTTGCTGATTCCTTCTGGTTTATTTACACTTGCATAATAGTTGTTATCATAAAAATCTGAGCACCATTCCCAAACATTTCCGGCCATATCATAAAGGCCATAAGCATTCGGAGCAAAAGATTTAACAGGTGCTGCGTAATAAAATTTATCTTTTTGTACATTTTTATAAGGGAAATCGCCTTCCCAAATATTCGCTTTTGCTTTACCAATATTTACAGATTCGTTTCCCCATGGGTAAACATTATCTTTCAATCCACCTCTGGCTGCCCACTCCCATTCGGCTTCAGTTGGTAATCTTTTTCCGGCCCATTTGCAATAAGCAAGGGCATCGAAATAAGAAACGTGTACTACCGGAAAATTATCTTTACCTAAAATATTACTTTTTGGTCCGTGAGGATGTTTCCAGTCAGCGCCCTTACTCCAGGCCCACCATTGTGCATAATTATTAATATCTACAGGGCCTTTTGCAGGCACAAAAACCAACGAAGCTGCTACCAATACATCTGCAGCAGGTTTAGGCGTTCCCGGAGGCAATTGTTTTTTAAGTATATTCCAATCTGGCTTTTGCTCTGCTGTGGTAACATAACCAGTTGCCTTTACAAATTGCTTAAATTGTGCATTTGTTACTTCTGTAACATCAATATAAAAGCCTTTAACACTTACTTTATGTTTTGGAAATTCATCGGCCGATGCCTGTGCATTGTCACCGCCCATGCGATAAGTTCCTGGGCTTATCCATACCATTCCTGCATGATGCTTAACTGATGGGGCTTTGCTTAGATCATTTACCAATTTTGGCAAAGCATTGGAAGTGCCAAAACGATTAGGCAATTTAGCTGCACAACAAACTGCAACTCGCGGATAAATGGGGGTTTTAGGATGGGGACCTTTTGCAGTCAAAGTGGGATCTGGTACTAAAAGCCCAGACAAAGCAATGATTACAAGGGAGATCCTGTAAAATAAGGCAAAGTTCATAATAAGGATGTATTGGGTATCTGACTAGTTAAGTCAAAGCATTATTGTTGAGCGCCCGGCCATTTAGAAAGCCATAGTGATGATAAGTTTATGCGCAACAACAACACATTCGCATTGATCTGTTATGATTGGAACAGTGGATAGCGTAGGTAGAAAATGAAAGAAAGTAAAATTTATTCATATCGTTATTTGCAGGTGGTCAGCAAATATAATATTAAATTCTATAAATCCTATAGAATTTATAGTTTAATATAATTTTATTTATTATACTTCATTCTTTATAAACACTTTAACATGAAAAATCATTAAATAAATACCTTTTAATAATTAAGATTAAACAAAAAAAATCGAGAAAACACGAATGTATCCTCGACAATCCAATAAAAATTAAAATAGCGCTACTTACCTATTTACCCACTTCCAGAATTTTAAAACTTCCGGGAACACGATGTGGGCGTTGGTTGGCATCTGTACTTTTTTCGAAAGCCGCTGTTGGTAGAAAAAGATGATGACTGGCGAAATCAATGGCAATGGTTCTTGCGCCTACTTCAGTTTTTATCGTTTCCTGTACAATAAACTGATTGGCTGAAACTTCTTTTACCACTGTAATATTACCTTCACCATTGGCACTATAAGCTAATTTAGTGGTCGGATCGAAAACTACACCATCGCAATTATTACCTATCGCTATAGAAGTGATCTGTTTGCCAGTTTTGGCATCCAGAATAAGCATCACTTTGTTAGCACAAACGGTAAACAGTCTTGATGTTACACGATCTATAGCTAATCCAGAAGGCTCTTCCCCTCCTTTTAGTTTATACCTTGATAAAACTTTATTGGTATTCAAATCAAAACAAACAATTTCTCCGATATCTTCGATATTTACATACACTTTTCCCTTCCCGTCAGACACGCCTGCTTCGGGTTTGCCACCTAACGGAATCGTTGCGATAACCTGATCAGTTTGTGGATTGATAATACTGGCATCGTTACTTTTGCCGTTAAATACGATTACTTTTTTGCTATAATCATCAAAGAAAGTGGCATCAGGATTCTGTCCTACTTTAATTTGTGCAGTTACGATAAAATTGTTCAGATCAAAAACCGTACAAGTACCTGCTTTGCCATTGGTGGTGTATCCTTTCCCGAACGGACCTGCAATTGCAATTCCGTGTACACCGAGTGTATTGCGAATCACGCCTACCGAGTCGCCATTGTTCTTATTTAATATATTTACCTGGTTGCCATGTGACACATAAAGATTGTTGTGCTGTTGATCGATACTTACATAATCCCAACCTCCATCGCTTTGTATTTTATGAACAGCCAATACACGCAGGCCACTTTTTTGTTGGGCATTTGCAACCATTGACATTGCAAAAAGAACCACAATACTTAATAATTTCCTTTTCATTTATTTAGTTTTAAATATTTTTAGGCTATGGATTAAATCTGTTACACTTAGGCTTAATCTCCTTCAACTTTAGCCGATTGGTATAATTTTCTGATCAGGCTGGGCAAGGCCACCAGCAATAAAGGCAAGGCTACAATAAAGCCGCCAATAACAGCAATGGCCAGTGGTTGATGTAGTTGTGCTCCAGCACCTATACCCATGGCTAAGGGCATTAAAGCGATAATGGCACCCAATGCAGTCATTAATTTTGGTCGTAGCCGGGTGGAGATGGCAAATGTTATTGCATCATCAACGCTTTGATTAATTAATGATTCTTTAAATTGCAGAAAGGTAAAAATGGCATTCTCGCCAATAATGCCTACAATCATAATCAACCCGGTGTAACTGCCTACATTGAGTGGTGTATGGGTTAAAAACAAAGCTAAATAACTCCCTGAAATGCCCAGCACCGAGATTAATAAAATGAGAAAGGCAATTTTAAAATCTTTAAACAGGAACAAAATTACACTAAACACCAGCAAACTCGAGGCAATGAGGATGGTTAGCAATTCGGAAAACGATTGCTGTTGCTCTTTATATGCACCGCCATATTCGATATGATAACCAGAAGGAAGGTTTACTTTGTTGTTTATAGTTTCCTGAAGATCTTTCATTACACTGCCCAGATCCCGGTTATCGAGCCTCGCCGTAACCACGCCAATGGTTTGTAAATTTTCTCTTTCTACTTCGGCGTTGCCTGATTTAAGCACTACCTCTGCCATTTGATTGATAGGGACCGCTTTGCCATTTGGCAAGAAAATTTTAAGCTTGTTAATATCGGCAACACTAAAAGTCCGGCTGCCAGGGTAAACCATACGAATGGGCGAAAGCTGTTGTTTATCACATAAATCGCCAATTAAAGTCCCCTGCATAGCTGTTTGAAGCTGCGATTGGAAAGACAAGGGACTAATGCCGTACTGAGCCAGCAAAGCAAAATTAAGCTGAATACTAACCGCTGGTCCTGAAAGGACAATGCCATCAAACACATCAGCTGTGCCCCCCACGTGCGAAACAATATTGGCCACTTTTTTTGATAAGGACTGGAGTTTTTCCTGATCATTACCAAAAATTTTCACCTCGATGGGCTGTGTCGAGCTCATTAAATCGCCTAACATGTCGCCAATTACCTGCCCAAAGTCTACCACAAGCGCTGGTTGTGTATTTTCGATATGTGAGCGTATCTCCGAAATGACCTCATCGGTGCTTTTTTTCCTGTTATGTTTTAGCTGAATTAGATAATCGCCAGTATTGGGTTCTGTAATAAAAAAGCCCATCTGGGTTCCGGTTCTTCTGGAGTAAGCCTGCACCTCAGGGATTTTAACAATCTCCTTCTCCACTTCCCTTAGCATCCGGTCGGTTTCTTCTAGCGAGGTGCCCGGTGGCGAAGCATAGTCCATAACAATGCTGCCTTCATCCATTTCGGGGAGGAATCCAGTCTCTAACCGGGGAAAAATGAGTACAATCGACGTGATCAGCACCAGTGTAAACACAATGGAGATATAAGGCCGCTTTATAAAATAACGGACCCAGCTTTGCGATTTAACCTCGTGTACTACTACGGTTTTGCCAGAAGCTGCATGACTCCCCCCTTTACGGGTTAACAAAAGATATATCACCGGTAAACCTATCCAGGTAACAAAGAAGGAACAGGCCAAAGTAATAATCATGGTATTGGTCATCACCTGAAAATAAGATCCGGCCACTCCTGTCATCAATACAAAGGGGATGAATATAACGATGGTACTGATTGAAGAGCCCAACATGGCCGGAAAAAGATATCCAACAGCCTTGCTCAACAACCTCATGGTAAGCTCTTCCGGGTGTTCTTCATGTGAACGGTGAATTTGCTCCACCACCACAATGGCATCATCTATAATTAAACCTATGGCAGCTGCAATGGCCCCAAGTGTCATGATATTGAGCGAATAACCAATAAAATAAATTACAATTATGGTTAAACAAAGCGTAACTGGAATAGTAATTAAAAGTGTTACACTTGCTTTGAAAGATCTTAGAAAAATAAAAGCAACAATAATGGCTAACGCTAAACCGATCAATAAACTATCGCGTACGCTTTTTACCGATTCATTTACAAAATCTGCTTGTACATAATAAGGTTTAATGCTTACTCCGGCAGGCAAAATATGTTTCAACTGTTCTACTTTGATAAACATCTCGTTCGAAAGATCGATCAGATTGGCATTTGGCTGTTTGATTACAGCAATCAGAATCCCGTCTTTACCATTGGCATTAATGCGCGTGTACTCTACACTCTGTTGGATGTTTACCTTAGCAATATCCATCACTTTAACAATCAGGTTGCCCTTTCTGCTTAATACCAGGTTTTCCAGATCGGTTTTGTTTTTTACAGTAGCATCTGTTACAGATAGGTACAGATAATTGTGATCGGCCAGGTAGCCGTTAGATTTAATAAAATTGGTTTGACTAAGTGCATTGCTGATCTGATCTGGAGTTATACCAAGCGTCTGCATTTTCTGTGCGTCAAGCTCCAGCCAATATTCTTTATTTTTACCACCAATTACGCGGATTTCGGAAACGCCATCAACCTGTGAAAGAAAGGGTTTTACCGTATAAGTTGCGATTTTTTTCAGTTCGGCAGATGAATAATTATGGCTTTCTAGGCTGTATCCACTTACCGGAAGGATTGATGGATTCATTTTCTCGACCGAAATATTAACACCAACGGGTAATGAAGCACTTATTTTGGCAATTTGTGCTTCTATGCGCTGTTGGCTAAGATCAATATCGGCACCAGGGTTCATAAATGCAGAAAGTTCGCAACTGCCCCTACTGGTTTTACTCCTAACCAATTGAAGATCGGGCACCTGTTTTACTGCATTTTCTAAAGGCCTTGTTACGGTAACCACCATCTTATCAACCGGCTGTAGTTCTGCATCGGCAATAATCTTGATCTTTGGAAAGGTAATTTCAGGAAAAAGCCCCGTTTTTAACTGACTGAAAGAATATATTCCACCCACTAAAATAATGAGCAACACCGCCAGGATAGGGTTTTTATGGGAAATAAAAAACTTGTTCATGGCTATTTCTGGATTTTAACTTTGGCCGTATCTGCTATTCCATAATTTCCAGCTGTAATAATCCGGTCTGTTTTCGAAAATTTCGGTTCAAGCACTTCAATTGTATGTTCGTTTTCGATGCCTTTTTTCACGTTTATCTTTACTGCGGTAGAATCATTGATGAGTTTCATTACCCAAAACTCATCTTCGGTTTCGTTGGACAATACTGCCGATTTGGGTAGTACCTGAGCCTGTGCATGGTTAACTTTTGTTAACTTTACTTTAGCAATTAAACCTTCCGGAATATCCTTACTTGCGGTCACTTTAAGTACATAACGCTGGGTTTGTGCCAAAGAATCTACTGACGGCATTGTTCCCGAAACTGTACCTGTCATTTTGCTCCCATCTGGTAACAGTACCTCCAGGCTTCTGTTCTGATTGATCAGCTGATTATATTCATAAGGCAGATCGAGTAAAAAAACCAAGCTATTGCGGTTACTGATGACGGCGAGTGCCTCCCCATCCTGTACATAATCTCCTTTCTGATGGTTTACCAGGATAATTGTACCTGCCTGATCGGCCCTGATATCGGAAATTCCAGAAAACTTAAAACCTGCATCGAGCTTATTTACGCTATTCCCTATTGATTTAGCTTCTTTGGTAATTAAACTAAACAGCAACTGATGGCTCCCCACCTGCTTGCCCACTATGGCCTGGGCATTTTGTATATAACCATTAATATTTGCTTTTACATAACTCTTCTCCAAATAGGCCGAAACTGCCGAAAACGCTATAAACTCAGAGAGGGAGCTGTCGCGCACGGTAGTTACCTGAACAGGAGTAACTGGCGAGGGTTCAGATACATTTTCTGCCGGGGCCGAAGGATTGCATCCCGAAAAAACAAACAGCATGGCGAAAACACCACACATTAATTTTAGATAGCTCTTCATGGTTATCGGTTCCAGTAGTTAAATTGATTAATCAGTTTTAAACGGTTAATTTGAGTTTGTCGCAACAGGTTTTGGGCTGCCAGGTAATTATTAATCGCAATTACGAAATCGGCCACTTTTAAATCGCCTGTATGCATCAGTTTCCGGTCTACTTCAATTAAACCTTTACTAAAGCGGATTTGCTCATTTATTTTCGGAAAAAGCGCATCGGTTTGCTCAAGCTGTTGCTTAATCAGGTTTAACTGTTGTTGCTGTTGCCTGCTAAAAAAATCGCGGTAATTAACAATGGTTTTAGCTGCGAGACTAAGTTTATTGTATTGCATTTTTTTCTGGTGCCCGTCGTAAATAGGTACAGAGAAAGTGAAGCCTACACTAGTACCAAAATTTTTATAAGGTTGCAAAATAAATGAAGAATTATAGCCACCATTGGCATATATCCCCAGTTTAGGTTTATAATTAAGATCTACAGCGTTTTTCTGGTTGCTATTCTTTAAGCTATCAATATCGAAACGTTTATTAAAAAAGTGAGGCGTAGTGACTAAATTATCGGTCTGCAATTTTGGATCTGCCAGTTTAACCTGGGCAGTATCGGCAATACCAGCCAGGTAATTTAAAGTAGCATAATCGTTTTTAAACTGCAGTTCGGCCTGTTGCAGCGCAAGTTGTTGCTGCTGCAATGTAACCAGGAATGTCAAATATTCTGCTTGTTTATAAATATTGCTGCGGGTAAGTTTTTTGAGTAATACTTCTTCCTGTTCAAGTAAAGTAACCACGTCACGGTTAAAACCAACTTGCTGCTGACTGGCGTAGGCTAAAATATACTGATCAGCAACAGACCTTTGTAAATCAAACAGGGAAAGCTGCCCAGCATATTGAATAGAATCGCTTTGAATTTTAACACCTTCCAGCTGATTGTTGATGCGTTTCCTGTTCAACAAATCGTAATTCACATTCAGCAAAGCTTCTAGTGCCTGCCCGTTGGTTAATACTTCATCATAACCGTAACCACGGGTAACAGGTGCATACATTCCGGCAGAACTGGCGGTAACCTGAGCCCCGCCTGTAGCACGAATAATTAAACTATCAATCCCGGCAGCACGCTGCTGATTATGCAGATCTTTAAGCACAGGGCTAGTTAATTCGGCCTGTTTTAAATAATAATCGAGATTTTTAGCTACCACCTGTGCCCTTGCTCTTGTTACAGAAAAAGCAACGATGCATAAAATCAGGCATTTCATTTTATTATTCATGGTCCGCTGACATTAAAACCTACCCGAAAACATTAAGCCTGTACTTCCCTGTTGGTAGAAAGGCATAAATGTAAAATTGCCCCCCTTTTTATTGGTAAAAAGGCTCTTAATGTAAGGATAAACCAGATAGGATATTTTAGTCGAGGCAATTCCAAACCCTGCCCCGGCTACTACATCGCTAAACCAGTGTTTGTTGTTGTACATCCTTAGCGTTCCGGTGGCGGTAGCTACGAAATAACCTGCATAACCAATCCAGGGGTTCACATCTTTATATTCCTGGTGCAGAAATTCTGCAGCCATAAAAGCTGAGGCTGTATGTCCTGAAGGAAAGGAATTGAATCCCGACCCATCAGGCCGTTCTCTACCAATGCCCCGTTTCACAAAATGGGTAGAAACTCCCATAATTGCAGCAGAGGTAACATATAACATAGAGGCATCAAACAAATTATGTTTACCTTTTATACCCGATAAATTAAGCGCATATACTGCAGCTGCCGGAGCAAATTGAAGATAGTCATCAACATGGGCTGCAAATAAAGGATGATCTTCCTGTAATTCTGCCCTGGTGCTTTCATCCAGTTGTTTTAAAGCACCATGATCGTAAACTGCTGCAAAGCCATAACCCATTAATACCACGGGTGCAATAAATGCCGTAGCTTTAAATTTTTGTTTTGGAATAGGAGTTCCACTATACCACCTTGCTAATGAATCGGTATTGGCATTTTTAACCGAATCGATACTTTGTGCAGCACACGATGTAGTAAAAACGACGAAAAACAAAGCACATATCAATATGTTTCGCATGATTAGGGTTTTACAGGATTTCCGCTCAGATCAAATAACAGGTCTTTTCCATTCACTTCGGCCTCATAACGGATAGATCCGTCGGCTTTTGTAATTTTAGCAGCCTCTGCTATTTTATTACCTTTCAGTTTGGCAAGTATAACTGCTGGCAATTCGTTGGGCTTAATTGCTGTTTCAGTTTCCAGCAGCACACCTTTTGCTGTATAAACTACCGAAGTTGCTTTGCCGTTTAGCGTAAATCCAGCTTCATAGTCTTGTTTTTCTATTTCCCAATTTGCTTTTACTCCAGGATAAAGTTTTGCGAATGCGCCCTTTACTTCAACCGGTACTTTAACGGCACTAATTTTTTGTGCGCTAACCGATGTAAACATGGTACCGACAAGTAATAAAATTATAAAAATTCTTTTCATCGCTTTTAAATTTTAAATCAAAACTAAAAGTGAATTATGAAGAAATTCTGTAGTTTATTTTCAGGACGTAAGGTTGGTGGCGACACGTGCCTTGGTGGATTTTAATTAATGCGATACAATCGCATTAATCAATTATCCCCCTTATAAACGTGGGCAATTAATTATTTGTGCGACAATCACATCAGCCACCAAAATAAACAGCAAAAATATGTTCGCCATTTTCTTCCTGATAACTAATCCGGAAGCCATAAAGGTTACAGATTTGTTTACTAATGGCCAAACCTAAACCCATTCCTTCTGAATCGGCAGATTTTGAAAAGCGATCGAAAATTTTGCTTTGGATATTACCAGGTTTTCCAGAGTTTGCCATAATCAATGCAACTGAACTGAGTTCAACACGAATATATCCGCCTGTAATATTGTGTCTTACTCCATTGCTAAACAGGTTATTCAGTAAAATATCGGCCAAATAGCGACTCATTTTTATTTCAACAACCTGTAAATCTGTAGTAAGGCTTAGCCCATCTTTTTCAAACAGTTCCTGAAACTGACGGCCTTTTACTTCCACCATTTCTTTAAGATCAATCTCCTGAAAATCGGGAATCAGATTATTTTCAATTTTGGCCAGCAATAGCAACGATTGGTGCAGGCGGGATAAGCGGCCTGTAGCATGGTAAACATCGGCCAACAGCTCGCCCTGCTGCGCCGTAAATGATTCCGTTTGAAGCAAAGAATCGAGTTTGGAATTGATTACCGCCAAAGGTGTCATCATTTCGTGCGAAGCATTGTCGGTAAAACTTTTAAGTTCTTTATAATCGCGCCTTACCCTTTCAGCCATGGCATTTACAGATTGATGGAGCTCGTTAAATTCATCAATCCGGGTATCTTCGTGTGCAATGGCATCCATACGGGCAACCTCAAACGATTTCATCCCATTTAAAATAGCATAAAACGGCCGCCAGAGTCTGTTCAACACAAACCTGTTAATTAACAACAGCGATAAAAGCAAAATCAATGTAATGCCAATGGTAATTAAAAGGATAATCCTCACCAAATCTTCCGACTCTACCCTTGATTTGGTTATGGTTACTTCAACGGCTTTCCCATTTAGATACACTACGGTGATTAAACTTCTACCGGGTTCATTTTCCTGCTCTTTGGCATTGTAATAGCGGGTATACAAAAACTCCCGCTCTGGCACATGGCCAGAAAGGTTTTTATAAGCAATTTTTTGATCAAGGTAACTCGCTGGCAATGGGAGCTTGTGGTAGGTATCTACATACTGACGGATTTCATTTTCTTCAACCACCAGATCCCGATCCAGTTTTTCTGTTAAAATAAAATGGATAACCACATAATAAATTAAGCCGGTAATGGCAAAAACCACTATAGAGGTTAAAATATTTACCCTGTTATACCGGTTAGCCAGTTTCATATATCACCAAATTTATAGCCTATTCCGTAAACTGACCTGAGATAATCGGCAGCCCCGGCTTCAAGTAGTTTTTTCCGGAGATTTTTAACATGGGTATAAATAAAATCGAAATCATCCGACAAATCCATTTCATCGCCCCAAAGGTGCTCGGCCATGGCATTTTTGGTTACTACTTTATTGCGGTTAGAAAGGAAATAAACCAACAGATCGAACTCCTTTTTGGTTAATATGACCAGATTGCCTTTAACCGTTACTTTCATCGCCGAAACATCAACAGCCATTTCATTAAAATGAATTACATTGTCGCCATCAAAGTTTTTACGCCGAACAATAGCACTTACACGCGCCTTAAGTTCCGATAAATGAAAAGGTTTCACCAAGTAATCATCGGCACCCAAATCAAGCCCTGCCAACTTATCATCTAAAGAGTGCCTGGCAGAAATAATCAGTACCCCATCTCTTTTTTTGAGCTGTTTGAGTTTCGTCAGCAATTCCAGCCCCTCCCCACCTGGCAGCCCCAAATCCAAAAGAATGCAATCGTAACTGTAAACTGCTATCTTCTCGCTGGCCAATGCAAAATCTGAAGCATGCTCACATATATTTCCTTCACCTGTAAAATAGGCCAAAATACTTTCCAGTAAAGCGGGTTCATCTTCAATGACCAGAATTTTCATTTTGTATCTTTTTTATGCTTTTAAAGTAACCATTAAAACCCGAAAGTTAAACATCTGGTTTTAATTAAATCAGGTAAAACGCTGGATAAGCTTTTCTATATTCCGGTCTTTTTTCTTTTGCAGAAACTGCTTGCCATAATCGGTAAAATATTGGTGGCCTATAAGCATTTTGATATTAATAGCATCCCATTCCCTATGACTGTAAGCCAAATTAATATTTTCTTCCCACTCCCGTTTCAACCTTACAGCAAAATCGGTATAAACTGGCAATGCAAAATGATAGAAATCAGCATCGCATATTATTTTTTCTAAATTATTGTGGGCAATTGAGGATATTTAGTAGCTAAAATACAGTTTTTAACCTGTTCTACATCCAAACTACTTAAACCATTCGTGTTTAAGAAAGTGCCGGCCATTTCGGCACTGATAGTTTCATGCCCTATATATTGCCGGGTGTAACCAATATCATGTAAATAGGCAGCCAAAGTAAGTACCAACATTTCGTGTTCGCTTACAGCACTGTGCGCCCCAATTATTTTCACCCCTTCTACTACCAGCAAGGTATGTTCGAAATTATGAAAATACATGTGCCCAGGAAGCTCATTTTCTAAAAGCTCCTGAACATAATCTGATACCCGACTGATCAATATTTCCTCTTCCACTTACAAAAAATAGATACAACAATATTATAGGTCAAATCTGAAGAAAAACTGTAGCATCTTTTTTTTCCTGTTCAAAATTTTCTCTTTTTCTATCAAGTGTTCAGGTTAGGTTGCAACTATAAATTTTAAGACAAATCCAAATCAGTTTGACAGCGGTAAACCAGTTTATAAGCGGTTCGTGGCGGCATGAACCACGGCTTTCGATCAACTTCAGAATTGCTACAGAATTGAAACTTATATTTAAGGTCTATCACTAACCAAATCTGATATCCTTAAAATCAAACAAAATGACTAAACTTTACCAAACTACAAGCGCACTATTCATGCTAGTGCTTTTTATGGGCTGTACAAAAAAAGAAGTAGCTACCGATACCAAATTGAGCTACAGTTTTAGCGCCAGCAATTTAAATGCTTCGTTAAGCAGCAATGCAAGCGCTAGTGGCGCTGTGGTAGCTGCTGGTACAAACGGAAGCATAAACTGGACTACCGCAAGTGTTAATGTTGCCAAAATTGAATTCAGCGCAACCAAATCAGGTAGTGGGGCAATCAATCTCGAAACTAAAAACCTTTACCTGGTTAATGCCTTAAAACCCGATTCTTTATCTGGCACCGTTAATATAGCTTCGGGTGTGTACGAGAACAACCAATTTAATCTAACCTTGGCCAGTTCATTAACCAACCCGCCTTTGTTATTAACCGGAACATATATTGAAGCTTCGGGAACAAAAATTCCGGTAAGGTTCGAAATGAACCAGGCGCAAGTGGTTAAACTTGAAGCGAAGCGAGTGGAAGTTACTGCCGGAACTTACGTGGCTAAAGTTAAGGTACAACTTAATGCCCTGGTAACTGGCCTAACCGCGAGCGATTTCGGACAAACCACACGAACCGGAACAAATAACATGATTATTGTTTCGAGTACCATTAATAGAGCATTATATGAAAAATTGGTTGCCCGCTTTACTTCAACATTGAGTGTTGATTTTTCGAAGCAATAACAATACAGGGTTAGCCAAATATTAATGAATTGCTAATTTAACGCATTAATACTAATTTCATTTTGCCAGCCAATATTCAGAATTCCTTCAGAATTGAAAACTTACATTTGCTCTTTGCAAAAAACTAAGGTCTTGCAGATAATTTTCAACTGTTGGAATAGTCCCCTATTATGAGCATTAAAGAAAAAACAAGTAAACTATTAGAAAACAGGTTCGGTCCTGTTTTTCTGGCTACATTGTTATTATGTAGCATTTCGTTATTAACCCGCATTACACTATTAATTTATAGTGCGGCTTCTTTCGATTGGTCTATTTTAAACCTCTTAAAAGTTTTGCTCATCGGTCTGTTTTACGATCTGGCTGCGGCCTCTTTTGCTATTATACCGCTGGTTATTTACCTGTGGCTATTCCCAGCCAAAGGCTATACGGGCAAAACAAGCAGGGTATTACTGTTTATCTATTTTTTCGTTGTTATTTTAACGCTCATTTTCAATGCCGTTTCCGAATGGTTCTTTTGGGAAGAATTCTCTGTACGTTATAACTTTATTGCTGTCGATTATCTGGTATACACAACCGAAGTGATCGGAAATATCCGCCAATCGTATCCCATTAATACCATTTTAGCTGTCCTGGTTATTTTAACTGCGGGTGTTGTTTACCTGTTAAGAAACTTAATTACAGTATCTACGTACCAGCAGGCACGATTTGGCAAAAGAACCAAAATTGCACTCATTTTGCTGTGCCTGCCCGTATTTACTTATTTCTGTGTAAGCCACAAGTGGAAAAACAACAGCAGCAACCAATATGTAAACGAACTTTCGGGCAATGGCATGTACGAGTTTGGCTATGCTTTTTGGCATAATCAGCTCGATTATGATGCCTTTTATAAAACGCTGCCAATTAAAAACGCTGCCAATATTATTCAGCACCTACTCCCGGCAGATTCTATTGCGAGAACCGATATCAGTACCTCCAGAATGATCAATAATCCCGGAGCTGAAAACAAGATGAATGTAGTACTGATTAGTGTAGAAAGCTTAAGCGCTGAGTTTCTAGGTACTTTTGGCAATACACAGCACATTACCCCACAACTCGATTCGCTGGCAAAAGAAGGTTTGCTCTTTAATAATTTATACGCTTCCGGTACGCGTACCGTAAGGGCCTTGAAGCACTTTCGCTTTGCATCCCGCCTACCCCCGGACAATCGATCGTTAAACGTCCTGATAATAAAAACCTGTTCACCTTAGGTAGCATATTTCGCTCCAAAGGATACAACAGCAGGTTTATTTATGGTGGCTACGGCTATTTCGATAATATGAACGAGTTCTTTTCTAACAACGGTTACCAGGTAACAGATAGAAGTGCACTTCAGGATTCGGAAATCCATTATTCAAACATCTGGGCGTTGCCGATGAAGATCTATTTACACTTTCGTTACGCGAACTGGATAAAGATTATAAAGACAAGAAACCTTTTTTCGCACAGATTATGACGGTTTCGAACCACCGTCCTTATACTTACCCTGAAGGTAGAATTGATATTCCCTCGCACACAGGTAGAGAGGGTGCAGTTAAATACACAGACTACGCTATTGGCAAATTTATACGCGAAGCAAAACAGAAGCCTTGGTTTGCTAATACGTTATTCGTAATTGTGGCTGATCATTGCGCTTCTAGTGCAGGTAAAGTTGAGTTACCGGTTGATAAATACCATATCCCGATGATTTTTTATAGCCCGGGACACATTGTACCCGGCAAATTCGAGAAGCTCACTGCACAGATTGATATCGGCCCCACCATTTTGGGTTATCTGAATTTTAGTTACAATAGTAAGTTTTTTGGTCAGGATGTGTTTAAGATGAAAGATAGCGAAGAAAGGGCATTTATAAGCACATACCAGAGTTTAGGCTACATTAAAAATAACAAGCTGGTTATTCTCGATCCAAATAAAAAAGCGACCACATACAAGCCCGATTTTACTACCGGAAGTGCTGTAGCCATACCCGCAGACCAGAAATTGATTAATGAAGCTATATCCAATTACCAAATGGCTTCGTACCTCTACCAAAATGGTTTGTACGGTTTTGACTCTAAAAAGAAACCCTAATAAATTTACCCATGAGCATAAATACCGGGGTTGCTGATTTGAAAAGAGATAAAAGCAAAATCGATGAGTATAGATCAACTTGCCGAGCAAATAAGTGTTAGCAAATGCTGCCGAGTATCGGCCTTGATAGATACCAGTTGTAACACGGATCTCAATTACCCAGGCATTATTTTTTTAAGAATGCTACCTTAAAGAAGAAAATTTAGCATGTATATATTAACTGCAGCCTATTCATTAAAAATTGAACTGGCTGCAGTCTTTATTAGGCTTCCAGTTTCCACTTTTTTGCCAGTTTGGTATTAAAACCATCATTTTCTTTAGGATTTGGCTCCCCTTCCCTGTAGTAATTAGTTTATACAAACTTTCTTTAATATAGTTGGTCCATGCTTCCCTGCAAATCTCATAACATTCGTAATGAGGCACCAATCCTTCGTGTGTAAAAATTACAGCGGTTTGTGTACCCTTTTTAGAAATATCGAAAACCAGCTTTGTACCAATCCATTCGCTTTTATCGGTTGTAAACTTAAAATAGTTATCTAATATTAGCCAAGCCACTTTTTGATCTGGAATCAGTTCAATTAACTTCATTTTACAATAATGAATATCTCTATAATGATAAACGAATTCGGCGTTAAGAATATCGGTATTTCCTTCAATGGCTTCCGACCACCATTGACTAACATTGGTGATGGCATTAAATGCTTCATTCGGACTTTGATCGACCAAAATGGTGGCTGTAAAATCTTGTTTTTCCATGGGTTCTGCTGTTGTTTAAATTTAAGATTGATTAGAATAAAACAAAGTTAACAGCAATATATGTTGCAAACAGGGTGCAAAATAGACATTATAGCGGGTTGATTTGGACAGCTTTAAGTTTTATCTTTAAACAAAAAATTAGCAGATCAATACTAAACCAGCATCATATAAAACCACTAAGATGAAACACATTACCATCCTTGTGCCTGACGGACCAAACAACTTAAGTAGTATTGTTGGTTCATATAAAATATTAAGCAGGGCCAATGCATACTGGCAGGAAAAAGGCAATACACAGCTATTCAAAATTGAGCTGGCAGGTATTTCTAAAGAAGTTGATTTTTATGAGGGTTTATTTTCAGTGAAACCGCACAAACATATTTCATCTATAACCAAAACTGATCTTGTAATTATCCCTTCTTTAAATCACAATTACCAACTGGCAATGGAAGGGAACAAAGAACTGATTGGTTGGATTTCTACGCAATATAAAAATGGTGCCGAAATAGCAAGTGTTTGTACTGGGGCATACCTTTTAGCATCAACTGGTTTATTAGATGGCAAAACCTGTTCTACACATTGGATTGTAGCTGATCATTTCAGCAAAATGTTTCCAAAAGTAGACTTACAACCAGATAAACTGATTACCGATGAAAATGGTATATATACTAACGGCGGGGCTTATTCTTTTTTAAATCTACTTCTTTATCTGGTAGAAAAATACTTTGATAGGCAAACGGCTATCTTTTGTTCGAAAGTTTTCCAGATAGAGATGGACAGGCAAAGCCAATCTACCTTTATTATTTTTAAAGGACAAAAATTGCATGGCGATGAAATGATAAAAGAAGCACAAAGTTATATTGAGAACAACCTCCAACAAAAAATATCTGTAGAAGATTTATCGACCAGGTTTGCAGTTGGCAGGAGAAGTTTTGATAGAAGATTTATTAAGGCAACGGGAAACACACCAATAGAATATTTGCAACGTGCTAAAATCGAATCGGCCAAAAAAGCCTTAGAAACCAGTAGAAAAACCGTTAACGAAGTAATGTATGAGGTTGGTTATGCAGATGTAAAGGCTTTCAGAGAAGTTTTTCGGAAAATTACAGGAGTTTCTCCCCTGGAATATCGAAATCGGTACAATAAGGAAATAGTAATCTAAAATCATCAGGCAACATGCTCCTGCTGCCGAATGATTAATATTTTACTTTGCTAAGCTGAAGTTAAACACCAAACTGCCTTAAATGATGATCAGCATGTTTATAAGAAAAAACACCGATTTGTTCTTTTGTCATCTGACCAAAAAAATCGTGGACAAAACCAGGGTTATCATAGTTTCCAAATTCTTCGATGCGCTTAATCAGAACTATTTGCTGTTGTTTCAAATCTCCTTGTTTTTCTTTAACCACAAACTTTCCTGCAGGCATATTTTTACCTATCGGTGTATCATCTTTCGTATTACTTTTAAGCGCCATCCGGCCGAATATCTTACCTAAAAAATCGACTTTATAAGCTGGTTTATCTTTACCCAGAACCCATTCGAACCAGATGGTACAATGTTTTGCCATTTGATACACATCCATTTTACCCCAAAGGCGGTTGCTATTTTCGGTTAGCGAATTAACCCTATCTATTAATTCACTTCTTGTTGATTGCTCAAATACCGTTTTCATTACCAAAATTATTTAGTGGTTGTAATGAAAAATAGTTTCCCGAATCATCTTTAAATAGCGCCTCAGTTCCATAAAACTCTTTAGTAGGTGCTTTTATGAATTCAACTCCTTTAGCTTTTAGCTCTTCATAAGTTGCAAAAATATCGTTGCAGGTAAGTACGCCACAACCAAATATTCCATTTTTGATCAGCGATATTAATGTTTCTGCTACATCCTTTGGAAACATTTTACTCACTGTAACAGGAAATAATACCAGCTGCAGATCAGGCTGCTCTGGTGGCGACACGGTTAGCCAACGGCTTTCTGGCCCCATAGGGATATCATCTACCAGTCTAAATCCCAGTTTGTTTACGTAAAAGTCATAAGCACTATCCTGGTTCAGAACGTGAATGTTTGTGATGGTCATTTTGGTAATCATGGTTCTCAGTTTAATTTTATAAATGTTGAACCAAATTTGAGCAATGATTTAAACAATCACTTCTTCATAATTGCTATTTTTCTAGCCAGCCGTGTTGTAAGGCAAAACAACTGGGCACAAAAGAAATAGGCGATTTTTTAATGGCTAATTTTAATTGTTGCATCTGTGCCTGATAATTTGATGGCGATATGCCTACCATGCGTTTGAAAAGTCCGCTAAAAGAAGTTAAGCTATCAAATCCAACTAGAAAGCATGCTTCAGAAACGCTTTTATCTTCGCGCAACAGCTGCTGGGCTTTTTCGATTCTTACCCACGTAAGATATTGGTGTGGAGTTTTAGCATAAATGGCTTTGAAAAGCCTGGTAAAATGAAATTTAGAAAAACAGGCTTCATCAGAAATGTAACTAAGATCTATTCTTTCTGCATAATTTTTATCGATGAAAAGTTTTGCTTGAACAATCCGTCGATATAGGTAAACTTTTGGATATTGCTCCATAATTCGGTAACCCTCTAATTTTTCAGTTTCAGAAAGTTACGAATAATTTTAAGCGCTACTTGATATAAATGATGAAAAGAATAGATTTGGCAATATTATTAAATAAAATGCCGCTCAACTTGTACCATTATATATCTATTAATTTAGGTGTGCCTATAAAGGTAACACCGTCAATTTAAGACCGTAAGATCTTTCTAGCTTGTTAAAAGATCCTTAAGTGCCGTTTAATTCCTATTGAAATTCGGAAGCTTAGTTTGTACTCCAGTTTTCTCCTCAATTGTTGCTTGTGGATGCCCCCCGGATAATATCCGGCATTAGTTACTTCTATACCACATCTTAATTTGCCTTAAACTGGAATATTCCAGAATCTGAAGTATTACCTGCTACATCTTTCGTGATCACCTTCCAGTAGTAAGTTATACCTGAAGTTACTGCTATACCGTTCAGAAATTTGTCGGTAATACCAGTTTTATAGAATGACGGTGTACTGCTTGTACCAAAATATACATCGTAGCCCAAAATGTCATTATCCGGATCACTTACTGTCCAGGTTAGGTTAACCGTGCCAGTTGCAGTGCCTTGCCCGAAAATATTAGAAAGATTGTCTGCTGGAAACGGAGGATGGGATACAGTACCTGTACCTGCATTATAAAACTTCCACACCTCACTCTTAGCCGTTGTTGATAATGAACTAGTTTTTGACAAAACATACCAAGAATAAGGCATATCCCGATCGAGATTTACCGATAGTTGATTAGTAGAAGTCGTTACTATAGTAACAACATTTGTCAGCAGGTTTTTGATATTTATCTCATAATTATCAGTATTGCTTGCGCTATTCCAGGTAAAGGTTATGGTGCTTTGAGTAGTTGATATAACAGTTCCGGATGTACATACTGAATTTTGAGCAGGATAGGTAAGTATTGCAGGTTGAGGAGCAGGTTTAATATCCGTAGTGTCTTTTTTGCTGCAGCATGTAAATAAGGCAGCGGTTAGTAATATAACGACGATGTATTTTCTCATAATTTCACAACTTTAAGTGTTTTTTCACTTTGGCCGGTTTTCACCTTAAGCAGATAAACTCCAGGAGTAAGATTCTGGGGTTCGATCGGCACCGTGCCAGAAGTATTGGTAAATTGTTTGCTATAGACCTTTCCACCGGTAATTTTAAATAATTCAATGGTTGCCAAAGGAATCTCTTCATTGCCCAGATTTACATTAAATGTTGATGTAAACGGGTTTGGATAGGCTACAATTCCAGTTGACAGATCGAAACGTTTTTGATAAATACCCTGGCAAGATTTATCTGTAGCCACGGTCACATCATTTACACCATTTCTCAGGCTAAGTGTGATATTACCTGCTGTAGTTGTAGTGGTTATCCCATTCAGGGTAACATAATAAGTACTACTACCATCTAAGGTAAGGTTTAAGCTTTGTGCAGTATGATTAACAGCAGCGTATACAGCTAAACTTTTAGGTTCGGTTATTACCACATTAAAACACTGCTGATAACTGCTTTGGCCGGCGATAGTAAAGCAAACATTATAACTGCCCGATGCCAGGTTGTTAATACTGGTTGTGTTGGTAAAAGGATAACTAGCATTTACACTTCCTCCAGTTATTGTGGCAGTATAATTCAAACTTTGCGCAGCGTTAATCATAATTGTACCATTGGCCGATCCGTAACAAGTAGCACTATTAGCCGTTATCGTAAAGTTAGAAGCGGGCAATGCAAATATTGAGGTAACTACAGTAGCTGCCGATGTTTTACTCACCCCATCCAACGTTACAGTAACAGTATATGCCCCGCTTTGGCTGGCTGTATAAGTACCCGAAGTTGCCCCTACAATGTTAATCCCATTCTTCAACCATTGGTAGGTATAGCCTGCTTCCGAATTTGCCGTTAACAATACACTACCTCCTGGATAAAATTCAAGTGGACCTGAAGCCGTGATAATCGGTGTAGGCACAATGGTAATCCGTTCAGTAAAAGTTGAAGTGCCTGCTATATTCGTTACCGATAATGTTCCGCTTATCCCTGTAAAGATCGCTTCTATCTGCGTATCAGATTTAACAATGTACGACACTGCAGGTATCCCGCGATAGATACATTTTTAGTTTGGTTAAAGTTGCTACCAGATATTAATAATTGCCCGGTGCCATCGTTTGCTGCCACTGCAGAAGTAATAACCGGAAGATTTACAAAAGTGAAACCAGGAAATGAATTTTGACCATCGGGATTTTGAACAGTTATGCTTCCGCTTTCACCTTCGCCTACAATTGCAATAATACTTTGGGGAGAATCTACCGTAAATGATTTTGCCGCCTTGGCACCAAAATTTACAACAGATGTTTGGTCAAAATATTTACCAGTAATAGTAACAGTTGAGCCTTTTGTTCCAATAAGGGGGGATACTGAAGTGATTTGCGGTACAGGTATAGGGCCGTTATTATAAATGGTTAATTTCTTTTTAATGGGATCTAAAACCACCATATCATTCCTGCCATCACCATCCATATCAATTACTTTATAATTATTAACATTATCGTTGGTACTCGTAATCAGTGGAGCAGATGATGCGAACGAAATATTACCAACACCGGATAAATTACGCGAATAGCTAATAACACGACCTGCCAGCCCCAAAACATCTATCTTGCCATCGCCATCAACATCAACCAAACTATTTTGAAAAGATAGCCCGGCATTCGAAAATACGCTAGGTGTTGCGAGCGATTCGGCATTAATCGTTCCTTTTGTTGCTGTATTTCTTGAAATCAGAAATACGCTGCCACTATTATAGCCATAATCATTTTCAAATACATCCACTTTACCATCTCCGTCAAAATCGGCAGATAGTAACGACCAAGAATAATAACTGGAGTGCCGGATATATGTAGTTGGAAACAGCGACGGATTTAAACTACCAGGTACTGTATTATTTTTAAATATCGTAAATCCATCATATGAACTTCCGTATATAGGATCGGGTTTATTATCACCATCAATATCAGTTAAAGTAGATGATATATTGCTGCTCGATGAGATATTTGTAAAGTATCCTGCTGGCCCAAAAGATACTGAGGCCCCTTTTGAAGTATTAAGATAATAAGTTCCTATTTTACCTAAAAGTAAATCTGGCTTGCCATCCATATCTATATCTCTAAGCGTCATGCCCGCATCTGAATTGTTTAATGATTCAAGTGCCGTTGTACTAAAAGATATATTACCCCCAGTTGATGTATTACGTAAAAAAACAATACTGAGTCCTGTACCAAATAAAATATCTGGTTTTCCATCTCCGTCTACATCATCCACCACCATATTTATAACCCGCTTTCCGCTTATTAAATTAATTTTTTGTGTAAACGATGATCTAGATAAAATTTTATCATTACCATGCAATAGAACATATAACGAATCGTCTTTCGCAATCAAAAAATCAGAAGTACCATCTCCGTCAAAATCTTTAACGGCTATAGAAGAAACTGCCGCGTTGAAATTTAGATCAAACTTGTTCGAATAGCCCGAAAATGCTGTTGTAGTGGTAACCAAAAATGGCAGATTCGAATATCCGGTTAATCCTTTATCTATATTGGTTACTGTAACTAAATTATTTGCTCCTGCTGGTACCACCACATCCAACTTTGTTTTGGTTGCAGCAGTAACCTGAGCTTTAACAGGACCAAAATAAACCACATTTTTTTCGGGTATTGTATTAAAGTTATCTCCTGTTATGCTTAATGCTGTTCCAATTGGCCCTGATGTTCGTGAAAATGAAAGTACCTCCGGTGGATTATTATATAAAAATCCAGCTATTGTTCCTGATCCGCCACTAGTTGTAACGGTAATCAATCCGGCTTCACCCAAACCTGGTATAGCCTGAATACTGGTTGGCGAATTTACGGTAAATGAACTTGCCTCTACATCACCAAATTTTACACTGGTAACATTAGTAAAATTAGTACCAATGATTTTGACTTCTGTTGTAGCACCTTCACCAGTTTTTGTGAATGAAGTGATTACCGGAGCAGGCAAAAAAACAAATCCCTGAAAAGAAGCCGTCCCCCCAGGATTTGTTACCGTAATAGTTCCACTCGAGGCATTTGCGGGCGACACTTTAATTTGAGTTGGCGATATCACCGTAAACGCAACAGCGGATGACCCAAATTTAACTCCTGTTACTCCAATAAAATTACTTCCTGTTATGGTAACTGGGGTTTGTGCATTGGCAGTTAACGGGCTTACACTGGTAATGGTTGGTTGAGCGTACCAGGTAAAACCATCAATCTGTGCAGTACCTGCATTCGTTGTTACAGAAATTTTGCCACTGGCTCCGGCATTTACTGTTACCACTACAACATTATTGGTTACGCTCGTTATTGTTGCTGCAACACCACCTATTGTTACAGCCGATGCCGTAAGAAGATTTGTACCATTGATGGATACCGATGTACCCAAACCGCCAGAGGAAGGCGTAAATGAATATAATACCGGTGGTGGCAAGAATGTAAATCCAGCAAAATTTGCTGTTCCGCCCTGACCACTAATAGTTACAGTTCCACTATTACCGGTACCAACTGTAGCGGTAATAGTAGTTGACGAAACAACTGAAAATGATATTGCATTAACACCTCCAAAGTTTACTGCTTGTATATCATTAAAATTATTACCGGTAATGGTAACTGTTTGGCCGGCTGCAGCTATTAGCGGGCTAATGCTTTGGATAACCGGTGAATTGTAAATAAATCCATCTATTGACGCGGTACCGCTGATGGTACTTACAGTGATACTACCGCTTACAACTGCATTATTGATATAAACAACAATAGAAGTAGGAGAAATCGTAGAATATGAAACCGCAATACCTGCAATTTTAACGCTGCTAACACCAATAAAATTTGTTCCGGTAATGGTTATTTGTCCGCCACTTTGTTGTGCTGCCGGAGAAAATGTTGTAATTGTTGGTGGTTGAGCCCAAACAAAGCCTGGTTTACTATCACGTCCTAATGGTGTTACAACTACCACATCACCTGACGAGGATACGGTTGGTACAGCGCTTATAGTTGTTGGCGACAATACGGTAAATGATGCGGCTGGTACCCCTCCAAAACTCACCAAAGTTGCATTTGTAAAATTTGCACCACTAATAATTACCGGTGATGTTGATAATGTACCGCTATATTGCGGATTAAAAAAAGAAATCGATGGACCTGGATGGGTAAATCCAGGTGCAGAAACCCGTCCTAAAGGCGTTACCACAGTTACACTACCTGATTTACCTAAACCTACAACGGCAGTAATTTGAGTTGACGAATTGACAATGAACGAAGTAGCGGGCACACCACCAAAATAAACATCGGAAGCATTTGTAAAGTTATTCCCGGTAATAACAACAGTTTGACCAACACCAGTGCTTGTTGGTGTAAAAGAAGTAATAGCAGGCCCTAAATAACTAAAACCAGGTAAACTTGCATTACCGCCTGGTGAACTAACACCAACAGCACCGCTGGCTCCTGCTCCAACAGTAGCCTGTATTGAAGTAGGCGATAAAATGGTAAATAATGAGTTAACACCACCAATTGTTACAGCACCTACTTCTGTTAAATCTGTACCGCTAATTGTTATAATATCTCCACTTGACGCTGTTGTTGGTGTAAAAGAGGTAATAGTTGGAGCAGGTAGCCAGATAAATCCTGATATTGACGCTGTTCCATAGGTATTTGTAACGGTTACATCGCCTGATGAAGCACCAACACCAACATAAGCAAAAATCTGATTACTGCTACTGTAACTGATACGGGCCGGTACACCACCTATATTTACCTGCGAATTATTTAAATTAGATCCAATGATTGTAATTCCGCTATTTAATCCACCTTTAAGTGGGTATATCTGCGTAATAGCTGGTGGTAAAATATAAGTAAAATTATTATATGTTGCTTTTCCTCCGGGTGTAGTTACCATAACACCATTACCCGAACCGGCTGCAATTACCGCCTTAATTGTTGTAGGCGAAATTACAGTAAACGAACTTGCTTCAGTGTTTCCAAACATTACACTTGTTGCATTACTAAAATTACTGCCGCTTATTGTTATATTATCACCTGTGCCACCACTATAGGGAGATATGGCATTAATACTTGGGGTAGCAATATAAGTAAAGCCAGGAAAATTTGCACTTCCAGCAGGGGCATAAACAGTCACCGACCCCGTACCTCCACTATTTCCTACTACTGCATTTATTTGTGTTGGCGAAACGATTGTGAACGAAGCAGCATAATATCCACCAAAATTAACCTGAGATACTCCGCTAAAATTTGCACCTGTAATCGTTATAATACTACCTGCTGCCCCGCTAGAGGAAGAAATAGCTGTAATAGTAGGCGGAGGTATAAAGGTAAATCCTGATAGACTGGCTGTTCCGTACGGATTAGTAACTGTAACATCTCCTGATAGCGAACTTCCGGCAGCAACATTTACAGAAAGGCTGGTTGGAGATGTTAAATAAAAACTCGAAGCGGGCTTTCCACCTATACTTACCGCAGTTGTGCCTGTAAAATAACTTCCTGTAATAGTAACCCCCTGCCCTGTGTATGCCGATGTTGGTGAAAAGGAAGTAATTACTGGCGGTTCTGTAGAAACAGCGACTGTGAGATTTAAACTATAGGAGCTTATTCCGAGTTCGTTTGATGCGGAAATTTTATAATTGGTGGCAGCAGAAAGTACCTTTGGTGTACCGGTTATAGTACCATCTGTACGCAAAGAGAGCCCCGCTGGTAGTGTTGGGGTGATGGTAAAGCCCGTTGTTAAAATCTTATAAAGACCTGCAGTGAGATATAAAATATTATCATCCTCATCAAGTATGAAGTTATTATAATAGGTTTGAGCTTTCGTTTGTCCATTCGGATCATAATATACTGGTCCCCCAATAGTAACGACGTCTGCAGAAGGGCTTACACGGCGAAACAATGAATTTCCATCCGCAACGATTAAATTACCTTTCGAATCCATTTGCATCATGATTGGAGCCCAAAAAGAAGCAGATGCCCCGCTGCCATCCACACTACCAAAGCTTGAGCCAGCAAAGGTTGTCACAACACCTTCCTGTGTGATTTTTCTAATCAAACTATTGCCCGATTCTAATGCATATATATTCCCGTCAGTAGCTACCTTTATGGCAACCACATCGTAAAATGAAGCAGCGGCACCCGTACCGTTTGCCTTTCCTGAAACTCCGGACTTGCCAGCAAGAAAAGAGACAGTACCATCGGTAGCAACTTTCATTATCCTACCTGGAGCTTCAGCAACATAGATTATACCATTCGCATCCATAGCAAGTGCTTTTGGAATAAACAGCCCTTGCGCATAAGTTGATACTACACCTTCCGGCGTTATTTTTCTTATTCTCCCATTTGTTTCATCCCTGCTATTATTTTCAGCCACATACAAATTTCCGGCATTATCTTTTATAATATCATTCATTTTACCAAACAGTGCAGATGTACCTATTCCATCGGCGTAACCGTAAGTTATGCTTCCAGCAAATACGGAAGAAGTTCCATCGGATTTTAAACGGATTATTGAAGCGTATTGGATGCCATAAAAATCACCTGACGAAGATTTTACGAAATGATCAATAAACAATGGGTTTGATGCAAAAAGTTGATGAACTTGAGGGTATACTCTGGCTGGAACAGCTCCACCAGTATTTGTAACATTAACGGGTGTGATTTCTTTTTCAAGAAAAACTGTTTGTGGACTTGTATAACTAATATTTGGTTTTTGTGCGTATGATCCGAACGATATTATCAAGAAAAAAACAGACAGAGAAAATTTAAATAGGACAAAGTTTCCCCATATTGAAAACAATTGACTTCTAATTACTTTTTCCGAGGATTTTAAATTAAATTTTAGACGTTTATTTAGACACATAACGAAGCGTTTTTGTTGGTTAAGTTGTAGCCATCTCTATTCACCTGTCATAATGAATATGAAATAATCAGCTAATGAAAATATAAATCGATTATAGCACTGAAAGACAGAAGGCCAGTTCAGTGCAAGATGAGTCAGTGCAGAAAAAACATTATCGAGAGTGTTAATTATTGATTAAGAAATATTCGTACCTCACAAATTTAGCATAAATATTCATAGTCAAAAAAAAAGCGATCAAGATTATTAAAACAAACGACACGATCATTAAAAGTAGTTCGGAAGATTAGTGTTCCAAACTACAAAAAGACACCTCAGCTATCTGAGCTGAGATATAATCATGAACTGTTACGACTTACTGCAAGCCGTGTAGGAATTTTATTTCCATGAAAGAAAGCAGTCTATCAGAATGGTGGGATATGATCTTTCTAACTCAATTGTATGTTCAAAATCCATTACTTTACAGCTTTAGGCTTTAATCAACTTCCCGCCAAAAAAGTAAATAACAGAAATACAACATGATTAGTCCTAAAATAGGTTGACACTTTACGAACAGCTTTCCGATTTTTATATAGGTTGGGATATTTATGCAGCCAGTGTTTTGAGTTTGTTGTCTTTTGATAGCAGCTGCTGGGCTTTTTCGATTCTTACCCACGTAAGGCATTGGTGTGGTGTTTTAGCATAAATGGTTTTGAAAAGCCTGGTAAAATGAAATTTAGAAAAACAAGCTTCATCAGAAATGTAACCAAGATCTATTCTTTCTGCATAATTTTTATCGATGAAAAGTTTTGCTTGAACAATCCGTCTATATAGGTAAACTTTTGGATATTGCTCCATAATTCAGTAACCCTCTAATTTTTCAGTTTCAGAAAGTTACGAATAATTTAAGCCAGACTTGATATAAGTGGAAAAATACCAGAAGTTGTATTTGAGTTAGCTTATAAAGATAAAGCCAATAAACCACTTACAAGGAATGATACAGGCTTTGAAGACATATAGACACAGCTTTGCAGCGAAATCATAATTTTAGTATATTAGGCGAATAAAAAGGAATGATAACCCAAATGAATCCACCGGATTCAACATCCCAAAAAAATTATTCCAAAGTCCACATTTACCCCACATTTACCCCACGTTTATGCTACCTTCCAACCAGGCTTGCTTATGACTTGCTTCGTACCTGCTTGCCTACCGCTTCGCACTTACCTTGGTTGAATGATGGCCCAGTTGTAGATCAGGTAGGTCAATAATTTGCTTCGCTGTCGATCAGCGCGTTAACAATAGCTAAATAAAAGGTAAAGGGAAGGCTATCTTAGTGTATGGTTGGTCTACAGCGATGTCGGAGCGGCCCGGGAAGGAAAAAGAGCTGATTAAAATTTTGCCCTGTTGCTTCGTTTTAAATCACAGTCAAGGCGCAAAAAAAAACGGGCAGACAGCAAATACGGAAGAAGTTCCATCCGATTTTAAACGGATTATTGAAGCATATGGAATGCCATAAAAATCACCCGACGAAAATTTACGAAATGATCAATAAACAATGGGTTTGATGCAAAAAGTTGATGACTTGAGGGTATATTCTGGCTGGAACAGCTCCACCAGTATATTATTAAGAAAAAAACAGACAGAGAAAATTTAAATAGGACAAAGTTTCCCCATAATATAATCCTTGTCGAGTAATATTGGCAAGGATGTTTTGCATATCTGATCCGGCGTTTTGTATCCTAATGACTTGATATAAATTATGAAATGTCATCTGGTAAATTTGCCGGTCATCAATAAGCCCTGTTTTGTCCTAGGGGCTTTTTGATTTTCCAAATGACAATAATGGTTATCACTATCACTAGGAAATAAGGGAAAGATACATTGAACATATTATAGGTGGCATGGCTGTTGTTGAAGATGACCAAAGCAGAGCTTTTCCCTCCTGCAGTTCGTGGAATAAGCTCCTGTGCGTAGTTCCATCCCAAATGGATTCCGATGGGGAACATCAAATTTTTAGTTTTGATATAGGCCAAACCAAAGAGCACCGAGCCGGCCCCGGTAGACAACATAACCAGGATAATATCATCCGTCGCCATCCCCTTATTAACGTGCATTAATCCAAATGGGATAGCGATTAGTAATTGTGCAAGCCACGGGCGATATTTTGATAAAAGCTCTTGGAACGGATAGCCTCTGAAAACAAATTCCTGAACAAATGCCGACCACAGGCACATCAGAAAAGTAACCATCAACAAAATTGGATCGATATGACTGTTCAGTTTCCAGTTGTCTTTGGTGAGTAAGACGGTTAAAAGAAAAGTTACAATCAGCATCCCAATCCCAATACCAAGCCCTTTAAAAAAATCAGCGCTTGTTCGCTTATCTCGTGGCCAGAAACCTAAGGAAGATAGGGACTTGTTTTCTAACTTAAGCAATATCCAGCTCATTATTAGTGCAATAATAAAAAAGAAAATAAAATCGTTGAGCACTGGAACAGCTCCTGCAATAACTGTTGCTAGAAACATGAATAGGAAATAACATACTACTTTAAGCCATGGTGGCAGATTTGCAATCATTTTCATAATTGTGATTTTTATATAAATAGCCTAATTTTAATTTTCCCCTGCAACTTTAATCGACAGAATAGGAAAAAATCAATATTAAAGTCTGTTTTTAAGCAATAAAGTAAGGATTGCCTAAAGAAAAATCACTCATTGGGCAATGACAGGGTTTAGTTGGTGAATTTGGCCTGTTGGTCGTTAATATTTGCGCTAGTGTAAAGAATAACAGATATTTAACACATGCAGACCTTTAAGCTCATTGAAAAAATATATGCTAGGCCAACCATCAGGATAAGCTTACACCTTCTCTTTTGGGCTGTGCTTTTCGTGATAAAACTCTATCTTACAAATGTTTCATTCAATGTATATAAATCCTTCCCATTAGCGGCATATCTACTTCTAACCTTAATTAGCACCATTGTTCTAGCTACATTTTATTACGTAGCGGTATATGGAATATTGCCGATATTACACAAAAGGCGTTATGCAATCGGGATAACTTATCTGCTTGTTGCATTGGTTTGCTATACGGTACTGGACTCTTACCTTGAAATATTAATAATAAACACGTGTGAGGGATGCAAAGAGATACTGAACCACGAGAATGCAGCCTATGCAGCTTACTTGGAAAGGGGGCTTATCAATATAATACTGACAAGACTTTTAGGCTTTGGTACCCCCATCTTACTCTTGTTTGCACTGTGCATTCCATTCAGTATCAAAATGGCTATTCAGTCCTTTAGAAGCAACATTCGGGCCTTGGAACTGGCCAAAGAAAATCTGCAACTTGAGTTCAACTTCTTAAAGGCACAGTTAAATCCACATTTTCTGTTCAATGCCATGAACAATATCTATGGGCTCATTCTTAGCGGTGATAAAGAGAAATCGGCAGGATTGGTATCGAGGCTTTCTGAGTTGTTGCGTTATACCCTATATGATTCCAACGAAGACTTGATGCCAATAGAAAAAGAACTGAAACTGATAAGTGATTATATCGAGCTGGAGAAGGTAAGACTGAATGACACCAAGGTGAATTTTAAATGGCAACTGGACCATAATGATTATCACATCGCCCCTTTATTGTTAATGCCGTTAATTGATAATGCTTTTAAATACAATAATGATGAAGAGGGTTCGTATATTGACATTTTTTTGGATGTACTACAGGGACGGTTCAGATTTACCATTGAGAACGGTATAGGCGAAGGACAGAAAGGGCGTACAGTTGGTGGTATAGGTATTAACAACCTGAAAAAGAGATTGGAACTTTATTACAAGAATAATCATTGGTATGAAACTTCAGTTTTAGATGGGGTTTACGCTGTAAATTTAACTATCCAGCTATGATCAAACTAAATTGTCTTATTGTGGATGATGAGCCCATTGCAAGAAAATTGCTTGAGGGATATATAGAGAGAATCCCAGAGGTATCGCTTATCAAAAAATGCAAGAACGCAACCGAAGCCTATGAAGCTTTGTATGAAACGCCCATTGATCTCATTTTCTTGGATATTGCAATGCCAACCATTACAGGAACAGAATTTTTAAGGTCATTGCGCCGGGCACCCCTTGTTATTTTTACCACCGCTTTTGCCAATTTTGCAGTAGAAGGCTTTGAACTGAACTCTGTAGACTATCTGTTGAAGCCCATTACATTTGAGCGGTTTTACCAGGCTGTACAGAAAGCGATAGATCGAAAAACACCACTTCATCCCCAACCGATACCAGATACTCCTGATTACATTTTTGTTAAACAGGATTCGAAGTTGGTGCGCATTAACCATGTTGATATTGAATTTATCCATGCAGAAAAAGATTTCTGCTGGATTTTCTGCTCGGGCGGCACTAAATACTTTGTTTCCAAGCACCTGAAGATGTTTGAAGAAATATTGCCACTTAACAAATTCCTCCGTGTTCACCGCTCCTATTTGGTTAACCTTTCCAAAATCAAAACATTAAAAGGAAATACTTTAACATTAGGCACAGAAGAAATCCCGATAGGTGCAAACTATAGACAGCTATTGATGGAAAAACTAAGACTATAATATTGGGTTGACGAATCTATTCCTTTTCCCGCATAACTTTTTAATGCTTTGATGGGCGTTGTTTTTGGCCTTAATCCCTTGTATCTATTTGATTTCTTTAACGACTTTATATATACCGCTTGCCACTCTATAAAGTCCGACACCTGCCGAGTCGTCCTTTTGGTTTGAAAGAATAACAATTTCGATTTGGCTTAGCGGATAGATGAGGCAGAAACTGCGAAAGCCATTTGTTCCCCCATCAACTCTAAGGTACTGGTCCCAGTTCCAAGTCTTTCCGATCTCCCATTGGAAGGCATGCGCAACGTTATCGATGTCTCCCGTAATGATACGGTGGCTTAGTTTGAGCGCAGGATTGTTCTCTACGTTCTGGTACTTAAGGTATTTGAGCATATCGCTTACTGAAGAGTGAAGGCTTCCTGCTCCTGGGAGGGTACTGGGCATATTGCCGACCGCTTCTCTATTTGCGTCGTAGCCGCTAAGTTGCCCGTCAGCATACTTTACACTGTAATTAAGAGCAGTTCGTACCATGCCCAAGGGAGAAGTAATATACTGGCTGATGAGCTGATAATAGGTCTTTTGATAAATATTTTCCAAGATTAGTCCAAGCAGCTGGTAGCCCACATTTGAATAAGCGTAACGGAAAGATTTTAAGGAATCGAGCTTTACCTGATGAAGAGAATCCAAAAAAGTCGGTGTTTCTATTGGCTTACCGGATACATTACCAAAACTGTTGGGAAACTGGGCAGTATGTGCCAATAGATAGCCAATTTTTACCGGACCGCCATTTTTATACTGGAGATTTGGAAAATTGCCTGGTAGAAATTTACGGATATCATCATTTAGAGACATTTTCCCTTCCGTAATCGCATGAGCGATAAGTAATCCTGTAAAGGTCTTAGTGATCGAACCGATCTCATAGATGGAGTTGCTGCTGGGGAGTTTTTTAGATCCTGGCGCCGTTTCGCCATAATTGTAGGTATAGGATTTCCCCTTGTAGTTGATCCCGATAGAAATGCCCACCCGCCTCCCCTCCTGCATGTATGCGGCCATTAATTTAGCCACCGCAGAGTCGATTGGCGATCTCATCGGATTGTCGCTGCTTTGTGCAAAACAACAAACACTTATTAATAGAAAACAGATCAATAAGGCTATATTTTTCATAACACACCTCAATATACGAAATATTTCGTATATAAAAAATATTTGATTTATGTATAGGTTTTATAGGCTGGACTTTTTTAAAAGGCCTGATATTTTTGTTTCTAGGTGGATCTTCTGAAAAGGATTAGCCAGGTGTAGTTTTTGGCAATTCCCTAAAAGCAAAAACCCTGCTAATCGCGCGATTGCAGGGTTTTATACATTTTGATAGTCTTTGGTGTGATCCCGCTGGGATTGGCTCAGTCGCTTTAGGCCCGAACGCATTGCTTGAGCCTTCCAGAATCGAACCCGGCCTCCCCTTCTGTTCGAACCCCAGCGGGCATAAAACAAAAAAACCTCACATTTCTGTGAGGTTTTCTGTGATCCCGCTGGGATTCGAACCCAGGACCACTACATTAAAAGTGTAATGCTCTACCAGCTGAGCTACGGAATCATTTTCTCCCTTTCGAGGCTGCGAAGTTAGGAATTAAATTCATTCTTGCAAAGAATAAAGGCAATCTATTTAATAAAAACTTAACATTAACGAAATAAAAAACAGTTAAATATTTATAATTCATATGGTTAAGCACCATAAAAAAAACACCTTTTTTCTTTCTCTTCGGCTGCTTCGTTGCGAAAATGGATAAATAAGATAAAAAGCCTTCTTGTGGTCATTACGATATTATTTCTGGCCATTATAAATGATATCATGCAACAAATGTTTGTGCCCTTATTTAAAACCAATGTCTACTAAAAAATCTATTTTTATAGTAGTTTCTAGTTAAGTAAAAATTATCAGTCAGAACAACCCCTTAATTTTTCACTACTCAAATAAGTGGTCAACAGCTGAAGATAGCGTAGCAATAGCCATTATGCACCTGGTTCACATAATGGCTATTGTTAGATTGAAATTTTATTTTTTCAAGCCCTGTAATTAATATTGCTGATGCATTGACCAGAAGAAAATCAAGATATTATTTACCTTTCAACTCATTTAAAATGGCTTTATCTAAACTGGTTAATATATTCTGCTTAGGTTTAAGCAGTTCGAAAACTACAATTTCATTCTTTCCCTTTTTAAGCCATTCTGCTGGCAAATAAATGGTCTGTTGTGGTCCAATACCCCAGTATTTACCTAAATTATGTCCGTTAACCCAAACCAGTCCTTTCCCCCATTGGCGCATATCTAAGTAAGTATCGGCAACTTTTGTTAAATTAAATGAGGCCGATTTTAGCACTGCTGCCGATTGACTTGTTACTTTAGCAGGTATTTTTTGGGTATCTATTTTATCAAATGGCAAAGGGTACATTTTCCACGATTTAATCTCCTTGCCATTAAAAGTTACATTTTTAGTAATCCCTTTGTTATTTTTAAGCAGGTAAGGGCCAAAATTGATTCTCCCCATGTTTTCTACCAAAATATCCAATTGTACGTTACCTGCAGGAAGATTGACCATTAAACTATCCTGATAAAGTCTTCTATCTAAAACACCTGCAAGTTTTTTATTGATATATACTAATCCGTAATCGCGCAGCTCATTGATTTTAATTACACCTTTACGTCCACCTTTTATGGTACTGCTGTAGCGTACAAAACCATAAGGTTGGTTAAGGGCTTCGAAGGTTAATGGTTTTTCACTTAATTTTGGCTTGCCAACCAGGTTAAAGATATCAGTTGATTTGGTAAAGGTGATTACAGGCAATGCCGCAGCAGGTTTGGCCGCGGGTACTTCGGGTAGTGTCTGGTTTGCAGGTAAATTCTTTTTAATCGCTTCGCGGAAAAGCATAAATTTTGTCGTTGCATTACCCGCTTCATCTAAGGGCGCGTCATAATCATAACTACTAATCTGCGGTTCGTAAGCTGTAGAATCGTTATAATTTGCCCCGTTCATGAAACCTCTTGTTGTACCGCCATGAAACATATACATGTTAATAGAAACCCCTCCTTTGAGTACAGTATCTAGTTTATTGGCGTACGTTTTCGGATCTACCTGGTGATGTTTTGTTCCCCACCAATCGAACCAGGCCGGATACCATTCTGGCACAAAGTAAGGTCCGGTACCATTGTTATATTTATTGATCAGTGTTCTGATCTGAGCAGGATTATCAATACCGTTAACTCCAGGAAGCAAGCCCGCTAAATGTCCACCGTCTAATGCCGGAACCGGATCGCAGGTAGAAAGTACACCATCAAAACCGGCATCTTTAAAGAGTTGTTCATTAATTTTCAGGTATTCTTTGTCGTTTCCATAAGAACCATATTCGTTTTCTACCTGCACCATTAAAATGTTGCCACCATGGTTAATCTGCAAGGGCGCCAAACGTTTACCGATCTCGGTAATATATTCCTTATATTCTTTTAAATATTGTGCTTCTTTACTCCTTACCTGTAAGCCTTTAATGTTCTGTAACCAGAATGGATAACCGCCAAATTCCCATTCGGCGCATACGTACGGACTAGGGCGAAGCAATACCCATAAGCCTTCTTCTTTTGCAATACGGACAAATTCGGCAATATCATTATTACCAGAAAAATCAAACTGATCTTTCTGCGGTTCGTGCACATTCCAAAATACATAGGTACCAATGGTATTTAAGCCCATGGCTTTAGCCATTTTCATTCTATCGCGCCAGGCTTCTCTTGGTATACGGGGGTAATGCATTTCTCCTGAAATGATCTGAAAGGGTTTATTATCGAGCAGAAAAACGGAGTCTGCGAGTTTAAAAGTATGCTTAACCTGTGCAAACGCACCAAAGCTGGCAAAACAAGTAATTAAAATTACTTTAATCATTACGTGTTTAAGGGTAGATTTCATTTAAGATGTATTAAGTATTTAAAAAATCGAAAGCATAGTTTTCCCATATCGATTTGTAAAATGCTTTTCAGCACAAAACAAAATGATTGGTATAAAAAAATAGGGCGCTTTATAATTCCTGACTAAGAAAATTAATTACTGAGTATGGTGGTTATAGATTTAGCAGGAACACGAACACGTTTCGTATCCTGATATTGTTTGTAGGGCGACAAACTGTATTCGGCTGAAGTAACATAGGTTTGTACAAAACTTTGCTCATTCCCTTTTACATCAATATCCAGATCGAGATCGTTTTCTGTAGGATTAACGGCTACCGTTACGAGCTTTTTATTTTGCAAGTAAGATGATACATACACCTGTGGCACTTTTTCTTCAATTGTTTTAACCTGAAGCCGTTTACTGCCAGCACCAATAAAACGGCTATAATTACCTAAAGCCCATAACAATTTACTATCATACACCTGCCCATCTGTTTTGTTTTTATCAATATAAACCAGCCCATCTTTATAATCGCCTGCCGATACGGCTAACCACCACTGCCATGATGTAGCATTTGATAAAACGAGATCGTGGTGGATCAACTTTGCAATAAAAAGGGCGGTTACCATACCCAAATCACGTTTTTCGCCTTTAAGCACATCATCTCCAAGTACACAATATTCAGACATCCAATATCTTAAACCTTTTATTTGCGCTACTGCTTCGGCTGTTTTTTTACGGACAGTAATAAATTTTTGTTCAGGACTTGTTGTAAAATAGCTATGACCAGAAATAGATTGATCTATATGAGAAAGGTTGCCAACATAATTCGGAGATGAAGCATTAAAGAATTGATATGCCTGATTTCCCTTTGTGGCATTTCCATTATCATATAAATAATCGAGTTGGCCAGCCTCTCCTATTTGTATTTTGGTTTTAACCTGATTTTTAACAAAAGCCTCATTAACACCCCTATAAAGTTGAGCAAGTTCGATATTGTTATATGGGCAACCTTCCTGGTTGTGTTCATTCCATTTCCACTGTGGCTCGTTTGCAGGGCTAAGGTAATTTAGTTCTATTCCGGTTGTTTTTTTTATTCCTTTTATGGTAGTAACAAGGTATTCTGCAAATTGGGGCAGTTTATCAAAATTCAGGTTGCAGTTACCATCTGTGGAATAGGCTTTTCCATTTTTGGTAAAAAGCACATGCGGACTGTTTACAAAGCCGATAAACTGTTTTACGCCACGGGTTTTAGCGGCCTTTAAAAACCAGGTCTGCCCTGGCATTGCATTCCAATCATAACGACCATCTGGTTGCAGAAAAGCGTATTGACGACGCCATTCGTCGCCAATATCGCTTGCCTTACCTTGGGCGGCACTGCCGCCACCAATACTGAAACGCCACATGTTAAGGCCAATACCTAGGGGCTGACCCGTTTTTGTAGTTTGGGTACTGAAAAGCAAATCAGCCATTTTCTCCCTTTTCTCTGCAGGCCATAATCCGGCAAATTGACAAGTCCATGCATCAGAGGCACCAAAGCCTTCTATAGTTTGGAATGTGATTGCCGGATCGATCTCTATCTTTACAACAGCTTCTTGTGCAAGGGCTGTTTCGCCATAGAAAAACACAGCAAGGCAAATAAAAAAACGGTTAAGATGTTGATATGGCTTTATCATGCAAAAACTTAATTTCTATTTATTAATAACCAGGGTTTTGCTGCAATTTACCACCTGATGCTAAAATTTCGGCTCTAGGTATAGGTAACCAATAGTGTTTGGTTTCAAATTTTCGCCCATCTAAAGCAACTTTAGGCGTGTAGGTAAACCCAGTACCTGTTTTGGTAATAATTATTCCGCCTGCAGGTTTATTTTCCGTTACATCGGCAATTTTCCATCTTCTAACATCATAAAAGCGATGTTCTTCGAAAGCAAGCTCTACCCTACGCTCATAGCGGACTGCATCGCGCATTTGTGCCTGTGTAAGCCCAACAGCCAATTCAGGCATATTAACACCTGGCCTTGCCCTTACCATATTTATGGCTTGTCTGGCCGACATTGTCGATCCGGCAGGAACAGCGTCAGGCCCATAAGCTTCATTCGCAGCTTCAGCATAGTTAAGCAAAATTTCTGCATATCTAAAATAGATCCATGGCTGAAAACCTGCGTTGCCCCAAGGGTTTTGCAATGGATAAGCATCATTCATGAATTTTTTAAGGTAATATCCGGTTTTTGTGGTGTTCCAGTTGTCACTTCCATCTTTACTGTCTTTTCCTCCGGGAATAAAGGTTTCTACATTACGCTCGCGGTATGCTGCTCCATTGTATAAAATGGTCGCTGCAAAACGCGGATCACGGCCTTTGTAAGGTTCATTACTGTCATAACCAGAAGTAGGATCTGTAATCGGTTTTCCATTGGCCATTTCGTAATCATCTACCAGGTTCTGCATTGGCAAATTGCCGCCCCAACCGCCATAACCGTTTGGTCCGTTTGCAATTTCTAAATGGGTATGGTTGGCATTTTTGGTAAACAATCTTGCAAAAATAACTTCATTGCTTTGGTCAGTTAAAAACAAGTTTGCATATCCACCAGTATATATTCCATATTTATTTAAAGAAATAACGGCCTGAGCTGCAGTAACAGCCGCCTGCCAGGTACCAGCATTGTACAATGGACTTGCTGCATATAACAGTAAGCGCGATTTAAGTGCCAGTGCCGCACCTTTAGTTGCCCTACCAATTAGCCAGTTATTACTGTTATCTAAAGGTAAATCTGCCGCAGCCTGGTCTAGCTGTGCTGCTACATAATCTATAGATTCTTTAATCGAGGCACGTTGAAACAATGCCGGATCTTGCAGGTTATCTGAAAGTTCGGTTATCTTATCGCCCATCAAAACGATTCCACCATAGTTTCTGATCAAATCCTGATAACGGAAAGCCCTTATAAATTTAAGTTCTGCTATTAACTTCTTTTTATGCGACTCGCTCATTGCAATCTTAGACAGCACGCCCAGTGCATAATTACACTCTCTAATCCCCCGATAACTCCTGCCCCAATATACACCGGCGCTACCCAGGTTTTCTGGAGCAAGCTGTCCTCTTTGGATCAACCAGGTTGCATCATCATTATTATAAATAGATTCATCTGTAAAAGAGCTCCACATGCTATATTCAAAACCTCTACCAAAACCTGGGCAGATCCATCAGCTTCTTTATCCTGCAAACGTGTACCAAGATAGCGGTTGGTTATATAAGCCTCTAATGCGGTTGTATCGGTTTCTATAGTAGCAGGCGAAAGAATATCGGTTGGTTCTACATTTAGAATGTCTTTTTTACAGCCTGTAATGCCTATTGCAACCAAAAATAGGTACAAGAATGATATTTTATATATTGATTTGATTTTCATGACGTTTAAAATTTAATATTGGCGCCCAAGTTAATAATGCGTTGCTGCGGATAAAACTGTCCGCTACCGCTGGTTCCTTCAGGATCGTAATCCTTTACTTTAGAAATCGTAAATAAGTTAAAGGCACTGGCATAAATCCTTAATCCCGATACATTGATGCGTTCTAAGAAACTGGCCTTAATGTTATAGGCAAGTTCTACATTTTTAAGCCTTAAAAATGAGGCATCATTTAACCAGAAAGTATTATTAAACTGCCCACCACTAATGGCATTTGAAGCACGGTCGGTTACCCTTGGATAAGTTCCGTTCGGGTTTGCAGCACTAAACCTGTTATCGGCCCAGCTGCTGTAAAAGTTACCAATGCTTCCTGATTCTGGTAGAACATATTGGCTTACCTGGGTTTGTCCGGCTAATACCATTGATAAATCAAAGTTTTTATAAGAAGCACCAAGTGTAAATCCATAAGTAATTTGAGGGATGTTACTATATGGCGTTCTGGTTTGGTCATCGGCAGTTATTTTGCCATCATTATTGTAATCAAGATATTTAAGATCGCCAACTTTAGCCCCACTAACATGTGGGTAAGCATCTAACTCCTGTTGTGTTCTAAATATGCCAATGGCATTGTAAAGCAGATCAACATTTAATGGTCTGCCTGTTTTGCGTTGATAATCTGGCGTACCGCTAGCTTCATCGATAAATATCACTTTACTTTTAGCATAAGTAAAGTTTCCCGATGCATTCCATTTAAAGTTTTCGCCGTTGTGGTTATAACCTAAAGTAGCTTCGAAACCATTACTGTTCACCTTTCCAATATTCTCTGAAGGTACTAACGGCGTATAGTTCACACTCTTATCATCAAATGGATTTACAATACCTGAAGAACCAGGCAATGAGGCATTACGGGTGGTTAAGATATCAGATCTTTTTTGCTGAAAATAAATGGCCTCAATGCTAAAGTTTTTAAACAAAGTGGCATTGATACCAATATCAAGCTTTTTTGCCACTTCCCAAGTGATGTTTGGATTTGCAAGCTTTACCAGGTTTACGCCTGGTTGTATGGATGATGATGCAGCTCCCGGACTTTGGGCCACAAACCCGTTCCCAACCAGTACATAGTTATCAAAATACTGGAACCCTTTTACGTTATCGTTACCTAATGCTCCGTATGAGGCCCTGATTTTTAAATTATCAACAAATTTAACATTATCGCTAAACCATTTTTCTTTTGACATCACCCATCCTGCAGATGCAGAAGGAAAATAGCCAAATCGCTTACCCTCCGGAAATATAGATGAACCATCGATACGTAACTGTCCTTCAAATAAATATTTATCATCATAACTGTAAGCCAAACGGCTGATTACACTTTTACGGTTATAGTTTGAGCTATAGCCCGAGTTCAGATAATCGGTAGCCGCCGCACCTCCCTGTGAAAGTTCGGGCAAATTGGTAGATAAGAAATTAAAGCGTTGTGCATCGAAATATTCTAAATGATTTTCACTTTGTTCGTACCCTACAAAAGCGTTTATATCATGTAAATTAAAACGACGTGCATAATTTAGTTTGATATTCGAAGTAAGTAACGATTCGTTTTGGTGTTTTTCGATTAATGTCGCTTTTTGATTGTTACCACCTGTAATCACGCTATTATAGGTTTTAGATGTTGGATCGTACTGGTACAGCAGATATGGTTTGTTGAAGCTTTTGGTAAATACATTAGATTTATCAGCAGAAAAGAAACCATCAACAGAAAGGCCTTCTACGCCAGGAATAATAAAAGTAGCTCTTAAAATACCGTTTAAAACCTGAGTTGGAGATTTACTGGTTCCACCTATATCGGTAACCTGCACCGCAGGGTTGGCATTTTCTATACCTGTTGTAGGCAAACCATTTGGATAATAAGCAGATACAATAGGTTTTGCCCTATAAATAGATCTAAAAATATCGCCGGCTGCAACCTGAGGGAACAAACGATTTTCCTGTCTGCCGGATACCGATAAGCCAACTTTAAGATATTTGGAAACATTAGCGTCTACATTCGTGCGGAAATTGTATTGATTATATTTAGTTGCTCCATTTTTGTACAAGCCATCCTGAGAAACAGTTCCTAACGACATGTAATATTTCACATCTTGTCCGCCACCATTAATCGAAAGGCTATGTTGGCTTTGTAAAGCTGTTTTCTCTAAAGTTTGGTCGGTCCAATCGGTATTAGGATACAACAATGGATCGGAACCATTACGGAATTTTTCAATCTGATCTGCCGTATAAGATTGATTAAGACCTCCTGCAGGATTAGAATCGAAACTAATTTCGTTCATAATCTGTGCATAAGTTGCCGCATCAGCCATTTTAGGCAATCTTGTTGGCGAGCTAAAACCTTGGTTAAAACTATAATTGATAGTTGGTTTACCCGTTTTTCCTTTTTTAGTCGTCACCAAAATTACCCCATTGGCTGCTCTGTTACCGTAAATAGCTGCAGAGGCATCTTTTAATACCGAAATGCTTTCAATATCGTTGGGATCTAAACGCTCTAGTCCGCCGATCTGCCCGGGAATTCCATCTACAACGATTAATACATTATTGCTACCGGTAGTAGCCAAACCCCTGATGGTAATGTTCGAACCATCGTAACCAGGCTCGCCACTCCTATTGTTAATTACTACCCCAGAAAACCGGCCAGCCAACGAATTGGATAAGTTCGGTTGCGGACTCTTCACCAAGTCAGCTCCCTTTACCTGCGATATTGATCCCGTAAGTGTTGCTTTCTTCTGTGTTCCGTAACCAACCACCACCAGTTCGTTTAATGTTTTGGTATCAGCCGAAAGCTGAACATTAATGGTTGTTCTATCTCCAACCGTTTGCTCCTGGATGGTATAGCCTACGTAAGAAAAAACAAGTACGTCTGTTGTGGCTGCTACACTGATACTAAATTTACCTTTTGCATCGGTTTGGACTGCTTTTTCAGTTCCCTTAATCTTAACCGCTACCCCCGGAAATGTAGCTCCGGTTTCGTTTGTTACGGTACCTGTTACCACAATCTCGCGCGCCAGTTTTATTTTTCCCGTTAATGCGGAAAAAGAAGAAGCGGTTACCGGTAAACTAATGGATAGGATAAATAGAAAAGCCAATGCTTTAATTTTAAAGAATTTTAAAGGCGAAAATTCCTTCAGATTTTTTTTTCTCATTTTGGTTTGCACATTAATATTTGGTTAGCAGGTCAGATCTATATCTGAGATAGCAAAAGTTTGCCATTAGATTTTATAGTTATAGAACTGCTTTGTAGAGGTCTAAATTAGCGCCAACAAACAATATTAAAAGGGTACAAACAATCCAAATTTGAGGGGTAAACAGACCTAATTAAGGCCTAAATGAGGTTTTAAGGCATATTAAAGAAAAACGCGCAGATAAATAGAGTTATGATTTATCTTTTTTGCCAGTTGAATTTAATTGGATATGATTAGAAAAGGGCTTCCTGAATTTTTTAATATACTGTGATGGATTCATGTTAAATAGTTTATAAAACTGCTCTCTAAAATATTTAGGATCGGTAATGGCTACCATATAAGAAGTTTCTTGAATGGTTTTATCTGTATTGATAAAAATTTCGGCCGCTTTCCTTAACCTGATAAAACGGATAAACCCATTGGCAGACTGGCCTGAAATGGATTTTATTTTGCGGTATAAATTAGATCTCGACATGCCCAGGGCAGTTGACAGGGCATCGATATTAAAATCAGGGTCGGTAAGATGTTCTTCTACAATACGGATACAGTTATCTAAAAACTCTTTGTATTCTGCCGAGATTTTGGTGTTGTTTGAGTTAAGTGTAATTTCATTGTAAAAGTACCTTTGCAGTGCATTTTTACTCTTTAATATACTGGCAACCCTTGCCTTTAAAAAATCCTTATCAAAAGGTTTACTAATGTAATCGTCGGCGCCACCTTCTATTCCTTTAAGCTTAACTTCTGGTGCAGAAATAGCTGTAAGCAAAATAATCGGAATATGAGAGATGGAAACATCTTCTTTTATTTTACTGCATAGCTCTATACCCGTTATGCCGTCCATCATCACATCGCAGATTACGATATCGGGAAGTAGCTCTTTTGTCATTTCATAGCCCTTTTCGCCGTTGCTGGCTTCGTAAAGGTGATAATCCATTCTAAAAACCTGTTTAAGATATTCCCTTATTTCGATATTATCATCAATAATAAGCATGCTTTTTAATTCTATGGCGAGCTGGTTATCTACTATTTGCCCTTCAGCAGCCTCTACAATTTTATTAGCGCTTATTTCATCTTCTATCAATTCTTTAAACAATGAAGAGTCGGTATCGATTAATTCTTCCTGCAATATGATGGCCTCTTTAAAATGACTTACGCCTCTTAACAAAGCAATATTAAAGGTAGTACCCTTATTTTCTATACTGGTATAGTTAATCGTTCCTCCATGCATTTCGATAAAATTTTTAGCGAGATATAACCCAATTCCAAAACCGCCCTTAGCTGATTTGTTACCAGGGTCTTGATAAAATTTCTCGTACAATTTTTCTCCTGCCATATCGGTGATACCACAGCCTGAATCTTCGATACTAATGATTACATTTTCCTTGCTGTTATCTACAAGCATCTTAACACGACCACCTTCTGGCGTAAATTTTATGGCATTAGAAAGCAGGTTAAAAAATACGATTTCAATTTTTTCCCGATCGGCATAAAAAGCAATCACCTCATCGGTACAGCTAAATTCGAGCGTTATATTTTTTGACCGGGCCTGGTGTATAAAGCAAAGGAATACCTCTTTGCACAAACTCACCAGATTTATCGGTGCTACTTTTAACTTTTCGCCATAAGTATCTGCTTTTCTAAACAACAACAACTGATCTACCAAACTTAAAAGCCGCTTGGCATTCCTGTATACAATATTTAAATCAGTAGTATCAACATTATTATCATTCTTATACAAAAGCTCTTTAACCGGATTGATAATTAAGGTAAGCGGTGTACGGAACTCGTGCGATACGTTGGTAAAAAACGACAGTTTCTTCTCACTAAGCTCTTTTTCTTTTTCGCTTTCTATATGGGCCAGTTTAATCTGAAATTTTAAGTTAGACTGGTGCTCACGATATTTAAGATAGGCGTACACAACACCAAAGAAAGCCAAACCATAAAAACAAAAAGCCCACCAGGTGCGGTACCAAGGTGGCGTAATTATGATTTGCAGCGAATTTCCTTCCATATTCCAAACGCCATCGTTGTTTGATGCTCTTACCCTTAAGATGTATTTACCAGGGTTTAAATTGGTATAGGTAACTTTATGTTCGCTGCCACTATAATTCCATTTTTTATCGAAACCTTCGAGGAAATAAGCATACTGGTTTTTTTCTGAAAGTGTATAATTCAGGGCAACAAAACCAAAAGAAAGCACACTCTGATCGTAAGGCAAGGTGATGCTTTTCGTCATATAAATAGGCAATTTTAAAGGAGAATCTTTGCCAGGAAGGATCAGTTTATTAAAAACCGAAAAATCAGAAAAGTAAACTGCAGGGGCTTCTTTATTGTATTTAAGTTGTTGTGGATTAAAGTAAACCAGGCCTTTATTGCCTGCCAGATAAATTTCTCCTTTTTTATTTTTACAGATGGCAGCATTGGCATAAACACCATCCTTTTCATCATAATTTCTTACAGATTTGGTTACAGGATCGAAAAGTGAAATACCTTGCTCGGTAGTTACCCATAGCTTGCCACTATTATCTTCTACCAGATCGGTAAAAACATTGCTCGCAAAACCATTTTGTTTTGAATATATTTCGAAAGTATTTGTTTTAGCTACGTATTTATTCAATCCATCGCGGGTGCAGATCCAAACATTTTGGTGCGAATCCAAGTAAAGACTGTTAACAATGTTATTGCTAATACCACCCGTTTTAGAATTATTGATCATGTAATTGCTGAACTTTTTGGTTTTAGGATTAAAACGGCTTAGACCGCTACCGTACGTTCCTATCCAGATATTGCCTTGCGCATCTTTCAAAAGGCAATATAAATGGTTATTACTTAGTGAGCCCAAATTTTTAGGATCATTATAGTAATGCGTATAAGTCTTGGTTTTATCGTTATAGATTTTTAAGCCTGCATCTGTAGCTAAATAATATTCGCCATCGTTTACCTCTATCAGATCTCTAAAAACATCTTCGTTAAAAAAACTACCAAGCGCCGAACGGTGGTGATGATGTATAAACTTATTCTCCTTTTCGTTGTACCAGTCAAATCCATTCTCGCTCATTACCCATAATCGGCCCTTTAAATCAGCAGATAAGTTAATAATGTCGTTACTGGATAAACTGTTTGAGTTATTGGAGTGCGAAAGTCTGGTAATAGAGCGATTATTCGTATTATACTTATAAAGGCCCTTATTGGTTCCTAGCCAAAAATTGTCACCATCACTAATCATCGATTTGATTTCCGTCTGTCCGAATGGAAGTGAAATAAAATTAAATTTATATTGGTTAAAATCAATTTTGCTGAGGCCATTTTTACCGCAGAGCCATATCATTCCGGTCTTATCGCGGTATAAACCTCCGTTGGCAAAAAATTCGAGCTCATCTATTTTTTGCCATTTATTTAGCTTTGTGTTTACCCAGAATATTCCAGCGCTGCCACCTACCAATAGTTTTTCGGCACCTAAGCTTAAAACATTAAATACAGAAGCGTTACCTGTCCCTCCGCTTGCGTAGGTAGTAAACATTTCACTATTCGGATCAAAGCGGAACAGATCACCTTTCCAATAGCATCCAATCCATATCATGCCATCGCGATCAATGCATAGGGTCCAGATATCGTTTGGATTTTTTTGATTGGCAATTTCCTTTTGTACGTAATTGGTAAAACGCTTTGTTTTTTGATCGAATTTATTCAGTCCCTTACTCCAATTACCCAACCATAAATTACCAGATGCATCCTCTGCAATAGCATTAACCGATTTTCCTTTAATGGCATACTGATTTTTTGCATCAGGTTGATAAACCTTAAAAGTCTTCGATTTTTTGTTAAAAAGGTTAAATCCATCATCGGTACCTACCCACAATTTATTTGTTTTATCGATCAGTATAGACCATACTTTGTTATTGCTTAGCGAAGTTCTGTCGTTTTCTTTATGGTAAAAACGTTCAAATTTTTCAGTAACCGGGTCAAACCTGTTTAAACCATTCATGGTTCCCACCCAAAAGGCCCCATCGCTATCTTCTGCCATAGCATTGATGTAGTTATTGGTTAAAGAGGTGCTATCGCCAGCAATATTTACATAAACTTTAAAGGAATATCCATCGTACTTACAAAGCCCATTTTCTGTACCTATCCATACAAAACCTCTTTTATCTTTTAAAGCAACCGTTGTATTTTTAGATGGAAGGCCATCGTTAATACCATATGTTTTAAGCACATAATGTTCTGGAATAGCGGTTTTACCTACAACTTGCGCATTAACGCTGTTAAAGAACAGCCAGAATTGCACAATAAAACCAAATGCTTTAATAAATCGCATAATAAGGGGCAAGCCGATGGGGATAGCCGAATAAAAAATTAGTTTAGCGGGTGTAAATATACAATTTGTTAAACTATTGTTTTATCCAAACATATCAATCCACAAGGCCTCTTATTCGAAAAAGATGCACATCAGAAACAAAAAATGCGAGACTGATAAAAAATCAGCCCCGCATTCGCGTTGTTCATATTAACTTGTTTAAAATCTAACAGAATTAAGATTTTTATCTACCAACAGGCCTTCACTAACCTTAAGTCCAAATTGTACTTTACGTTTTGCTTTTAGTTTCAGGATAAACAGATCCGTAGTTTCGTTTAAAGCATCTTTGTTACCTACGTTTACAAAGGTTGGATACAAAACCTTAGCGCCATTGGTGTGCAGGCGATCGTTGGTCAAATTATCCATCTGTTTCGTATTTAAAGGCAGAACGCTTACAAAATCATAATCCTGTGCATTATATGGCAGCGCAAAACTTAAAGCATTTACTGCTTTCAGGTTTATTCCTTTTACTTTAATTTCTACAATTTCGTCTTTGTTGTAAGTTTGTTTAGCCGTACTGATTTCTAGTTTACCCGCAACTTTATCAGTTTTAGCGCTACTTACCCCTCCTTCAAGCTGTGTAGCTACAACAGAAACATCGTAAGCATCAATCAGGTCATTTTTATTGATATCACCATTGCTGATATAACCTTCAAAATCGGCATCACCCTTTCTTAAACCAGTATAATTGATGTATGAGGTTAAATCGTTCTTATCAATTAAACGGTCATTATTGATATCGCCCGGAAGATAACTTTCCGTTCCAGGCACCTTAAATACGTATAGCTCTCTACCTGATCCAAAACCTCCTACACCATCGGCGACAGCAATTTTGATGTAACGGGCACTCGGGTGACCATTGAAATTGAATATTTTAACATCACCACTGTTAGCCCATTCGAAGGTGCCTGCTGTAGTCCAGCTTTCTTTGTTGTTACTGTAAAATACAGTTCCTTTAAGCAAGTTGCCATTTCCCCTTCCATTGCGCGGCAGGTAATGGAATTTATCAAGCTGGTTAATGGTTTTAAGGTCTATAACCATATCAAACGGAATTGCTTTAGCACCCCATTTGGTGTGCCACATATTGCCTTCATCAAAATCGAATAGATCGGCAATACCAGAGCCACCCTGGTTTTCGGCAGTAGTTTCGGCTGTTATACCCTGAATGGCAAATTCAAGCGGATTAGATTTGGTTGTTGCTTTAATCTCGGTCCAATCTGAGAAACCATCTTTGTTTACAGCACGCAATTTAAATGTGTAAGCCGTTTCGGCCAATAAGCCATCAAATAATAAAGCGGTATCGCGGATGGTGGTATAATGCATATCGTTAAAATCTATCTCATAAAAATCTGCATTGCTCACTTTACTCCAGCTTGGAGTAAGCGTATAAGCTTCTCTGTTTTTATCATTTACCCGAGCATTCACTGGCGCCGATAATTTCCCTGTTAACAAACGTTGTTTATCTACAGGCTCGAATTTAAATCCGTTTATACTAAGTGTAATTGGATTAACGGTAATATTGGTAGATTGAAGTTTAACCAGCAATTGAGGGTTTTTAACCATTGCCACTTTTTCAAACTCGCTTCCTTTTGTAGCAAAACGGTTTAAATTTGGTGCGGCATCATAGAAATAAACGTCAGACCGTTTTAAAAACTCGTCTTTTGAGCTTACTTCTGTCAATTTCACTTTATTACTGCCAACTTTTGCTGTTAACCTTTTTGGTTTTTCGCTAAGGTTGATTACAAATTCAGTTGTTTTTTCTTTCACAAAACCATCAAAATCACCCTTTGCAGGATGAATGGTAACCAAAGCATTGTTCTTCTCATCTAGTGCTGATTCAATTAAAGTAGAAGCGCCTTTTCCTAATTTATAAGCCTCTGTTGTGCCGTCATCATCATATTCATTAAATGATGTTTTTCCAAAAGGATATAATTCATAGATACGGTTTGCTTTATTAATTTCAGCAACATTGTTATTTGGATTCGTCATTGGGATAATCGCACCATTTTTCACAAAAACTGGCAGTTTCCATAATGGCGAGTCAAAACTATTCAGAATGCTGTTTCCAGTATATTTTTCTCCGGTGAAATAATCAATCCATGTTCCCTCCGGCAAATAAATACCATTACGGATATCGTTACCTTTTTCGTCTGATTTAGTTGCCTGATAAATTGGCGCCACTAAGAAAGAAGGTCCGTACAGGTATTGATATTGTGTAGAAATACCTTTGGTATAGGCATTTGGATATTCCAGAAACATCGCCCTGATAATGGGCAATCCGGTAACTGCTTCTCTGGCTATGCTATAAGTATATGGAATCAACTCCGATTTCAGTTTTAAATAATTGCGGTTAATCGAAGCTACAGGTTCGCCCAGTGCGTGTGGATATTTTTCGTTAGCTCCCCAACCGTCCATATTTAATTCCATTGGTGTAAAGGTTTTCCATTGAAAATCGCGGGTATTAACGGTTAGATTTTTACCGCCAAAAATACCATCCATATCGGAAGTAATATTGGGTTGACCGGATAAACCAGCGCCTAAATAAGTAGGAATATGGAAACGGATATATTCCCAAACGCCACCGGTTTGATCACCTGACCAAATACCGGCATAACGCTGTGTACCAGCCCAGCCATCTAATGATATGATGAACGGACGACTGTTATTGCCATAATAAGGCATAATCTGTGCTACATCGGCAACGCCATTTAACCCAAACGAATAACCGGCACCAACCCATGCTACATCGGTTTTTAATACCCTAACACCTGCATCCCGGGCTTCCTTAATAATGTCGCGCTGTAATAACGGGCTTACTTCTGGTTTCGGATGAAGATCAGACTGTGTCCACAAGCCAATTTCTACCCCATTTTTACGAGCATAATCGCCAAAACTCTTTAGATTTTGAATGTTGCCATCTAATGTTTCGGTTTGGCCATAACCTGCACCATAACCATCATTTGGAAGTACCCAGCCCAAAGGCATATCGTGTTTTTTATAACGATCAATCACGGCACGCGCTGAAAATTGATAATTGTTTTTTTCACCGTTAAGCGATTCTTTTATGCCGCCATTATCTTTCTGACTTTCTTTGTAACGTTTACCATCTTCAAACAAGGTTCCTTTTTCGTCTTCTTTCCAAAAATCGCGGTTATAGGCGTTTAAATGTCCTTGATAGAAACCAAATTTTGGCAATAAAATCGGATTTCCGGTTAATTGGTAAAAATCGTTCAATAAAGGTGCTGCTCCATCATTAACCATAAAAAAAGCGTCCAGATAATCGGTTTCGTGTGTCAGTTTTACTAATCCTTTTTCTTTAGCACCAAAATTGTAATTTCCTTTGCTGAAGGTATACCACATTACAGCATAACCATTAGTAGACCAATAAAAAGGTGTGGGCGAGGCTACCCCCCATCTGTCCAGGAGTTTTGGTTTTCGATGGAAATATTTCTTCCCTTATGTGAGAAACGGCCATTCTGTACCCCACCACCGTAAAAATATTCCTGTGGATTTTCTTTTAAACTAAGGGTTACTTTTCCTTTCTCGAATTGAATCGGTGCTAATTCTTCTAAAACCACCGCCTGTGTAGCAAGGTTGATAATTTTGATCAGCGAAGTATTTTTATCGATAAGAACGGTGATTTTACCTGTAGATATGAATAGTTGATTATGTTCATCTTTAATATCTAATTTTGAAACAGGTTTACGTGGATTTTCTACTAAAATTTTAGCTTCTGGTTTTGCTTCCGGATCGCGAATGAAGCCTCCCGTAGGATCCTCGAAAAGGCGGAAAATATGATCGCCATAAAAATCTAAGGTTAAACGCTGGTTATCAGAAAGCAATAATTCTATTGTAGTGGTATTAATCTTTGTTGCGCTAAGCACTTTGGTAATCTTTTGTGCTACCTGATCGGCTTTCTGAGCAGCTGCCTGGGCAGAAACAAAAAACGGAGCGGCAACTAAAAAAAATGCAAATGCTAACACAACGCTTTTAGGTTGATTTTTAGCACTGACTATTTTAAAGTTTTTAAAAAAATAATGCGGTGTCATTAAAAGTTTGATTTGGTTATGTGTTTATATGTTGAACTAGCTAAACAGTAGTTTGCTGTGGGATAAAGTTAACAAACACATTAAAGTAACCAGTGCGTTTTTGCAGACAAAAACCGCGCAATCGTTTGCCTATCTAATTTTTTACCGGAAATAGAGTGATGTTTTTCTGGGATTAAGGAGTTAAAGGCATTAAGGCTTAGAAGGATCAATATCCAATTATTAAGAACCAATAACTAACAAACAAAAGCATTGAAGTATTTTAGCCATAGCTTTATATAGAACGGTTTGGCCTATACTATCAAAAAAAATACAAAGTGCACAAATAGTTTATTTTTAGTACTACTTGACCATAAAACATTGATTAGTTATATTTTAAACAAAGCATTTTTGCATTACAAACGTTAAAAAAGGATCGAATGGCAAGCATTTTGTAAGTGTTTGTAAAATTGCCGATTAAATGAATTCCCCAACATTGCAACCTTATAGCTGTGTAATTATAGATGACAGCCAAACGAGTATAAAAACACTTGAACACTTTATTTCCAAAATAGACAAGCTCCAACTTAAAGGAAGTTTTACGGATACAATAGATGCCATGGCTGCCTTTTGGACTTACAGAAAAATTGATTTTCTCTTTTTAAATGTCCAAATGGAAATATCAGGAATTGATTTAGCCAGAATGCTTCGAAACAGTGTAAAATTTGTTGTTTTTATAAGTGCCCATGATAATAAGGCTATAGATGCCTTTGATAAAAACAACTATTTTCTATTTAAACCCTTCGATTTTAAAAAGTTTGAAGACATGGTAAATGAGTTGATCCTGGCTGAACATAAAAACAAAGAAATGCTTTTGTGAGTGGCTCACTAATGATAGCTGCTTTACCTTTCTACCATTTAGAAATTAAGAATATTAAGGTTTTACCCAAAGTCGAAGAAGATGTGTTATTCTGAATTTATTTCAGAATCTATTTGCTAGTTTCTTCTACAGAAGCGCGGGCTTGCACGGAATTTATTTGCCTTTTTACTTTAAGCTTTTATACTCCTAAAAATCAGAATAGTCTGTCGGGTAAACAAATTTAGTATCGTTTTTAGAAACATTATGCTGATATTCTGGCATTGCCGATAATTTCTTCCAATAATCATCTGCCGAGAATGCCTTCCAGTGCGCATCTCTATCTATTTTATTCTCGAAAGTGGTTAAATACATGAGATTAGGCATGCGACTACCAGCGATTACTTCGCCATAAAATACGGCATTAAAATTTAACCTTTTAAATAAACCGATTTCATTGCCTTTATTAAACATTTGAACTTTATTCTGAAAATATTTCTCTGTGGGGGCTTCGTAGCTTCTTAATTCGTACACCCGCTCTTTCATCGGCGATTTTAGATTAGGCAGCATAAAATGGGGTGCATCTTCAAAGGCTTTTAACACAATGGTTTCTAACCGTTCGAAAGGAACATCTGTATAAACTGCATCCAGATAAATTTTACCATCAGCTGCGTATTGTTTGTCTTTTGCTAACTTTTTATCCAGTTCCAAAATTCCGTTAAATGATTTTATTGGAATAAATACATAAATCAGTTTTTCTGTAACTAAAGCCTGATCAGTTACAACTGGTTTAAACACGCCTACTTTCGCAATTCCACTGCGGTGTAATGCGGGTAAATATGCTTTCTGCAAATAATCATCTACTGTTTTTTCTTGAGCATCGGTTTTTAAGTGGTAAATTTTGATCTGGTAGAAATCTATCGATGCATGAGCAGCAAATGTGCTAGATAATAATACAAGTAAAAACAGACAGAATATTTTAATTTTTGGTAACATGGTTAAAGGATGTTTTAGTGCAATGTACCAAAGTAACAATTTATTTTTTAATGATTGAATTTTGAATATACTCATGAACCAGTTGACAATTTGCAATTGGCAGTTTCCAGTAAACCGTTTACAATTTACTAATGAACCAATGACTGGTAAACTAATGTCCAATAACCAATCAATCTATTTAGAAAGGTTCGGATTAGGCGGTTCGGCATTTAGTAAATGTTTCACAAAGAAATCGCGTTTACGTCTACGTCCGTAAATACCTCCATCACTGTGTCCCATACCTGGAATGCTTAAAATATCGAAATCTTTATTTGCTTTGATCAATGCATCGGCAAGTCGATAGGTCGATTCTGGTGGCACATTTTCATCTGCTTCGCCAACAATTAAAAATAGATTACCCTGCAATTTACCTGCATTTGTAATGTTAGACTGTTCTCCATAATGCGGTCCTACCGGATAGCCCATCCATTGCTCATTCCACCACTGCTTGTCGATACGATTATCGTGGCAACCACAGGCAGAAACCGCGGCCTTATAAAACTCTGGGTGAAATAACAGCGCACCTGTTGAGCTTTGCCCACCTGCCGAAGTGCCATAAATACCTACTTTAGAAATATCAGCATTGGGGTATTTAACCGCCATAGCCTTCATCCACAATATCCTGTCAGGAAACCCGGCATCTGCTATGTTTTTCCAACATACATCATGAAAAGCTTTAGATCGGTTGGCAGTTCCCATTCCATCAATCTGTACCACAATAAAGCCTAATTCGGCAATGCTCTGCATTTCACTGGCCGGTAAGAAACTTTTAGGCACAAAACTATCATGAGGACCTGCATAAATATTTTCGATAACAGGATAAGTTTTGTTGGGATCCATTTTTGAAGGGAAACAAACAATGCCCCAAATATCAGTTATACCATCTCTTCCTTTGGCTACAAACACTTCGGGCAGTTTAACACCCGTAGCCAGATAAGCATCTGTTTTTCCATGTTCTATTTCGCTTATTTTTTTAGTGTTCGCAGTTAGCCTTAACTCGGTAACGGGTGGTACATTTACCTGAGAGTAGGTATCAATATAGTATTTACGGTCAGGCGAAAAGCTAAGGTTATGGTTGCCTTTTTCCGGTGTGAGGTTTACCAGCTCTTTTCCATCAAACCCGATCCTGTAATAATGAATAAAGTAAGGATCTTCATCAGCATACATTCCATTCGCCCTGAACCAAACCTGACGTTTTACGATATCTACGCTATCAATATCCCGAACTACATAATTTCCTTTTGTAATTAACTGCTGCTTTCCGGTTAAAGCATTCACCAGATAAAGATGTCGCCAGCCATCTTGCTCGCTCGTCCATAATATTTCGTTTGTTTTCGATAAATATCTTGTATAAATGCGATTTTCGTAAATGAAGGTTTTGGTTTTCTCATCAATAATATTTTTAGTTTTTCCTGTTAAAACATCCACTTCTATCACCCTGAAACGCTGATGGCCGCGGTCTACTTTCTCGTAAGTATAATACCTGCTGTTATTGCCCCGCCAATGCAGTTCTGGTGCACCAAAGAAATCAATCGGATCGGCATCTACTTTAATGGCAGTTTTTGTCGCAATATTAAAAACATAGGGTTGATAAGCGGTAAAGTCATCACCAGGCTGCATATATTCTCTCGATTTTAATTCACCGCGTGTAGTACCAGGAACAGCGCTTAATACATAATGTACTTTTTTAATTTCTTTCGGATCGATTTTATAAGCAACAATATTTTTTCCATCAGGAGACCATGCAAATTCACCATAAGGTTTATCGGTATTACCATCAGTGCTCAATTGGGTTTCTGCCTTTGTTGCTAAATCAATTACAAACAGGTTACCACCCCGAATTAAGACTTCACTTTTGCCATCTGGCGATTTTCTTGATTCGCGGTTTCCTTGCCAGCGCGATCTCCGTTGCTGTAAAGGCCTCTTGGCATTGTAGCTGTAAATACTGGTATCGTTTGTATTGGTTAAACTATAATCGTTCAGGTTTAACAGATACCAGTTCCCCTGTATTTTTAGTTTTGCCGTATTCCCTTTATCAGCAAAACACAATTCAGCAAACTGAAGTTTTAATGGATTCTGCTTTTTACCCGTTATCTTTTCTATATTTTCGGCCAGTTTATCGTTGTCAAATGCAGCTTTACGTTTGCCTGATGCAGCATCTACATAATAATATTCCCATGTTCTACCTGGAAGATTCTTTTTATACCAAAATGCGGTGCCATCTTTTTTCCAGAAAGGAATAATATCATTATTGGTTGGAATATTGCGCAATGCGGTATCCATTTTCACGGATAATTGATAAGCATCTGCCATTTCAGCAGCACTCGGTGCATATGGCTGCAATCTGGCCTGCTGTGCCAGCAATTGAGCGGAAACAAAGCTTAATAAGATGAAGGCTACTGATTTTTTTGCGGTTGCGTAAATACTCATTACAGATTTTTTGTGGTAAATATAGTGCTACAGCTTTGCAGACTTCCTCTAGATTTTGATGAATAACATCAATATTTTAACCGTTCGCATCAGCTGCACCTTTTGCCTTCAAATCATAACGGGCTATACTTCCTTTAATCAGGTAATAAACCGGGATGCCAATTAAAGTGATGATTAATCCTGGCCATGTAAATTTAGGTTTAAATATGATCAAGAGGATGCAGAAAGCCAGTCCCATTACAATGTAAATAATGGGTAATACCGGATAACCAAAGGCTTTATAAGGTCTTTCGGCATCCGGCCGTTTTTTACGAAGGATAAAAATTCCGAAAATGGTGAGCATGTAAAACATTACCACTACAAAAGAGATCATATCTAACAGATCGCCATATTTTCCACTAATACACCATAAACACGCAAAAATGCACTGTATCCACAATCCAACCCCAGGAACTGCATTTTTGTTGAGTGTACCTACTTTCTTAAAGAAAAGCCCATCTTTGGCCATTGAGTAATATACCCTGGCACCAGCCATAATTAAACCGTTATTACAACCGAAAGTTGAAACCATAATCATTAATGCGATAATGATGGTGCCTGCTGTACCGAAAATATGGTTCGCAGCAGAAACCGCTACCCGGTCTTTATCGGCATAGGCAATATCGTGTAATGAAAGTACACCTGTGTACATCACATTGGTTAGAATATAGAGTACTGTTACGATAATGGTTCCTAAGGCTAAACTCAAACCAATATTGCGTGCTGGGTTTTTAATTTCGCCTGCAATAAAGGTAACATTGTGCCAGGAATCGCTACTGAATATCGAACCTACCATCGCGGCAGCAATAGCTCCGAAGGCAGCAAAAGTGGTATAAGAGCCAATATTTCCATCGGCAGATAGTGGTCCTAAAGTCCACATATTTCCCCAATTGGTTTTCCAGATACCTTTATCTAAAAAGAAAAGTCCAAAAGCAATGAGGCCAAACAAACTTAACAATTTGGCCACCGTAAAGGTAGTTTGGATCACTTTACCACCATTTACCCCTCTATTGTTAATATAGGTAAGCAATATAATTACCCCAATGGCCAATAGTTGCGCTGGTGAGATCGTAAAAAAACCCAGATCGAAGGCAACTAAATCTTCACTTAGTGCAGGCACAAGGTACGCGGTAAACTTAGCAAATGCCACACCTACTGCGGCAATAGTTGCAGTTTGAATTACCGTAAAAAAACTCCAGCCATATAAAAAACTAATCAGCGGGTTGTATGCTTCCTTTAAATAAATATACTGTCCGCCAGCTTTAGGGAACATCGCACTTAATTCGCCATAACTCAATGCAGCAGTAAGTGTCATGAAGCCTGTAATTAGCCAAACCACTAGGAGCCAGCCAGCGCTGCCTACATTTCGGGTAATATCGGCACTTACAATAAAAATACCCGAGCCGATCATACTTCCGGCTACAAGCATTGTTGCATCCATTAGTTTAAGTGAGGGCTTAAATTGTGTGGTTTCTTTTTCAATCATATGTTCTGTTGCTTGGTGGTTCTAATGGTTTAGTTGGTTTATTTATTTAAGCTGGTCGTAAAAATGCCACGAGGTGGTGAAATCGCGTGTTAAGGGCTGATTGGTTAAAGTAGCCCTGATCATTTCTACAGGAATTAAGTTTTCTTTAATTACGGCATCATGAAAAGCTTTAAAGCTCATTTTACCACTATCAACCAGTTCTTTTTTCAGTGCAAAAAGCTGAAGACCACCGGTAAGATAAGCAACCTGGTATAAAGGACTATAATCGCCTTTGAAAGATCTACGCACTTCGCCCTCGGCATTGGCACGTTCGTGTCCTACACGATCGACCAAGAAATCGACACACTGCTGAGGTGTCCATTTACCCAGGTGAAAGTTCAGCGAAAAAAGAATCCTGGCGCAACGGTGCATCCGCCAGAAAAGCATCCCCATTTTTTCTTCAGGAGTTTTGGCAAAACCTTTATCGTAGAGTAAAAGCTCCCAATATAATGGCCAGCCTTCTACGCTAAAGGGCGTTTTAAAAGAATCGCGATAGCTTTTATAACGGTTATTGATAAAATACTGATAATGATGGCCTGGTAAGAGTTCGTGCTGCACCGTTCCTCTTGAAAAATAAGGGTTATTACCGCGCATACTCATTAACTTATCATCTTCCTCCATCGAATTTGTTGGGTAGGAAATACTAATTTCGCGGCCACCGGTAAAAAATGGATTTACCAACTGGCGTTCGGCCGACATCATTACCATACCCCAGGTTTCTTCTGCAAGCGGTGGAATATTGATCAGATCGTTGGCTTTTATAAAATTTAAAGCGTCATCCTGTAGTTTTACAATCAACTCTGGCTGTTTACCTAAAGGCACATAACTATTCTTGATTTTTTCCTGGGCCTTTTTCCAGTCATTTCCGAAACCCATTGCTGCTGATGCTTTTAAAAGTTCTTCATCGCAAAACTTAAATTCTTTTTCGGCAAGCTTAATCAGTTCTTCTGGTGTGTACGGAATAAGCTCTACATTCAATTGCCTGATCAGCTCTTTCCTCCCAATGGGATTCCCCTTAATTTCCGGTTTATTTGATTTTATAGAAAGAACGGTATCTTCTTTATCGTTAAAAAGTTTAGCATAATTGGTTAAAGCGAGGTCTAACCTTTCATAAGGTTTAGGTACCCACCAGGTAAAACCAGGCTCATAATCCATATAGAATTGGTAAAAACCCTTTAAACGGTGTTTTAAACTTAAGGTTATGGCCGTTGCCATTTTAAGCTGGTCGGGTTTTAATATTCCTTTCTTAAAATTTAGATTAAGAATATCAACCTGCTTGGCAATTTCATCTATCTGGGCAGCCAATAAAGCCCCTTCTTTATAGGTACCCCTTCTTCTTAGTCTTTCGAGGGTATAAATTGCATCAGCAAAGGTAAAATACTTCGATAGGGCATTATAATCTGTTTCTTCTTTACCTAAGAGCCATATCGAAGATTCTATCTGCTTCTTAAGGAGGATATAATCTACCTTACCATAAATACTAAAGCCTTCAAACTTGGCAGATTTTAACTTGCTTAAGTAATCGTTATTAATATCCTGCAGTCGTTTTCTTTGCTCCGGACTTTTAAAAGTAGTCATCGGAAAAGAATAAGTGCCTCCTGCCGAATAAGGATAGTAAAAATCATTAATGGCATCAACATCCCTTTGGTAACCTACAATCAGCGTACCCATTTCGCTAGTCTGTTCGTACAGGCTTTCATTTGGTGTTTGAGCCAATACAAAAGTGCCTGATAACAGGCTTACCATTAACAAAATGGCAAAAAAGTTTAATTTGGTTTGCATTTGGAATTGGTTAAAACAGGCAAATAACATCTGCCCCCATTTGAAAAAATGGTTAACTTATTTAATATAAAAAAAAAGTTTCTAGCTTAAGCGCCTATATAGCTCACCCTGCTTACACTATTATAGGTATCGATATATGCCCTTGGCGATTGACCAATAATACTTTTAAATACCCTGTTAAAGTTGGTAATACTATTGAAACCAGCTTTATAGGCCACCCCTGAAATACAATCGGCTTTTTCTCCTGATATAAGACTTTTACAGGCATCGTTAATTCTCACTTCATTTAAAAATGATACGAAAGTATGTCCGGTATGTTTCTTAAAATACCTGCAGAAAGCCTGTGGAGTCATAAACGCAGCATTGGCTACGTCTTCTAACGAAATTTGATTATTGTAGTTTTCGGTAATGAAGTTAATGATCTTACTTAACCGCATACCTTCGTTTTCGGTTACGTTAGAAGAATACATATCCGAACATAAGGATTCTACATTCTCATTTAAATCCTGAAGACTGTTAACCAATTTCAGAAAGTTAAACAATACATCAACTCCCGATGCCTGGTGAACATTGAAAATTTTGGTTACTATATTCTTAGTAAAAGCAGCAGGAATTTTGAACCCATGTTTGTTTTTAGCTAAAAAAGCGCTGGCCATCTTCATTTCGGGAAGATTAAACAAAGCAGCTAAAATACCGTTCGGATTAAAATAAATAGAACATGCTTTAATGGTTTTGTTACTATCAGCCGAGAAATATTCGGGGTTGCTTTTAAATAGATGCGGAAGTTTTGCCCCGATTACAAAAATATCGCCTGACCGGAAAGCATGCATATCATTCCCCGCAATTAACGTCCCCTCTCCTTTTTCTATGTAAGTAACCTGCCATTCATCATGGCGGTGTAGATATTGGTAAAAATAAGGCAATTCAATATGTTCCGATATCACACTTTTATCATCAGGAACAAGCATGGTAAATGGTAATACTTTCATGGTTAAGTTAGTTTGGTTTGGTTACTGATTATGAATTGAATGTATGAATATTAACTCAAATAAACCAATAAAACTTAAATAAGGTTAAAATCCTGCTATAATTTGATAATATACGACGGATTTTAGCAAGAATTCGGTAGTTCCTACATCACTATATATTTAGTTAAACCACTGTATAACAACATCTAAATCGATTAATTGAATTTGTATTAAGCCAAATATGGAGGTTTTAGGTTAAACAGCCCGATAAGTTGGTCTGGATTTATAATCCGGACCAATGTATTGTGTATTATCGAACCACTGCAAAAGGCTCTATTTTTAGATCAGTAGTCATGCCCGAAACAATCTGGCTAACCAACAATCCTGTTGCCGGGCCTAAACTTAAACCCATCATACCATGGCCTGTAGCGATGATTAGATTTTCTCTTTTTTTGCTTCTGCCTATATACGGCAAACCATCAGGTGATGAAGGACGGAAACCATACCAGATATCTTTTTCTGAAGGAAGTGCAGGTTTTAAATCTGGAAAATACGCTGGCACCGATTCTACGATCCCTTTAACCCTTTGCATATTAATACGGGTGTTAATTTTATCCAACTCCATTGTACCGCCATATCTAATCTGGCCGTTCATTGGTGTTATGGCCACTCTGGCTTCGCATAACAATGCAGGAATAGTTAAACGCTGCTGAGGTTCTGGTTCCATAAAAGAATAACCTTTACCTGGCATTAAAGATATTTTAACATCGGCCATTTTAGCCACCACAGGCGACCATGAACCAGTTGCCAAAACATATTGATCGGCTTCCCAGGCGGTATTACCCGTAAAAACCTTCGTAATACGATTGCCAGCCACTTCAATTTTATCGACCGCTCTGCCACGTTCTATCTTTACACCATTGTTTAGTAAATACTTAAGCAAAGCATTCATCAATTTTGTTGGATAAAGGTGTGCATCACAACGATAATGTACCGCTCCTAAAACATCTAACTTTAAATCTGGCTGTAGCGCACGGCATTCGTCAGCAGTTAACACAGCCATATCTAAGCCTAACTCAATTGCCCTTGCAGCTAAATGTGCCTCTTCTTCTCCTGCTTTTTCTGTTTTGTAAAATGCCAGAATACCATTATTGGTTAATTCAAATTCGAAATCTGGCTCCTTTGCCAGGCTTTCATATAGTTTTTTGCTCAGTAACGATAAATCACGTAATGGTGCTGCCGATTGATTTACATGTTTTGCCGTGGCATGTTTCATAAATTTCAAGCCCCAGTTAATGAGGTTTCCATTTAAAGACGGACGAACATAGAAAGGGCTTTTGCTATCAAACATCCAACGGATACCTTGTTTTATCATACCCGGTGCAGCCAAGGGTACAAAATGGCTTGGTACAATCATCCCCGCATTACCAAATGAGCAGTTGTCGGTAATATCTCCTTTATCCAAAACTGTTACTTCGTAGCCTTTTTTCTGCAAATAATATGCTGAAGTTAAACCTACTATTCCACCACCTATAATTAATACTTTCGACATTCTTTTAATTTATACTGCTGATATTCTTTTTAAAAACTCACTAAATCACCTGAAATCCGAATGCATACGGATCATCTTCGGCATCTATTTTAATGGTATTATAGCCATAAATTTTTGCCCAACCTTCTACACTTGGTATAATGGCTTTAATTCCATTCAGGTCTACAACTTCTTCTACTCTTCCAATAAACTTGCTGCCAATAAAACTTTCGTGGATAAAGTCTTCTCCCTGTTTTAGTTTTCCTTTTGCAAACCACTGTGCCAAACGTGCTGAGGTACCTGTTCCACATGGCGACCTATCAATGGCTTTATCGCCGTAAAAAACCGCGTTCCTAGCGGTTGATGTGGGATCGATTGTTTTTCCGGTCCACAATACGTGGCTACAGCCATTTATCGTCGGATCTAACGGATGTACAAAAGTGTATTGTTCGTTAATGCGTTTTCTAATGGTCTGGCTCCAGGTAATCAGTTGCGAAGCGGTATAGTTTTCCAGCCCCGGAAAATTTTCCTGTGGGTCTACAATGGCATAAAAGTTACCACCATAAGCTACATCAAAAGTAAGCGTACCTAAATCCGGGCATTCTACTTCTAAATTTTCTGCAGCCAGGTAAGAAGCTACGTTTTTCAACTTAACCGATTTAACCTTTTTACCTTTCTGCTTATATTCAATTAAGACTAATCCGGCTGGGGCCTCCATTCTAATCACACCTGGTACTTTGGGCTGGATCAATCCTTCCTCTATAGCGATGGTGATAGTACCTATAGTACCATGGCCACACATTGGGAGGCAGCCACTGGTTTCGATAAAAAGCACCGCTACATCATTAGCGGGATCATGAGGCGGATAAAGAATACTGCCCGACATCATATCATGCCCGCGTGGCTCGAACATTAAACCTGTTCTAATCCAATCGAATTCCTTCAAAAAATGCTGACGTTTTTCACTCATATTCGAGCCAATAAGCTGGGGGCCGCCGCCCGCAACTAACCTAACCGGATTTCCGCAAGTATGTGCATCTACACAAAAAAAAGTTTTACTCATGAGATTTCGTTAATTTTTGATTTACTGTTCTGAAAATACCCAAAGGATTTCCATCTTTCAATTCATCTGGCAACAATTCCTGCTCCCAATCCTGATAAGCCAATGGTCTTACAAAACGATTGATTGCAGTAGAGCCAACAGAAGTAAAACGGCTATCGTTAGTAGCAGGAAATGGCCCGCCATGTTGCATAGCTGCACAAACCTCTACGCCCGTAGGCACACCGTTTAAAATAATCCTTCCGGTTTTATCAGTCAACTTATTTACCAAAGCCTGGTAATGCTGAAGTTCCTGTTTTTCGCTCATTAAGGTTACAGTAAGTTGCCCTTCCAACACATCAACGGCCTTTTCGAGTTCAGCAATATCCTGAGCAACAACCAACAACGAGTACGGACCGAAAATTTCTTCACGAAGTTTTGGATTTTTAATAAAATCTGCTGCACTTACCTGAGCAATTTTTGCTTCCGATTGGTTTTGTAGCTCAGTATTTTTTACTGTTGACGCCGATAAAAGTGCAACCCCATTTTCATTTACTACCTCAGCAGAAAGTTTACCATAATTATTGGCAATGCCTTCGGTAAGCATGGTTGCTGAAGGAACAGCTGCAATTGCCCCACTTAAAAAGGTCTTAAAATTTTCTAGTGCCGGCGATTGAACCGCTAATAATAAACCCGGGTTGGTACAAAACTGACCGGCACCCAAAGTAATTGATGCAGCATATTTTTTAGCCAGTTCTTCTGACTGATTTTCTATCGCTTTTGGAAGAAAGATTACCGGATTAATGCTTCCCATTTCGGCAAAAACCGGGATAGGTTGCTCACGCTGTTGTGCAAGGTTAATTAAGGCCATCCCGCCTTTAAACGAACCTGTAAAAGTTACAGCTTTAGTTAACGGATGCTGAACCAAGCCAGCTCCAATAGTATAACCATCATCATACAACAAAGAGAACACACCTTTAGGCATTCCCGTTTTTTCGGCGGCTTTAACAATAGCTCCCCCTACCAAAGCACTGGTTCCGTAATGTGCAGGATGTGCTTTAACAACCACCGGGCAACCAGAAGCTAATGCTGATGCGGTATCGCCACCGGCTACTGAAAAGGCAAGCGGAAAATTACTGGCACCGAAAACGACTACTGGACCGATTGGGATCAGCATTCGCCTAATATCTGGCCGTGGTAAAGGCTGTCTTTCAGGTAATGCCGTATCAATAATCGCATCAACCCAAGATCCTTCTGCAACCAAATTGGCAAATAACCTTAACTGACCAGTAGTTCTGCCCAATTCGCCCTGTAAACGAGCTAAAGGTAAACCACTTTCTGCCGAAGCCCTGTTTACCAGTTCCTCGCCAAGATTAGCGATTTCATCGGCAATGGCGTTTAAAAAAGCCGCTTTAAGATCTTTGTTCAGATTTCTATAGCTTTGAAAAGCTGATGTTGCCGATATTAAAGCTTCATTAACAAGGTTCTCGTTCGCTTTAAAAAATTCGCCGTCAAGCGTTAATCCCGTTGCGGGATTAACAGCTTTAAGGCTTCTTTCACTAACTTCTACATAAGTGTTTGCTACAATATTTTTCCCGTTCATATTTGGTTTTTAAACTATTTCCCCCAGCTCCCTGCAGGTAATACCGGGCGAACAGCTAATGCATCATTAATAATTTTCAACACTTTATCTCTTTCTGCGCCACTTATTGGTAAGCGAGGTGCACGAACAGCTTCAGTTCCTAATCCGGTTGCTACCTCTGCCAGTTTAATGTACTGTACCAATTTTGCATGAATATCCAACTCAAGTACAGGTAAAAACCAACGGTAGATGGTTAGTGCCTCAGCAATGCGGTTTTCTTTAATCAATCTGAAAATGGCAACGGTTTCTCTTGGAAAAGCATCAACCAAACCCGCAACCCATCCATGTGCACCCATCACAATACTTTCCATTGCTAATGGATCTACTCCGGTAAAGATTTTGAAACGGTCGCCAAAACGGTTAATCAACCGGGTTACATTTGATACATCCCTGGTTGATTCTTTAATTGCCTGGATATTGTCGTATTTGGTCAATACCTCAAACATATCTAAAGTTACTTCGATTTTATAATCAACAGGGTTGTTATAAATCATAATTGGCAGGCTGGTACTTTCTGCAATGGCACCAAAAAAAGCCAAAGTTTCGTCTGGAGCAGCATTATAACGCATTGGCGGCAACAACATTAAACCTTGTGCACCAAGCGATTCGGCTTTTTGAGCTACTTCAATTGCTTTTTTTGTAGTTGACTCTGCAATGTTCAACAAAACCGGTACACGGCCATTTACCAAGTTTAAAGTGTGTGATAACAGACCAAACTTTTCTTCATCGCTTAGCACGCTGGCTTCGCCAAGCGATCCACCTAAAATTATCCCTTCAGCACCTGCTTCTAATTGTGCTTCAATATTTAAATCGAAAGCCGGAAAATCTAACTCATCATTTGCTGTAAATTTTGTAGTTACAGCAGGGAAAACCCCAGTCCATTTGATACTCATTGTAATGTTATGTTTTTAATAATTATGATTCAAAAAATTAATCCGGGCCTTTAATCCAAAACCGGGTGTAATTGGCAAGCATCATTTAATCAAATTATCGGCGATAAAGTCATATAAACGATATTCAAAGTTAGATGATTGCTAAGCAGTAATATTATTGGATTTTAACCGATATTGGCCATAAATATGCCATTTGAATCAGACATAATTGATTAAGAAAAGCCAGGAGTATTTGTAAAGGAAATGAGATATAACAAAAAAAGGCATCCTTCCGAAAAAGAATACCTTAATAAAATCAGCCGGATAAATAACTTCTCCTGCGCTGTCTATTTTACTATTATTTCGTATTTTTCACCTGTAGGTAGTACATAAATTCGATATCCGATGTTGTAAAAAGAGCATCCTGCCCTTTGCCCAACGCAACCTGCTGCCAGTTTAAGGAAGGAATAATCTTAAGCGTTTTAATGCCTACTTTTTTAAGGGTTAAAGGCAGATTGAAACCTTTAACACAATTGCTATAACGATAAAAAGCCTTACCATCTTTTAGGTAATATTCAAATATTGGAACCTGCACCGTACGCAAATATTGATCAAAAACCTTTGAAAAATTGTACCCTGCTTTTTTAGAAATGTAGTTTTCGATCTGAGCTGTGCTTACCGTTTTATGGTAAAAGGTTTGGTTAAGCCCGCGCAATATCGACCTAAAAAGTACGTCGTTATTTAAGCTATGCCTGATGGCGTGTAACATATTCCCTCCTTTCGGATACATATCGCCACTGCCCTGGGCATTTACACCATAAGGCGGAATAATAGGGCTATCATTTTTGATGCCTTTTCTAATTCCAAAATTATACTCGTTACCCGCTTTATTGCCAAAAATATAATCTACAAAAAGTGTTTCGCTATAATTGGTAAATCCTTCGTGCACCCACATATCGGCCAAATCGTTAGTGGTTATGTTATTACCAAACCATTCGTGCCCGCTTTCGTGAATAATGATAAAATCCCACTTTAAACCCCAACCATTGCCAGACATGTCTCTACCTCTATAGCCAAACTTATAACCATTGCCATAAGACACTGCCGATTGATGCTCCATTCCGGTATGCGAAGCATCTATCAACTGGTATCCATCTTCGTAAAAAGGATAAGGACCGAACCAATATTCCATGCTTTTCATCATTTTATGCACCTGATCGGGCATGTAAGTCTTCGCCTTCGGATAATTATAATCGAGTACCCAATAATTCACATCTAATGCACCTTTCTCGCCTGCATATTTCTCCTTAAAATTAACGTACTTGCCTATGTAAGGGATAATGCAATAATTACTGATCGGATTTTTAACATTGTACTGGTAGGTTGTGGTGCCATCATGGTTATCTTTTTTAAATACCATGCGGCCATTACCCACCGCTACCAATGTATCAGGAACTGTCATCGTTAAGGAAGCGCCCAGGTCAGGTTCGTCGCTTTGATGATCTTTATTTGGATACCAGACCGAAGCGCCCAAGCCCTGGCAGGCCACCGTCATCCAAGGACGTGAAAGCGAATCGGTAGTAAAGATAAAACCGCCATCCCAAGGTGCTCTTTTGGCCTGATGTACCTTTCCATGGTAAAAAATATGAACGTTATTCAGTGCCGATATTTTTTGCGCCGGGACATGCACATACCAAACACTGCCAACATGTTCAAATTTTAACTTGTTACCTCCGTTATATACAACACTATCAATAATTAATGGTTCCTGCAAATCGATCTGCATACGGGTATTACCATTATTACTCCGCATTACCTTGTATACGATTTTATTTGAGCCTGTAATACTCTTATCATTATAATCGGGCTTAACCGAAAGTTCGTAACGCTGTACATCCCACCAGGTCCGTTCGGCATTTAAGCTTCCCCTTAAAGTATCGGCCAAAGTGTAAACCTTTTTGGGGCTTTGTGCAAAAAGTATTGTACTAAATAATATTAAATTAATTATTAAGGTTATAGGTATTAATTTTCTCATCTTTTGATAATTATCATATTGAAATAGTGTATTATTGATTTGAAAAGCAGCTGCTGTTTTTCATCGGTTACGGCAGTCCTGCTATCCCTCCTGCTCCGATGAAAAATCGGGAGCATCCGTTCTATCAGGTTTATTTAACCCTAGTTCTGTGCTTCTACCGAGGTTTCTAGCCCTGACAGCAGCGGGCACTCCGATCCTTCATCGGGATAAAGCGGATGGCAGGAACATTCTTTAAAAAAATCGAATGAACCTGCGCTCCAAAAAAATATCGGTTATTTTAAAAGATCTATGCTCTCTTTAATGGCTCTTTACTATTTGTGATGTCGTTATTTTAGCAAAATATTAATTTGAAAAGCAAATGCAGCTTTTCATAGGTTACAGCAGTCCTGCTATCCCTCCTGCTCCGATGAAAAATCGGGAGCATCCGTTCTATCAGGTTTATTGAACCCTGGTTCTGTGCTTCTGCCGAGGTCTCTAGCCCTGACAGCAGCGGGCATTCCGATCCTTCATCGGAATAAAGCGGATGGCAGGAACATTCTTTAAAAAAAATCGAATGAACCTGCGCTCCAAAACAAAAAGCAACAGCTATTTCAAATAACCAACGTTACTAATAAGCTTCGCTCCTAATGGATTCAATTTCATCTGTAGTTAAAGCTAAATGCTTCCCTAACATCCGGCTGCCGGTTTCGGTAACCAAAAAATCGTCTTCTACCCTGATGCCGCTAAAGTTTCTGAACTGCTCCAGTTTATCGTAGTTAATAAATTCGGCAAACTGGTTAGCGGCTTTCCAACGGTCTATTAGTTCAGGGATGATATAAACACCTGGCTCTACCGTTAACACATATCCTGCTTCGAGCGCTTTGCCCAGCCTTAACGATTTCAACCCGAACTGCGTAGTATTTTTAATCAGCTCATCGGTATAACCTACATATTGTTCGCCCAAATCTTCCATATCGTGCACATCCAGCCCCATCATATGCCCTGTTCCACATTGAAAGAACATGGCATGCGCACCAGCCTGCACAGCATCGTCTATATTACCTTTCATCAGGCCAATATCCTTTAAACCTTGTGCCAGCATTTTACACGAAGCCAAATGCACATCTAAATACCTTACACCCGGTGCCAGCAGGTTTTTGCCATGCGTATAAGCATTCAATACAATATCATAAACATCTTTTTGCTCGGCACTAAATTTCTTGCCTACAGGAAAAGTGCGCGTAAGATCGCCAGCATAGCCTAAAGCGGTTTCTACACCAGAGTCGTTTAAAACCAGCTGCCCGTCTTTAAGCTGATTACCATGGTAATGGTTATGCAAAATTTCGCCACGAACAGTCAGAATAACCGGATAGGCCAGATTACCGCCAGAAGCCAACGCAGCTCCTTGAATTTTAGCTGCAAGTTCGCGTTCATACATACCAGGTTTTGCCTGTTGCATTACCATTAAATGAATATCGGCCGATATTGATGCTGCACGATCCAGTTCTTCAATCTCTTCGACAGATTTAATTGATCGTTGTGCTACAACAGCTTTAATAAAGCTAAGCGATGCTTTTTCTTTAAGCAGATGGATAGGCAAATTAAGCCAATTGGCCAGTTTAATTTTATTCTCTGAGCGGTAGGGAGGTAAGAAATGAACCTGGCGCTTTTTGTCCAGGTATTGCTTAAGATAAGCATCCAGTTGCGCTAAAGGCAGAACTTTGGTCAAACCAACATCCAAACTTTTTTCTTCAAGAGTTTTCTGCCTCCCATCCATACGATATCATCAATTCCCATTTCATCGCCGAAAAGTATTACCTGATCTTCATCCAAGTCAATAATAGCGCCCAATGATGGCTCACTGATCCCAAAATAATATAAAAAGGTGCTATCCTGCCTAAAATGGTAGGCATTGTCTTTATAATTCATCGGGCTCTCTTCATTACCCAAAAAGAGTAATATTCCCGAATCTATCTTTGATTTTAATGCTGCTCTTCTCTGGATGTAAACTTTCTTTTCGAACATATTTTTAATTGTTAGGCAAATATCCTCAAAGCTAATTTTATTCAATAACAATTAAATGTAATGGCTAAAATATGAGGAGTATCTGCAAATTATAAGCTATGGATATGGCATAAAAATCACAATAAATTTCATCTTAACGAAAAAGAAAGGTAAAATCTGCACAATAACGGCAAATTATAGGGCCTTTATCTTGTTGGCAATTGCATAATTTTAAGCAGTAAAAACATTACAAAAACAACCTAACAATTATGAATTATCACCTTGGCAAAAGCCTGTTCAGCTGTGCGCTCTTTTTCGCGCTTAGTGCTAATGCTCAAAACTATGTCCCTCATTTTAACGATAGCCGCGTAAAGGTTAAAAACACTACGCCAATTAAAGCCTATGCCTTCGATCTTTCGCAGGTAAGCCTCTTGGAAAGCACTTTTAAAAAGGCTATGAAAGCCGATGAAGCTTACCTATCGGTTATTGATGCTGACCGTTTACTTTCAGGCTTTAGAAAGAACGCAGGTTTAACACCAAAGGCTAAAATTTATGGCGGATGGGAAGGAGATGGTTTGGCCGGGCATTCGCTGGGGCATTACCTTTCGGCAATATCTATGCAATATGCTTCGAGCAGAAATCCTGCATTTCTAAAAAAAGCAAATTATATTGTAGATGAACTGGCTGAGTGCCAGAAAGCCAGAAAAAACGGCTATTTAGGTGCCTTCACCAATGAAGACAAAATTTGGGGTGAACTGGCAAAAGGCAATGTTAAAACCGGGGGATTCGACCTGAATGGCGGCTGGGCACCATGGTACACTGTACATAAAATTATGGCAGGTTTACTAGATGCCTATCTGTACACCAACAATAAAAAAGCTTTGAGCTCATGCGTGGCATTGGCCGATTGGACAGGCACTACCATTGGCGGCTTAAATGACGAACTTTTACAAAAAATGTTGTTCTGTGAATATGGTGGTATGGCAGAGACTTTAGTTAATCTCTATTCTATTACCGGAGAAAAAAAATACCTCGATTTATCTTACAAATTCTACGACAAGCGTATACTTGATCCATTGGCACAGCAAACAGATATTCTTCCGGGAAAACATTCTAATACACAGATCCCTAAAATTATTGCCAGTGCCAGGCGCTACGAAATTACAGGCGACCAAAGAGATAAAACCATTGCCGATTTCTTTTGGAAAACCATTGTTTACCACCACTCTTATGTAACTGGCGGAAACAGTAATTACGAATACCTGAGTGAGCCGGATAAATTGAATGATAAGCTCACAGAAAACACCACCGAAACCTGCAATACTTACAACATGCTCAAACTTACCGGGCACCTGTTTGCAGAAAATCCATCGGCCGAACTATTCGATTATTATGAAAAAGCGCTGTATAATCATATACTGGCTTCGCAGAACCACGACGATGGCATGACCTGTTATTTTGTACCGCTACGCATGGGCGGAAAAAAAGAATACAGCGATAAATTTAACACTTTTACCTGTTGCGTAGGTACCGGCATGGAAAATCATGTTAAATACAATGAAAGCATTTATTCGAGAGGAAGTGATGGGAGTTTATATGTGAATCTTTTTATTCCGTCGGTTTTAGATTGGAAAGAAAAAGGAATAAAAATTATGCAGCAAACAGCTTTACCGCAAGGCGACCAAACGAGTTTAACCATTAGTGTAGCCAAAACTTCAAGATTTTCTATACGAGTGAGAAAACCAAAGTGGTCTACCGAAACCACAATCGCGGTGAATGGGCAACTACAAAAAATTACTCCGGATGAAACCGGCTATTACGTAATTACCCGTAGCTGGAAAAACAATGATAAAATCACTTATGTAACTCCAGAAAAACTTTATACAGAGGCCATGCCGGATAATGCTGACCGTAGGGCTGTTTTTTATGGTCCGGTGCTATTGGCTGGTATTTTAGGCGTAACAGAACCCGATCCTATTAAAGGTGTTCCTGTGTTTGTAAGTGCCAACAACGACCCTAAAGATTGGCTAGGTGTAGTAAATAAACAAGAACTTCAATTTAAAACCAAGAATATTGCTCAGCCTCAAGATGTTACACTTATTCCATTTTATCAAACCAAAAACCAGTATTATAGTGTTTACTGGGATGTATTTACCCCAGAAAAATGGACGGTACAACAAAAAATATACGATGAGCAGAAACGTAAACAGAAAGAATTAGAAGATAAAACTACTGATGTGTTCAGGTTTGGCGAAATGCAGCCAGAGCGCGACCATAACTTTACCGCAGCCAAAGAATACATGGGCGAAGACCATGGCAGTAAATGGCGTATTGCAGGAGAAAATGGCTTCTTACAATTTGAGGTAAAAGTAGATCCAGCTTTGCAGAACACCATAATTGCTTCTTATTGGGGCATGGATAACCGCGGTCGGAATTTTGATGTGCTGGTTGATGGTGTAAACATTGCTACCGAAGATCTGAACAGATATAAAGAAAGCCGTTTTTATGATATCTCTTATAAAATCCCTGTCGAATTAACTAAAGGCAAAAATAAAGTAACCATAAAACTATTCCCTAAAGCAAAAAACAGCGCAGGTCCCATTTATAAGTTAAGGGTGATTAAGGAAAGTTTATAAATAATTTTTAGCCACGGAAACACAGAGATAGATATAGTCCGCGTTTGTAACGCGGATTATTAAAATCGACATTTGTAATGTGGCAATAACAGTTGCTATACGGGCGATGAAATTCTCATTCATCCTCGTTTGCAACGAAGACGATTGGAAAAACTTTTTCGAAAGATGACAATCTGCAAAAAATATCGTTGTTGTAAGAAGACCTCTTCAGGCGATGAAGCAGCAACGATATTTCCAAAGAAATCTATCATTCTTAGGTGTAGTGAAGAACCTTCCTCAAATTAAATGGATAATATTACTATAATATATCATAATAATATCTTAAACAATAAATTAAAGTATTTTATTTAAAGTAAAAATACAGCTATTATTAAGCTCATTTTGATCATATTAATTCTTATTGATAAGTTTAAAAAACAACATCTAAAATCTTAATCAAATCAATTACAGATAATTAAAATAAAATAATTTAATAAAGTATATCAATAAGCACCATATACTACTGAATATCAGAATAAAATTATCACAAAAAAGCCCCGTATTTTTATTTCACGGGGCCCAGACAGAGATGAATTGATACTATCTTTGAAGAATGACTTCAGTGGTATGTGCTTTTGCCAGAGGAAACTCGTATCCTCCCCTCTTCTTAAAACCATTACCTTTTATTGAATAAACACCAATCCCATTAACCTTTGCCGGCTGCGACAACCTCAACAGGGCATTAGGTGAATATTCATTTGCTTTACTTAGTGTTAAACGAATTTCTCCATTTATGGTATTGTAATTTACTTCGTCAATGGTTCCGGCATCAAGACTAATCCAAAGGCCCACAGGAGCGATGTAAACTGCAGATTTTGCCGCTGTTGTTAATTTAACATTGATGATATTACCCATTTTATTCACATTTCCGCCGAAAGCTAACCAACCAAATTCAGGATGCTGTAAAATGTAAGATGAAGTATTAACTGCATAGCCAAAAAAACCAGATCCATAATCGCCGGTAATACCATCATTTTTTAAGGTTGATGGATAAGCATGAAATGCTGCAGGTGCAAAACCTTCTTGCGTGATATTGGAAATTGCGCCCAATAACCCACCGTAGCCGGCACGTAAAAGATAAAAATCGTTGGGATTTTTACGGTAATCCATTAATACTGGAATGGCATTGAGCGCAGAACCATAATGATGGATCATCCGTTCTATACGCGAAAGTTTACCTCCGTAAAGAAAATCCCAGTACCGACGGGCATTACCGTTATAGGCCCAATGCGGCAGCACAGGCATGTAGGCCAATATAGCATCAAGCGTTACATCTGCCTTATCCTGGTAGCCAAAATAGCTAGACCATACATAAACTTCTTCTTGACCTGTAGAGTCCCAAGGCATTTCACTACCAAAGGGATATTGTAAAGAACGCCAGTGGTTGGCCCGCTTTTTCATTTCATTTTCTAACCTGGTTGCTTCTGCTGTTAATCCCTCCTGTTTAAGGTCGTTTAAAATGAGATAGAAGACCGTACCTTCCATCTGCCCGAACTGTGCATAATAAGGAGCGATATTAACCATCGCCATGCCTGTTTCTGCTGCATCGATAAGGTGTTGTTTCCAGCTTTGCTCGGCTACGAGACCAGTATAATTACGTGCCAACCGATACATTACCCAATGGGCCGCTGCAACATGTGGATAGTTATAAGATCTGCCCAGGTTATCGGCTTCTTTTTTTGGCCATGCAGACCATGTTTTAAAATTGATATTTTCGGCATAAGTATCTTTAGGAAGTGAATCGGGTGCGTAATAAAACAAACTCTTTTTTACGCCATATTTCTGAGGGCCGTTTTTAAGTTGTATCCGCCCGAACATTACGCTATCTACAAACTGCTTTAGCTTGTCGACTTCTTCTTTTTTCGGCTGTACCAATTGTTTCATTATTGCCCCCAACCACGAGCCTGCACCGCCTTCATCGCTCAAACCCGAAATCCAGGCCCTGTTATCCTGTGTTACCTGCTGTTGTTTTTCATTGTCGTAGGTAATAACAGAAGGGTTTCTTTTAAAAATAGGATCAGCCTGGTTAAACCATTGTTTGGTTGTTAAAAAATTGCCATAACTCGCAATCACATCACTTTCGGCTTCAATTACTTTATAATTTATACTTTGCTCCAAACCATCTTCATAGGTAATAGACAATCTTGCCCTTCCCCAGGTATTCCCCTTTACAGAATAACTTTTCCAACCATTTTTGGTTGAACCTAAAGCACTTACTTTTAGCGCATTTTCAGGTTGGATCTGAATAGTTTTGATCTTTTTAGCGTAGTTAATAAACAATTTCCCTTCCGCATCTTTAGGCAGTACATAACCTGGAACAGATATGGCTACTGGTTTCTTGTTTTCGATCAGTTTGTTTTCAATGTCTTTTGCTGCTCCTGAAAGGATAAACTGGAGGGCGTAACTCCGGCTTTCGCCAGGCTTTAAAATAGTCGAAGTTGGTATATTCCATTGTTCAGCATTTTTCCATTCGTTTTCGGCATAGGCTTTACTGTACACCATCCATTCGTAAAAACCTTCAAAAGCAATCCCCCTAGGTGTCCGGTCATCATTAAGTGGGTTATAAGCCTCAAATGGTGTATGCCCCAATGGTGCAACAAGCAAAGAAGGTGCATGGCCACTTAACCGGGTAACTTGCAAATAGCCAGCATCTTTTCCGATGTAGGGATCATAAAATACATTTTTGGCATGCGTTTGCTCTAATGTTCGGCCTTCTAAAATATTATCGAAAATCATCGGGATGCCAAGCGCACCAATTTCTACGTTTTTATCAGTCTTGTTTTTCAGCTCGAAGCGCAGTACCAGTTTTCCGTTCAACATTTCCCAGATCCGTTTAACCTGCAATGGAATATCGGCCGGAAGTGTTGCAGCAAGATCGGCAGCAGCAAGTACATTTTTACCTATAGAAATGTTTTTCACAGGGCTCCGTTTTGCCGCAGTGCTGTAGCCTTTCCAGGTTTCATCGCCAATATAACGTAATCTTAAATTGATATCACCCAAATGATATAAACCATCAGAACTACGCACCTTTAAACTATCGCTGGGTACAAAATCGAAATCCTTAACCATTTTAGGCTGAAGACCCGCCACAGTTTGTGACGATTTAACAAGCTTTAGATTAAATGCCCCAGCATTGTAGATTGAAAAACCATTTTCCAAACCTAAAGTGGACGGCTTTTTACCTAAAGCAATCCACGGCGATTGGGCCTGAATTACCTCAATATTTAGAAAAGATAAAATACAGCAAAATATTGCTTTAAAAGTTATTATAGATAAAGCGCGCTTCTTTTGTGATTTAACAATCATGATGATAAATGAGATTTAGGAATGTAGTTAAAATCAAAAATAAAATTTAAAAAGTAAAGCGGGTATCTAAGTTGAAAATAGCGCAAAATCGGTAAAGAATTGGTGCATTTACGGGAAGTTTACAGTGAGATATGATGATCAGTTCTGTGATCTCCCAGATTACGCAAAGCAGGCATATTAATACCACATGAGGAGAAACCTAGCCCATTGGTACTACATTGGCTGCATAAGCGTTATTAACCATAAGATCATTTAAGCTCTTATGTTATAAAAAATAGCGATAAGGGTATTCGACAAGTTCAGACTGATAACCATTATATTGAGGCCCCTACCGCTAGCGGATGCATGAAGATTGCTTCATCTAATGAAAAATCGGCTTCAGCAATGATGATACCTCTAGACAATGATTAAATGGATCTACATTTCTCTTTTAACCACCTTGCTTCTGCTATTGAAAGGTGCGGCTCAAGTTGCTCAAACACTTGCTGATTATATTGATTTAACCAGGCGATTTGATCTGCCGCTAAAAGTGTTTTATTGATGATAGCGGTATCGATAAAACATAAAGTTAAGGTTTCAAAAGTGAGAAAATCACCAAATTCACTACTTCCCTTAGGAATACATAAAACCAGGTTTTCGATACGAACACCATGTTTTCCTGGCCGATAAATCCCAGGTTCTATGGAAGTTACCATTCCTGGCTTAAAGACAACATCTACATTAGCTGGACTAATATTCTGAGGTCCTTCATGTACATTCAGGAAAAAACCAATACCATGCCCAGTTCCATGTCCAAAATTTATAGCCTGTTCCCACAGTGGTTTTCTACAGATAGAATCGATTTGATAACCTTTGGTACCCTCCGGAAAGATAAGTTTAGAACCCTCAATCAGGCCTTTTAACACCAAGGTATAATCATCGGCCTGGGTTGATGAGCAATTACCAATAGGCATTACCCTGGTAATATCGGTTGTGCCATACAAATACTGACCTCCGGAATCGACAAGAAACAAACCATCACCTAAAATTTCCTGATTGCTTTCTGCCGTTATGCTATAATGTGGCAATGCACCATTTGCATTATAACCAGCTATGGTATTGAAACTCAAACCCACGAAAGATGTTTGTTCTGCCCTAAACGCAGCTAATTTCTCTGCTGCAGACCATTCTGTAATCTTTTCTTTTCCAAAATGATCTTCCATCCATTTAAAAAACCTAGTTAAAGCTACCCCATCGTTTAACATCGCCCTGCGGATATGATTAATTTCAGTACTGTTTTTTAAGCTTTTTAAATGTGTACTTGGATTAATACCTGAAATTATTTTGGAACCACTTGGTAAACATTCATACAAACCGAAACAGGTACGTTTTGGATCGATAAAAATCTGTGTAGCTTTTGGTAAATTTTTTAGTGCTTCGGCCACTTCAGCATAGGGACGTAAAGTTACACCTTGCTGATTTAAAGTTTCAATATCAGTTTGCGTCAACTTTTGTTTATCCATAAAGAGTTTTACCTCTACAGGTGTTATTAAAGCAAAACTTAAAACTACAGGATTATAATCTACATCATTTCCCCTTAAATTAAATAGCCAGGCAATGTCATCAAGCGATGAAATGAAATGATAATCTGCCCCATTTATTTTTAAAGCAGCTCTTACCTCTTTTATTTTAGCCGAAATGGTAAGTCCTGCAGCTTCTTCGCTAATTAAAAAGGCATTTTCTTTAGGTAGCCCTACCCTATCCAGCCAGATAGTGCTGATAAAATCAACATCAATTATCGCTATTTCTCGTTGTATTAAACTATTCTGCATCTCGAGAGCTAAACCTACCGTAATCAGCTGGTGGTTAAAGCCTACTTTTGCACCCTTTGGCAAAGCCTGGAGCAACCAATCGATATATTCGGGGGTATGCGGCACTTTCAACTTTACCAATTCGTAACCAGAACCACTTAATTGTGTTTCTGCCTGCGTAAAATACCGTGAATCAGTCCATAGCCCCGCAAAACCCTGAGTAATGACTAGCGTACCGGCTGACCCTGTAAAGCCGCAAGCAAAAGGAATGGCTTTATAATGCGCAGGTAAATACTCACTGATGTGTGGATCTGCAGCCGTAATAACATAAGCATCTATTTTTTGAGCAGCCATTAATTGGCGCAGGGCCTGCAATTTTTCTACAAAGGTCATGTTGAAGAAGAGTTTTTGTTGGGCCAAATTTAAATATTACATTGGCATTAGTGTTTAGAACAAACAAGAATTAATGTAAAATTTGAAGGCACGACAGATTCTGATTTCGCCAGAATCTGTGTTTACCTTTAAAAAAGGTAGAATAAATACTAAACGTACCGATCGATTGCGGGAGATTTAACCACCTCATAACTAGCCGATTTCTGAAAGCACCGTACTTTAAAAACAAGAGCAGATTCTCTTTGAGCCAGCGCATGAATACCTAGTGTAAAGCGCTCTTGAAAACGTTTAAGACAAGCCTCTTTATGGCAAATTATTTCGTAACAACCTGCATTTTCTACAACAACATCAAGCACATACTTAGGCCATTGTTTTTTAATCAAATTTGGCAACCAGCTAAACTGCTGCATATTAATCAAATCTCCCATCCCTTCAATTGCCATCGGAGGAATATCTTCACCAACTATCTGGGTCCAGTTGTTCTCAACTTCATCAATAATACCCAGCACTTTACACCCGGACAGCACCAACCATGGATCTTCCATACTGGCCCTCATTAACTGGTAGGGTACATCTTCTAAAAATTCCTGTTCAAAAACGTACGTAAGTTCGATCATAAGCTATTTTCAATTGTTTATCGGCAGATTATTAAGCCGCATCAGTTTATGAATAGTGCCGGCAAAACGTTTCATTGATATCGGTTTGCCAAGATAACATTCAAAGTGAGAATCTATTTCTCTCACCTCATTTTCAAGGTGGGAAGATGCGTAAATCACAAATCTGGCTTTGGAACGAAGATGCTGAGACAATTCAGTCCCTTTCATTCCATCCATATCTATATCTAAAAAAAGAAAATCGATTCTATCGCCACCACTAATTGTTTTTAATGCATCAATGGGATTATTAAAGGTGCTAAACAGTTTTAAAAAACAGGTGTCTTCAATATAATCATGAAGTAAATCAATCGCATGCTGTTCATCATCAACAATTGCACAGCTGTAATACATAGGCAAATTAAGATAGGCTGCACAAAGCTTAAGAATGTTAATCTTAATTCCTATAGGCAGACACAAAAAGGGTAAAAGTACGGTAGTAATTGAGCGTACTAATGAGACATTATATCACATCTTGTACCTCTTTCGTAATAAAAACCGAATACAACAACTGTGGCTACCATATTAAATCAGCGGGAAACCAATTGCTCAATGTTTCCCGCTGATCAATGCAGCACTTATCCCATTTTTTATTGCGTTTTCTTTAAACGATAAGCCTCGATGATTTTATAAAAAATCTGATGGTTAGGATATACCCCCATAAAGGCTTCCGAGCCGGGGCCGTAAGCAAATACCGGCACCATGATATTGGTATGATCGTCTGTACTGAAATTGCCACGAATGGTTCCTTTTCGATAAGAGGCATCCAGTAGCGACAGTCCTCCGGTTTCATGATCGGCAGTTACGATTACCAAAGTTTCGCCATCCTGATCAGCAAACTTTAAGGCTTCACCCACCAGGCGATCGAAATCTTGTTGTTCGGTTACCGCAAAAGGCAAATCGTTTGCATGCCCGCCATGATCAATCTGTGCCCCTTCTGCCATGATGAAAAATCCTTTTTTATTTTTTGAGAGCAATTCAACCGTTTTTAAGAACGAAGTCTTCAGCATTTCTCCACGGCCTTCCAATATTTTCCGCGTGGCAGAATCGTCTAAAAGTACCACTTGCTTATTCGCATTTGAGGCAACAAAACTTTTTAGGTCTTTCTGCAGTATATAACCCTTGGCCAAGATTTTATCCATCAGTTTTTGGTCTGGGTTTTCGGTAAAACTTTTACGTTTTGAGCCAACCAGAATATCAACATGACTGTTCTGAAAATCGGCTGCAATTTCCTTTGTCATAGATCGTTCAAGCTGATGAGCATAAAATGCTGCTGGTGTGGCATCGGTAATATCACCACTACTGATGATTCCGCTTGTAAGACCATAGGGAGCCAAAATATCAGGAATAGATTGAAGTGCTTTACCTGTAGAATCGATGCTGATATAGCGGTTATTGGTTTTATGCCCTGTAGCCATGGCCGTTGCACCCGCTGCAGAATCGGTAAAATCTGAATTCGAAGCTTCTGTACGTGAAAGGCCCAGATGTTTTATCGTGATGATGTTAGATTGACCAAAATTAGCGCTCAACCCTGCCTGAATTTGTGCCAGTCCCATTCCATCTCCTATTAGAAGAATAACATTTTTAGCTTTGGTTTTTAATCCATCGCTCTTGTAAGTTGGCTGGTAAGGCTTATATGCTTTCGGATTGCTGTACTCTAGTTTAGTCCTGTTCTGATAAAAATCTTTCAACACCACCGGATGGTCGGTTCCGATCCAATCAACCCCCATATGTTCCAATTCTTTCCAACTGTTCGGACTATCTTTGGTTGCCCAAAAACGAAAGGGTTTGCCTAATGCATGTACTTTTGCAATCACCGCTTTCATTTTTTCTAAATCGGTTGGCGTTGGTGTACCTTTTCCGTTCCATACCGAATAATGAGAAATATCATCGCTGATCATCCCAATGCGTTTTAACTGATCACTCGTGTACTGATTTGCGGGCCGGCCATCAAAACTGATGAGTGATGGATAATCCTTAAACTTTCCGGCAGGCGGAACAGCCCCGCTCATTACAATTTTAATGGCCGAAGGATTGATCTGTTGATCGAAAACAGGTTCGTTACCTTTTAAATCGGCCAGCAATTTCGGGATCACGTGTTCATAATCCTCCTTTATATCAATTACCAGTTGAAGTTTTTGTTTCGGATCAGGATAAGGATGGTTGGCATGATCTTTAAAAAATGCCACCAGTGGATCAATATATAATTTTTTCAATGTTTTACTCGGGGCGATTTCGCTGCTTTCGTGGGCAACAAACAACTCTCCATTACGGTAAAACACATCTGCCTCGATTGATCCCATACCGGCATAATAGGCTTCCAATAAAGGTATCTGCTGCTTATAATCATTATGGCTGTGCCCATTACTGGCATTCAGTTTCTGCTGAGCAGAAACTGAATGTACGCCTAAACCCAATAATAAAAGGAGGGTCAGTTTATTCGATTTTACCATCCTATGTTCTGTTTAATTACACCCCCACTGTTATCAATTTCTCTTTGTGGCACCGCCCATACATCATGCACTTGTGGATTGAAGTTTCTTGCCGGCCAGATTACAGTGCCATCAAAATCGTGTAAAGGTTTTGCATAAGCGGCCTGTGCATCGCCCCATCTCACCAAATCTCGGTGACGATCAGCCCATTCTCCGGCAAGTTCGTTGCGGCGTTCGCGCTTAAGGTCATCGATAGTCATTCCTGTTTTGGCACCTAAACCTGCACGAAGTCTGATTTTGTTCAGCTCGGTATCACCTGCCCCTGCACCGCTAAGATTAATTACAGCTTCTGCTTTGATCAGCAATACTTCTGCGTAGCGCATTAAGGGTACATTTAGATCTGTTGTTCCATTATCACCATTAGGGTTAACGTGCGTTGGAATTGGGTTGGCATAAGAAAAAGGCTCCATATATTTTTTAAACTGGTAATTTGAAGTCGCTCCTCCATCTTTGGTAAAACTACGCTCGGCACCAAAGAACATAAATTTATCGCCAGGTTTTAAAATAGTAGCTTCCCTGCGTTGATCGCCAGCCTCGTAAGAATCGTAAAGTTCTTTGGTTGGCAGGTAATAACCCCATCCATTGTAAATCCCCCATGCTTTGTTGGTTAACATTACGCCCGGAAGCTTGCTGCCCCAGCCTGTTCCGCCACCGCTTGGTGTACAAACTACAGACCAGATATATTCTTTAGACCAGTTATTAGCTGCTTTAAATACATCGGCAAACCCCGTATTGATTAAATCATGCTGACCTGAAGTGATGACCATATCAGCATACTTAGCAGCATTTGCATAATCTTTTTTATAAAGATAAACTTTTGAGAGATAGGCCCATGCAGCAGTTTTATGTGCTTTACCATAATCAGTAGGTTTCATTGCCGAAAAGAACGGAAGGTTATCAGCAGCCTTTAACAGAAGCGAAATAATGTAGTCGTAATTTTCGTTTACGTTTTTAGCACGTGGAACGGCAATGGCAGGATTGGCATCGGGCGTTACAATCGGCACACCAGCTTTATCGTTGCCATAATTTGCGGCCAGCTGAAAATAAACCAAACCTGCATTGAAATAAGCATCACCAATAATCTGTTTTTTAAACTTTCATCCATAGTAATTTTAGGCACATTGTTGATAATATCGTTGGCACGTTTGATAATGGCATAACGCATACTCCACTGCGATTCGGTATAACCACCGCCTACATAAGTGCGGTTAAAGTTTTTAATGTTATCGGCCTCGGGCTTGTTGCGGCCAGTAACCATATCATCACTGGCATTGATAAACCAGAACATTCCACGCCCATAAAAGTCTTCAGCATTATAGTTTTCATACATTCCTGCTTCAGCCTTGATGGCGTCTTCTTTTGTTTTCCAAAAATTTTGTGCCGATGGAGAGCCTTCGGGCGTAATATCAAGCTGTTTGGTACATGATGAAAAAACAGCAAGGGCGGCAAATGCCATATATTTAAAATTCGTTTTCATTATTGTTGTGATTATAAATTTACACTTAAACCAAGGATAAAGCTTCTGGCTTGTGGGTAACGACCAACGTCCAATCCATAGTTATCCATTCCTATTTCCGGATCAAAGCCTGAGTATTTAGTGATGGTAAATAAATTATTAGCAGAAGCATAAATCCTAACTGCACCTGTTTTTAACTTATTGGTTAATTTATTTGGCAAGCTATAACCTAAGGTTACATTACGGATACGCAGATAAGAACCGTTTTCTACATAAAAATCAGAAGCTGCAAAATTTCCGTTGGCATCGCTGGTTGAAATAATCGGCACTTTGCCACCTGGATTCTCTGGCGACCAGGCATCAAGAATGCCTACCAGTTTATTGTAAGAAGGACCACTTGCACTATAAGTTGTACGTTTTACGGCATTGAATAATTTATTGCCCTGTACGCCTTGTGCAAAAATATTAAAGTCGAAATTTTTATAGCTTGCATTAAAGCTTAATCCATATGAGAAATCAGGATAAGCACTGCCTGCAAAATAACGGTCTTTGCTATCAATAGATCCGTCGCCATTGATATCTACAAATTTAAAATCACCTGCTTTTGCGTTCGGCTGAATCTTGGTTCCCTTAGTATTTTTATAGTTGTCGGCTTCTGCCTGGCTCTGAAAAATACCGTCTGTTTTCAACACGTAGTAACTGTACAAAGGTTGACCAACCCTATTTACTAATGGAGCAAGCTCATTACGGAAATTGGTTGATAATGGCATGTTTTCCAATCCTTCGCCCAAGCTTAGTACCATGTTATTTACTTTTGTAAGCGTTGCGTTAACCGAATAGGTAAATTCTGCGTTTTTATTGCTGCTATAAGTTAAACCCAACTCTACTCCCTTGTCTCTAACTTTACCGGCATTAATCGTTTGCGAATTTAGGCCCGCGGTACCTGGAAGTGGACGGGTTAAGATCATATCGTTGATATCTTTAATGAAGTAATCTGCATTTAAGCTCAAACTGCCCAATACCGTTACATCTAAACCTATATTCGTTTGCTTACTTTTGGCCCATCTGATATTTGGATTAGGCAATACTGTTGAAGCATAACCTGTTTGTAAAGTTGGTGTTTGACCAAAATAACTTTGTGTTGCTACTAAAAGCGGGTTTACGTCTTCTTGTCTCAAACTGGCCAGGTTACCTAAAACACCATAACTTCCTCTCAATTTCAATTCATTTAGCCAGGTAATATCTTTAAGAAAATCTTCTTTGGTTAACAGCCAACCTGCAGATGCAGAAAAATAATCCCTTGTCCTGTTGTCTTTCATCAATATCGATGTACCATCTCTGCGTCCAATTAACGACACCAGATATTTCTCTTTGTAGTTATAATTGGCTCTAAAAAGCAATGACGATAGGGCATTTGCACTGAAATAACTAGTTGATGGCTGTACAATAGTGGCATTAGTAAGGTACCTGTATTGTGGAGATTCATCATCAAATCCAGCACCAGATGTATATAAGCTATAATTCTTTGTTTTCTGGAAAGTATAACCGCCAGTGATATCTAAGTTATGGTTACCAAACGATTGTTTGTAGCTTAATATCTGTTCAGCAAGAAAATCGTTTGTTTGGAAACTGTTTTGTTGTAAGCTATTGCTTAATACCGGTTTCCCAACTTCAGGCCTTTTTGGCGTGAATCCCTTAAACTGCGTATCTTTTTTTGTAATGCTTAAATTAGATTTAAAGGTTAAGCCTTTAGCCAGTTTTAAGGTTACATATGGGTTGATTACCATAATGTTTGAAGGATTATTAATATCTATACGCATCAATTCGGCCACTGGGTTAATGATATCGCCATAATCACCGGCGAATTGCCCACCTGGCAAACCGGCAAAACTTCCGTCAGGGTTGTAAGGTGTTCCGTTTGTAGGATAGTAAATTGCAGAAAGTAAAGCTCCAGTATAGTCGCTGCTGGTGTTGGCACCATTTCCGTTTGTGCTGCTATACGAGAAGTTTTCGCCAACTTTTAGCCAATTGCTTACCTCATGCTCAGTGTTGATACGGAAGTTGTAACGTTTGGTATTGGTATTTAATACAATCCCTTCAGCATTGCGGTAATTGAAACTTAAATAATAATTCGACTTCTCAGATCCTCCGTTAATAGCGGCGTTGTAATCCTGCAATAAACCATCTCTAAACACTTCGTCCATCCAATTGGTACGGGTAATCTGTCCGTCAGGATATTTAGATGGGTCAAAAGCAGGTAATATGGTATTACCACCATTTTTAGCTGCCGTTGCCGCAACCTGTGCACGTTGTTGAGCATTTAATGGCTGTAGTTTTCTCCAGGCGCTCTGCTGCCCTAATTTAGCATCAAAACTGATCTGCATTTTGCCATTTTTACCTTTCTTAGTGGTAATTAATACCACTCCGCCCGATGCTCTTGCGCCATAAATAGCTGCAGATCCATCTTTTAATACAGAAATAGATTCGATATCGTTAGGATTAAGCTGAGGTACTCCCAAAAAGATAGAACCGTCTATTACATAAAGTACACTTTCGCCATTAAGACCACCCGACCCCCTGATGTTGATACGTGGTGTAGAAGTCGGATCGCCACCTTCGTTGGTTACAATTACACCTGGCGTTTTTCCTGCCAAAACTTCGCCCACGCTATTGAGCGACCTGGAAGAAAGTTTATCCAATGATGCAATACTGATTGCCCCTGTAAGTGTTTCTTTTTTCTGGGTCCCATAACCCACCACCACTACATCTGCAAGCGTAGAACGTTCTTCACTCAAAACCATGTTGATTACTTGACTATCGCCAATTTTCGCCTCTTTGGTACGGTAACCAATCATGGAGAACGAAAGCACGGCATCTGCACCGACTTCAATGCGGTAGGCACCATTTCCGTCGGTAATGGTGCCACTTTGAGTGCCCAGCACTTTTACCGAAACACCTGGAAGCGCCAAACCTGCAGTATCTCTTACTACTCCGGTGATGATCCGGTCTGGCTTGTTTAGCACGGCATTATTTAAAATTACGTATTCGCCTTTTTCCAATACCTGTAAGCCCAGCCTGTCTAAAAGCGACCTTACAGGCTCGGTAGTGAAATCGCCGCTTACGAGCATGTTTTTTTGTTGTAACTGGTCTGGGTTGTACACAAAACTAAGCCCGGTACGCGATTCGATTTCTTTGATGATCTCGGTCATTTTACGGCCTTTATTTATGGTAATGTTAACCGTGGTTTTCTCTAATTTTTGCGCCATTCCTGACGAAGCAAGGATAGAGCTGCAAAAAATGCAAAGGATTGTAAATGTTAAACATGAGTATTTCATGATCTTATGTAGAGCTTGTGTCCTCTTAGCGGAGGTTGTTTTCATTGCTTAATTTGTTTGATTTTATTTCTGTAAAGCTTTAATTATACTGGCTTTTGTTGCCAGGAAGAAAGATTACGGCAACCGATCTGATCGGTACCATAGATAATTTCTATATCATATCCCTATCTCATCTGTATATATTAAATGTTTTATGATTTTTTGATGCATTGAACTTGAGGTGATGCAGACTGCAGATAATATCCAAAATCTCTTCAGCAGATTGTTTGCTACTGAAAGAAGCAGTAGTTTTAAGTTTACCCAAAGTGCTATCGTTCAGCAAAATTTTAATGCTGTAAACATATTGGAGTTTATTGATGACCTGATCGAGACTTGCACCATCAAAAGCGAGTTCGACAAAGGCGGTAGCTTTGGTTTTGCCAATAGCAGCCTGACCGGCACTTTTATCATAGGTTAAATATTCATCTTTAATCAATGTACCGAGATTTCCTTTTCTGTCGCTTACAGCAACTTTTCCGGTAACTACGGCAACTTCGATGTGTTTACTGTCCCGATACGACTTAACCTTGAAAGAAGTACCCAGCACCCGGATATCGACTCCAGATGTGGTGTGTACCGTAAATGGTCTTTTTTCCTGATGGGTAATCTCAAAAAAAGCTTCACCTTCTTTTAATGAGATCTGGCGGTTGTTTGAAGCAAATGCTTTAGGATAACAGAGTTTGGCAGATGGATCTAACAAAACCACTGAACCATCTGGTAAAGTAATGCGTTTCTTTTGTGTACTTCCGGTAACTACAGTAATCTGATTTTCAGAGGCCACTTGGGTATTGAGTTTCCAAACGCTTATTCCCAATGTAATGGTAATGATTACGGCAGCAGCAATTCTGATAAAAGATTGGAGTTTGAATACTTTGCCATATTTTGGCTTCTGATACATAGCAGCCTGAAGGTGAATAAACATTTGCTCCCTTATCGCTACTTTCCTATCGGCCGGTAACACCACGTCTTTTGCATGAAGTGTGGCGTACCACTCTTCAACTGTTTTTTGCTCTTGCGGACTTGCCTGCTGATCGAGATATTTCTGCAGCAGTTCTTTTGCCTGTTCTTCTGTCATTTAAATACATGTCAGTTGAAAAGCAGATCGGTACTAACCAAAAATGTTATCTATAAATTAACTTTATGTTAAGCCGATCAATACAGCAATTAACAGGATATAGGAAAGGCTTTTTTTAAGAAGCTTTAACGCTGCAGAGATCTGATTTTTTACCGTCTGTACAGAAACATCAAGTTCAGCAGCGATTTCTTTGATGGATTTTTCCTGTTTTCGGCTCATTGAGAATACCAATTGCATTTTTTCTGGTAAAAGTGCAATGGCTGCATCTACTTCCAGATGGAGCTCTTTTAAAATTAGTTTATCATCGGCGGCGGCTATATGCTGCTCATCCATTAGGGCTGTGAGTGCTGTTTGGTGCTGTTCTTTAATACTGCCCGACCTGAAATAATTAATCACTTTATATTTTACAGCTCCGTGTAGATAAGCACCAAGGCTCCCAGACAGATTAATCGTTTTATGATTTTCCCAAAGCGAAATAAAAATCTCCTGGGTAATATCTTGTGCAAGGGCTTCATCACCCGTTTTTTTTAGCGCAGCATCAAATATATCTTCCCAATAAACCTGGTAGATTTCTTCCATGGCCCGATGGCTTCCACACTGTAAAGATGAAAGTAAAGTTTTGCTCAAGGGATGCTGCTTTTTTTCGCAGCAAAGCTAGTAGTCCAATATTCCCTTAGTATTAATAAATCTTAAAGAGAAAGTGATGGAGGGGTGAAATGTAGTCGGATAATGGAAAATATAACATGGAAACTGGACAGAATGCTACGCGCATTACATCTGTCTGTAGAGTTCTGAAAGGTGCTAGGGATTATTAATAAAAAAGAGTCTCTGACTCATTATTAATATTAAGCTTAAACGCAATATTATCAAGCCATAGCGACGCTGCGCTTAACACTACGGACAGAGTTGAACACAAAGTTGGACAGGGTTAATTATATTTTATCCAAACAACCCCGCAAAAATTTTATTCGAATGCAATTTTGCCTGATGATCGTAAATATGCGAGGTACTCATTATCTCGTTTACACCGTGTTTGGCAACAAAAGCAGCTAAATTTTCTTTAATGGTTTCTACACTGCCAATAAATGAATAGTATAACATCTGTTCTACCGCTTCTTTTTCCAACTGGTCCCAATAAACATCTATATCGTCAACGGCAGGCTTCAGTAATCCTCTTTTACCCGTTATAGCACCTAAAAACATACGTTTTATAGAGCTTGATAAACGTTCTGCTTCCGCATCAGTATCGGCAGCAACCACATTTACACAGGCCATTACATAAGGTTCCTGTAAAAATTCAGATGGTTTAAAGTTATTTCTATAAATGGAAATCGCCTGCTCGAAATAGGTCGGTGCAAAGTGACTTGCAAAAGCATAAGGAAGTCCTTTTTCTGCTGCCAAGCGTGCACTGTCAATGCTCGAACCTAAAATCCAGATCGGGATATCCAACCCTTCTCCCGGAAAGGCCCTTACACTTGCCCGGCTATTACTGGCAGAGAAAAACTGTTGTAACTTCTCAATATCTCTGGGAAAACTATGAACTGTATTAAAGTTTTCGCCACGGATAGCCATTGCCGTAACCTGATCGGTTCCTGGTGCCCTGCCCAACCCCAAATCAATACGGTTGGGATAAAGCGAAGCCAATGTACCAAATTGTTCGGCTACAATTAATGGTGCATGGTTGGGTAGCATAATACCTCCAGAACCTACGCGAATGCTACTGGTACCGCCAGCAATGTAACCAATAAGCACGGCCGTGGCCGAACTGGCAACACTTGCCATATTATGGTGTTCGGCAAACCAATACCGTGTATAACCTAAAGTTTCAGACTGTTTAGCTAAATCAAGGCTTGCTTTAAAACTATCTGCAGCAGTAAAGCCTTCTAAAACAGTTGCAAGATCGAGAACGGAATAAAGTACATCTTTCAATAAGTGATCAGCCATAAATTAAAAGGATCAGATTTATGTTGCAAAAATATCCTTAATAAAACTAAGTCTTGTTTAAATGAATATATATGACGTTTAGCCAACATAATCGATATGGCGAGTACCAAGGTAGCCATACAAAAACGAAAGCACCAACTTAGACAGCTCCGACTACAGCGGCGTAGGAGTATATATATTCTTGTAACAAAACAGATTGGCCCGTGATCTTAGCTTGATTAAAGCTTATAATTCGATTAACAAGTCCATTCAAGGTGGGGGTATATTTTTTTATAGGTATTCTAGAATATTTTATGGATTGTAGCTACTGCCAGCATCTTGTAAACTTAATTGACACATTTTTGTGTTAAATTAGTAAATAAGGAAAAGATTTAAAATTAATCCGTACAGATAGCACCCTTTTCGGTACGAAAAGGCGTAATTTCGTTATAAGAGAAACAGATTTTTTGAAGATGATTAAGTGCATAGCCATAGACGACCAGTTCAGTTCCTTAGCGGGGCTACAAAAATATATTGAGGATACTCCAAATATGCGACTCGTGCAGCAGTATACCGATCCAATTACTGCTTTAAGGGAGCTAGCCGGCTCAGAAACGGTTGATGTAATTTTTATGGATGTGGAAATGCCTCAGATTTCCGGTCTGGAATTGGCTAAGGCCATCCGCTCCAGAACCAGAAAGCTTATTTTCACCACCTCCCACCAGGAGTATGCTTTTGATGCTTTTGAAGCCGCAGGAGATGCTTATTTGCTTAAACCATATAGTTATGCCAAATTTGCTACTACCATTACCAGGCTTTTTGGGCTAGAAATGACAGGTGGTGCCAACGAGGATTATTTTTTGGTTAAAAACAAAGAAGAAGATCACCGTGCGGTAATGGTTAAATATGAGGATATTATCGCTTTTGAAAGTTTTCATAATTACATTAAAATACATACTGTAGGAAAAGTAATTATTGCTTATTTAAGTTTAAAAGATGTTCGGGAACAGCTTAGCATTAAGAATGGTTTTATACAGTTACACCGTGGATATATTATTGCTATTGATAAGATTTTATATGTGGATGGCAACAGGATTACCATGAACAACCACATTAGCTTTACCGTTGGAGATATTTATTATAATGAATTTAAAAATTTTATTTCTGAAAGGCTAATTATCAGTAGCCGTAAAAAATAACGGCTACTGATCTTTTCAGTTAAATGCAATACCAGAACTTGTAGAAGAGGTAAGAGAGTTAGTTGTTGGATCAGAAGAAAGTACCATTTCTATTTTGATATGGTTTGCATAGTTTTTTTTGAATACAAACAGGGTTCGTTTAATAAGGTTTTTAGTTTTCATATTTGTTTTTTTTTGAAAACTAGCATTAGCTGTACCCTATAATTTTAGTTGTTACATGAATAGTAAGTTTATCTTTATGGATAGTTTGAAGTTGCAAACAGATAGTTTATTCGCTTGGCTTTACAAATACAGAGTGCATTTAATTGCTTGGATTTCCTTTATTTTTTGGGAATCTATAATTATTGGTCTCGCTTCGGGTTCTTTTGGTAAATTTGGCAACTATGTTGTGCACTATATCGTGCATATAACCTTTTTTTATCTTCATGTATGGTTACTAGAAAAAGCCACTACCTTTCCCCGACAAGTCATTTATAAAGTTCCATTATTCGTTATTTTAGAACTTTGCGTGTATGTTGGCTTTGTCTACTATCTTGATATTTTTTTAAGGCAATACACTAATTTTATTCCCACTCCGCCTGCATCAACAAATACCCGGATACTTACTTTATTATGGAGGTCATCTTTTTTTATGCTGTTTTCTACAGGTTATTATTTCTTAAAGCGGTTCATTAGAGAAAAAGCAGAAAAATCCCGTATCGAAAAACAGCGTTTTCAAATGCTTATTGATAAGGAAAAAATGGATAAGGAGCTTGCCATGTCTAAGAATGCTTTTATGAAAGCGCAGATCAATCCACATCTGCTTTTTAACACATTTGAGTTTGTACATCAGAAACTAAGCACCTACTCTCCAGAAGATGCCAAAGTAATGCTTTATCTTTCTGACATGATGCGTTTTGCTGCTAATACTCAACACAATGAAGGCTATGTATATTTAAGCGAAGAAATTGCACAATGCGAAAACCTGATTGGCTTGCACCGCATTACGCAAGGCGCAATTTATATTGAGATTGCCAGCGGTCCTGATCTTGGTGAGATTAAATTAATTCCACTTGTTTTGCTTACTATATTGGAAAACATGTTTAAACACGGAAACCTTAATGATATAGAAAATAAGGCCACTATAGATGTTTATACCTTTGATGGCAAACTGCGTATCGAAAGCCGTAATTTACCCAGATTAGTAAAAAGCAAAGTAGGCTTTGGCTCCGGAATGGACAATATTAGTAACCGACTAAAATATGCTTACCATCAAAATGCCGAAATGACTGCAGGAATTGACGAAGAAGGCTTCTATACTTTAAACATAAGTATTTCTTTAAATGCGCTAACAATAGAATCTGAAGATAAAAAAACTGAACAAACTATCGCTGTCTAGCAATTAAATTTTTTTACGTAAAAACTTCCCATAAGGCATTTTCGCATCCAGGAAGAATATTATCACTTTCCTTAACTTAGTGTAACAAAATTATTACTACATTAAATCATCTAATTGACGTTCTAGCATTTAGATAATTCGTTTATGGATTAAGTGCAAATCTTTACTAAACAGATTAGAAATGAGAAAGGGTACAATATGTTATGTAGATCAAAATGGTGTACATGGTATTATTAAAGATGAAAATGAGCAGAAAATTCAATTCTTTTTAATGGATCATCAGGAAGAAATTAGGCTCAATGATAAAATTTCATTTGAAATTGAGCTTACGGCAAAGGGACTCGCCGCAACAAAAATACATGTTGTTAGCACGATAGAATTAACACCACAATAGCACCCCAATTCAAACTCAATAACTATAGCAATAACATTTAGTACTCGTGTACGATTCAGATAGCGAAGTATTAAAATCAAAAAGGCCACAATATCCATTGGGGCCTCTCCTTATCAACTAACTAAACGTGTATAATACTAACCAAATATTTACACCGCAAAAATATAGACATCATATAAACCCAATATTAAGATTGCGTTAAATACCTGGTATTTAACATGAGGTAAAATCTTTAATCCTGATAAAGATTACCATTTCTGAATAGGTTGATAACCGGATTTTTCATCCTTGCGGCTAAGTTGCTTTAAAAAGTCCTCTTCAAAATCATGACTATACACTTTAAAATTGATTGCCCACTCATCTTTTATCATGGCTGGTACAAATTTTTCAAACATTTTTTCAAATGATCTGAAATTTACAAAAGGTTTGCAGATCACCATATATTCAGAATCTGAATTCACAATAATTTCTTCTATGAGCTTTGGCCATCTCCATTTAAGTTCATCCGGCAATTTTCGATACTGCTGCCGATCAATAAACAATCCTATATTTTGTAATAGTTCTTCAGGTAAAACCTCGCCTGATAATTGCTTCCATTCCTTCCCTTCTTTTATTATCCCTGCCAGTACATGATCACAGTAGAACACGGTCCATGGCTCCTCTCTCGAAAGCTGGATAAGCTGAAAATGCATGATATCGCGATTAGGCAGATTAAAGAAAAAGTCGAGCTCGATCATCACTAATGGGGCGATACCAGATATCGCAGAATCAAAAGTATTGAACTATTTCTAAAGCACAAAAAACTCAAAGTTAAAAGCTTAATTACTAGTTAGGCTCCATAAAATTTCAAAATACAAAGCGACACAATTTGTATATTTTTTAAACATTAAATAACTGTTAAAGAAAAAATTGATTTTTATCATCAAGTAAATTACAAAAATGCTCAAAAAACGTAATATTAAACCTACAAAAAATTTAATTTCAACAAAAACAGCTGTATCTTTGTCACATGAAAAGTGCCAAATCAATTGTCTTAGTATTTCTTTTAATCACCTCATTTTCTTGCTTATCTATTTGTGTTCTTGCTCAAAACAAGCAAACAAAACAAGCTGATATTTTCGAGCATATAGACAAACTGAATGGAAACGATATGATTGAGCGACTAGCCGCTCAGCGCAATGCATTTAATAAAACCCATTTAAAAGATAACCTTCCAAAGGCAGAGTACATCATCAATAGAAATAACTTAACCCTTATTAGTTTTAATGGCTTAGATTATTATGTAAAAAACAACAGGGTGATAGGCATTCAGGGGTTAAATCTTTCGGATAAAGTATTAAACCAAATTACAGATAAACTGGTTCTTTTAGATAGTATCCAATTCAACCAAAGTGAGCGTTCAAATATAGAATACGTTAGTCCAAACGCTGATTTTCAAAAAATCAGGAATATCGACCGTCAGTTTATGCTTACGCTCAAAATGTTATCGAGTACGGTGAGAGATATAGCTGCACTGGCTAAAAATGAAAACCCATCTTTAACTGTTGAGACCAATGTTGCAAAAATGCGTTTACCAAATGTGGATAAAGCTGCAGAAAAGTCAAGCACCCAATCATTGGTATCATTAGCTAAATAACAGCTTTTTTTTTCAGAAGAGGTTGGCACTGAATCAATCCACTTTTTTTTCTGAATACACTTCTGCAATCTGAGCCGAAAGATATTTGAAAGCCAATGGCATCTCGGTAGCCGCATTTTTGATGCTTCCTTCTATAAAGATGAAACCCCTATAATTTATTTTGTGCAAAGCTTTTAAATAAGGTTTAAAATCATCGCCCATAACGCCTGGTAATGACCTGTTTTGTTTTTCAGCAACCTCCGAAAATCCAATCAATGTACCAGCTTCAATAATTTCACTTGGAGATTCTCCTTCACGCATCATATGAAATATATCGGCATTAAGTCTGAAATTTAGATGATCAACCTTCCTTACAATATCTGCTGCCGACTTTAGCGAAGTAATAAAGTTTGTTTCGGTAGTTTCGAGGTTTTCTAACAAAATTGTAACCTTATATTTCCCGGCAATTTGTGCTAGTTTTTTGCATAAACTAACAAAATCAGTTTTTGCCTTAACGATATCATAATCTGTAGGAATGCTCCTCGCACCCGAGCTGCCCAACACAATAAACTTAACCCCTGCCTGTTCGGCTCTTGAAAGAACAGTTTCGGTATAAGTTAAAACCTTTGCCTCATCTACCTCAGGTCCAGCTATTTTTATGCTCGCCGGATAAAAAAGATTACAGGTTAACACTTTACATTTTGCGGCTTTAATCTTTTTCAAATTGGCATTAAACTGATCATCTGTTAATGCGGGTGACAGTATCTTCGGAACCGATTCGCCTATCATTTTAAAACCTGCGGCATACGCTAAACTGTCCTGTGTTAAACCAGATACAATACCTAAACGCGGATATTCTTCTTTATCAGAAATAAAACCACAAAAACCAATATAAATCAGGCAAATAAAAAAAGCTGAATAGCTAAGTTTCGTAGTTCTCATATTATTAAAATGATTTGGTTAAAAAAAATTAGATCTCAGGATTCTCCTAACTAACCGGATAACTAACTGATGAGCATTTGAGAATTTTTATTAAAGATAATATAATCTGACCATTAAATTTTGTTTTAACAGAATAAACGATTGGAGGAAATTGAATAAACAGAAGCGCATATCACAATCGAATACCAAAATAACTTAGACCATGGTGCAGTTTTTAAATCCAGTTCGTTGACAATTTAGCTCCTCGCCTATTTAAAATCAGGCACAGGGAGTAGATACCCGCCAAATAAAATATACGACCACAAGAGTGTCCAGAATATGTTGAATATTTGTGCAGTAACAAATGTAAATGCAGGTTTTCCGCCCTGAAGTTTTACCAGCGATGAAAATTTAGCTTCCATACCAATCGAAATAAATGCGATTGCGAACCATACTGTGCGTAAGCCGTTTAAGGTTGGCCCAACACTTTTAGCAGTTGTGGCCGATAACAGAAAAGAAAAAACCAAAGATGCTGCAACAAAACCCAATACAAATTTCGGGAATCGCTCCCACACAATTTTCAATCCCGGACGCTCTGCTTTGAAGGGCACTCCATCTTCACCTTTAGGCTTTTTATAGGCCCACCATATTGCAATAAAAAAAGCAGCAACACCAATAAAAACATTTTGCGAAAACTTGGCAATAACCCCTGCTTTAACGGCAATTGGTCCAACCAAATCGCCTGCAGCAGTTACTGTTGCCGTTGTATCTAAAGTACCACCTAGCCATGCTCCACCAATCACCTCTGGTATATTAAAATACTTCACTGCCCAAGGCAAAATAATCATCATCGGGATAGCCATGATTAATACTAAAGTAGTTACGTAAGATAATTTACGTTTATCGCCATTAATGGCTCCAGCAGCTACAATAGCCGCAGAAACGCCACAAATAGATACTGCTGAGGCCAATATTACGCCAAATTCATCATCAACTTTTAACTTGCGACTTAACCACATCGAAAAAAACCAAACTACGGTAACTACAATAACCGCCTGTATTATACCGGGTAAACCTGCCTTAATTAAATCGGCGGATAATATAGTGGTACCCAATATCACCAAACCTGTTTTAATATAAAACTCAGACCGCACCGCTTCTTTTAGCCAATCCGGCAACCTGATTAAATTACCCAATACAATACCAATAAGTAATGCAAATACCACATATTCTAACCCAAAATAGGATACACTTTTATTGCCCCCTATAATAAAGGAAAGGATAGCAAAAAAATAGATCACAGCAAAACCGCCAGCAAACCTTGCAACATTACCTCCTGATAAACCTATGGCTATTGAAGCTAAGGTCAGAAAAACTGCACCCATTTCAACAATCAACAATAAGTTAGCTGCTGATAATACCTTACCCAAAAGATCTTCACTATTTGCCCATTTAAATGCAGGTAAACTGATTACAGTGCCGCTGTTGGTTAAGTAAAGTACAGCGGCAATAATAATTGCCCCAAGTATAACTGCCCACCAATCTTCGGTGAGCGATTGTAAAAATGTTTTCTTATCCTGGCTTATCCCGGCATCTGTTAAGGCTCCAGTAGTATCGGCTACGTTGTTTCGATTCGACATTAGTTGATTAATTTATGATGTTAATTTAATTTCAATTCTAAAAATATTGATGGAAATAATTACTTAAACAGTAAACGAATATCCAATATCGAACTAAAGTAAATATTCAGAAGGATTTTATCCGTAACAAATATCTGACTTCACCTGGACATTTTTATTAAGAAGCTCTTTAAGTTAAAAACGTATCTCAAACCAATGGCTTAAAAAAATCATTCAATTGTCTAATTCAGGATTTAATTTGTCTGGTTCAGATCCATTCAACTGGTTTTTGGAATGTTTATGCAACATTTTTGGGTAACACTAAAAAAAAATATTATGACACTCAAAACGACAAAAACTATTTATTGGATCGGCGCCTCACTAACTTCGTTATGGTTTGGCACCAGCGGAGTTTGTGAACTCACAAAAAATCCTATTGTTTGGGACATTACATTACAACTGGGATATCCTGCATACTTTATTTATGTACTTGGGGTTGCTAAATTAGCCGGAATCGCAGTTCTACTAATCCCCAACAAATTGTTAAGGTTAAAAGAATGGGTATTTGCAGGGATATTCTTTGATATCATTTTTGCATTCTGCTCAAAACTCATTGTGATCGGTCCGCTAGCCACTACCGATGCCATTATAGCCTTTGCTATAGTTACAATAACCTATGTGATGTTCCAAAAACTTTATCCTATCAAATATTCAAATTTAACTGCTATTTAAGGTTTGAATAAATTCTAATTAAATCAGTTTTTCATATAAAAAGGGCGCTAGTAGCGCCTTTTTTATTAGTGAGAAATTTACCTGGCCCAGAATCGGTAATCTACACAAAAGCTAAACCTCCAAGGTCTCGAGCGCTTTACTACTCTTTGTTTGATGCTAAAGCACAGCGTGAATTATTTTTAAATAAAAAAGTCGCCAAGTATATGGCGACCTCCTAACTAATAAACGTTGTTTATGAATTTGCGACTGGATTTATGTTATACAACTGGCTCATTCTCCAGTTCTTTCTGTTTTTTCTTTCCGATGCTTTGCACCATTTCACATTGCTGTGGATTTTTTTCAAATGGAGGGCTAACCAGAAAAAGTGTCGACATTAAGCTTGCCAATCCAATTAATAAACTGTTGGTTGTGGTATTTTGATGATTTTCCATGATGATAAGTATGATTAAAAAGTTGTTGATGCATTTACTGCCGAAATTGCGCCTGTTGTTTTGTGCTGAACCATTCCGATTACCTCCCATTTTTCAGCACCGCTGCCTCTAGGGATATTCAATACTACTGTTCCAGATTTTGCATCCTTTAGAGACATTGTTAAGGTTTTCCGTACAATTTGGATATGAGATAATTTAAGTCCTGCATTTTCTCCACGCTGTACATCGGTGCTACCGCTCTTTTGTATCAATGCAAAAAGAAGATCGTCGCTAGCCTGAGTATCTTTGGCTTCATAATTTATTGTCAATACCTCTCCATCTCTCTTGGTATTGAAGGCTAAACTGGCTTTATGCTGTGTATTCAGAAGCTGTTTGTTAATGGCATTCCTTACGTCACTTTCATTGGATCCTATAAATTCTTGAGCGCCGTTAATAACCAATTGAGGCGTATAAACCTGTGCATTTAGCCAGGCACTGTATTTTTTTTGCCTTTTTGTATTTTCCGGACTCCCAAAAACATCCTTCCAGCCTAAATTATCAAAATAATCGACGTGATATCCAAGTACATACACCGGTTTCCCATTAGATTCTTTCTCTATTTTGGTCAACAGTTCTTCCGCTGGCGGACAGCTTGAACATCCTTCAGACGTAAATAATTCCAAAACGGCAAAGCCTTTTCCATCAACGGGCTGTTCTACTTTTTTTTCTTGTGCAGATCCTACCCAAATAAATGCGCTAAGTGCTATTACTACTACAATGACCGCATTTACGATCGCTATTCTTTTAAGTGTTTTCATAATTTCTATTCTTTTTTATCAAAAATAAGCGGGTAGTATGCCTGAAATTGGATGGAAAATAGCCGAACCAGACAAATTGGTGGAAGGGTTAGACAGGGAGCCGATAAGTAAGACAAATTAGCTACGAGTATGTCCTAAAGAAAAAAGGCCAGAAACGGATATCTGTTTCTGGCCAAGCTTGTTATTAATTGCTGATGAACATGTTTTTTCTTTACCTATCTTCCATCCAGGAAAGAAAAGCAGGTGTTTTTTCTTTATTGATCAGCAATTTATCTGGAGTTTCAATCACCAGCTTAACAAACAATTTTCTTAAGAAATAATGTTCTATTTCTTTAATGGCTTTAAAGTTCACTAAATATTGGCGGTTAACCCTAAAAAACTGTTTAGACGATACCATTGCCATAATCTGATCAAGAGATTGACTTAATGCAAACTCTTGTTTATCGAAGCACATAATGGTTGAAGCATCATTCCTGATATAAAAGAAAGCAATATTCTCAGTCTGAACAGTGGTATATTTCTGGTTTTTAAAGACTAAAAAGCTCTCTTTTCCTGCTGGGCTGCTCAATTTTGTCAATAAATTACTTAAATCAGGGATTACCTTTTGCTGAAAAAAATTCTGAAGACCGTCTACCTTTTGAAAAGCCTCCTGAATATCTGTTTTAGAAAATGGTTTTAACACATAATCTACTCCATTACGCTTAAAAGCTTCTAATGAGTACTCATCGAAGGCTGTGCAGAACACAATGGGACTATTTACTTTAACCTGTTTAAATATTTCAAAACATAATCCATCTGCCAATTGAATATCCATAAATATCAAATCGGGCTGTGACTGTTCTGACAACGCTTTTACCGATCCTTCGATGCTCTGGTAGTGCCCTAGTATTTTCACATCGGGCCTCAGGCTCAAAATTATATTTTCGAGTGATTTAGCTGTTTTCAGCTCATCCTCAATGATGATGATGTTCATGAATTAATGGGAGTTTAATTTTAAAAATTTGTCCATCGTTAATAATTTCGATTGGCTTTTCGAGAAGATGTTGATAGCGCAATGTGATATTTTTTAGTCCAACTCCCAACGAGTTGTTATTGGCTGTTTTTAAACGGATAGGGTTTTCCAAAATAATTTGCCCATCTTCGGCATACAAGCTGATGTGTAAAGGTTTATCCAGCGAAACTACATTATGTTTGATACAGTTTTCGATTAACAGCTGCAGCGTAAAGGGAGGAATTAAGGTGTGCAATATTTCTTCATTTAAAGTAGAAGTAAAACTAAAACCACCATCAAATCTTGCTTGTTGTAAAAATAGATATGCATTGAGTATTTCCATTTCTTCCGAAACGTGAATCAGGTCTAATTTACGGCTCTCGAGGGTATATCGATAAAAATTAGAAAGCTTAAGGATAAAATCGACAGCTTCTTCATCGCCGATTTCTACCATAGCCTTTAGTGTATTGAGGCTGTTAAAAAGGAAATGAGGATTAACCTGCTGTTTAAGCAATTCGTACTGAGCGCCCAAACTATCACTTTTGATCTTCTCTAATTCCATATTCACCTGCTGATTTTCGTAATTTTGCTGTAACAGATGGAGAAACATATAAAAAATTAAATTGATCAATATTCCCCTTACTTCAACCATCAACATCACCGGACCGAAATTAATGTGCGAAAGGATCAATTGCTGAATCCATGCAAGGCAAAGCATAACGCCAATACCAATTAAAAGACTTTTAAATAACCTGGAGTAGGAAATCCCTTGTTTGTTAGGCCTGCTGCTCTTTCGCGACAGCATATAAATATTCAAATACCACATCAACAATGCGAATACTGAAGTAATACCTGCATTAACAGCGGCTTCGGCAGCGTTAAAATGATGCTCTGCTATTTGGGGAACGGAAGATAAAAGTCCAAGAAAAATAGAACTTACCCATATAATAGCAGGCGAAATCTTTAAAGGGTTTTTGGTCATAGCAGTTTTTAGCCAGGCTAATTAGGTAGGTTGGGATAATCAAAAATAATATTTTTTTAAATATGATGGCTGCACCACACGCATCTCTTCTTTTTTCACCTAAAATAATCACACAAATCTTATAGTTAAACAATTTTAGGCTTGAACCAGACAGATTTGGCGCTTAAGTAGACAATACAGATTTAAATCAGCACAAGAATTGTATTTTTTGTTTCGGTAAGATCTGTGTTTGGTTAAAGTAATTAGCAAAACGTATAAGAGGTTAACAATAAAAATGTATCAACACGATAGCCGACACAAAATGATGACCATCCCTTTGGATTCAATTACAGTCCTGCCCAGGCTTAAAAATGTATAAATCAAAACCTAATTTGTCTATTTCATCCCGAAAAGGCTAATCTCCTCTTTCCAACCGCATTAATTTTGACATACCTAACGGAGTAAAACATTAATTATCAACAAATTTTAACAAATGGAAAATCAAAATAATTATAGCCGCCGACGCTTTTTAAGTCTAGCCGCTTTAACCGTGGCCGTGGCAGAACTTGGGGGGTTAAACCTTTTGAATGCCAAAGAAACTACCAAAAACAAAACCGACAATAATAAAACGCACAGCAATACATCTTTTGATACGATAAAACAGATTCATGCAGGCGTGCTAAATATGGGTTATGCAGAAAGTGGCCCAGCAGATGGCAAGCCCATTATACTGTTACACGGATGGCCCTATACAATTCATAGTTATGCTGATGTAGCAGCTTTGCTTTCTGCAGAAGGATACCGGGTAATTGTTCCACACTTTCGTGGCCATGGCAGTACACAGTTTCTTTCACCAAAAACGCCAAGAAATGGACAACAATCGGCCATTGCTGCAGATATTATTGCCTTAATGGATGCCTTAAAGATAGATAAAGCAGTAATTGGCGGTTTTGATTGGGGAGCAAGAACGGCAAATATTATGGCAGCATTATGGCCTGAGCGCTGTAAAGCAATGGTTTCCGTAAGCGGATACCTTATTGGAAGCCAGGAAGTAAACCAAAAACCACTGTTGCCTAAAGCAGAATTATCATGGTGGTATCAATTCTATTTTGCAACTGAACGCGGCCGTTTAGGATATGAAGCTAACCGAAAAGATTTTGCAAAACTGATCTGGCAAACCGCATCTCCAGAATGGAAATTCACTGATGCCATTTTCGAAAAGTCGGCAGTTGAACTGGATAATCCAGATCATGTTGCTATTGTAATCCATAATTACAGGTGGAGATTGGGGCTGGCAGAAGGGGAAGCGAAATACGATAAATATGAAAAAATATTAGCCACATTTCCAGCAATAACAGTTCCGACCATTACGCTAGAAGGCGATGCCAATGGCGCGCCACATGGTAATCCAAGTGATTATGCAGCTAAGTTTAAAGGTAAATATGCACACTACAATCTTAGTGCTGGCATTGGCCATAATCTTCCTCAGGAAGCACCTAAAGCATTTGCAGATGCCATTATCCAAGCGGCAATGATGGCCTAAACTATTCGCCTTAAAAATTTAAATATTCACAATAAAATTTAAAAAAATGAAAAATCAAAATGTAATCGAATCCGCAAATACTTTAAATGTAGTCATCAACAAAGTGCTTTATACTGGAAAAGTTCATGTAAGTGGTGGCCGCGAGGGCTTCGCAAAAAGTAGTGATGGAGCGCTTGACACCGCACTATCATCTCCTGGCAGTACAGGAAAAGGAACCAACCCTGAGCAATTATTTGCTGCAGGCTGGGCTGCATGTTTTATTGGTGCCATGAAACATAATGCGCCTCAACTTAAAATTGCACTTCCTGCTGATGCTGCAATCGATGCAGAAGTTGATCTGGCTTTGGCCGATAGTGGTTTTAGCCTTCAGGCAAGATTAAATGTAGTTTTACCCGGACTTACTTACGAAGAAGCAAAAACAGTGGTTGAGGCCGCGCACCAAACCTGTCCGTATTCTAAAGCTACCCGTGGTAATATTAATGTACAGATCAATGTGGTTATATAAGCTATAAAAATCAAAAAGGCACTTCAGATTAAAATTGGGGTGCTTTTTTGACGTATAAACTTAATGATCTTGTCATACAGGCAAAGCGGTTTCGCGTTTAGCCTGCGTAATTACAAGTGAACTATTAAGAGTACCAATATTATCCAAACGACCGAATTTATTAATCAGAAAATCGTTATAAGCAATCATATTTCTTGCAACAACTTTTAACATAAAATCAAAGCCTCCGGTAGTATGGTAACATTCCAGTACCTCATCGAGTTTGCTTACTTCCTGCTGAAATAACCTGAAGGTATTAACAGAATGGTTGGTAAGCTGAACCTGCAAATAGCAGATCATACAGTTCTCGAATTTATTGGGATCAATTAATGCCACTACCGAAGAAATAAATCCTAAACGTTCTAAGCGTTTTACACGTTCCTGAATGGGCGATTTTGACAAATGCAGCATAGCAGCCAATTCCTTATAGGTTAGCCTTGCATCTTTTTGTAATAGTGTTAAAATATCTCTGTCAGTTTGGTCAGGGGTGTATAATTCCATTATAGTGGTTAGTCTATTTATTTTTTTTCTAGGCTTAGTTTATAATGAATATCCAAATATATAAAATACGCTCCATTAAACCCTTAAGCAGCGCACAAAAAAAAGAACAAAATTTCGATCGTAAGTATAATTAAAACTACCAGCAGAATTAAATTCCGCAAAAACTTATCCAACAGGACATTTTCCGTATTTATCAGCCATCTTCGTTTTAATTGTCAATGTGACAGATATTTGTTTAACGAATGAAACAATTGCGAGAAGCAATGCGTTAATTTAGTTTAGTTAATGATAACAAGAGCTCCAGCGCGATGCTGGCGCTTTTGCTTTTTAAAAAGCATATTATTACTCAGTATAAACTTGCAATAAATCGCCTCCCTACTCTACAAGATCTAAGCTGAACTGAGCTTCTATTTCCAACTGGATACAGAAGATAAAAAATTCATTGTGTCGAAAATCTTTAACTTTTTTTGGAATATTCAATTTTTAGCTTTTACTTTGAAATACAAAGTACTTTACAAAACAAAAATACATCTATTCCACTCCCTTACTAACAGACACATGGGCGCCGAAGAATTAAAATTAAGAGTACGTTCAAAAATATATGTCTATACGATCATTACAGGGTTGGCCATAAGCGGATTAACCGCTTTCCCATTAGAGACAGAAATGGCTTATCTAATTAAATACGGTGCAATTTTACCACGTAGTCTTCAAATCTGGCTTGGAGCGGTTTATCAGGCTCTTAAAAATACAAACCTGCACTATCCATTTTTAAGTTATGGCACTGATTGGTTAGCTTTTGCACACATCATGCTGGCCGTACTTTTTATCGGCCCACTAAAAGATCCTATCAAAAACAAATGGGTAATCGAATTTGGTATCATTTGTTGTATCGCGATTATTCCATTGGCCTTAATTGCCGGAAATATTCGTCACATTCCAATATTTTGGCAAATGATAGACTGTTCTTTTGGCATCATTGGCATTATCCCGCTGATACTATGCCGTATCAACATCAAAAAAATTGAAATATTAGAAGAGCATTATGGATTATGAACTTTGTAGGTAAACATTCTATCGTAAGGAAAATATGGGGCAACACAGATGTTGTTCTTTTTATTTTTGCCGGCGCCGCAGCAGAATTTAGCCTGAATAAAGCTGTTGATTGGTTGTATTTTACAGGCAAACTGCCTAAAGATCCGTTGGGAAGATTGTTTTCTACTGTTGCCTACGCGCAAAAAATCGTATTTTCCACTTTAGCTGAAGCCAATGCAGCGATAGATCAGATTACCATGATCCATCAGCATGTTGAAGCAGGAAGAAGTGCTAAAATTCCAGATTGGGCCTATAGAGATGTATTATTTATGCTGATTGACTATTCTATCCGAGCCTTCGAAGTGCTGGAAAGAAAACTCACGCTAACAGAAAAAGAGGAAATATTTACTACTTTCTATCGAGTTGGGCATCGCATGGAAATAAACGGGCTCCCAACCGATTTTGCGGCATGGCAAATGATGCATGAGCAACAGCTGCAGGAAAACTTAATTTATAGCTGCTTTTCTCATGATCTTTATGATCAGTATAAAAAACACCTGGGTTCTCTGCGATATTCTTTAATGCGAAAAATTCAGGCACTCATCGTTCCATTCAAAGTAAATGAATTACTTAAACTGGGGGAAGGAAAACCGATTAAACCAATACTTACTTTATACAAATTAAGTAGGAAACTGAAGATAAACAAACCTTTAAGAAACTTGATTCTCCCGGCAGCGTACAAGGCGCAGATTTTGAGTCTCGAAGCTTTTTAAACATAATAAGCAGATGATCTAGTCAGATTATCTGCTTATTATATTTTTCTATTTCCAATCAAATGGCAAATACCAATTAGCCGGATCCATTAATTTTTGCCTGGTAAGGCTGGCATTAGGATTGCCTGCTTTTAACAATTTTTGATAAATGCGATCTGCAAGAAAGGCCGGGTTATTCTGCCTGCGGGCAATACGAACTAAATCTGGCCAGCGATTACCTTCAAAAGCAAGCTCTAATGCAGCTTCATCAATTAACTTGCCTTCTAAACCAACCATATCCGTTTGGTAACTTACATCGATAGCATTTACTACTGCCCTACCTCTAATGCCACAGTTACGGTACCAGGTACCCGAAACATCGTTATTTTTTCTGGCATCGAAATAATAAGGTGAAGTTTGCGGATAAGGTGTAATCATAGTATTTAACTCCGCTACCGAAACAGGCGCTTGGGCTCCGGCAGTAATGGTACCTACGTAATAAGTATTCCTAATCCCCGTGTTTAACAATGCCCAGCCCAACTTGGTCTGTCCGTCTCTATTAGCCGCTTCAGAAAAACGAAGGTGTAATAAAGGTGCTCTATAAATCCCCCATTTACCGCCATTATCGGTTAGTTTGGTAATTTCATCACCCATTGCAGAAGTATTGAATGATAATTTGCTTCTTGGATCGAATGGAACACCACCATAGGTAATTTGGCTGTTCCAGAGATCTTTTACAGCTTGCGAGGGTTTAATCTGATAACTTTTTAACGGCGAACATAAATCAATCATAGGATTTACAGGTTTAAATGCGGTATTGTAAGGCATAGCCCAAAACCATTCCGAACTCCACGCGCTTGAAGTTGTTGGCAAACCAAAGATAGCCCTCCAGCCAGCATCTACACTGTTGATTAAACTAGTAGGATCTTGTCCGCTTCTGCTAAATAAGATGGCTAAATTCGCATAAGCAGGATCTCCGGAGTTATTGATTTTATAAAAATTAAATCTAAAGTTATCATTTCCGTTATTGTTTTCAGCATTCATCAATTTGGCATAATTTTCTGCCGCTTTAATGTAATTTCCCTTCCACAAATAAAGATCGCCTAACAGAAAGGCTTTAGAAGCAAACAATTTTTGGGTACTGTTAGCATCAATGGTAACCAGCAAGGATGTTCCTGCTGGGTATGCATAAGCTTCCTTATATGGCAGGCTCTCGTTAAAGGCAATTAATTTATCCAAGAGCTGGTCAAATGGTGTTTTCGGATAATTAGACAGGTTTTTTAAGTCATCTACTGTTTCAATCGCATCGGTAATATAAGGTATGCTGCCATATTGAATACCTAAATGCAGGTAAATCCAGCTCCTTAATGTGGCAATATCTGAGTAGCGTTTGTTGTAATCATCAACACTCATCCGGCGATCATCGACCATCATTTTAAAGTTCTTGAGCACATCGTTACAATTCACAATCACCTGATAATATGGCCTTGGATCAACATATTGATTGTTTTTTGTTTCAGTATGCGATGATAGTTCCTGCAAATCGGTACTTGATTTGGAGGTAACATCCATTAAATCGCCACGCAATTCGTTCTGCAGGATGTAGAGTTTTTCCAAGCCCAAAAATTGACCGTAAATACCAATAACCGCAGCATCTGCGTCGGATACTGTTTTAAAAGCATTTACACTATCCAATTTATCTTCGGTTGGTACGTCAAGCATTTTTTTGCAAGACCACGAACCTGCCGATAAAATACCCAACAGTAAAAGGGATGCAATTTTTTTATTTATGTTCATTTTCATGAGTATATCTTTCTTAATTATAAACCAACTCTAACGCCTAGTTGAAATGACCTGAACTGCGGTTCAAGTGTGGTATCTACACCCTGGCTAAATAAACTTCCTGAGTTGCTAAATTCTGGATCATAGCCTAAATAATTGGTTACGGTAAATAGGTTATTAGCCGTAGCATAAATTTTCGCGTACTTAATGGCCTTCAGTTTTAAGGGTACGTTATAGGTTACATTAACGGTTCTCAAACGTAAATAAGAGCCATCTTCTATCCAGCGGTCAGAAAAACGGGCATTCCCCACCGGGTCTCCATAAGCAGCCTTTGGTACTGATGTAATTTGTCCATCACCTTTCCACCTGTTGCTAATATTTGGTGTTTGGTTATAATAAGTACTTCCAGATTCAAGCTGTGCCCTGGTATAATTGTAAACATCGTTACCGCTAACAAAAGTGATTAAAGCATCTAAACTCCAGTTTTTGTAAGTGAAGGTATTGTTAAGACTTCCAAATAAATTAGGGTTAGGATTGCCAATAACGGTGCGGTCGGCATCATCAATGATTTTGTCGCCATTATTATCGATAAATCTAACATCACCTCCTGTAAATGGTACCAGCGCTCCAGAACTGTTGCGGCTAGATAAGCCTGAGGCGGCGGCCTCTGCATTGGTCGCAAAAACACCATTGGTTTTATAACCGTAAAACTGATTGGCCGACTGACCAACCTGGCTGATATAAGCACCGCCTGCATAACTGGTTATCACTGAATTTCCATCAGGTAAACTGGTAATTTTATTGGTTGATGTACCGATGGTTAAACCTGCATCCCATTTTATTTTTTTATTTAGAATCCGGCCATTTAAGGCTAAATCTAAACCATTTGTCTGCATGCCACCATTATTGTTGATAAAAGAAGCAGTACCCGTAACAACGCTTAGCAATTGATAGCTTAACATATTTTTGGTGCTGTTTCTCCAATAATCTAAACTGATGCTTAGGCGTTCGCTAAAAAAGGAACCATCAATACCAGTATTAAACTTGCGTACGGTTTCCCATTGCAGATTGGGATTGGCAAAATTACCTGTTACTATACCCCTAATACCCAATACATTTTGAGTGGTATAATATTTTCTTGCCGTATAATTCCCTACATCATCATTTCCAACTAAACCATAACTCATTCTTAATTTCAACAGGTCAACACGGTGTAAATTGCGCATAAATTTCTCTGAAGAGATTATCCAGGCAGCACCAATAGCAGGTAAAACGGCATAACGGCTTCCATTGATTCTCAAACCATTGTCGAAGTTTAAGAAACCCTGACCGGTCTTTGCACCAAAGCGCGAGGAGCCATCAACAGCCATGGAGAAGTTAGCAAGGTATTTATCGGCATAACTATAATTGGCAGACAGGTAATTGTTTAGCGTACGCCATTTCCCTATATCGCCACCAAATGTTCTAAAAGCCGCATTACTGTTCCCAATACTGATCAACTCATCTGTTGCCGAGTTAAAACCCAAAGCATAGTCCTGCTCGCTTTCGCTCCGCGAATAACGTGTACCTACAATTGCATGCAGTTTGCTGTATAAACCAAAAGATTGATCGTAAGTTAAGCGCAGATCGTTAAACACATTGAAAAATCTTCCTACCTGTGTACCTAAACGGCTATCACCTACATAATTGGAAAGTGTATCGTTGGTTACTCCTTTTCTTGGAATAAAAAGTGTTTCCTGTGTTTTATCGTAGGTTACACCGCTGAGGTTAGATAGTTTAAAGTTTTTGTTGAAAGTAAAATCGAAGTTGATGTTACCATAAAACCGATAAGCCTTTTTCAAATTTTGCCCCTTCTCGATTAAGGCTCTTGGATTACTCACCTGTAAGGTATCATAATCGGCTAAATTTGGCGAAACGGCCCCAGCTGAGTTTATTTCATTCCTGGCCATAAAAGGCGATTTAACCAAAGCTAAGAACAGCGGATTGGTTACGGGCGCAATTCCCTGATCTTTTAAGCGCTGCTCGGTATAGGTAAACGATAAACTGGTGCTTCCCTGCAGCTTTTTGGTCAGGTTTAAGTCACTGTTAAAGCGTGTGCTGTATTTTAAATTATCGGTGCTATCAATTACGCCCCTATCTCTGGCATAAGCGGCAGAAAGTGCGTACTTCGCAATATTATCACCACCGGTTACCTTTAAAAAATAATTCTGATCGAAACTGCTTTTTAATACTTCATTCTGCCAATTGGTTTCGTTGTGGTATTTAAAATAATCGGGGTTGGTTGGACTATCGTTCATATAAGGTTTTGAAGCAATAGCGCTATTGCTTAATCCCTGGCTTTTTAAGATGTCAGAAAGATATAACCTGTAATCAGATGCTCCCATTACCGGTAAGTTTTTAGGTTTGAAATTGAAACCTGCGTAACCAGAAAAATCGATATTGGTGGCCAGATCGTGCGCCCGGTTGGTGGTAATTAATACCACTCCATTTGCCGCTTTTACCCCATAAGTTGCTGCCAAAGCTGCATCTTTAATGATACTGATATTTTCAATATCCCGAACATCGATAAATTGAAGCGGGTTGTTAACATGACCTTTAATGAGCGAAGTACCGTAATTATTGGCATCGAAAATCATCCCATCAACCACATATAAAGGTTGATTTGTAGCGTACAAAGAATTAAATCCTCTGATGAGCACATCGGCACCTACTCCAGGTGTTCCGGAACGCCTGGTAACTTTAACCCCTGCGGCCCTGCCTTGGATGTAACTCGTTACACTTTCGGAGTTACTTGCCCAATTGCCCTGCACACTTACATTACTTACGGCTGGTATTGCCCGTGCCTGGGAAACATTACCTATAGGCGTAACCACCTCATTATAAACCGAGGTAAATGATAGCGGGTAAAGTTTAGTTCTGATTTCTTTGTCTTTGTAAACGGGTAGTACCTTAGTTTGGAAACCATTGCCCGAAATAATAATACTGGCCTTGTAATCGGATACCACTACTGTAAACCTTCCTTTTTCGTCGGTAATGGCGGCATTAAATCCTGTAACTGTAATGTTAATGCCCACTAAAGGCTTATTGGTATTTCCATCGAGTACAACTCCCCTTATTTTTTCACCCTTAACTGCGCGGGCCTTTACTTTTATGGTAGTGGTATCCGTTTCGGTTTTCATCGAATCTACTTCCTGTGCCTGTGCGGCTAAGCCAAACACCAGTAAGCAAATCAATATGCCCCAAACTTTTTTTATCGTTGTAAAATTATACATAGTATTTTTTTGAAAGCAAGATTCATAATTAAGGTAAAACTGGTTCGAAGCGGAGATAATCCAATATGAGTGTACTTACATTTACACTCGTACTGTTTGCAGCGGTTAACCTCACTTGAAAATTGCCAAAGTCTGAAGGCGTATATTCGCCTAAGTAGGCTTCGTTATAGGTTAAGGGGTTTACCAAATGGGTATAAAACAAAGTATAACTTAATGTGGCAGGGTTATAAAAGAAGTAACGCTGCGTAAATGCCGTTACCTGTGGGTCGCCGGGTAAACCAGAAATAGCTCTTGCATATACTTTGTATTTTACAACCGGTAGATTGGCTTTATAATAAAACACACCAAATTCGGCATACTTATGGTCGTAAACCTCAATATCGTTAAAGGTTTTCCCTAAATTATCAAGTTTGGTACGGTATAAAACCGTTCGAGCAGCATTGAAAGACTGTGGTTTTTCACCTTCTATTTTAAATTCTGGCACTTTATCTTTTAAACGGAAAGGCAATGCATTTACCACATGCACCATCCCATTACTGGCACGATAGGAACGGATAATATTGGCTTTATTGATTGGCACTTTTACCCCTTTTAAAGAGATAAGTGTATCTGGCAACTTTTCAATCGGATAAACTCCTTTTATGGTTAAATCTTTAACCAGAAAGAACGAAGCATTTAAATTCGGATTTATACTTGGATAATAGGTTGAAAGTTTTGATGATTCGGCTGTAAAGGCGGCATCCTGTAGTATAAAATAAGTATATTGTTGACTTTCATCTCTTAGATCGGCTACATTTACCCAATAAGTGTTTCTGGATATCATTGGCGGGTTAGGTGCAAAAATGGGATTACCTAAATTGTTATAACCAATAATAGTGGCGTTTGCAGTATCGATAACGGTAACCGATAGATTATTGATATAGTTTTTTGCAAAGTACCATCGGTACTGGTTAGCATATAATCCCAAATATTCTGTTTGGTTGGAACAGCTTGATCTACGGCATATAACACCCCATTTTTTACAAACTGGCCAGCGCCCGAAACAGTGCCTTCTTCAAATTTTGTGCTGGTAAAAACACCAAACTTATTGTTAAGCAGTTTTAACCTTGTGGTATCGCCTTCTTTGTTTAGCGGATAAGTAGATAGCGCAATATGGTTGGCTACAAAATCTTTCAATTTTGCAGGATCAGAAATAATTGCCATATCTAAATTGGCTAAAGCCTGGTTGGTTGGTGCCCAAACCGTATAATTTTGTGCACTTGCAAGCACCTTATCATAACCCGTAGTTTTAACATAACCGTTAAAAACACTTAGGTTAGCCTGAGCATCGAGCTTTTGAGCAAGATCTAAACTGTTATCTACATTGGTAAGCTCGTTATGCAATTCCAGGTTATCTTTACAGGAATACAAAACTGTGCAGATACTGAGCAGGGCAACATATATTATATATTTTCTAGTCATTATTTTTATTATTAGTTCAATGGCTCAATTAGTTATGGTCGTTTATAAATAAGGCCCGACGGACTAAATCTTGGATAGTTCTGATCATCATCAATCGGGATAAAGTGAATCATATCCATATTCATAACTCCGGTTCCATTACCACGCAGTGTAGTAAACCTAACCCAATGTTTATCTGTTGTTTTAATATCTACTACACCGGCCAATTTACCAACCATAACCGACCATAAATTATTCTGTGAGATGGGCTGTAAACCATTTACACCGCTACTTACATCAGCCGTTGTAGCCATATAGCGTTTAAAACCGTTGGTTAACATTAATCCATCTGCAGAGGCCAAAGCAGCATTGGCGGTAGGTACACCAGAACTAACTAATGTTTGGGCGAAATCGACTAAGTTTGGCAATAATTGTTCTTGTGTTGTTCCTACATCTACCCCAACCTGTGTAAGCGGCCCGGAGCCATTGTAGGTATAACAGATCCAAACTTTGTATTTACCTTTTACCAGCATAGGGGTTCTGATTTCCATCCAGATAGAACGTGCGGTATTACTGGTGGTTGGGTTAAATTGAATTACATCTCTATTGGCATAACTCCTACCATCAGATGCACCGATTGGTGTTGAAGAAACAGCATATACAGGGCCTATTGTGTTTGACCGGTAAGCATCAAGTCTAATACCTGCAGTAATTAACTTTCCATTTTGTAAAAGCGGAATGCTTTGTCCGGGTGCCCGCCAGGCAGCTAATAATTTCAACTCTGGCTGATCGCCTATATCGAAGAAAACACCAGTAGGAACCCTCGGTTTAATTTTGTAAAAACCTTTCGATTCGTGTAAAACCCCATTCGAAGTAGTAACATTGCTAAAAGTTCTGTTTACTTCTACACCTGGTTCTATCACCCCATTAAATTCATCATCATTTAATAAGATTTTCGTTCCCACTAATTTGGTGGTTATAATTTCGCTTGGCACCAACGTTGTCAATGAAGGTGAAGAAACAATATCAGGTGTATAACTTGCTCCGGTTGAAATATGGTAAGCTACATACATCCACAAACTATCGGTATGGCTTTTCGGATTGCCTGTTTTTGAAAGTTTGGCTTTTAAAGCAGCATAATTGTTAAAACCCGCAGCTTGCAATGCCGAATCGGATTCGAGAATTACCGTCTGAAAACGACGTGTAGTATCAGGAATTGCCGATTGTACATAGTTTAACGAGTCGTAAAAACCTGTTTCTTTTAAAGCCTGGGTAAAAATACCATATCTGTTATTGCTTTCGATGGTGGAAGCCAGTGTTTTAGTTGAAGGGATTAATACATGATCGATAACATGGATAATTCCATTGCCTACGCGAACATTAGATTGTGTAATCAATGCCTGTTTATTGATGATAAAACTACTTACACCATCTTTAAACGTAACACCTGTTTGCAGATACTGACCATAGAGGGTGATCTGGGTTAACTTCCCGTCGGTAAATTTGCCTGTAGCAACGGTATCAGGCAAAACGTGGAAACGAACAACGTCTTTCAGTTCTGTAGCTGATAATTGATCGATTGCTGTTTTATTTAAACTTTTCAACCAATCGTTAACGGCATTATTATCAGGCGTAAATATGGTGTATTTACCATAAGCTGCCAAATAACCTTTTGTACCCGATCTTTCTAAGATTTGGGTAAACAAAGAAAATTTATCGGGATTTTTCTCCAAAAACCCGGTAATGTTAACATCATCAGTAGTACTTAATGTTAAACTTTCTCTTTTACAGGCATTAAGCACGAAAATTATAAATGCGCTGAGTATAACCAAATAGGTAATGTTTCGGATGTCTAATTTCACTTTCATATCACTTATTCTATTTAGTGTAAAATGGATTTTGTACCAGATTAGGATCTGTAAACAACTCACTCTGATAAATCGGCAAGTAATGGCTATTGGGATCTCTAAATTTTGTAATGGCCGATTGTTGAAGTGTAGGTGATACTGTTTTGGCAGCAAGATCTAACAAAATATCAATGCGGCTATAGTTGTTACGTTTGGCATGGCGTAAAAGATCGAACCATCTTTTGCCTTCAAAAGCAAATTCTCTGGCACGCTCAGCCAAAATATAATCGCACAAAGCTTCAGTTTCTGAAGGATCTACAGTAACTTTCGTAGCATTTACAGCATTACGTCTTGATCGCAGTTCATCAACCAATGCCAAAGCTTCTACACCGCCTCCTGTTAAGGCCAAAGCTTCGGCTTTAATCATCATGATATCGGAATAACGGTATGCCTGCCATTTTACGTAAGAAGGGTTTTCTAAACCATATTTTTGAATGGTAAAAGCCGAATTATAATAAGAGCCCGGTCTGATATCATAATTATTATCCGGATCAACATCATCTGGAATAAAGATTTCGGTACTCAAAAACGGAGAACCGATAAAACGCCGTCTGGGAGTTACCAATAAAGTAAAAAACGGATTTTCTATCGATTGGTCAAATTCAAATATAGTTTCGATGGATGAACCTTTAAAAAACACATTATTGTACCAGCCGGCAGCACCAACCAGGGCAAATCTTTGCGAACTGATGATTTTATTGCACTCTGCAATACAGTTCGGGTAATCTTCCATCCACAGGTACACATCAGCTAACAAAGCATTTACGGTAAATTTGGTTACCCTAGCCTTATCAAACCTGGTACTACCATAAGTGGTAACCGCTCCCTGTTCTGCTTTTTTTAAGTCGGCTACAATCTGTTTTAAAATATCGGCCTGTTTGGTTTTCGGGAGATCCTGTAAATCGGTATCTTTTACGGTGGCGGTTAATTTTAGTGGTACATCTCTAAAAGTACGCAACAGGTAAAAATACATGAGGCTTCTTAACGTAAGGGCCTCTGCCACGTAACCGTTCAATGCCTCATCGGTAAAAGTAGGATCGGTAGCTTTAACGCCAGGTGCAAAATCTAGTACCGTATTACAATAGTTAATGGTACGGTAAAATGCTGCCCATCTTGCTGTTGTATTATCCTGGGTAATATTTACATTAATAATATCCGTTTCTTCCGTTGTAATACTAGGCCCACCAGCAATCATATCGGCCCTAAGCTCACCGTACATAAACATGTATTCCAACAAAGATTTATCACCAACACCCGGAGGAGGTGCCAGTAAAGAGGTGTAACAACCAGAAACTGCCGCTAAAACGTCTTCTTTTGTTTTCCAGAATTCCTGTCTGGTAATCCCATCTCGGGGTTGAAGATCGAGCCATTTGTTGCAAGAGCTGCTCATCACCAGCATCATTACTAAACAAGTGCTATATAAAATATTTTTCATCAGTTTTGAATTAAAAATTAGCAGTTAAACCGAAAGTGATTGTTTTAATTGGTGGCGTGGTAGAATTATCTATCACCGTGTTCGACCCATTTAACTTAATTGGCACCTCAGGGTCTTGACCAGTATATTTGGTAAATGTTAAAATATTCTGAACGGTAAGGTTTGTAGTAAGCGATTTCATTCCCAAGCGCTTCATAAAGTTTTTTGGCAAAATCGTACCTTAACACCACAGAGCTCAATCTTAAAAACGAGCCGTCTTCGATGTAGCGGTCGGAACCTAAAAAGTTATACCCCGCACCGTACATGGCCCTGGGCATATCGGTAATATCTCCTTCTTTTTTCCATCTGCGTAGTACCGCTGTACTTTGGTTATTAAAGCCGTACATATTAGTGGTGTTAATTTTAGTACCGTTAATAATATCGTAACCGGTACGAAAAGTGAAGTTAAAGCCTAAACGAAGGTTTCCGTTGATGGTAAGGTTAGATCCAAATCCCCCGGTTAATTTGGGATTACCATTACCCAGGTATACAATATCTTTATAATCGATGTTCCCGTCATGGTTAATGTCTTCATACATAGCATCGCCTGGCTGGAAAACATAATCGATAGATGGATAAGCAAAACGCATATAAATTTTATCGCCGTTCGGCCCAACAATCTGGTTCCCGTTCTCATCCAATGCAACTGTTGAGTTTTTATCCGGATATACACCTTTAAACTTGAAACCGTAAAACGAGCCAAAAGGATTATTTTCCTGTACAAATACTTTGTAAACGTTGTTGCTGGTTACCTTAGCCTTGTTTTCTCTTGGGTATAAAGGCGAAACCTCACGAATTACGTTTTCGTTATGTGCAATATTGAAAGAGAGATCTAATCTTATTTTTTTCTTTTTGATAACAGTAGCATTCAGGTTTACTTCCCAACCCTGGTTATCCATGGTACCACATTCATATCAACACCACCATAACCATTATAACTCGCTACCTGCAAACCTGGATAAAACAGATCGGTAGTACGTTTACGGTATAAATCGAAATCGATATTTAAATTTTTAAATAAATTTAAGGTAACACCAAGATTGGATTGGGTAACGGTTTCCCATCTTAAATCGGTTAATTCCATATTGGTAGAATATACGCCAGCATTATCCAGATAGCTAAAACCATAATTCTGATAAATATTAAAGTAAGAGTAATCATTACGAGGAACGTTACCACTTTTACCGTAACTGGCTCTTAAACTAAAATCGTCTATATATTTATTTGCCTTTTTCATAAAAGGTTCGCCCGATATGCGCCAACGGCCAGAAACCGAAGGGAAAATACCATAACGGTTAGCTGCACCGAACCTGGAGTTACCATCGCCCCTGATACTACCATTAATAATATAACGGTCTAAAAATTTGTATTGAACGTTAGCCAATAAACCAACTGACCTGGTTTGACCTAAAGACGAGGTTGCAGAACCTGTATAATTGGTACGGCTATCAACAGAAGGATCGGATAAATACGATGAGGCCGTATTTGTTGAAAACAGGTACTGACCTGTGCGACGGCTATCTTCACTATCAAAGCGTAAAAAACCTATGATATCGTGTTTATCGTTCAATTTCGGCGTATAGGCCAATGTCATACTGGTGTTCATGGTAAATGAATCGCCATCAGCATCTGAGGCCGTATTAACTACCGATTCGGTATAAGGACGACCTGTTGCAATCTGTGGAAGGAAAGTTTTTACCTTGGTATTATTGATATTTACCATAAAACTTCCGTTCAGACGTAACACACTTGGCAAAATTTCGTATTGTAAACTAAATTTTGGTGTAATACGCTCACCTAGTTGATGGTTACTGCCCGCAGTAGCCATGGCCAAAGGGTTAAAAGTTCCAGTTACCTTTTTATTATCAAAATTATAGAAGAATGAACCTTGTGCGGTTGCTGCAGGACTGAAAAAGTTTGAAGTTAAATTACCATATTCATCGTACTCATAAATGCTCTGGTTAGGCATTTTAGTATAAGCTACATCCCTTACATTCTGCGTAAAAAGCCCATTCTGATCGATGTGCGTGTATGAAATATCAGAACTGAACCTGATTCTGTTCGACACCATATAATCTAAGTTCACCCTAGCCGAAACACGGTTTAAATCGGTGCCAATGGTAGTACCTGTTTGGTTAAAATAATTTACCGAAGCACGGTACCTGGCTTTTTCACCACCACCGGAAATAGACAGGTTATGATCTTGCAAGTAACCTACCCTGGTAATGGCCGACAACCAATCGGTATTGTTGCTGTAGTTATAATAATTATAAGGGTCGTTCGGATCATATTGAAATTGCTTTGCAAATTCTGAAGTGGAGAACTGACGGCCTGCATTATAATATTCTTCTAAAACGAGTGATGAATACTGGTTACCATCCAACATCGGGATCGGACTTGGCTGTTTAGAATATGAACCTTTAAAGTTATAGGAAATAGCTGGTGGACCAATTGAACCTCTTTTTGTGGTAATAATTAATACTCCATTTGCTGCCCTCGATCCCCAAACAGCTGTAGCTGCAGCATCTTTGAGCACACTAATTTCCTTAATATCAGAAGGGGCAATATTTAATAACTGACCATAATTATTTTCATCAGAGGTGGCAAAATTAAAATCAGAAGGAATGGTAATATCGTAAGGCATACCGTCCAATACAATTAATGGATCGGTAGCACCATTAATAGAAGATGTACCGCGGATACGGATCTGCATCGGCGCACCAGGATCACCTGTACTGGCTGTTATATCAACCCCTGCCATGCGGCCTTGCAGGGCCTGATCGATTGATGCCGACTGGAGGTCTTCGAGTTCTTTAGCATCTATGGTAACCGTAGCCGAGGTCTGATCGCGTTTATCGATGGTCATTCCACTTCCGTTGTTCGTTTTTGCTCTCGAAACAATCTGAACCTCATCCATCTGATTTTCAGAAGGTTCAAGCTGGAAATTGATTACTGCCTTATCAATACTAATAGGTGCTGAAGACCTGTAACCGATATAGGAAACCGAGATCCTATAGGTTTTATCGGCTACCGGTAAAGAGTAATTTCCATCAATATCTGTTGAAACACCTTTAATTACCCTTTTATCTTTATCAACAATTACAACAGATGCACCAATAATGGGCTGTTTATCTTTTTTATCAATAACCTTACCTTTTACATAGTTAATTTGTTGTGCATAGGTTAACGACGATACCAACAAACAGCATAGTAAAATAAAAAAACTATAATTATATCTTTTAGTCATCTCGGTTTAGAATTGATATTTTAAATAAGAATTGATTTGGTGGATCACCGTTCTGTTAGATAACACGTTGCTTCTATCGGTTGTGCCCAGTAAAACATTTACAGAAGTATTGGTTACATCTCTTAGCGTGAGTGTGTTTGTGGTATTGGTTGATACAGTAACCTTGACTGCATCTCCCGAATCGTTTTTAAGCAAACTCTCAAAAGAACCTGTCTTCTGTCCATCGCTAGCTACTGTATTCTTAATAATGTGGTATTGGATAAATTTCGATACCTTACTAATCTCTACAGGATCTGTTGGTACATAGTTAGGCGTTCCATTGGCTAATTTTGGTAATAGTCCGGCGGTTACCGCAGCTTGTACAGCCGCATTTGTTGGGATAAAAACGGTGTAAGGAGTTCCATCAGTAACCCCCTGGATTGCACCTGTAGCAGCCGTATAAAGGGTTACATTATTTTTAAGATATTGAAAGAAAGAATAATAAGGATCGGTAGTTAGCGTGCCATATTTTTCGATATGCTTGCTTACCGGAAGTACGGTATACATGAGTACTTTGGCAGCATAGGCATCAGCACCATTAACAGCAGTGGCAACCGAATCGATCTTAATGCTTTTATCGGCAGCGGCTGGTAAATCTTCTGTACCTGCTGAAGAGAAAAACCCATTATTGTACTTAATGTATTCGCCACCCGAAGTTTCTAAAATACCAGATGATGTGGCAAAATTTGGCACAGCACGATCGCCCAGAGGGATAATATGCGTTTGCAGCAATCTCCTTAAAATATTGAGGTCGCCCCTAATAGGTGCTGAAGGATAAAAGGGATCGTATGAAAATCCTAAACTTACCAAAGTGGCATCGGGAATGGGAATAACAATATACTTTAAAGAGGCTGTTTTAATTGGAATGGCATAACCCAATACATCAAGCGCCTGTTTCATAATGTAATAGGTAGGATCTAAATTTACCTTACCATAAACTGTTGAAAATACATTGGCATTTTGAGCAGCATTTACACCATAAAACAATCCATTACTTAAAAATTGTTTATCTACCACGTTGGCAGGCGTAAGTTTGGTCGCTTCGCCCAAAAAGCTGTTAACCGCATTAAACTTGCTTGGCCATACCGTAGTTCTGTATAAATGGGAGTTGATAAAATCCCTGATGATATCAGACCTTAAAGAAAAAAGTTCGTTCAGCTGTGCCTTGTAGTTTCCGGGCTGTAACCTGTTTTTTGCATAATATTTTAACAGCACCTTTGCATAAGCCTCTACCGCATCATCAGTTGGTGCAAAAATGGTGTACATCCCAATCTGTGCATCGTTGGCATCTTCTTTTAGGTAATTCTCGTTATTGGGCGAAAAACCAAGCAATGCACTATAGTTTTTCGCATAAACGTTATCGCTTTTACCTGTTAATACCTGGTAACGATGGGTAATATCAGTATTTAAATTATAGCTTACATATTTGTCTAAAAGGGATTTGAAGGCGCCATACTGTGCTTTAGTGCTGATATATTGATCGATGCTTTGAGGTGGGGTAAGCACCTTATCTACAATATGGATTACACCATTTTCGGCTACAATATCCTGCTCAATAATTTTTCCAGGACCCACATTTTTTCCGGTAAACTCGGTATTGGGGTAAAAATAGTTATAATCTAAAGCACTTATTCCTGCAAAAGTAACGAAGGGTGTAAGGAAAAAGGGCAGGTTTTTATTGTTAAAATCAGTTGGCAAATAACTTCCATTACGGTTACCCGCAATTACCTTTATTGCTTTACCATCATTGTCTATCCCATCGTAAACAAAATCGTAATAAACGGTACGTCGCCTAAAACCAACATTTTTAACAAACCCTTTTGCCGTTAAATTATCGCTTAAACGTTCTACTTTCTCCCCGTCATAAGTCATTGAATAACGCACGATTGCCGAAGCCAGTGTTGCATTTATCTCTGTTAAGTTATTTTCAGACATGTAGGTGGCAAAAGCTGCATCTGTTGGCGCAAAAACCGTCCACGAACCAGCTTTGCTTAAGGTTTCTTTATAGCCCGATTTATCGATACAATCTAAAAATCTGGTAAAATTCCCTTTGGCCTGAAGTTGCTGATAAATTGGATCGGCTAACGTTTCAGGACGGCCATAGAACTCATCAAATTCTTTTTTCCGGCAAGCGCTGAGAATGAATATAATCGTCAAATTAACGATTAAAAATTTCTGTAAAATTTTACTCATAGCAATTTCATTGGATAAACGGCCATTAAAATACTGGGCAATAAAAAGCTATGGATCTAAATCAATTAGAAATTAAAAAAATGCGCAAACTGACTTAAAGGGGTGAGTAGATTTTTATTGCATAAAATGTATTAACGTTCGTTAATTAAATAGTTGGTTAAAAAGTTATTTGGTTAGTAAATTATTTCATAAATATATAAAGGTGGAACAAAATTCCCATCCTGTACTATCCTGTCTTCTTACTATAAAATATTATCATAAAAAAATAATATACGCCTGCAACACACATAAATCGTTTTAATAACATATAAATACATTTTAAAAAAAAACAATACCGACATTTCTAATCAAAAAAAACGTTAACAGTACAAGAAATAAGACAAAATATTAAAGCTATCCTTCAATTTGTAGTTGCCAATTGGGTGTATTAAACAGGCTTTACTGCTACCAGCTGCATTTCTTTTTCCTTTCCGCGGAGTTTAATTGCACCTAACATTTGGGTGGTATAATGATCTGTTAACTGAAGTTCTTCAATCAGTGCTATTGATACCAGCATTTCTTGATTAAACTCCTTACACATATTCTGGATTCTTGAGGTGGTGTTCAGTACATCACCAGAGTAGGTAATATCCCGTTTTATAATCCCCACTTCGCCTGCTATAATTTTTCCGCAATGAATACCTGCTTTAAAAGCAGGTATTAAACCATACTTTCCAATGTATTTATCTCTCAAAAAAGACAGATGCGCTTTAATATCGAAAAAACAATTGATGCATTTATTGTTTCTTAACCCTTCATCATAGCGCCACGCAATTACTACTTCATCGCCTACGTATTGGTATATTTCTCCCCTGTTTTCTAAAATAGGATTGGTAATATCTATAAATATATCTTTTAGCAATTCATGGTATTTTTTATCTCCAAGACTTTCGGCAATTGCGGTTGATGAGTTTAAGTCGAGAAACATAAAAATCCGTGATTCTTCTTTAGGTGTATTGTATTTTCCACTAATAATATCCCAGAAAATCCCTTGTCCAAACTTACTGTTTATCTGTAGCAGCAGCTGTGTAATGGAAACCACAATGGCCCATACCAATCCATTTTTCAAAAATCTTTTTGAATCCCCTAATTCATAAAGACTCAGTATTTCGTTTACGATTAAAATAACACCTAAAAAAGATCCGGCCACAATTAAAAGGGTATAACCATAAGGCTTATCGTTGTATTTTACATTTACAAAGAATACAAGCAAACTCCCCCCTAACAGGGCTCCAAACAGGCCAATAACTGCATTTAGTGCAATTGAAGAAATTAATGTATAACCAGGTACTGGTCCTAAAGAATTTCGGGTATGCAGTACAAGATCCTCAAAAATAGCAATTACAACTCCAGTCATCATCCAGGAAAGAATAATAACCAGCAATTGTTGAAATTTCTGCTGTGTTTGGCGATTAATTTTTACTGACATCGTAATTTTTACTCAAAACAACTGACTCAATATACCCTAAATTTCACTAAAATAATGAATATAATCCTATATGTACTGTGCTTAACAACTGAAATAGTAATTCCAGATTGACTTAACACAGTGAATAAAGGGTTTTGCGGTGTTCGCTGCCGCACATCGACTGTTCGGAAATGAACACAACTTAAACATAAATAAGCAAAAACAACTGTTAGAGAGCGATTAAGGAGATATTCGCTTTTTGGCATCAGCTTGGTTAACCACGAAACTGAATCATATTGGTGCAAACTGATTCGCATGAGCACACCACCATGAGCATAACAAATTTAACATTTAATTAAAAACACAATGAAAACCTCAATTAAAACGCTAATCACCATGGTATCTGCCGTGATAACCTTAACGGCTATCTTTCCTAACAACTTAAGGGCTACAGAAAAAAACAGAACGATCCTTTACAAGATTCAAAACTTTAGAAAGATAGTGATAAAAGGCAATGTAGAAGTGATATTGGTGCAGCAGCCCACCATCGGAATATCTTATGCAGATGATAACATTGGAAATGTGAAAGTTATCCAGCAGGGCGAAGTATTACGTATTACCAACCTCCATAATGAAAAGTGTAAACTTGTTGTTTATGTAAACGATATCTATCGCATCGAGGCTGATCAAAATGCAGTAGTGAAAACAGGAGTTAAACTCAGCACCAAATTTCTCCAGATCATTCTTAAGGAAAATGCCTTTGCCGACATCGACACCAGTAGTGAGGGCTTATATACCGAAATCCTCGACAATAGTACATTAAAACTCAAAGGGAGTACCAATCGTCATACATTGGTTATGGGCAAAGCAACAAATTTAACCATAGATCGTTTTTCTGCCGCCCAAACAGACGTTAAGCAGGTGGGAGGAGTTACAAAAGAAGAAATTGTTGCGCTTGTTCCATCCCAGTTCAATAAATGATAGCAGCTTTAAAAGTAAATCATCTTGACCCATAATTTTGCTTGTCACACAAAACAACCAATGGAACAGTTATTTTTTCTATTTTGCATTCAAAATAAAGTTTGCCTCTAGACTAAATAACATCATTAGCAAATGAAACTCTCAGAAAACTTACAAAAGTTATTACCATATGGTTACCTGTTCCTTGTGGTGATGGGTATATTAAAAGAAAGCATTTTTTACTATCAGATTGGTATAAACATTTTAAAGTACACTACAATTATGGATGTATTAATCAGTCCGGTGGCAACATTAACATCTCATCCGGTGGTATTAATCGTTACAACAGGTTTTATTATCCTCGCTTATGCTTACCCAACCTATCTGGCAAAGCGAAGGGATAAAAAGTGGGCACAAAATCTTTCTGGCCTAAAAAATCCTGAAACACTTAGTGAAGAGGAAGTAGGAAATCATTTTTCGAAACTTTTCACTATTGTTTTTGCCATTGGGCTACTATCACTGTTTTTGGGAATTGGACTTGGCCAAGGGAAAAACTTATCGAAACACATCAGCAAAAACGAACTCAAATACGACCGCAAACTGAATTATTCGAACGGCGAATCTGAAGACATTTATTTGATTAGCACAAATAGTATTTATTATTTCTACCTAGCCAAAGGAAACAGATCAATTAAGATTGCTCCAATTGGTGCTATAAAAAATTTAGAAATCCCACTAAAAGCATCGATTAGCGCTAAATAGTAATCTTATTTCTGAATAAAGTGTTCAAGTGTTTTAATTAAAAATGCACATGAAGAAGTTATTGATTCCAAATATGCCATTTGCTTAAAAATGATAAAAAAGGGAAAAGTTTTTAAGACGACTCTTTTTCCTTTAGCTTACGCTACCTATTTCAAAGCCCCGATTGCTTCAGCATTCGCATTTTTCCCGCCAACAATTCCAATACGGGTTGCGTTGCCACTAAATTAAAGCTCCAGATATCATCTGTGATAAAAATCAAATGGCCATCAAAACTGTAAATGTAGTCTCCTCCTTCTATTCCGATTATCCAGTCTTCTTTTTTCAAATCAGAATAAGCCTGTAAAACCCTCATACAATATCCCCTAACCTCAGCCTCATCTCTAAAATCATCTAAAAAAGATAAAATACTGTTTGCTTTGTTCAAGTTATATTTTTTTAGCATTTCATCAATCCGGTTTTCCATAAGTGTAGCTAGTTATTTTGTTAAGTTTTATTTTTATGAGGCTAGCCCCTGCCTGAAAACAAAAAGCAGCTCTTTTCAGAACTGCTTGTTTTCCATAAGTGTAGCTAGTTATTTTGTTAAGTTTTATTTTTATGAGGCTAGCCCCTGCCTGAAAACAAAAAGCAGCTCTTTTCAGAACTGCTTTTAAAATACAGTGTTGGAAACCCTATTTAACTTTGCTCAATTTCCTTCAAGCTATTCATTTTTTTATAAGCTAAGAACCCTTTAATATCTTCAAAGTGTTCACGCACACGTTTATTCCCAAATTCAAATACTTTTTGTACCAATCCATCTAAGAAATCCCGGTCATGCGATACCAAAATCAAAGTACCATCAAAATCTTTCAACGCGTCTTTAATAATATCTTTGGTTTTCATATCCAAGTGGTTAGTTGGCTCATCCAGAATTAATACATTTACAGGCTCTAACAACAATTTAATCATGGCCAAACGGGTTTTCTCGCCGCCAGAAAGTACTTTAACCTTTTTAGTGGTATCATCGCCGCTGAACATAAAGGCACCTAAAAGGTCTTTGATTTTTATCGTGCCATCGCTTAATGGAATCTGATCAATGGTTTCGAATACCGTAAGGTTCTCATCAAGTAAAGCAGCCTGATTTTGTGCAAAGTACCCGATTTTAGCATTATGCCCAACCTTTAAACTACCTTCAAAATCAATCTCACCCATAATGGCTTTAATCATGGTCGATTTACCTTCGCCGTTTTTACCAACGAAAGCCACTTTTTCTCCCCGTTCGATCACCATAGATGCTTTTTCGAAAACCACATGATCGCCATAAGTTTTGGTCAGTTCATCTACCATTACCGGATACTGACCTGAACGCGGTGATGGCGGAAACTTTAATCTTAATGCCGATGTATCCACTTCATCAATTTCGATTACTTCGAGTTTCTCGAGCATTTTTACGCGCGATTGCACCTGTAAGGTTTTAGAATATGTTCCTCTAAAGCGATCGATAAATTCCTGATTATCGGCAATAAAACGCTGCTGCTCTTCGTAAGCCTTTAATTGGTGTATACGGCGCTCAGCACGCAGTTGAAGATAATGGGTATATTTGGCTTTATAATCGTATATCCTGCCCATGGTTACCTCGATGGTACGATTGGTAATATTATCTACAAATGTACGATCGTGTGAGATGACCATTACGGCTTTTGCCGAATTGATCAGGAAATCTTCCAACCATTGAATACTTTCGATATCCATATGGTTGGTAGGCTCATCCAATAAGATGAGATCAGGTTTCTTTAATAAAATCTTAGCCAACTCAATACGCATTCGCCACCCGCCCGAAAACTCAGACGTTTGGCGGGTAAAGTCTTTGCGTTCGAAACCCAAACCTTTTAATACTTTCTCTACTTCCGCATCATAATTGGTTTCTTCAATAGAATAAAATTTCTCGCTTAGCTCCGACACACGCTCGATAAGCTTCATATAATCGTCGCTTTCATAATCGGTACGGATAGTAAGCTGCTCATTCAGCTCATCAAGCTCTTTTTGCATCTGGTTTACCTCTGCAAAAGCTTTCATGGTCTCCTCAAAAACAGTAACATGATCATGAGTGAGCAAATGTTGGGGCAAATAGGCAATCACAGCTTCTTTCGGACCTGTTACACTACCAGAAGTAGGTTTAGCTACATCAGCAATTATTTTTAGTATGGTCGACTTGCCTGCACCATTTTTACCCATAAGAGCGATTTTATCGTTCTCGTTTATCGAAAAGGTTACGTCGCTAAAAAGGGTAGTTCCACCGAATGAAACGGAGATATTATTTACATTAATCACAATTAAGAATATTAAATTCGCGGCAAAGATAAAGGAATGCAGTTAAATTTTAGCTAGAAGATCTATTTAATTGGAGAGACAGCGAATGGTATCAAAAAATACAACTTCAGGTATTTTATCAGATACGCATTCAATAGTTAAGTTCTGAATGCTAATCATTCATATTCATATGGGTCCCGAACGTTAAGTGAGCAAAGCATAACTGGTCATATTTATGTGCAGGCAATTTACTCAGTATAATAAAAACATCCATTTTAAAGCAGCAAGAATTAAGCCCATTCTCCACGAAGACTGAAGAATTATTAATCCATCGTAAACAGAATGCCCAATGAAGCCTAAAAATTAAAGTAATGAGCTCTTTTTACGAAGCTCATTACATTTGAGCTGCTAATTTATTGGGAATTAGTTGTGACCATTAACATAGGTGCATAATTATAATAACTTCCGGTGTTTATTGTTCTGGCCCCACCGCGAACATAATAAAGGGTACCAGGTTTTAAATCTGTAATGGTATAATCGTAACTCGTATTTACAACCACTGCATTATCAATGGCTTCCGTATTGGTTAGCCCCCTGTTGCTATTATAGTTATTAACATCAACTGTATTAAATGTTGCCGCAACAGCCAGTATTCTGGCTATTTTTTGAGTGTTTTGCGCGGGCTGGGTAACTTTCACCCTAATGGTAATGCTTTTAGCCGTTTTACTAAGTAATTCACTTGTAACGGTAAGGTATGGAATCACTTTTATATCCAGCCTAGTTGATCCATTTACATTTACATTTAGTGTATCCCGATAGAAAAAAGGACCTGTTGGTACTACTTTGTAATGACCGCTAAACATAAATCCGCGGGTATAACTCCCATCAACATGTAACGCCGTTTGTATTGCGGTTGGTTTAGGATAATCTGTTTGGAAAAGTTGTAGATAACCGCCACTTACATTTGTTTGTTGCGGTACATTTTTACCTGTGGTTGCATCAACAATATTTCCATAAAGTTCTGCATCTGGCGATTTGTAGTTGTCTTTTTTACACGCATTTAAAAACACGACCAATAAAAAAGAGAAGCATATAAATAATTTTTTCATTTTATATCTTTTAATATTTTCATCTTATTGATAACCTGGATTTTGAATATATGGCGGGTTTTGCTGTGGCACTGGCTCCAGATATAATTTTTCAGGAAAAGTACGTGTAAGTTTTGGAGCTATTGCTTTTTCGAAAGTATATTTCATATTGCCCGGATCAACTCCATTTTGCCACATAATCCACGGGTAAAGGGCATGAAATTGTGTATTAGTCAAGATTGTGGTTGCATTATGCCATCGGCGAATGTCCCAGAAACGATGATTTTCAAACGCAAGTTCTACTTTCCGTTCATGCCTGATTTTATCTATCGTAATGGAACCTACTGTAGCTATTCCAGCTCTTTTACGGATCTGATTCACAGCATCTATGGCTGCAGAACTGTTTCCCAGTTCGTAAGCAGCCTCCGCATAATTTAACAGCACTTCAGCATAGCGAAAAATCATCCACGGCGTGGTAGACCTTCCATAAGGAACACGGTTTACAGGATCCATAAACTTTTTAATATAAAACCCTGTTTTAGTAGGGTCATTGGTGGTTAAAGGGCCATCTTTACCAACAATGTTAAAAGTACCTCCAGCCGGATAAACTGCTGACAGACTTTCGGATGTTTTCTTTACTCCATTATCAATTACTCCTCTTCTGATTTCGACCACTCCACCCTGCCACGAATCAAAAGGTGTTAAAATTGTAGCAAACATCCTTGGATCCTTATCTTTAAATAAATCGGCAGGTTTGTTATAAACAATCGGATTTCCTGCAGCATCATTTACTTTCAATATACCAGGAGAGCCATCCTTATATTCAAATTCCTCAACCATTTCGAGGGTTGGGTTAGTTGCATTTCCATAATCTACCCTGAAACTTTGCGGAGCATTATAAAAATCGAAGCTATGGGCTTTATCCGGCGATTGATAAACCTTTGTAAAAATAGCTTCAGAACTACCCAATGTTAGAAATAACTGCTGGAAATTGGCCGCTTTATCTGCATTAACATCATATAATTCATATTTACCTGATTTAATAATTAAATCGGCTGCATCCATAGCTTTCTGCCAGTAAGCGTTGGCTAAACCTGGTGTAATTCCTACCAATCCGTTAAGCTGAACTGTTCCGTATTTAGCACTTGATGCGGCATAAAGCATCGCCCTTGATTTTAAAGCAAGTGCAGCATATTTATTTACGCGGAAAGCATTAGCCGGGTCATTGCCATAATCTTCTGGTAAATCGTTAACAACAGCATCTAATTCGGTTGAGATGAAATCATAAATATCCTGTTCTTTACTTCGTTGAACAATTAAACCCGCTACATCATCTCCGGTTTTATATTCCTGTACTTTGGTAACCAGCGGAACACCTCCATAACGTTTTACTAAAGAAAAGTATTCAAAAGCACGGATAAACCTTGCTTCTGCCAAAAAGCGCTTTTTCGAATCATTATCTATAGCTGCATTTGGTATTTTTTCTATAAAATCATTTACTCTTCTTATTCTCGAATAATTCCAATTGCCATACCAGTTTCCCATAACAGCATTGTTAATACTGCCCCAAACATAAGATCGTACAGCCTCATCGGTAGTTGTTGATGGAAAACCAGCTTCATCGCTCACAGTGTAATCAAAATCTTCTGTTGGCAAGCCATCGTACAGTGTTACGGTTAATGCAGTAACACCGCTTATACTTCCATAAGCAACATTTTCTGAAACCAAATTTTTCGGTTCTCTATCTAAAAAGTCTTTTTTACAAGATATTATACCTGTTAGCAATATCAAAAACAGGCTATATATTTTAATTTTTTCATAATTTTCTGATTAAAAACCAACATTTAAACCTAACGACCATAACTTTTGCTGAGGATAAAAATTACCTCTTCCGCTAGGCTGCTCAGGGTCAATAAACTTAACCTTGCTAAAGGTTAATACATTTTGACCTGACACATATATCCTTGCCTTGCGCATGCCAATTTTTCCAATTAATTCTTTAGGAAAAGTATAACCAAAATCCACATTCTTTATTCTTAAATAAGTAGCATCCTGCAACCAGAAAGTAGAAAAAAGCTGATTATTTGGCGATCCCGAAATCATTGTTGAAGGATACTTTCCAGGAACCCAGGCACTATTTGGATCGTAAAGATCTTGCCTATGCCAGCGATCACTAAACATAGATAAGGTATTGGCATTGTTAAAAAACGGATTTTGCAACTCTTCACTGTAATACCTGTTAAAATTTGATGCACCCTGTAACAATACCGAAAGATCAAAACCTTTATAATTAACGTTAAGATTAAGTCCGAAAAATATCTCGGGCGTTGCGCCTCTGCCAATTACAGTTTGATCTCTACTATCTATAACACCGTCGCCATTTAAATCTTTGTATCTAATATCTCCCGGCAAAAGGGTTTTATTGCCTTGAGTGTCCTGTACAGGTGCAGTATTAATTTCTTGCTGAGATTGAAACTGTCCGATGGCCTGGTAACCCCTTAGTATATTAATCCATCTATCCGTCATATTTCCTTGATAATTACCAAGTGAACTGGTTTGTGGACTCTGCTCTAAATAACCATTTTTACTACGCGTAAATGTTAAGTTTGGCGAAATGCTATAGTTCCAATCTCCAACTTTATTTTTGTGTGTAACCTCAATTTCAAAACCTCTGGTATTATCGCCATTAAGATTTTCTTGTGGTAAGCTTGCACCAAATGTATTAGGCAAACTTAAAACCCGTGTAGCCAGCAACCCTGCTCTTTTACGGTAAAAAACATCAACAGAAGCGCTTAACATTCCTTTCCATAAAGAAACATCAACTCCTAAATTGCTCGTATAAGAAGTATACCAGGTAAGTAATGGATTGGTTAAACCGCTGGTTGTTAAACCAGGAATAAGCTGAGTGCCGAAAATATAATTGTTATTTGGATAATTATATCCCGGGATATAGCGAAATGGTATAATGTAATTAGCTGCCCCTGCGTTATCTCCACCATCATCTCCCACTTTTCCGAAAGAAGCCCTAAGCTTTAAATTATCAATAGTTTTATTGTCTTTAAGAAAGTTTTCTTCATTGATTCTCCATCCGACAGAAACATTTGGAAAAAAACCAAATCGATGATCTGGTGCTACTTTATAAGTTCCATCATATCTAAACCCCAGTTCAATCAAATATTTCCCTGAGTAATCATAATTAAACTTTCCTACGTAACCTTCACGTGCAATTTGTGCAGAGCTTCCATCATTGCTCTGATTATTAGATACACCTGCAAATAACTCATCTAAATTATCTAACAGAAATTCTTTGTATGCTGAAAGAAAAGAACTGTTTGTTTGCGTTCTTTCAAATAACAGCAAACCCGAAACATTATGTTTATTATTGAATTTTTTGACATAGTTTAAAGATAGCTGTAAGGCCTGGTTATCATTATGATTATCAGTTACAGTTAAATTACTTGGATCATTAGCTGTATAATCAACATCGTAAGTCTTAGTAACGGTATTGTATTTATATAAATTATACTTCTTTATATAGCTTTTATAAGCCTCATCCGAATTTTGATAAGAATAAGTAACCTTTGCATTTAATCCATCAACCCATGGTAAATCGTATGTTAACCTGGCAATGCCCGAAAAAAACTTTGTACGATCTGTGCCATAACCTGATATTTTGTTATCAGACTGAGCCAGAGAGTTTTGCTGTACATTAGAGGGAGCCAAATAATCGGTATTATCATTAGCATAAATAGGAAAAACAGGACTTTCTCTTTTAAGTGTAGCCATAATTGAGCCAGAAGATACACCAGGTGTTTTAAGGTCTTCTAATCGGGCACTAAGATTAAGTTCGGCGGTAAGGCGTTTATTAATCTTAGCACTTATGTTGCTGCGAATATTGTACCGTTTAAACTGGGTAGAATTGCTTTTCCATATAGCGTCCTGATTTAGGTAGCCAACGTTAAAAAAGTATTTAACATCTTCCGTTCCTCCATCTACATTTAAATTTTGATAGTATTGAGGTGCATTTTTGCGAATAGTAGAATTAAACCAATCTGCAGATGGTAAAGTGCCGTTTTTATATTGACTTACCTGCTCTTTTGTAAAAGGCAATGATAAAGCGGCCGAAGGATTATTTAATTTTACCCATGCATTTACGGCACCTTCATTACTAAGCTCGGCAAAAGTACCTGCATCGGCCAGCTCAGGGTATTTTGTAGCATTATTTTGCAACCCATAATAGGTTGTGTAGTTTATGCGTGGTTTTCCCATTTCTCCTTTTTTGGTTGTAACCAATATTACACCATTAGCAGCCCTTACACCATATACCGCGGCTGATGCATCCTTTAAAATTGAAAAGCTTTCTATTTCATTTGCATCTATCTGAGAAAAATCTGCTGGCACACCATCTACAATGATAAGTGCGGCTCCAAAACCCCGTATATCTATTGTGCTGCCATCATTCCCTGGTTCTCCACTGTTTTGAATGGCTCTTAAACCCGGTAAACGCCCAACAAGCGAATTGCTAATATTAGCTACAGGTGCTTTTGCCAGTTCAGTCCCCTTAACCTGGGCAATAGATCCGGTAACATTTAGTCTTTTTTGAGTACCATAACCAACCACCACAACATCATTTAAACTAGAGTGAGATGGAACAAGTTGTATAGTACCAAGATTTGCTTTGGCAGGAACTTCTTTGGTGTTATAACCTAAAAAAGAAATCACAAGAACTGCATCTTCTGACAGGTTATTCAGCGCAAATTCTCCATTTAAACTTGAAGCTGTTGAGATGGTTGTACCTTTTACTTTAATACTTGCACCCGGTAAAGGGTTATTACTTTCATCAACTATTTTTCCTTTTACGTTTAACCTAGCGTTAACAGGCTCTTGATTCTTATTTTTTTCTACTGCAGGTTTATACTTAACAATAATCGTATTCTCTAAAATTTCATAAGTTAAAGACTGGTTCGAAAAGCAATGGTCAAGTGCCTCCTTTAATGAAATATTCTTTTTACGAACGGTTACCAGATTAGCCTTTTGCATTACACGATCCTGGTAAAGCACTAAAAATCCACTTTGTTTTTTAATAGATTCCAAAACCTTACTTAAAGGCACATTTTTTTCATTTAGCGAAATCTGCTGACTAAATACTTTCGCACTTACCTGTGTAAGCACTATCATTAATATTATAAGGGTTAATTTCATAACCATTAATAGCTTGGGTGGTAGCCATAGGCGTACTATGACCAAATTGAATGAGAAAATTTTCATTACTTTTGTTCGGTTTGGGTTAATGTTTAGGGATATTGCTCTATAATTTTACCTGTTCTAGCTCAAACGAAACAGGAAGGTTAACTCAGATCTTTTGCCGGGGAGTGTTCCACCACTTTCCGGTATTTTTCTTTAACCTTTACTTGTTTGGTATTTATTTTTCCATAGTTCTTATTTTGGTTAGTTTAGTTGTTTTTAAGTTAGGCTGTTATTATAATTTTTTCGCCTTCTATTTTAAAGTGAAGGCCAGTAATACTGAGTATTTGCAACGATTTGGATAATTTTAAGTTGCGAGAGAGGCTACCTGTAAAAGAGATGTCAGAAACATCTTCTTTATAAACAATTTCTACATCATACCATCTTGCAATCTGTCGCATAACCACATCAATATTCGTATGGTTAAACTGAAATAATCCATTCTTCCAGGCAATTATTTCATCAACGTCTACTTGCTTAGCTAGAATGTTTTCATTTCCGGCGGATGCTAGCGCCTGCTCTCCAGGTTTTATTATTAATGTTTGATTTCTTTTCGCAACGCTTACACTCCCTTCTATTAAGGTTGTTTTAATCGCAGATTCGTTATCATATGCATTTATATTAAAAGATGTACCTAAATCTTCAATAGTTATACCTTTAACGGTTACGCGGAAAGGTTTTTTCGAATCATGAACTACCTCAAAATAGACCTGCCCGGTAATGGCAACTTTGCGCTCCTTGCTAAAAGACACTGGAAAAGAAATGGATGATGCGGCATCGAGAAAGGCCCTTGTTCCATCTGGCAGTTCAATTACAGGCCACTGGCCACCATTAGGAGTACTTATTGTATTGTAAGCAAGCGACTTACCAATATTACCACTGGAAAGTTGTTTATAACTTAAAATATTTGTGCCCTGTTTTTTAACAGTAATGCTTCCTTCCTGTGCAATAACTCCTGCTTGTACACTGGCTAAGCTAATTTGCTTGCCATTTGAAAGAACCAGTATTGCTTTATTTGTTCCCGGTAAAATATCTTGCTTTAATTGCGCGCTGGCGCGTTCTTTTGATTGATATCTAATTAAATAATAACCTCCAATAAATAATGCAAAAGTAATAGAGGCGGCCACAGATATTCCTATCCAAAAGCGATAATGGTTTGTTGCCGGCTTTTCTATAACATCTATATTCGGCTGAATATTTTGCCAGATCAGCTCCTTATATAAAAGGAGTTCTTTCTCCTCTATTGGTAATTTATCTTGTTTGGATTTAGCGAGATACCAACTTTCTAGCAATACAATTTCGTTAGGAGTACAGTTTCCTTTTAAATATTTTTCGAGTAAAGATTGTAGTTCTATTTGGTTCATCAGAAAGTTTCTCGCTTAATTTCACGTTAAGACGATTTACTTTTACCCGAGTATGAGATGAATGTTAAAAAAAGATTAAAAAATAATCTAACGATGTATTAGATAGAAGATTAAGAATGAAGATGCACCAACTTTTTTTCGTAAAATCCGCAAAGCATTGCTTATTTGACTTTTAACGGTATGCTCACTAATTTTTAATTCAATTGCAATTTGTTGATAGGAAAGGTGTTGCTTGCGACTCAGTACAAATACATCACGCATTTTTGAAGGAAGTGCATTAATTTCATTTTCAATAATAATACCCAATTCCCTTTCTCTTAATAAATGATCAGAAGTAAAATGTTCTTCAAGCATAAAATCATTTATAGATTTTAGATAATCATTCATCACCTTTTTATGCTTAAGGTGATCGAAAACCTTATTTCTAACCGCCTTATATAAATAAAAAGAAAGAGAAGTATTCAGTTCCAACGATCTACACTTTAACCATAAACCTGTAAACAACTCCTGTACAATATCTGCAGCCTCCTCATTTTGCCTTAAAAGGTTGCGGGCATGCAAAAATAACATTGTCCAATATCTTTCATAAACTTCAGCAAATGCTGCTTGATCGCCAATTTTTATCAACTCAATTAACTCATTGTCGCTTAAAGAACTTCTATTGGGCATAGACACTGTAATAATACTAATTAATCAAACGTTTCACGTCTGAACTATGATCATATTGATACTCATAAAGCTCCATAAGTTTTACAATCAAACTCTTTAAAAATCTATAGTAAGCTAAATTTACAACAATATATTTGTATTTTTTTTGCGCAAACGATTGTGTAAATTTATCCATTATTAGAAAGCAGTATTGGTTTTATAGAAACGACTCCGGCCAGATTTAGTGATTAATACAATTTTGAATTAAAATGGAAGTTGGTCGTTTGATGTTTCGCACCTGCTTTTTGGGCAAATACAAAATCCTTTAAACTGCTTTAGCTAACCTTGTTAGTAGTAGCACCTGCAGTTAAAGCTCCTATAGCCTGTAAAACCAAATTTGGGATCAAGCTGAAAATTTGGGACAATAAAAAAGGACAAAAGATCTTTGGATATTCTTTGCCCTATGAAGGGCCCACACTGGGTGTTTTATCCACTCATAGCTCACTTTTATTCAAGGCTGAACCAACTGTAAGCGGAAGATTTTAATCATTGAACCTCCATCTATCTGGTCCCGTTTTCAATTTTATAACGCAGTTTCGAAAAGTCCTTTTGTGCTTACCTAAGCTAAATTTTAATTGTTAATAAATTGATTTTCAAATATTAAAAAATACAAAAACAACACCTTTTACTCTTGTTTTTTAACTATTTCTTTATCCTGAACTCATGTTATTTTAGCTATTACACTTCATCCTAAAACAGAGTCAAAATGTGCTACACAGCTGGAATACTAAAATTTACCCCCCTACCAAGGGTAATCCGAGCGTTTTGTTCTGCGTAATTAAAACCACTTTGCAGGTGAATTGATTGAAAAAGACAGTTTTTCGAATCTTGAAAGCAGAAAAGTAGCCTGGTCATAAATCATCCTATATCTGACACGCTAAACAAAAAAACTGACCTTCTAAACAAAGTAAATTGACACGCTAAACAAAATCTGCTTAAGGATAGCCGCCTAAATTTGTCCTATACATTTAATTAAATTAATAATGGAAACAAACAATTATCAAGGCGCATTACAACACCCACTGGGTTCAGGTTTTAGCGCCACATCTACAGCAACAGAAGTCATCAAAGGCATTGATCTTAAAGGAAAAATTGCCATTGTAACCGGCGGTAATGCCGGTATCGGTCTGGAAACTACAAAAGTATTGGCAACAGCAGGAGCAACTGTGATTGTACCAGCCAGAGATATTGAAAAAGCAAAGAAAAACCTGGAAGGTATTCCAAACGTAGAAATTGAGGCAATGGATCTTGCAAAGCCCGAAACTATTCATGCTTTTGCTGAAAAATTCTTGGCAACAGGCAGACCGCTCCATATTTTAATCAACAATGCTGGAATCATGTGGGTGCCCTTACAACGGGATAGCCGCGGATTTGAATCTCAACTTTCAACAAATTACTTTGGACAGTTTCAACTGGTTGCAAAACTATGGCCGGCACTTAAGAACGCTAAAGGCGCTCGCGTAGTTAATGTTTCCTCACTGGGGCATCATATGGCAGCTTTTAATTTCGATGATCCCAATTTCGAACAAAGGGAGTACCAAACACTGCTTGGGTATGGCCAGTCAAAAACAGCCAGTAACCTGTTTGCTCTGGAATTGGATAACCGTGCAAAAGCACATCAGGTAAGGGCCTACTCGCTGCATCCTGGATCGATTGCCGGAACTGAACTGGCCAGAGATGCCGACATAGAATTATTTAAACAGATGGGCTTTTTTGATGAAAACGGGAACATCCGCCCAGAAATATTGGCCAGCCTTAAAACTATTCCACAGGGTGCTGCAACTTCGGTATGGGTAGCCACCAGCCCATTGCTTAATCACATTGGCGGCGTTTACTGTGAAGATGCTGATATCGCTGAATTGTTATCAGACGATACTTCCATTCAAACCAACGCTAAATTGCATCAAAGTGGTGTAATGGACTATTCGCTGGATGAAAGTAGCGCCAAAAGACTATGGGAATTAACAGAAAAAATGACAGGCATTGAATTTAAATTAACCAGATCATGAAAAACTTAACAGGAAAAGTCGCCCTGATTACAGGTGGCAACAGTGGTATTGGTTATGCTGCAGCCAAACAGCTGAAAGAAAACGGTGCACAGGTGATCATTACCGGAAGAAGAAAAGATGCAGTAGAAAAGGCAGCATCAGACCTTAGGGTAACAGGCTTTATTGCAAATCAATCAAGTTTAACGGATATCGAAGCGCTGGCCGCAGCAGTTGGCGGAAGATTCAGCAAGATCGATATCTTGGTGGTAAATGCAGGTGTCACCAAATTTTCGCCGATTGAGCACATGCCAGAAGCTATTTTCGACGAGGTAATGAACGTTAATTTCAAAGGTGCCTATTTTACCTTAAGCAAGTTCATCCCAATTTTAAACGAAAATGCATCTGTAATCTTGCTTTCCTCCACCTCGGCGCACATCTCCCCTCCCCAGGCTTCTGTTTATGCAGCAAGTAAAGCAGCCTTAAATGCGGTCATGAAAATAGCAGCATTGGAACTTTCTGCCCGTAAGATCAGGATAAATGCGGTTAGTCCAGGACCAGTAGCAACAGAGATCATGGATAAGATTGAGTTGACCCAGTCTATGGAAGACCATATGATCGGCACTATTCCCCTAGCCAGGTTTGGGAAGGCAGAAGAAGTGGCCAAACTGATAGCTTTCCTTGCAAGTGATGAAGCTTCCTTCATTACGGGTTCGGAGTATCTGATCGATGGCGGCCAGTGCATATGATGGAAATAGCGCAAAAACCAATAACTTTATCACAATGGAACATATATCCAAATACCTGACCAAGGAAATCAAACTTTCCAGCTATGAAGATAAGCTGTTTAAATCCGACCTGATGTTTGACGACCATATGCTGGTATGGTTCATTTCCGGAGAAACCAAAATCATTCAGGCGGAATCGACTTTCATTTTTAAAACGGGTGATACTTTCCTGATTCCAAGAAACGAACTGGCCACGATTATCAACTATCCGAAAAATGGCCTACCACATAAAACTGTGGTGATGCATCTGTCGACCGAGCGACTGAAGAAGTTCTATGAAAAAACCGAGTATAAAAAGAGTATACAACCACAGCAGAAAATATACCGTTTTAACAACCATCCACTACTGGAAAGCTGCCTGAATTCGCTGATTCCTTATTTTGATATGGAGGATGAATTTCCAGAAAGTCTGGCTACCATTAAAATTGAAGAGGCCATTAATATCCTGCGGTTGATCGATCCCAGCGTAGACGGTATCCTTGCCAATTTTGATGCTCCAGGTAAGATCGACCTGGTCGATTTTATGCAGCGCAATTTTATGTTCAATATGCCTTTAGAAAAACTAGGCTACTTAACCGGCCGAAGTTTATCAACATTCAACAGGGATTTTAAAAAGCTGTTTGATACCACACCTCAAAAATGGCTAACAGATAAAAGGTTGGAACTGGCCTACTATCATTTGGCCGAGAAAAAGAAAAAACCGACTGAGATTTACCTCGAAGTCGGTTTTGAAGACCTTTCCCATTTTTCATATATATTCAAAAAGAAATACGGAGTCTCTCCGAATCAACTTCCACTTAATAGGTGATAACGGATTGGGTTTAAAATATTCTTTTACTTTTCCTTAGCAATAGCAAACCGCAGTCTATAGCCTATTAACCCGAACTCGATTAATAATATGCCTTAAAAGTCTTCGGCAGATAATTTTAACGCAATGTTGTCACCTTAAACTCGTTTCAGGTATCCGTGTTGAAGTTAGCTTAAATAATGTTTTTTGATGGGGGTTATAACTTACAATAATTGCTGAAGCATCAGCTCTTTTCATATCCACTACTGGCATGATGGTAATGTATTCCTCAATCCTACCTACCTCCTGTTCTATCTGGAATAGTGTCGTACTTCCCTTTACATTCACAATGGCCTGGCCGATCATTCCCTGTTCGCGCAGTTCCTTAATTACCTGAGGATAATAATCAGGTACAAACCTATTTTTTTGTTGGTAAATTAATTGATTTATGTTCAATCGGGGTTGATAAAACTGAAAACGTGATGGTTGCCCCAAGTTTCCCTAACCGGTCTAACGCAGTGTTTAGCGCTTCTGTAGATTTGAGGGTCATACTCACAAAAAAACAATATTCTCCAGTGGTATGAACTACGTTGGTTATTCCTTCAATTTTTTTTGCTTCCTTTAAAAAAACGTTCACTTGAACAGGCGGTAATTTTACAGCAATCAGCACTTTTTGCAAATAGTTCAGTTTTGAAAACTCAATGCTTGTAAAAAACCCTTTTATTATCCCTTCGTCCTGCATCCGCTTTATTCTTTCTGCCACTGCCGGAGCCGAAAGACCAACCCTCCTGCCAATTTCGGCATTGCTCATTCTTGCATCAAGTTGCAATTCATTTAGTATCGCATGGTGTAATTCGTCTGCCTGCATATTTAAAAATTAAAAACCTTCGATTCAAAAGTTTAGCGTAGTTATTCCTTAGAAAGTAAAGCAAATTTAGACAATTGATCTGCGACCTTTGTTATAAATTAATCCGTAATGACAGAAAAAGATTCGAATAATTTAGCGGTAAGGCACGGAATGGCAGTGATTGATAATACATTGCGCATCCATTATGTTGAAGCTGGAAATGGAGAAAGTGTAATTATTCTCATTCATGGTTTTCCGCAAACATGGTGGGAATGGCGTTTCATTATCCCCAAATTGGCAGAAGCTGGCTTTAGGGTAATAGCGGTTGACTATCGCGGTGCGGGCGATTCATGGCGGCCTGCTTCTGGTTATGATAAACGGACAATGGCCGGCGACATTCACTATCTTTTAAAAGAACATCTTAAAATAGAAGGCCCGGCTATCCTGGTGGGACACGACATTGGATTGATGGTTGCTTACGCTTATGCACAGGAATACAGGGAACATACATCGCACCTCGTAGTTATAGATGCTCCCTTGCCAGGCACAAAGGCTTTTGATGTGATACGAACAGATCACAGGGTATGGCACTTCGCGTTTCACAATGTACCCGATTTGCCCGAAATGCTAATATCAGGGCGTGAAAAACAATACCTGCAATCTTTTTTCAACTACAGAATATACAATACCGACGCTATTAACAATAACGATATTAATATATTTACCACTGCTTACGCTGCACCAGGGGCAATCAGAGCTGGATTGGAAGTATATAGAGCCTTTGATCAGGATGTTACAGACAACCGTGCATATTTGGCTAAAAATGGAAAACTTTCGATACCTGTATTAGCAGTTGGCGGTGCAATAAGTACAAGCGGCGCTATAATGGAGGAAATGATGAAGGAGGTAGCAACAAATGTTACTGCTGTGCGCATCCCCAATACTGCACATTGGGTAGTTGAAGAAAACCCTGAAATATTTCTTTCTGAATTTTTAGAATTCCTCAAATAACACCAATTAACCTATATTGATCGTTAGCCTGTGTCTTTGCCCGCCGTTCGTAGGCTATGTTATCTGTAATCCACCAGGTTTCGATGGCAAATTCTACAGTCTGTTCGGCTTCTTTTTCGTTAATGTAGAATTTTCGCAAAAGTCCCTCCAGCACAAAGAAATGATGCTTGCAGATTTTTCCTTTTACTAGTACATTTTCTTTTTTAACAACTATCCTGGTTTCGAAATATCCCATGATTTCATTGAACTGATCGTCTGAGACCTTGATGAATTTTTCTAAATGCTGGCGGAAAATTTGCGACATGGGCTCGTAGCAGGCTTGATTAAAGGGAATTTGAAGTTCTTATAAACTACAAAAGAAACAAAATATTTAATTCGCCCAAAGTTAACTTTAAAAAGGAAAAGTCGGGCCAAATAACCTTACTGCAATTATTTTAAATTCTCACCATCCTTAAAATGTAACCTTCTAAATACAAGGCCCGATAGTATGGTCAAAATACCTACTACAAGAAAGGTATACCTGAATGCATTATGGATATCATCATGTATAAGCTTTACGTCCCCGCGAAATAACTTCAAGATAATTAGTCCGAAGGCAACGCCAAACCCGATTGCAAGTTGCTGATTGACGGAGATTAAAGAATTACCACTACTGGTATGATACTCACGCAGATCAGCAATTGAAATGGTGTTCATGGCTGTAAATTGAATAGAGTTAAAAAAACCCATGATCACAATGATTGGTACATAATAATAAATGGACGAACTGATGGCAGGTATAGCCATCGCACAGATCAGGCTCCCGATTATAAAAGTATTGGCCATCAATGTTGCTCTGTAACCAAACCTATTTAAAATTTTTATTACCTGCGATTTTGCAATAATAGCAGTTAGTGCCATTGGTGCTATAATCCAGCCTGAAACTACTGCAGATCGACCATAAGCTATCTGAATCATCATGGGTAACAATAAAGGTATTGCACTGATACCTAATCGAGTAGCAAGATTACCAAGTATGCCTACCCTAAAAGTTCTTACCTTAAATAAGTTCAATGGAAAAATAGGATTATTATCTGTTACAGCATGCCGATAATAAAAATAAAGCATTAACACACCAAGTGACAAAATTGCCAAGGCAGGTGTAGTATAAACAACATCCCCAAGGAGTTCGAGAGAAATGGAGAGCAATAATGATGCAGCAGCAAAAATTAAAAAGCCCCGCAAGTCAAAATCAATCACAGCAGATCTGTAATCAGGCATGTATCGCAAGCTGAGCACAATACCCAAAACTCCCATCGGTATATTAATCAAAAATATCCAGTGCCAGGATAGATAATCTACCATGTATCCCCAACAAGTGGGCCTAAAACAGGTCCGATGAGTGCGGGTATAATTGCAAAATTCATTGCTTTCAATAAATCTTTCTTTGGAAAGCTCTTAACCAGCGCTAATTTCCCAACCGGTGTCATCAGACTTCCCCCCACGCCCTGTATTATTCTTGAAATTACCAGTTGAGTTAGATTTCCAGAAAGCGAACAAAAAAGTGACCCCGCACTGAAAAGTACTAAGGCCAGAATAAACACTTTCTTTGTACCAAATTTATCGGATAAGAAACCACTTACTGGCATAAAAACAGCTAGGGTTAATACATAGCCAATAATGGCATTTTGCATATTCAATGGAGATTGATGGAGATCCTTTGCAATGGCAGGCAGAGATGTATTGAGTATGGTCGAATCGAGCATCTGCATAAAAATGGCTGTAGCCAATATCATTGGCAATACACGTCTTATAGCTTCTATATTTTTCAATGGTAAATTTTGGGGCATAGCTAGTTTTTGGGGCTGTGCTGATGAAATAGAACTAACCTTCTTGTCTTTTGTTTTCCAAATTCATCATATACACGGCTATATATTAAATGGTGTTCAATAGATAAATATAAGCAATAACCGCCTGTCAAAACTTGAATTTTTATCAAAAGTAGAAACTATTCTTACGCTCTCCAATGATGCAGCATCTGATTTAAGAAAGAATGTGAAGGCTACATTGTCAGAACTGAGGCGCAACTAACAAAAATCGATAAAAAAATATCAAACCCCGCAGTGGGTTCCTAAAGCATTTAATTTTAAGGATTTTTAATTGAGCTTTACAAATATTCACACGATAAATCTTCCGACCTGAATTTCCCGATATCAGTCCGACATTGATAAACTTAAAACCTTGAACCGTCACAATCTTATTTTTAATGGCTTAAACTTCGTACCGGCATGGGTAAAAAAAATTAATATCGCCTTGTTAATCGCATTGTTTTGAGGAATTGTAAATTCTATCGGGTCATTCCAGCTAAGTAAATTTTCAAAAACGGATTCGTTGTAGCTGACTATAAAATCAGGACAATTTTTGTCGGCCAGCAATCCCGATAGGTATTCCCTGGTGTAAACATTTCTTTTTATGATAGCCAAATCTTCATAGGCTTTGGCGCGGAGCCGTGTATCGGACATATAGAGCACAATACAGGCCCGACTTGTTGTTGACTTATAAATCCCAACCAAACTCTGGCCGGGTTCCTGGGCCTTAATTACCTGGAACAAACACCCCATCAATACAGCAATAATTATTTTTTTCATATCACGATTTTTTTTTAACAAAAGACTATTTTGCAAAATACGGCAGTTTATAAGTGGGAAAATTGTACAATCCTGTCAATTTTCAACATTACTTCTCCCTAATATCCAGATTGTTCAGGAAAGAAATACGCCATCTTATTTCCTAAAAAATACGCGGCATAAAGAGTACCTTCGTGTATTAAAATTTCCTTACCCTGTATGGCAATTACTTTCATAGACGACGGGATTGTTTCCTTCTCTAAAAAAAACTACAGCGCAGCAATGCATTCGCATTATGCACTGGAACTGGCTTTTGCCAACTCGGGTTCCCTGAATATATCCACCGGGGACCAGGATTTTAAAAACATCCAGGCTGCCATTATATCACCCAACACGCCGCATGTGTTTGACTGCTCGCATGGTGAATCGTATATCTATTTTATTGACCCAACCACTACAGTTGGAGAACACCTGATCAACCTGTATAATTTAGAAAACAGGCCTATTGTTGTTTTCGATGCGAAAGAAATTGACCACTATAAAAGCGGTGGACAATTTTCACTACCTGGTTTCGATAAAAAAAGCGATAAAAAGATAAGCGATTACACCAGCAAATGTATAAAGCTGATACATGAGCACATAGCCGAAGAAGATTGGAGCATTGACCAGCTTGCCCGCCAGGTGTTTGTTTCAGAAAGCAGGTTGGCTCATATCTTCAAACAAGATATGAATATATCCATTCGCCAATACATCCTGTGGAAAAAGATAGAAATAGCGGCAATAAAATCCCGAACTGGTTGTTCCCTTACAGAAAGTGCACACCATGCCGGTTTTACAGACTCATCACACTTCATCAAAACCTTTAAAAAAATGTTTGGGGTTCGCCCGTCATTTGCAATGAAAAGTTAGCAGGATTATACAATTTTCTCCCCTTCCCCCCTCTAATTTTGTGATATTAATAATTATCTGAAAAACCGGGAGTGACTATCTGTATCAGTTAAGCATGCAGACGCCCCAGTATTCATATAAAGCTGACTGTTGTAATGCTACCTAAACTGTATACTGTAGCCTGCTTAATGAGTAAACCGGTTGGATAAATTAAAAGTTAGCACAAATCATTTTTTTTTATGAAAACAAACAATATCACAGAGAAAAACAAGGCGATCATCCTAAAACTCTACAAAGATGTTTTGGTAGACTGGAATATGCCCATGGTAGATGAATTAGTTGCAGAAAACTTTATTTCCCACGATTGGCCGAAAGGTACACCTGCCGGGCCCCAGTCTTTTAAGGCATTCTATTCAAAAATTAAAGTAACCTTGCCCGATGCCAGCTACCATACAGAAGACATAATTGCCGAAAATGATAAGGTAGCAGTTCGGTGGCGGTTGCAGGGCACACAGGAAGGTGATTTTGAAGGTATCGCTGCCACAGGTAAACCCATCACTTTAAACGGCATAGCCATTTACAGGATAGCCGACGATAAAGTGCAGGAACGCTGGGTGTTTACCGATTTACAGCTCTTGCTTCAACAAGTCGATAGCGCGGAGCTATAAGTAATTGCTTTAAGATTTTTCACAATTAAAAAAAACGAATCATGATTTACAATATCGTTCTGTTTATCCATATATCCGGGGTGCTGCTCCTTTTTGCTGGCCTCGGTGTAGAATGGATTTGTATCCTTAAACTTAGTAACGCCGCTACAAACGAGCAAATAAAAGAAGCGGTTACTATTTACACAAAATTATCCATAGCTGGTATAGGTGCAGCAATGACACTGCTGTCAGGCATATACATGGCTGCTACTGTTTGGGAGGGTACCAGCTGGGTAATATCGGGTCTGATTGGCTTCTTTCTTATAGCGTTAACAAGCGGGTCGTTTACTGAAAAAAGGATGAAAAGTGCCAAGAAAATGATCAAAAATGCTGACGGGAATCTGATCGGTTTTTTCGGAAACACCAATAAACTACGGCTGTCCATCTGGTTAAGAACAAGCATCCTGTTTGGCATTGTTTTCTTAATGACGGTAAAGCCAGATCCTGTATACTGTACCATCATATTGTTAACCTCAGTTGGTGTGGGGGTTATTCTATCTAAAAAAGTAAGCTTGCTAATAAATAAAGTCTAAACCGTAGCACAGTTCTTTATTGCGTACTTTACACCTATAGTTTGCTATTGCTTTTGCATGTACCATCACATGATCTTGGCTTAATTTAACATGATTACTATTTAATTAATGCGTTATGCGTAAACTGAAACTACAAATGCAACTATCTCTTGACGGATATTGTGCAGGACCTAATGGCGAAACGGATTGGATGACCTGGAATTTTGATGATCAGTTAAAAAAACATCTAAACCAACAAACCGCCCAAGTTGACTGCATTTTACTGGGGCGAAAGTTGGCAGAAGAATTTATTCCGGCCTGGGATGCCAGAAAAACTGACCCCTTAGGAGAAGACCCCGGGTTTGTGGCTAAGATGAACGATTGTTTGAAAATTGTTTTTTCAAAGACACTTCAACGAAATGATTGGAAAAACACCAGAATAACCAGGAATAATATTGCTAAAGAAATTAAGGCATTAAAAAGGCAAAACAAAGGCGATATAATCGTGTACGGCGGTAACTATTTTGTTTCAAGCCTCATTCAGGAAAACCTGATTGACGAATATAACCTGTACTTTCATCCCACAGCGATTGGCAAAGGTTTAACCCCATTTATAGATAGAGTAAACCTGGAAATGTTGCAATCAAGAGCATTTACCTGTGACATTGTGTGGATGCAATATAAACCCATCAAATAAAACCAGAAAATTAAAATAATCATGTTAGCACTAATGAACTTAATTAATGTAAACTCCATGATACAAAAGCTCACGCGCAATAACCGGATACTTCTGGTTATGCTCCTGTTAATGGGCTTAAGCTGTACTACGAAATTTACGGACAGGGCAAACCCATCGTATTAATCCATGGCGATTATCAAACCGTCCAGTTATGCTGGAACACTATGATACCCCGTTTAATCGACCCTGCACTTACCCCACTTATTTTAATCAGTTTTTTACCCGTAGCATAATAAGTACAACTTAAGTCTTAGTTCCCGCTAACCTGAAAAAGGACAAGGTATATTATTTTATCACTATTAGATATTTTGATGAAGAAAGGTAGCTGTTTATTTCGGCGAAAGTATGTAAATTCAGTATGGTACAGCGTAAGACGCTTGATAAACCTTTGGGCGAAGCTTTTGGAATTTGGTGAATCTTCTCTACTAGCTATCTTTCCATGAAATTTTCAAAAATTCTCTACCGAGTTTTGCTGACCCGGTAGAGACTCGTTTTGTGGAGGCGTTTTAGATGTAAATTGCCGTTATTGCCTTACTAATCTAAATTTCTGTGAATTGTAAGTATGTGCGCTGTAGATCTGGATTGGGGTATCATTGGCTGTACTTCCTCCGTTTACATCGAGGTTTTTCCCTGAGGCACAGGCTGGAGTAAGGTTATAATATCCGCTGCCGGCATAATTGATCTGCCAACGCTGGGCTGTGGTATTGGTAAAATCATACACCTGTACTGCCGTACTATTGGCTGATCCTCCACCAAGTACATTGAGGGCTTTTGTGGTATCTGCAAGGCTTTTCAGGGCGTAATATCCTCCGCCTAATGATCTAAGCTTAAATACCTGGTTGTTTGATGTAGGATAATTGTTTGTCCAGAGCGATACATCTGATCCGTTAACAGGTGGGCTGTCATTAACGTCGACCACTTTGCTAGGTTCATTAGTCAAAGCAGATACAAGCTTATAATTTGCGCCATTAACTAATGTAATCTGCTGAGGGTAAAATGCAATTAATAATACGCTCAAATGGCTGTAGCCAGCTAATTTTGTTGTAAGGTCTGTCTCGCCGTAATATCTTGAGAGCGCCCATGCATACATTTTAACGGGTACGCCCCCTATGGTTTTAGATGAAAAATAGTTTTTCATAGGATCGTCGGCCGCTGCATCGTAGCTAATGCCATCTATACCATAGGTAGTAAGCTGGCTGTACATCCCGGCCATTGCGGTTTGTTGCTGTGCGGCTGGTTTTCCATACACATCTTCCCAATTGCAATAATAGCTTACCTTCCAGCCGTCCTGTTTTAGATTAACCAAATAAGAGATGTAACGGCTTTCAACCAGGACTCTATTTTTGATTCCGTAGAGGTTATCCAGTTGCTCAAGCGTGGTTTTGAAAAGCTGTTCATTGGCTGTACTATTAAGGTCTTTGCAATCTAACCACACGAATTCAAAACCGCTCATCTTTTGATTGAGGTTTGCAAAATATTCCAGCAAAGTTTGGCCAGTGGCTGTTGCTGCCTCATGGCCGATCAAACAAGTTGGCTGACCATTTTTAGTGCCGACAAAAATATCTACTTCCAGACTGTTAATTCCGGCGTTTTTAATCTCATCGACCTTGATTAAGTCGTTTACGCGGTGGGCACTTACTATTGCCGGGCCTGCGGTTAGCGTTTGCGAACTTTGCTTGGCTGATAGTTTTCCAGGCCCTGATAGCTCGTTTTGACTTTCGGATACATTCTTTTTACAGGCTGTAAAAAGAAGTGTTAGTGCAAAAACTACACTGTAGATTTTAAATAGGTTTTTGTTTAACATTGTTTTTTGATTTTTGATTTTGGTTCTTGTTTATTGGTTATTATGGTTATTATTTAAATTCAATGGTTCTAGAAGTCACTCTGCCTTTTCCCTTTATCATTATCTTATCTTTATATAGCTCTACTACGCCCCATGCATTCTCCTGTTCTGTTTCTACCATCCCTTCGACAATGACAGAAGGAATGCCGGATTCTTCACAATATCCACCGGTATGGTGATGGCCAGCAATGAGTGCTTTTACACAGGGGTATCTGGAAACCAAAGTGATTAGTTCTTTTCCATTGATGACTTCCAGGCCATCCGCGCAGCTAAAAGGGTGGTGTGAAAAAATGATTACTTTCTCATTTTTTGATACCGCTTGCTGCAGATTGTTTTCCAACCATAACTTTTGTCTGCTGCTTAATGCTCCATTGTAAGACTCCAGATTTTTACTACCTGCTTTTCTTGCGTTTACTGAGAGCGAATCGAATTCGGCTTCTTTCCAAGTGCCTTTTATATTGGCATAACTGGAAAGCTCGTTGGTGTTTAACATCAGCAGACGCCATCCCTCTTTTTTAACGGCGTAGTATTCCCCTGGCATGTTTAATGCCTTGTAAAGACTTTGGTTATTCTCTATCCCGGCATAATCATGGTTTCCAACCAGGTTGTAGACTTTGTTATAGAACTTATCAAGCTCGTTTAGTACCGGCTTAAGGTCTTCTGGGTTTCTATCCGTCACGTCGCCCAAATTAACGAGAAAAGCAAGCTTCTCTTTATTGAGTTCCCCTATCGCAGTGGAGAGTTTTGATAGTGAATTTTTATAAAATCTTGTTCCGCGGCTAGCTGCCTGGGCGTATTGAATATCGGCGATGATCCCGAAGCTTAAGTCTGGCTTTTCGCTCTGTGCACTGGCGCCTGGAACGAGCAAACAGATACAAAAGAGCATTAGCATTAATACTCTTAAGGGATTCTGTTTGCAGGGCATTTCATTTATTTGTTTGGTTTTGCCCATTTGTGCGCTTTGCCTGACCTGACCTGCCTGATGAGTTTCTTTGTTTTTTATTGTTTCTTTTCTTTTCATAGTGCTTACCATCCCGGATTTTGTTTAAGTTTTGGATTCAAGGTAATTTCGTTTAGTGGAATGCATTCCAGATAATCTCTGGATGGATTGAAGCCATAACCGTTGGTCATTTGCGAAACGAAAGGATCCAGAAATCCATCAGCGTCTGCTTTATAGCTGATGTTTTTTCCAGTCCACTCACTGGCTTGGTAAGGGTAGCCCTTTGGGCGTTTGCCTTTTAGCAGGTTATGGGCAGCCCATCGCCTGATATCGTCAAATCGGAAGCCTTCAGCACCTAGCTCTACAGTGCGTTCCCTGCGTATTTCCTGTAGTTCGTCTGTTATGGTATATCCATAATCGGCATAACGGGATCTATTGGGATCGGCCTGTACCTTGAAATTGGGCATGCCTGCCCTGGATCTTAGCAGGTTGATGGATTTTGAATAATCTACGACCTCTGATAGTTCGGCTTTGGCTTCGGCGTAATTAAGCAGGGCCTCGGCATAGCGGAAAAGAATTGCTCCTGTTTCACAACTGGTGTTCCATGAAACGCCGCTGCCTGCCTGCGGGTCTTTGGGGTCGTTTCCTTTTCGGATCTGGAAACCTGTGTTGTTTAGCGTTTCGCCTGATTTATCTAAAAAGGGTTTATCAAAAATACCTTTTCCGAAGCTATTGTCCCACATGGTCTCCCCCGGGGTCCAAATGGTCTGCTTCAAGCGGGGGTCGCATTCGCTTGCTATCTTAGATAAAAAGCCGCTTCCCTTAGTGGTTTTTCCGATTGTGAAATAATCATAAGGATTGCCATCTTTACCAAGGTATTGATAGACCTGCTGTAAGGTAATGCTGATCCCTGCGGTACGGTCAGATACATAGATCTGAAAGGAATGCGATGACTGGAGGTTCGCTGAATAGGCTTTCCATAGAATAACTTCCTTATTGTTTGATTGGTTGATTAATGAGAACAGTTTACAATAGTCGTTGTCTGGATTATTGTTGGAATAAAGCGCTCTGCCGTATTTGGCAACCATTAACTCTTCTGAGGCATTTACTGCAGCCCTTAAGTACTTATTTGGGTCCGCATTTGTTGTTCCAAAGGCGGTGCCTTTATGATATTTTTGCCATGTACCCTCATATAAGCCTACCCGGGATTTGAAAAGTAAGGCGGCTTCTTTCGAAAGTCTGTTGTTTCCGCCATCCGCCTGCGAGATGGGCTTGAGGTATTCGATGGCTTTATCCAGGTTAGCTAAAATTGAATCAATTACTAATGTTCTTGGGTCTCTTGCTTTATATAAACCTTCAGACTCCATATCCAGTGTCTCCGTAAACCAGGGTACATCGCCATACTGGCGGACTTTTTCAAAATAAAACCAGGCTTTAAAAAAATGGGCCTCGCCTACAAAGTGTTTGATCTTTTCGAATGGCTCCTGAGCGCGGCGGTAGTTTTTAAAAAATATATTTACGCTTCTGATGTTCTCCCAACTCCAGTTTCCAGTAGCAGTCACCGGTTGGTTCGTTCCATTCCAAAGCGTGCTCGGTGATGCCGAAATCTGGGTGTCAGATCCTCTTGTTCCGTCCCAGCCGATATAGCCCATATAACTCCCTACCGTTCCATAGCCTGGAAAGGTATTGTAGAATTGTAGCGTATATTTCTCCAGGTCACTGGCTGTCTTCCAATATGCCTCGTTTTCTATCTGGGTGAGCGGTGGCCTATCTAAATAGTCTTTCCTGCAAGATGCGGCTAGCAGCAGCATCGCCACATTGAGTATGATTAGCGTTTTATTTTTCATCTTATAACTTTTTTATTTTTCATTGCCTAATGAATAGCCGTCTTGGTCAGTTTTGTTTGTCGCTTGTTTTTTAGCTGTTTGTTTTAGCCGATCCTTAAAATGAAACATTCAGTCCGAAAGCCCAGATGGCCTGAGAAAACATGCTCTTTCCATTGCCAAGCTCACCCAGGGCTGCCGTCTCTGGATCAAAACCTATGGGCAGCTTTGAAATGGTGTAAATATTTTCTCCCGAGAAGTATATCCGGGCTCTTTTTAGCTTTGCCCAACGCATTAGGCTTTCAGGCATGGTATAACCTAACTGCAGGTTTTTAAGCGTATGTATGCGCCATTTTGGAGATAACGTGTCTGTATCTGCTGGTTTTTCGCATACTGGGCTGCATTACTATAAGGACGTGGAAAGTAGGCATCGGTGTTTACTCCGAGTCCAGAGTATTTGGATGCCTCACTATCGCGGTAATAATCCAAATGGTTTGGAAACAACGAGGATTGGTTCCACTGGTTGAATCCCCAAAAGATATTGCCGCTTAACCATAAGTCTCTTTTAGCTACCCCCTGAAAGAAAACACCCAGATCGAAGTTTTTATAACTTGCCGAGAGGTTTAATCCAAACTGGTATCTGGCCGTATTGTTGCCAATTACCGTTAGATCTCCATGATCGCCCGTCGTATTCTTTCCGTTATTGACAATGCCGTCGCCATTTAAATCCTGGTATTCGACATCGCCTGTTCTCCATAGCTGGCCGTTAATAAAGTTCTGCGATTTGCTGCTGTTTATCCTATCGGCCTGTGCCTGGCTCTGGATTAAGCCCACTGTTTGGTATCCCCAGATCTCCCCTACTTTTTTTCCGGTGTAATCGGTGGTTAAAATTCCCGTAGGATTTGGGTATTTGCTCACCGTATTGATGTTATCGAATACATTTGCGGTAACCGAATAGTTGAAGTCGCTGCCGGCTTTTCCTTTCCATGTGATGCTCAAATCCCAGCCTTTTGTTTGTAGCTCTGAATTATTTTCTCGTGGGACAGCTGCTCCCAGCACTGCGGGCAATGCTTTGGCAGGACCTAATCGATCTAATGTTAAGCGGCGATAGTAATCAAACTCTACTTTTAACCTGTTGTTGAGAACTGAGAATTCAATTCCCAAGTCTGTAGTTCTGGATGATTCCCAGGTAAGGTATGGATTGATAAGGTTTGGGGCTAGCGTGTAGGCAGATCTTTTGCCATTGAGTATCCAGTCCAGGTTTGTCCTAACCCCTATTAGGGCAAGATCCTGATATGAGGCTACATTTTGGTTGCCGAGCATTCCCCATGATCCACGCAATTTCAGGTATTGGATTTTACCGCTAAAGGCTGACCAGAACTTTTCATTGGATACTACCCATCCTGCTGACAGCGAAGGGAAAAAGCCCCATCTTTTGCTATCGGCAAACCTTGAGGTTCCATCATACCTAAGGTTTGATTCAAGCAGGTATTTATCATTGAAATTATAGTTTAGCCGTCCAAAAAAGCCTTGGGTTGCCCAATGTGATATGGCATCTGATACCTGCATCTCGCCGGTGGCGGTAGTGATAGAGATAACCTCTTTTGTTATCAGCTCTCTTTTTAATCCGCTTAGGTAATCATATTTATTAGATTCCTGTTGATATCCTCCCATTAGCTCAAAGCAGTTCTTTGGACCAATATTAAATTTATAGGACGAGAAGATATTTAGCGCTTTATATGTGGTATTTGCTTTATCTTTCGAGATAGAGGACGGCACTGTGAGCGATATGGGTAGTAAGCTACCGTCTACCTGGTCTTCATAGGCAACCAGGTTTGCGCCTTCGAAGTTATTAACGTTATAATTGATGGAATAATCTGCGTTTATAGACCAATTTTTAGCTGGTCGGATTTCAGTTGCAAGGCGCTGCATGAGCTCGTTATCTGTAAAGCGTTCGTATCCGGCCTGCATTTGCGGTATGCGGGATAGTTGTGAGTAATATCCGTTTGGTGATTTGAGGAAAACCTCTGGATGTGTGCGGAATATCTGGTGGATGATCATACCATATCCTCCCTCGCCATTGTAAATAGGCCTGTCTCGGTTTTCGTTCGTCAGGCGGGTATTGGAGCTAATTTTCCACCATGGGGTGATATCGGCGTCAAGTTTTGCCGTAAGGTTATAACGGCCATATTTATCATCGACCATTTTTAACGGTCCTTTTTCGCTGGCGTGCCCTGCAGACAGGTAATAGGCCATGGATTTTGAGCCGCCTCTGACTGAAAGGTTTTCCTGTGTCCTATAGCCTGAACCAAAATGAATATTTATCCAGTCGTTATTGCCATTTGACAGCTGGTAAGTTGACCACTTGGTCGGGTTTGAGGCATCGGGGACTGTCTCGGGAAGTGTAGGGTCATTGATATAAGCGATAATCCTATCTATTGTGGATCCTGTAAATAGCCTGGCCACGCCCTGGTTATCATGCATTTCATTAATAGCTCTGGCAAAGGTATAAGAGTCAACCATACGGGGTTTATTAATAATAGTAGTTGGTCCGCCATTGATGGAGAAATCAATCTGTGGAGCCTGGTTGGCTTTTCCTGATTTTGTGGTAATCAGCAGGACGCCGTATGGCGCACGGGCCCCATATATGGCTGATGCAGCTGCATCTTTTAATACCGAGATACTCTCTACGGTATTTGGGTCTAGGGCATTGATATCTCCAACGGTACCATCTATAAGCACATAAGGGGAGCCCTGTCCGCGGATCTGAACCGACGGGGCAGCACCTGGTTCAAATCCGTTATTGCCATAGCCTATGGTAAGCCCGGGTGTATTGCCGTAGAGTGCCTGGCTGACATTATTTACCGGTCTGTTTTGTAGCGCTTTTCCATCAACTACACTTACTGCGCCCGTCAGGTTTACTTTTTTCTGTGTCCCATAGCCAACCACTACTACCTCGCTAAGTTTGGTAGTTTCCGCTGTTTCCAGCCGTATAACTATTGAGCTGTTTCCCTGCGCTGATACTTTCAGGTTTTTGAGCTGCTGGTTTTCAAATCCAATACTGGAAAAAATTAAGGAATAGCTGGCATTGGGCTGCAGGTTGGAAAATGAAAAGACACCCAGAGAATCTGTTAATACCTTCGTCTGCTTGGTAGTATCAGTATCCTTTATGATTTTAACTGTGACGAAAGGTATGGGCAGCGATTTATCATCAAGAACCTTACCTGTAATTTTTGGATTTTTCTGTGCATATAGGCAAAGATGGCATAGCATGAGCAATAGCAGACAATTGATCTGCTTCCACCTCGTTTTTCTTCGGGTTTTCATTAGTCTTATTTATAGTTTTTTTGGTTTCTGGTTTGGCTGCTATCTCGGCTTATGATTCCGAGCTGCTAACGTTCAGGTTTACTAGCCTTTTCTATTTGGCCACGGATCTGATATCCTAATCCATCGCGTTGAACGGTGATTTCGTTTATGGAAGCAATGATTTTTAAAATTTCCATTGGGGTTTCCTTTCCACTAAAACTTCCTGTGAAGTATTTATTCTCGACCTCGCTTTGTTGGAAATCTATTTTGATTTGATAGGCGAGTTCCATCTGTTTAAACACCTCGCTTAGCGGGGTATTTACGATCCTCATACCCTTAGCCAAAGCCCGGGAACAAGATTACTGATCACCCCCAGGCGTTTGTCTATAGCACCATCGAAATCTCCGCTAAAGGTTGATAACCTCTGGGTTTTCTTATCTAAACTAGTGGTGTAGCGCTGGCCGGGCTTTAAAAAGTCTGAACGTTTCTTGCTCTTTTGATCAAAGGCATCTACTACCACTTTCCCCTCATAGAGTTTAACATCAACGCCGCTTTTTAACTCGGCAACTGTAAATTTCGTACCCAGGGCTGTGGTGGCAATATTTTTTGCCCATACAGTGAATGGATGCACCTTATCTTTTGCAATCTCAAAGGCTGCTTTTCCTGTTTTTAAAAATATTTTTCTATTGCTACCAAAGTTTTCCGGATATGAAATAGCTGCACCTGGGGACAAGGTGATTATGCTACCATCAGGCATGCTAAACTTCAGGTATCCAGTTGTTTTATTGCTCGCTGTCTTTAGCGCTAACTGGCTATTGGTAATATCGCCGTGGTTTTTATCGCCTGAGGGTAAGCGAAAATAAATTAAGCCCAAAACCAGTACGAGACTTGCCGCAAGGCTTAGCGGTTTCCATAACTGTATTATTTTCTTTCTTGGACGAGTAGCTGCGTAAACGCCAGCCCATATTTCATCTTTTAGCTGATCGGATTTGCCGGAAAGGACTTCGGCTTTATCCCATTCTTTGGCGTTTAGCTGTTCGTCAACTAAATCGGGATTTTCCATGAGGATGCGGTCAATAAGAATCTCTTCCTCTCTGCTGCATTCATTTCTTAAGAATTTTTTGATCAGCTCTATTTGGTCCATGTGAAGCTTTTTAGATACATGTACGCTGGACTTTGACGATCTCCCTACCGGGGATTAAAAAAAATTAATTTAGAAATCCAGAACCTGTGATGGCTGCCCAGATAGAGAGTTGCAGAATCTTGCGCAGCTGGATATTGGCTTTAACCAGCTGGCTGTCTATGGTCTTTGTTGAAATACCGAGCTTTTCTGCTATTTCCTTATAGGAATAACCTTGTATATGCCTTAGCTCAAATATTTCTTTTCTCTTTGGCGGTAGTTTGTCTATTGCCCAATAAAGATGGTTTGTGATATCGGTCTGATGATTGATCTGGTCCCAGCTACTATCTGTAGCCTCAGGGGAATTTGAGAAAATATATTCCCTTTTTCGCATTTCTGCCCTTAGCCAATCGATCAGTACCTGTTTTGTTTTGCGGAATATTTGGGTATCTAATGGAATTTCATCTGACAAACTGATCCGGTAGGTCCATAGCTTGATAAAAACCAGCTGTGTCAGATCTTTTGCCTGGTCAGCATCCCTTGTTTTGTTTACTAAATAACGATAGACCTTTTCCCATGAGCTTTCGAATACTGCTTTGAAAGCAACATCAGATCCGGTTTTCAGGGCATTGATTTTTTCCATTTTTTTTTAAGTAACTAAAGTGGGAAATTACGGCTTTACTAGGTTTAGAGGATTAAACCGGAACATTAAATTTTTGTTAATAAATTGATCCGTGACAAACTTCGTATCTGCCAATTAAGTTGGGGCAAAGATTGCCAGAGAGATTACTCCCCTGCAGCTACTCACGTGTATCTGCAACAATAACAAAAAGTTAGATCCTAAATTATCCTAGTGGCTTGTAAAACCGCAAACAAATTAACACATTGCTTTGATAATGAAATACGCAAACGTTTGTTCATTTTTCAACTGGTATTTTTGGGTGTGTATTTCAACAAAAGTAATCAGTCCGTTTCGAACTAAACTGTACGCGAATTTGATTGCCTGGCAATTACCTAGAAGAACCAAAATTATTCGTCCAGTAAATCTAGAACAAGACAGTTCATTAAATAGCCGTAAAAGGTCGAATAAAATAATGGTATTTTTGATAAACGAAAAACGAATAAAAATGAGTCATGAAAAACTTTATCAAAGATATTCCTAAGTATGACCTAAAGAATTTTAAAACTGTTCACAGGGAAAAAGAAAAAACTTCTCCTTTTGGTTACAACCATATTCAGGATTCTAAAATTGTACGCGGCTTTGAAATGTATTCCAGTGAAGGTCTTGTAAATTCTATAGGGCCATTAAAATCAGATTTTTATCGTGTAAGCATTACCGTCAAAGGTTCCCTGGATATGAAGATTGGTTTAGAGAATTTTCGCCATCAACCCCTAACCTTAGCGTTCACGTTTCCCAACCAGATTTTTTCAAAAAAAAATATTGCATCGGACGCGTTCGGTTATTATATACTTTTTAATTCCGATTTTCTGAACGATATAATTCCTGCCATTAAAATAGCCGATGAGTTTCCATTTTACCATTCTTTTGGCAAACCTGTTTTTCAGGTCGCAGCTGAAGAACTGGATGTAATGCTTGAACTGCTGATGAAAATAAATGATGAACTACAGGGTGAAAAAGTAGGAAGGGAAAAGGCAATCAAGATATATTTGTATTTATTGTTACTAGAAGCGAAAAGAAGCTATAAAAGGCAGCAGCTTGAAGATGAAAACGACGACCATCCGGAAAGCTATAAGCTCACCAATCGCTTCAAAACCTTGCTTGAGAATTGAACAAGTCCGTATTTCATAAAGAGGGTCGCCAGTTCTCTACTCGCGAGCACCTCATTTATACCGACGAGCGGCACCAAACAAAACATAAGCCTATACCAACAGATGAATGCACATTATAAAAAGAGAAATACATTCATTATAGCTTAACATTTTGTCCGCAAGATACTGAGTTGGTCTTTATCTGAAATATTTTTTCCTTTCGAAAACAGTGTTAAGAGTGTTGAAATTGACGAAAAATACCTTATGATTTCGCCAAAAGCCACTTATGGGTAAAAAAGCAGAACGGTACAAAGGACAGTAGGTATCCAGCTAGCAAAGCTTGTTGCATTGCAGAATACAAATTAGAGTGAGCCTCCTGGCACCAAAATTGATTCATCAATTATGGTTTGCACGAATGAACTACCGGCAATGCATTTCATCATTCTACTAAAAGCCAGCTTACCAAGCTTAAATCCGCTGGTTTCGGCATAAGTGATTTCGGGATAAAAAATTTGCGGGATCATTCCATCACTTATGGCAATAACCCCTAAATCTTCGGGCGCTTTAACCCCTATTCTTTGGATCGCCTTCATTGCTCCAGCCAGTATCTCATCACTCATGCAGAAAACCACAAACTCTTTTTTTATACCTGTGGAAAGCGCTTTCAATACTTTTTTTTCAGTTTCTTCTGAACTCGAGGCATGAATAATCTCTAAAGAAATATCGGGATCTCGATCATATATGCAGGCGGTAAACCGTTCCAAACGCGTTTTGGTGATCGACATATTCCGATCGCCAAAAATTGCCATGATGTTTTTTTTACCTTTTTTTAAAATTTCACCCGCAGCCAGTTCAGCAGCATGGGCATCACCTACACATATCTTATTACAGGATTCGTAATTTGGCACTTTATCAAAAAAAATAACAGGGATTCCCTGTACATCAAGTTTGAGAAAAGGTTCCATATCCTTTGTCTGAGCAGTTATGGCTATAAATATCCCTGATACCCTTTTATGCCTACAGCTTTTTAATATTTCGAGTTCTATTGCCGGATCATTGGAAGAGCGGTAAATAATAACTGAATAGCCATAAATCCGTGCATCTTCTTCTATTGAGCTAATAAATGAATGATAAAAATAATTGGAGAGACTCGGCACAACAATAGCAAATTCCTTGCTGCTATGCGTACGGAGGTTAACTGCATATGGATTGGGATCATATTCGATCAGCTTTGCCAGTTCATTCACTTTCCTTTTTGTTTCCGGGGAAATATCTGGATGATCTTTAAGTGCCCTTGAAACCGTTGATATACTCACGTTTAATTTTTCGGCAATTTTTTTAAGCGTAGGGTTCAGCCTCATCGTCATATATTTTTTTACCCAAATATAAGTTTTCAACAACAAACATTTCCGCAAATGTTTCCGCAAACGTTTGCAGTCGACTTACCCCTAAATCCAGGTTTAAAACTATTGATCTGCACTATCTTCGTTATAAGATCGTGGAAATGTTTATACAGCAGCAATTAAGCTGAATCAACCCGATTTACTAACCAAGTAACAATACTATTTATTATGCTTTAAAATAGACAAAGCAAAAGTTACAGACAAGTTAAATTAATAAATACAATACATACTTACATGTACTACATTTTTAGTAATTTAACAAAAACTGTATTCAAGAAATAAGTTATGAGATATATAAAATCCTTTTTAATTTTTTCATTTGTGGCAGTTTCAATAACTCTTTTTGGGCAAATACCAAAAGCTGGTGTACCAAACCAAAGGAAAGAATCGCCATTTACAGCAATCAAAAACCGTACATGGTGGAAAGAGGCTATAGTTTATCAGATTTATCCAAGGAGTTTTAAGGATAGCAACGGCGATGGAATCGGTGACTTGAACGGAATTATTTCTAAGCTAGACTACATTAAGAGCTTGGGAATAGATGTGGTATGGTTAAATCCTATTTTCTCTTCTCCCAATGATGACAATGGGTACGACATCAGTGATTACCGAAACATCATGAAAGAGTTCGGCACAATGGACGATTTCGACAGACTTTTAAAGGGCTTACACCAGAGAAATATTAAACTGGTACTGGATATGGTGCTTAACCATAGCAGCGACGAGCATGATTGGTTTAAGCAGTCAAGATCTTCAAGAACCAGCCCTTATCGGGATTACTACCATTGGTGGACTGCAGAAAAAGGCAAACCAACCCCCAGATACAGTTTCTTTGATGTAAACAGCAATGCCTGGAAATATGATCAGATAACGGACTCCTATTATCTTCATTATTTTTCTGAAAAGCAGCCAGATTTAAACTGGGAGAACCACAAACTCAGAAATGAAATTTACGACATGATGAAGTTCTGGCTGGACAAGGGAATTGACGGTCTTCGTATGGATGCATTTCAATATGTTTCGAAGGATACCCTATGGAAAAAATACCCTGATGGTTATGAAAAAGACATCATCAAATACTATGGTATGGGCCCTAACCTTCACAGCTATCTTCGTGAGATGAACGATTCAGTAACTGGCAAATATAACGTAATGACCGTTGCTGAAGGCGCAGGAAGTACCCTGGCAGATGCACACTCACTTGTAGATGAAGACAGAAAAGAATTGAATATGGCCTACCATTTTGAAGTAATGGATATCGGGAACGATCCCAAAGGCTACAACTTACCTGACCTAAAGAAAGTTTTCACTAAATGGGACAGTTCTTTTGCCAATAAAGGCTGGCTTGCCATTTTTCTTGCAAACCATGATGTGCCAAGAATGGTAAGTAAATACGGAAATGACAGCCCGGCGTTTAGGGAAACTTCTTCTAAACTATTGAGCACTTTGATTATGACCATGCGCGGTACCCCTTTTTATTTTAATGGTGATGAATTGGGCATGTCGAATATCAGGTTCGATAAAATTGAAGACTTCAGGGATATTGCAACTTTAAATGCCTATAAGAATGTGCTTGCCAAAGGAGAAGACCTGAATGCATTTATGAATAAAGAAAAGTTCATTTCAAGGGATAATACACGCACTCCTTTTCAGTGGGATGCCAGTGAAAATGCAGGCTTTACCACAGGACAACCGTGGATTAAGGTGAACCCAAACTATAAAGAAGTTAATGCACAGCGCGAAGAAAGAGACCCGAACAGTGTGCTGGCGTATTTCAAAAAGGTAGTTGCACTCCGTAAATCCTCTCCTGCCCTCATTTATGGATCGTATAAGATCTATGATATCGATCATCCGCAGGTTTACTGTTATCTCCGGAGCCAAGGGAACGAAAAGATATTGGTTATTTTAAATTTCTCCAACCATAATGTGAATTATCCGATTGATAAGGGCATCAATACGAGTTTATCCAAATTGGTACTCAGCAACTATAAAACCGCCGAAATAAAGGATCACAAAATCGATCTGTTACCGTGGCAATCTGTAGTGTATAAAATCAATTAACATTTAGAAAAACCCATGATTGTAGCTACAGAAAAAAAGGCAAAAAGTATTTCATCAGGAATCAAACTAAATTTTGGTGCCATTATCGCCATGAATTTCGGTTTTTTTGGGATCCAGTACAGTTTTGGCCTACAGCAGACCAATATGACGCCGATCTATTCTTACCTCGGTGCCAATGCTGACCAGATTCCGCTATTAAATTTAGCCGGACCGATGACCGGTCTGCTTGTTCAACCGATAATCGGCGCCATGAGTGATAAAACCACCAGCAGGTTTGGCCGCAGAAGACCATATTTCCTTATCGGTGCAATAATCTGCAGTATCTGTCTGTTTGCCATGCCTTACAGCAGTTCGGTATGGATGGCGGCCAGTATTTTATGGATTTTAGATGCCGGCAATAACATCACTATGGAACCTTATCGCGCATTTGTGAGCGACAAACTTCCACCAGAGCAGCATGCGCTTGGTTTTTTAACTCAAAGTTTCTTTACCGGATTGGGCATAACCCTGGCCAACCTTACCCCGGGCATTTTAATAACCCTTGGCATTTTGGGCATAAACGACAGAAGTTCAAACCATATTCCCTATACTACTTATGCTGCTTTTTTTATCGGCGGCATTGTTTCAATCGGCTCGATTATGTTTAGCTGTTTAACAACTAAGGAAGCACCGCTCCCCGATGCAGAAATTCAAAGAATCAAACAACTTCCAAACGGGGTGGCCAGTATTTTCAAAGATATTATTGCTGCATTTAAAGTGATGCCCATCACCATGCGGAAACTTGGTATAGTTTATCTCTTCAATTGGTACGGCATGTTTGTTTACTGGCAATTTATTACGCTCTGCCTCGCTAAAACAATTTATAAGACCACAGATCCGGCATCAGATGGATTTGCGTCTGCCCAACTGCTCACCGGAACGGTAAATGGAGGTTATAATGTGGTTACTTTCCTGGTGGCTTTCCCATTGGCCTTTTTTGCCAGAAAAATTACTTCACGGAAAGTCCACTTTTTAAGCCTTGTCCTGGGAGGCCTCTCCTTAATGGCCTTGCCTACGGTCAGTAATCCGGGGCTATTATTTATACCGATCATAGGCCTGGGGATTGCTTGGGCAAGTATGATGGGCACACCCTATGCCATGTTGGCCGGAAGTATCCCAAAAGAAAAAACGGGCATTTTTATGGGGATACTGAACATGTTTATTGTTTTACCGATGCTACTGGAAACCATTAGTTTCAAATACATCTACCGTTACCTGCTGCAATACAACCCTGGAAATGCCATTTTATTTGCCGGGGTGCTTATTGCCATTAGCGGCGTAATGGTTTTATCGATAAAAAAAACAGAAAGTAAACTTTAAATAATGGTTGATCAAATTGCATACCATAGAGCCATAAACCTTTTGCACCAGGCGTCAACACCTTTTGGCTTTGTTGCTGCCGTGCAGGAACATGATAACTACAAGCGCGTGTGGACCAGGGATGGTGTAATTACGGCCGTTGCAGCAATGCTTACGGGCGAGAAAAAATTAATTGAAACAGCAGAATTAACTATTAAAACGCTCTTCAGCAATCAGCACACCAACGGTTTTATGCCATCCAATGTCTCCCCTGCTGACGGATCGGTGAGTTTTGGTGGTACAACAGGCCGTGCGGATAACCCAGCATGGGCAGTAATCGGTATTTGTGCCTATACCATCTGTACTGGTGAAAAAGCACTTTATGAGCAATATCAAAATGAAATCGATAAATGTTTTCAGGTAATGGAGGCCTGGGAATTTAACGGTAAACATTTAATGTATGTGCCACAAAGTGGAGACTGGGCAGATGAGTATATCCAACACGGTTATATTCTCTTTGACCAGCTTTTAAGGGTATGGGCACTGAAACTGGCTTCGTCCATCAGCGGAAACAAAAAATGGACCGATAAAAGCGCACATATTATTAAAACCATCAGACAGAATTATTGGAAACATAACGATCAACAGATCAGTTACACGGTAAATTTAAATCATCAGATGAAAGATGGTCCAGACCATTTTTGGTTAATGGGTTTTAACCCATCCAGAATTTATACCTATTTCGATTTACAGGCGAACGTTTTCGCCCTGTTACTGAATTTGGGAGACACCAAGCAAAACGAATCTGTAATCCATTACTTTAAAGCGCTTTACCAGCAAAAAAACCTACTTCTACCATCATTTTATCCAGCTATTAGGGATACGGATGCAGATATGAACGAGCTTAAAAACAACTATGCCTACAGCTTTAGAAATCACCCTGATTATTTTCATAACGGGGGCCTATGGCCCGTTTGGAATGGCTGCTTGGCAGCAGCATTGGCAAAACATGGTGAAACTGAATTTGCTAAAGCAATCACATTGAATATCCATGCAGCTAATGCTAAAGACAGCTTATTTAACGAATGCTTGCATGGGGTAAGCCAAAAACCTTGTGGGGTACCCAACTGCACCTGGAGTGCTGCAGGGGCAATTATTGCCGAACAGGCAGCAACAAGTGAATTATTTAAAACTTTATTTGCCGACTAACATGAAAGATGCCCTCATAAACAATACGCCTGCAAAAACGATCCTGGTGATTGGGGAGCTGCTTGCAGACCTTATTTCAGAAAACAACATCGAATCGCTGGCTTTCGCTTCCAATTTTATAATCAACCAAGGTGGGAGCCCGGCCAATTTAAGTGCTAACCTAAAATGGCTCGGAAACCATACCGAGCTGGTTAGCTGCGTGGGTGAAGATGGATTGGGTGATTACCTCATCAATGAAATGGAAATGGCGGGGCTATCTCCTAAATATTTACAACGCATACCCAAACACCAGACCAGTATCGTACTGGTTGGAAAAAGCACCGGAACGCCTGATTTTATTGCTTATCGCCATGCCGACATGCATATTGCCCGGATTGATGATCAACTGATCGAATCCTCAGCATTGCTCCATACAACGGCCTTTGCACTGAGCAAGGAACCCGCTAAAAGCCATATACTGGAAGCCTTTGCAAAGGCATACCGTTCTGGTAAGTATGTCTCAATAGATTGGAACTATTCGCCCGCCATATGGAATGACGATAACGGAAGGGAAGTGTTTGATCAGATATGCGGTTTTAAACCACTGTTAAAGATCAGTATGGATGATATGGAAAGATTTTTGGATAGGAATTTAACTGTACAAGAATCAATCAACGCACTTAATGGGCTAAATGCTCTGGTAATCTGCCTTACCTGTGGAAAAGATGGCGTTTGGTATAAAGCGAAAAATGGCCCATGGATCCACAAACCGGCACTCACCGTACCATCGGTAGTAAATGTTACAGGCGCAGGAGATGCATTTTGGGCAGGTTTTTTATCTCATTTCATCCAGGAAAAATCCATTGAAAAGTGCATAGATCATGCGCTTTCAATTGCCAGAAAAAAAATAGAAAGCGCTGGAGCACTTTACAAAACCGAGCACATTGCTAAAATCTAGGCAAACACAATATTAACTAACTAAAACTAAACATCATGAACAAGAGCAGAAAAAACAAATCACCTTAGGTTTAACTGACCACCTTAATAAGATCAGTTAATTTTTCTAACCAAAATCATAAATCAACTATGAACATTACTTTACCAAAAAGCAATTGGGCCGTTCAATCCAACAAACCCAAATTGTATTTTTTGCAGCAACTTATTGTGATAAGTTGCTGCATGCTGCTGCTCAGCGCATCGGCTTTTGCACAAAGTGTAATCAAAGGCACCGTGCTCGACAGTGATAAATTACCTATGGCCGGTGTAACCATACAGGTAAAACCAGGCACTGCAAAGGCACAGACAGATACTGAGGGAAAATATTCCATCACTGCCCCAGCGGGCTCTTCACAGCTTGTTTTCAGCTTTGTAGGTATGGAAACCCAAACAGTAAGCATTAATAACCAAACCGTGATCAATATCACCATGGCGTCCTTAAATAACCTGGAGGCAGTTGTAGTTGTGGGTTATGCCTCAGTAAGGAAAAATGATTTGACCGGGGCTGCCACAACTGTCTCGGCAAAAGATTTTAATAAAGGGCCGCTAAATGCACCTGATCAATTGATTCAGGGTAAAGTTGCCGGTGTGCAGATGATCAACAATAGTGGCCAGCCAGGCGGTGCATCAACTGTCCGTATTAGAGGAAACTCTGCTATAACCGGTACCGGACAGCCGCTGTATGTGGTAGATGGTGTTGCTTTGGACGGAAGATCGGCCAGGCCATCAACCAATGCGGGTGTTGCAGGTTTAACTGCCAGCGCAGGTACCGGAACCACCCCGGATGGCAACCCTTTAAACTTTATCAACCCGGCCGATATCGAATCGATGGAAATCCTTAAAGATGCATCGGCAACTGCCATTTATGGTTCGCGTGCGGCTTACGGTGTGGTTTTAATTACCACGAAAAGAGGAAAATCGGGAGAAACGAAAATTGATATCAGCGCATCCGCCGGCGTTGGCAGTATCGCCAGAAAGGTAGATGTTTTAAGCGGGGATGAATACCGGGCAGCATTGAAAAAATACAACCTCACCGCTGGCGATTTTGGCTCTAACGTAGATGCATTGGATGCCATTACCCGTACGGCTTACAATCAGAATTATTCTGTAGGCATTAGCGGGGGCAGCAACGGGAATACTTTCCGTGCATCACTGGGCTATCAGAACCAACAGGGAATTATCAGATCCACCGATTTTAAAAAGTACAGCGCAGGCTTTAACGGTAATTTTAAATTTTTGGAAAGTAAAAAACTGGGGCTGGATGTTAACATGATCAGCAACCAGTACCTAGAGAATATTGCCCCAATCACTACTGATGCGGGTTTTACAGGTAGTCTGATCAGTCAGGCTTTATCCTGGAACCCCACACAGTCGTTTTACAAACCGGATGGTAGCCTGTTCATAGATTATGGCTCTACAACTATCAATCCACTTGCTGCCCTGGCCGCAAACAGTGATAAGACCAAGGTATCTACCATTTTGGGCAGTGTTTCTCCGTATTACAAAATCGCCCCATGGCTGGAATACCGGATGCTGGCAAGCGTAAATTACAGTAGCGGGATAAGGAGGGCGTCGACAAGAAGTTTTCTTAACTTACAGGGCATACAGCCAGATGGTAATTTCCTTGGCGGTTTTGCAAGTTATTCAACCACCGAACTTATTACCCAGCAGTTCACAAACACCTTGAACTTTAACAAAGAAGTTGTAAACAAACTGAATCTAAATGCCATCATCGGTTATGAATATTCAAATTTCATCAATAAAGGAACAATCAATACCGCTACGGGCTTTGGCGATATCGCGGCGGATTATACAGATGCATTCCAGACTACCGCGCCTGCAAACCGTACATTTGCGGCTTTTAACAATCCCACAACCCAATTACAGTCTTATTTTGCAAGGGCGATCTTCAATTACGACAGTAAATATATATTAACAGCTACTTTCAGGGCAGATGGTTCGACCAAATTCGGAAAATCTAACCGTTATGGTTATTTCCCATCTTTTGCCGCTGCCTGGGATATCAAAAAAGAAGCATTCCTTAGTGATGCTGGCTGGTTAGACCAGCTGAAATTCAGGGTTGGTTATGGCAAGACCGGTAACCAGGATTTCCCATCAGGATCTGCACAACAACGTTATGATTTTGGCAACACCAATGGCCAGCCGACCTTAATTGCCATTAACAATGCAAACCCGAACCTAAAATGGCAATCTGACAAACAGGCAAACGTTGGGGTTGATTTTGGTTTTCTGGGAAATAAGCTTACCGGATCCATTGATTATTTTAACAAAACCACCAACGACTTGTTATTTCCCCAGATTTCGTTCGTACCTGCTGTCGGGGGGAATGTACCTACATGGGTCAACCTGCCTGGGCAGATCATCAACAAAGGGCTGGAGTTGAGCCTTAATGGAACGATTATCGACAACGACAACGTTACATGGAGTTTAGCCGGTAATGCAACTTTCATTAAAAACAAAGTCCAGAACATATCGGGAATTATCAAAACAGGTGCACTAAACGGCCAGGGTTTGAGCGGGGTAACTACTGAAGTAATCCAAAACGGCTTGCCATTGTTTGCAATGGTTACCAGACAGTATAACGGTTTAGACGCAAATGGATTCTCCCAGTATACCGATGATGGTTTTACCAATTATTATGTAGGCAACCCCAACCCTAAGGTAATTATGGGATTAAGCACAAATGTAAGGTATAAGAAACTTTCTTTTTCGGCCAACTTTAACGGCGCATTCGGTCAGAGCATTTACAATAATACGGCAAATTCGGTGTTGGCCATTTCAAATTTAGGCACGCGCAATGTTTCCGCTGCACTGGTTAACCAATCCATTACAGAATCACTTGCCAACCCTATTGCAGCATCATCAAGGTATATCGAAAAAGGAGACTATGTAAAACTGGCCAATGCAACCATCAGTTATAATATCGGCAACATCGGCAAGTCGATCAAATCCCTGAACATCTATGTTAACGGACAAAACCTCTTTGTAATTACCAACTATACGGGTTTCGATCCTGAGGTAAACGTAAACAAAAGTGTAAGTGGAGTGCCCTCTGCCGGTATAGATTATACGGCCTACCCTACTGCCAGGACTTTCAATTTTGGTGTTAATTTTTCTCTTTAATTTTTAATTGTAAGCACATGAAAAATAAATATATTATCGGTTTTGTAGCGGTTACCTTAAGTTTATCGGGCTGTACCAAACTAAACGAAGATCTGAATGGCCAGGTGGGCAATTCGGGGGTAACATCAGGGAATGTTGCCAGTGTATTGGGCGCGACATATGCTGCCATGATCGGCCCGTATCAGGCACCATGGAACTGGTCTGCCCTGCAGGAAGTAACCTCAGATGAGACAATAGTACCTACGCGGGCAGGCGATTGGGATGATAACGGTGCCTGGCGCGCACTGCATCTGCATAAATGGGCTCCCGATCATTCCAGGATTTCTGATGTATTTAGAGACTTAAACAGCATCAGCTATGTTGCAACAAGTGTTTTGGGTAGCAACCCTACACCAAGCCAGGCAGCACAGGCTCGTTTCTTGCGTGCTTTTGCCCAATTTTCTATATTGGATGGCTGGGGCAGGTACCTTATCGGGACCCAGGTGAAGACGTGACCAAACCATCCAGGGTTAGAAATGCAGCTGATGAGGTAAATTACCTAATCAGCGAGCTGACGGCAATAATCCCGGACCTACCTGCCGGACCTGCAAATGTGGCAAACAAAAATGCCGCCAGAACACTTCTGATGAAAGTATACCTGAACAAGGGTGCTTTTTTAAATCGCGCTGCACCAACTTTTGATGCTGCAGATATGGCAAAGGTAATATCGCTTGCAGATGAAATAGCAACAGGGGGTTATACACTGACGGCAAATTACTTCGACAATTTTGCACCTACCAATGATATTCTATCGAAAGAAAATATATTTACCGCGCAGAATATTGCAGGATCTTCGGGAAGCGACCTGGATGGGATGTGGAAATGTACCCTCCATTACAACCAAAATCCGAACGGCTATAACGGTTTTTCTACCCTATCCAACTTCTACAATAAATTCGAAGCAAGCGATACCAGAAGAGGTGGCACTTATGCCGGGCAAACCAATGTATCAGGCATCAGGGTAGGTTTTTTAGTCGGCCAGCAGTTTGATCAGAACGGGGTAGCGCTGAAAGACAGGAAAGGCAATCCATTAGCTCTCACTCCTGAGGTGAGTATCATCGAACGTGATCCGAACCACCTGGAAGTTGCGGGGATAAGGGTAATCAAATATCCAATCGATTATGCCAATACAGGCTCTAAGAAACCTGATAATGATTGGGTTTATTATCGCTATGCCGATGTATTGTTAATGAAAGCGGAAGCTATGCTTCGCACCTCGCAAACAGCTCAGGCACTCACCATCGTTAACCTGATCAGAACCACAAGGGGAGCCTCTGCATTTACCAGCCTTACTTTAGATAATCTCCTTGATGAAAGAGGAAGGGAACTTTACTGGGAAAGTTTTAGAAGGCAGGATTTGATCCGTTTCGGGAAATTCCTGACCGCCTGGCAGGAAAAACCCGCCAGCGAAGCAAAATATCTGCTATTTCCCATTCCTGATAACCAACTTGGAAATCCGAACCTGATTCAAAACCCAGGCTATTAATTTTTTTTTGCGGATAAGCCTGATCGATTTCAGGCTTATCCGCTATGTAATCTGCGATACCTAGTTTACTGCCTTTTTCCTGAAAAAATGGAATACGATGGAGACTGATATCGAACACTTTTAGCCAACGAAACAACCCAGTATATTTGCCTGAAAAACAAATAGTTAAAGACGGAAAAAGAGGCAAAAACTTTCAAAAAAATCTTTGCCCCTTTACGGGTCGGCAAAAGTTCGGATAAGCAATAAATTTATTGCTGATTTAAAGCGAATAGCAGAACTAGACACTAAGATGACAGAGTATGATGAACTCGGAAGATTAATAAAATTGAGAAAAGAAAAAGAAGCGTTAATCCCAAAAGTTATCGACAAAAAGAAGAAAATTAGAGCTAAAAGAAAATCTAGAAAAGTATTACTTAAAAAGTGGATGATTAATATTTCTGATAATTTTTGAACTGGTCGATAGGTTTAACATTTACTTGAAACAAGATTTAGGTGGGTTTTGACACAAAAACGGGATCGTTTATATTCAAAAATCTGATTCATAAACAATTACACCCCAAGGTTTGACACCCTTTCGGTCTAATGTTACAACGAATGGAAACATCAGCCTTGATATCTAAACCTAAGGGATCGTAGCGGCATCAACTGACTTCACAAAATCATAATGATCTATACTTTATTTCCAATACAATGGGAAAGGGCAATCATCACAAGGATCAACAATATGAAAACAGTTTCACTCTTAGCCACCCGGTTTTGGTTTTGATCTGATATTTATTCCATGCAGATTCTGGCTATTTTCTTATCTTTATTTTAAGAGTTTGTCATAAAAAAATCAGAGAAGAGTTTTTGGTACTTCAAATCAAAAAAACATGAATCGGATTAACAGTTATTTTCTTGTATTGCTCCTCGGCTGCCTGTGCTCAAAAACATATGCGCAAGCCAAGCCGGCATTTGACGGTCCATCCTGGAAACCGCCCTATCAACTTGAACTGGATAACTGGGGCATTGAGCGTTTTCCCATTCCTATAGACTTCGCGCCATCGATCAAATACACCGGTGTGGAAGACACCGATTTAAGTCATTTGGCCCTTGAAGTCAATTATGATGACTTACCTCAGAAATTTAAAGGACAAAGGATAACGGACCTATTGACGGTTGATCGTCCGAAAAATGTTGATACCACAAAATGTATTATTTTACTTATATAGCTCTTTTATTACTTACATGGTGCAGGAAATAGCGATAGCTAAAGATATTTGTCAAAAAATAAAACCTAATATTTCAAAAAAGCTGATGGAAACATCAGCTTTTTTGAATTTTGATGTGTCTATTAAAAAAAGATGGCATTAAATACTACCGTAATAATCAACACAATAACTCCCAAATACAATGGATTAGTATACCAGGTTTTGCTCTTTAAATCTTGTTTTGGTGTTAAGCTGTAAACCAGGCCAACCAGTTCTTTCTCGTCCTTTGCCTTGGTAAATAAGCTAATTACAATGGTAAATGCTAAACATACCGTAAATGAGATCGAAGCAATGGTAAAGGCTTGCCCAGTTGCCGAATAAAAGTCAAATAAATGCACTAGCCATCCACCTTTGCCTTCTGCCACCGATAAACCGTGTGTTATTGCTGCAGCACTTGTACCTAAAAGCAATCCCCAGAAGGCGCCGTGACCTGTAGTACGTTTCCAGAACATGCCCAAAAAGAAAGTGGCAAATAAGGGCGCATTAACGAAACTGAATACCAGTTGCAATAAATCCATAATGCTGTTAAAACCTCGGGCAACGTAAGCCGTAGCGATAGAAATGAGGATTCCGGCAATGGTAGTAGCCTTACCAACCATTAAATAGTGTAAATCAGAAGCTTTTTTCTTGATATGGGTTTGATAGATATCGTAGGTAAATACCGTATTAAAAGCCGTCACATTGCCCGCCATACCGCTCATGAATGAAGCAATTAATGCCGTTATGCCTAAACCAAGCAAACCACTTGGATAAAGTTTCTGCAACAATAAAGGCAGTACCATATTGTAATCTTTATCACCATTTACATTAACGGGCAATTCGAACCCTGTATACTGACCTTGCAAGGCTAATAAAATGATCCCCGGAAGAATCACAATTGCAGGCATCAGAATTTTAGGGAAGGCGGCCAAAATAGGTGTACGCTGTGCCTCATTAAGGTTTCGGGTAGCCATGGCACGTTGTACCACTAAAAAATCAGTACACCAATAGCCAAAGGCCAGAACAAAGCCCAATCCAAAAATCATACTAAAAGCATCTACACCCATTGGGTTATTTGCCGGACTGTCTAGACCTTTCCAAACATGAAGCTTCGCATCATCAACATGCTGAATAATACCAGCAATCCCACCCGCTTTATCTAAACCAATATAAACCAATGGTGCTATACCAATAATGATCAGAAAAAACTGCAAAACTTCGTTATAAATTGCACCGGTTAATCCTCCAGAGAAGGTATAAATTAACACAACACCTGCCGCTAGCCAAATCGAGAAATCAAAATCCCAGCCTAAAATAACCTCCATCAACATGGCCAGTGCATACAATGAAACGCCAGAAGAGAAGACGGTCATTGCAGCAAAAGTAAGCGCATTAAAAGTCCTGGTTTTCTCATCAAACCGTAATTTCAGATATTCGGGTACACTTCGGGCTTTACTACCATAGTAAAACGGCATCATATAAACCCCTAAAAAAATCATCGCTAGAGCAGCACCGAGCCAATAAAAATGCATGGTATACAAACCATATTTTGCACCATTAGCGGCCATGCCCAAAACCTCCTGCGCACCTAAATTGGCGGAGATAAATGCTAAGCAGGTAATCCATAGTGGTATATTATGTGAGCTTAATAAAAAATCGTTACCTGTTTTTATTTTCTTTTTGAGCACTAAACCAATGCCCATTACAATTACAAAGTAAATGGCAATAATCAGGTAATCTATAAATTCTAGTTTCATAACAAAATAGGAAGTATTATTTGGTCAGTATTATTTGTGTTCCGGTAAAATACCGATCACTATAGTTGTTTGTAAAAAGCTGTTGGCAGCCCAGATACATTTAATTTTACCATGAACAAGGATCCGCTGTACGGGTATTTTTTTAATTCTTCTGCACTTAGTCCATCTTTTGCTGTCGTAATCAACATTTGATTCATTTGCTTGCCACCAAAAGCACAACTGGTTACATTAGGTGCATTGATTTCGATCTTCCCTATGCAGGCCCCGTTAAGTGGGTTATACCTATTTACACAACCGCCCCCCCAAATGGCTACCCAAAGCATTCCTTCATTATCGATACACATCCCATCAGCCAGCATATTGGGACCAGTTATTTCTACCACAATTCTTTCATTGCTGATATTCCCAGTAGCCAAATCATAATCAAAGGCTTTAATGTGGTACAGAAAACTATCTACGTAATATAAGGTGCGGTTATCTGGCGACCAACATATGCCATTAGATACACTTGTACCTGCAATTTTCTTTACTAATTTCCCATTGTAACAGTAAAGATTACCGGCACCATGTTTGGCTGTAACATCCATTGTTCCCACCCAAAGTCTGCCTAAAGCATCACAGGCACCATCGTTACTTCGGTTTTCGGCATCCTCTTTAAATTTTGCCAGATTTACCGTTTTACCTGTTGCTAAATTAAGTAACACAATTTTACCTTGTAAAGCCACTAAGAGTTGATCATTTTCGGCAGGTGCCAGCATACCGGGCATAGCAGATATTTTGTGGGTTACTACTTTTCCATCTATCGGGTTGCAGGTACCAATTAATTTGCCTTTGATGTCGATAAACAAGAATTTTTGCCATTCGGCATGCCAGCGAGCACCTTCTCCTAAAATTAAACCTGCTTTATAAAGCACATCTGGCTTCCAAATATCCATCGTATTACTAAAAAATTACCCCTATTTAAGTATCCCTTTTTTCTCAAATTGCAAATCTCAAATCAATTGTCCTGCATCATTGCACTTCGGCCTCCGTCAATTAAATAGGTAGTCCCAGATGCAAAAGCAGCGTATTCGCTTGATAAAAACACGCACCATCCTCCAATCTCTTCTACTGTACCTAATTTTTTTACGGGATGCAGGTTTATGGTACGCTGTCTTTCTTCATCAGGCTGTTCAAAGGAGTTAAACCATTGCTGATTGCCTGGCGTATCGATAAAACCTGGCGCAATACCGACCGTTCTGATATCGGGCCCCCATTCAATAGCCAGGCTTCTGACTAAACCTGTTAAAGCCGTTTTAGCAATATTGTATGGCGCACACCCCGGAATGCTGGCAAAAGCATGGTTAGAAACCATTACAATGATTACTCCATTGTTTGCCGATAATAAAGACCTGCAGTGTTTGGCCAGGCGCCAATGTGCAGACAGGTTTAAATCCAAATTAAACTGCCAGTCATTTTCTGTACAATTTTCTAAACCCTTAAACACATTCTGACCTGCATTTGAAACTAAAATATCCAGGCGTCCGTAATTAATGGTAATGTCTGAAACCAGCGACTCTATATCTTCAATTGATGTTATATCAGATTTAAAATAATCGGTTTCTACATCAAGGGAATTCATTTCAGCCAAAAAATGCTGGGCTACATCACTTATTTCACTTTGTTCCGCACAACCTATAACGGTGCAGCCCGCTTTGGCCATCATTTTGGCAATGCCCAAACCAATACCCGAAGTAACACCCGTTACCAAGACTGTTTTTCCTTTTAAATCTATTGTTAGTGCCATAAAATCCATTTTAAAACCTATCGGGAGTTAAAAACCTGGTAGGTATTTATATTTAAACATAAAAACCAGCCCTTGGCGTTAAGATGCCGGGGTGTTTTTCCATTTCTTCTTCAATTAGATCAACGCCTAAACCCGGCCTGTCGCTCAGTTTCAAATGTCCTTGTTGTACCATATCAGCAATTGGATGCGAAATCACTTCATCACGCCAAGGCACATCGTTAAACATAAATTCTTGTCTGAAAAAGTTTGGTACCGAAGCACAAACCTGTGCCGAGGCCAAGGTAGATAGCGGTCCGTTTGGGTTATGCGGTGCCAGGAGCACATTATACGCTTCCATCATAGTTGCCATACGTTTCATTTCCGAAGGGCCTCCGCAACGGGTAATATCAGGCATCATAATATCGCAGATATGTTTTTCCAATACATCGCGGATACCATGGCGGGTATAGTGGCGTTCGCCTACGCAAATGGAAACATTGGAAGGGATCCGATCTCTCATGGCCTTTAAGGTATTGGCATTTTCTGGTCCAGCAGGCTCTTCGTACCAGGTAATATTTAATTCCGAAAGCCTTTGGGCCATAGTTACAGCCACACGGTAATTCAACATGGCGTGGGTTTCGATCATGATGTCAAATTCAGGCCCAACAGCATCGCGTACCGCTTTGCTTACGTTGAATGCCAAATCCTGTTGAGGAGCCGTAAGCTGAAGATTTGAGGATAGATCTTCGCCATACAAATAATTGGTATGTGCAAATGGATCGAATTTTAAGCCTGTAAAACCTGCTTCTTTAACCTTTTTGGCCTGAGCAGCGTAATCTTCTGTATTGTGGCCGCCACCTGTAAACCAATAGTTGGCATAAAGCAAAATGTCTTTTCTGAAAGCGCCACCTAAAAGCTCATAGCAAGGTACCCCCAACACTTTTGCCTTTAAATCGAGCAAAGCCATATCTATCCCGCTAATGGCGCACATGCTGGCACCAAATGGTCCCATCCAGTTTAAATCTCTATAGAGTTTAGTCCATATAAAATCTGTTTTCATCGGATCTAAGCCAATAATACGCTGCCCTACGTGTTTGGTTGCTTCAAAAACAATCGGACTGCCTGGCCAGTTTGTGGCCTCGCCTACGCCTGTGTGCCCGGTATCGGTGTATATTTTTAATAATGTCCAGTTGTATTTTACGCCCTCAACCAGCCATACTTTTACATCTGTTATTTTCATCTTATTGTGGTTTTATTTTTGTTTTGTTAGCGTTACTACCAACTTTTAATTGTTGTTTTTCATCTCCTATGCTTGTCGGCCACTAACATATTATTTTATTAATTATCATTCCAGCCAGGCGAGAATCTTAAAGCGCACACAGCGATAGTTGCAAGATTGCTTCATCGACTGAAAAAGCCTTCTCGCAATGACGATTTTTACTGCAGCCTAAAATTCACACTTCCTTTTAACATTTTCCCCTTGATATTGGTTCGTCCATCAGTAAAAGGTGAACCATAAAAAGGTTCAGAGCCATTGTTCCAATAATCTGCTATCAATAACTGGATTTTTTCGTCCTGCAACCAACTTCTCGATGCCTGTTTACCATTGGATTTAATCACTATCCCCTCGCTTCCATTACTTAACTGGGTTTGAAGTATCTGTTGTTTAGTTGATCTAAAATCGTTCGAACCCATTTCGTTAGCATCATCTTTCCATTGTTTAGCGGCAGGCTTTCCAAACTCTTCTACAGCGGGTAACCATTTCGCATTTAATTTAGCCGTTCCGTTATTGCGGGCAATATCTTCTGCTGCGTAGACGGTAAATTCGCCTTTGCGTTTCCAGCTTAATTCGTCAAAAGTGTTGGGTAGCTGGAAAAGCATACCATATTGATAAGGTTTTTCCAAAGTAGTTTTCACTTCATAACCTACCTGAGTGTTCCCATTGGCAAAAAAGGTATAAGTTATATTACCATCACCATTGGTATATGTTGTTTTTATAGTGAAGATAATTGCATCATTCGTCTGATCTACCTTAATCGCATTTGCAAAAATGGTGTACGATGGATAATTTTTAATCGGATAGATGTTATTCTGATACGTTTCGCCAGCTACATTGGGTTTACCACCATCCTCACTGTTCATGGCCACCACACTAAATACAGGGCCCTGTTCTAAAACTTTTATGCCTTTGTTTGTTGCACCAGATATTACACCAGTAATTTTGTTAATGGTATAATTTACATCTCCCTGTGTTACAAAATAGGCCATTTCATTTTCTGTAAACGACAATGCCAGCTTGCCTTCACTTACCTTTTCTTCGGTCGGTTTTAAAACAATAAGTTCTTCATTCACCACATTACCTGAAGGGTCTTTAAATGAGATATATACTTCTTTTGTTCCATCTTTTACAGGGACATGCAACAGGCCTTCGCCATGCGGTTTGATAGATGATGTTAACCTAACTGGTACACCATCAACCTTAGCATTAATATCTACATCACTCAGTGAAATAAAATCATGACGGTTTTCTATTTCCAGCACCAATTTACCATTTTTAATGGCTGGCCGGAGCACATTTTTCACTACTACCGGGGCATAGGCTTTTTTCATCCCCCAATATTCGGGTTTTGGTCTGCGCCATGCATCAATTGGCCCCCAGGGGCCATAACCTACAATATTGCCATCAGGCAAGTGAAAAGTATCATCAATGCCGCTCCAAATGGCACCACCCAAATTGCCCTTATGCACGTACATGCTATCGTACATTTTAACTAGTGAAGGACCATAACTTGCCCTTACACCTGGATCGGTTATTAATTCGCGGCGGTTATAAGTGCTTAAATGGGCGTATTCGCCAAATAAAGTTGGTCTTTTCATTGTATCCGTTGCTTTAGGTCCATTAATACCCGGATAATGGTAATTGGCTATATCAACTTTATTGCCTCCATTATTGAAACCACCCCAGCATTGATCGTGGAAAGAAATAGGGCGTGTAGGATCTAATTTTTTAGCTTCTCGATAAACTTTATCCCATAGCGGGCTCCAGTAACTCTCATTACCTAAACTCCAGATAATAACCGATGCATGGTTTTTGCCAGCCTGCATTTTTTCGATATTCGCCGCAAGCATATAAGGATAAAATTTTTCGTCCTTATAATTCCATAATTTCCAAATTGGGGATGCATGGTGCTGTATCCAGGTTAAAGAACTTTCATTCTCTACAAACAGACCAAGACTATCTGCTATTGCTAAAAACCTTTCGCTTGGTGGGTAGTGAGAGGTACGGATGTAATTACAGTTGGCCTGTTTAAACAATTCAGCATCTTTCAATTCCAGATCATCGCTTATTGCCCGCCCGGTAAGTGGATGCACCGAATGGCGGTTAACTCCTCTTAATTTAATTGGCATTCCATTTACGAATACCTGATTTCCCTTTACCTCAACCTGCCTAAATCCTATTTTTTGGTGATGGCTCTGGGTCGTTTTTCCGTCAATAATTAATGCTGTGGTTAAAGTATATAGATATGGCTTATCGGTATTCCATTTAATTGGATTTTTTACCGGAATATCGGTATGAATCAAAGTCGATTTATGACCAGATACTGCTGGTACAGGGTTTTAACCGCAGCGACGTTTTTTCCGACAGCATCCGTTAGTGTGTAGATCATCTCTCCTGATGTGGCCTTTTGCCCCTGATTATTGACCAAAGCGTTAAGGTTAAGAATAGCATTATTATGGTTCTTATCAAGTGTAGTTACCACCGTAAAATCGGCTATATTAACGTCTGGCAGGGCAAACAAAGTTACGTTGCGTAATATCCCCCCTACTGTATGTACCGCATATTGAGAGGTACAGGCCAAAATATCGCTGATGGTATTGGCCTGTACATCCACCTGGAGCAGATTTTCGCCACTTTTAAGTGCATCGGTAATATCGATTTCGAAGGGAACAAAGCTCCCTTCGTGTTCTGCTAATTGTTTACCATTTATTTTAACTATTGCGTGAGAACTTACCCCATCAAAACGCAGCTTAATGCGATTCCTTTTCCAGTTGTTAGGTATCGAAAATGTTTTGGTGTAAGTAGCCGTTTCTCCTGTGTTTACCGTATAGCCTTGCATTACCCACTCCCCTGGCACTTTAATACTTCCTTTTTTATTGGTTTGTTCAAACTTCCAATCGCCATTTAAAGAAATAACAGGCTTATTGCTGTTGAGCAGCGACGATGGAATTGGCGAAAGTGCACTAGCTATGCCACTGTTTTGTGCCAATAGCGGTAAAGCGGTACAGCATACCAAAATAAAGGTGACTACTATTTTGTAGTACATTCTACAATCGCAAATTGCATTTAAGTTGCTGTAATTATTCCATAGGACATTTAATTGTCGATCGTTTGGTTTGGACATGGGGGTAAAAATTTTATAAAATAATTTCATGTATGCGTTTGATTTATCTTTGAATTACTTTTACATAATACCGTATTTATCAAAGGCTTCTTTAGCGCTCATGCCTTCTAGAATTTTTTTCTGCACCATTTTTTCTCCCCTAGCCTTCTCAAGTGCTCGGGTTACCACTTCTACTTCGTGTTGTTTTGGCACAATGCAAACACCATCTATATCACCAATTACAATATCGCCAGGATTAACCAAAACACCTTTAATATCTATAGGTACCCTAAAATCGATAACTTTACCCCGCGGTGCTTGGTCTTGTGCATAATTACCATAAGAAAATGATGCAAAATTGAGGTGCAATATTCCTTTGGTATCTCTCGAGTAGCCATCTACAACTGCACCCGCTGCACCTAAAATCTGTGCTCTTGTACTCATCAGTTCGCCCCATAGTGCATAATTGGGAGAAGAGCCTGTACAGATGTACACCTCATGTTTTTTAAGATCATCAAGTGCTTCGAGCATTAAACCAAATGGCTTTTTTAAGATAGGGTTATTACTGTCATACTGCCCACACTCTAATACATCGGCCTCCAATACAGGCATAGCCCTTCCTGCCACAAACATATCAGGGTGTAAAGGTTGTATCTGAGGAGGTAAAAACTGATCTAGCAGGCCCATTTTATCCATGATATCGCCAATAACAGCTGTATAAAGTTCTGTTTTTATGGTCTTAAAAAGTTCGTCGTCATTTTGCCACTCCATAGTATTGATTGTCATTTTGTTTGTAGAAATTGGGATGATTCTATTGTATCATATTAATATTAACTAGCCAAAAATGTATAATGTCTAAAAAAACATTCAGGCATAGTTATTACTTATTATTATTTTTTTTACCATGAAATTGATATTAAAAGTAATTGTAATGACTAATAATTCATCTATTACTAATAAGTGACTGTGCGCAATCAAAATCTGGTAAAAAAGCAGCCAGTAAAGAACTGGCCGCTATTCATCATTGTTTATTTATTGGGCAGTGTTTAATAACCTTTAGCTGTTTGTTGCGCTTTTAAATTTGTATTTCTGTCTAAAGCCGCTTGCGGATAAGGCATTAACATAAATTTAGGATTCCAATTACGCTCCTGAACAATTACATTAGCAATATCTTTAGGGGTTTTCATTACATTCGCCGCAATATTCCAGCGTCTGATATCGAAAAACCTTTGTCCTTCGCCTGCCAATTCTATTCTTCGTTCGTTACGGATAACTTCTCTTAGTTTTTCTTTTGTATTGTTAACAGCTTGATTTATCGGAGGCATGCCTGCACGATCGCGTATATCATCTAAAGCGGCAAAAATAGTTGCATCCGGACCACTTACTTCATTTTTAGCTTCTGCATAGGCCAGCAGTATTTCAGCGTATCTAATAATGCTATAATCCTGCGGTGCATCAAATTCTAAACCACTTACCAGTGAAGGAGGATCTAAGTACTTTTTAAAATTGTAACCGGTCGAGCTTTCACTACCCGCCACGCCAGCCCAGGTAAAGACATACCCATCTTTGTATTCGTTCCAGGTTGCTCCAGGAAATAATATACTGGCATACAAACGGGTATCACGGTTCTTAAATTCATTAATGTAGCTAGCTGTTGGCATTTTTTTAATGTTAAAATCGGCGGCCCTCTGCTCTGGTGTTGGCGGTGTAAAAGCTGTACCGTCACTTTTCCAGTAAGAATCAACCAAACTTTGAATAGGCGTAATAGAACTCCAACCACCCATATTTGCGGTAGCTAATAAAGTTCTTAAGCCGTTACCATAAGGTGCATAACTTTGGTTTTCCTGAATATTCTGTGATACGAGGATTGCTTCCTTGTTACCTTCATTGGCTGCCCAAAATTGTTGTTGATAACTGGCCAGCCCCTTATAAAATTTCTGCTTAGCGGCATCATCGGCAAAAGTTATTAATGTGCTATAATCATCCTTTGTATCGTTAGCACTTAAAACGGTTTTTCTAAAAAGCTGGTAACCTGCTGCCATTACCTTTTGGGCACTTGCTACAGCATCATCATATTTGCCATATTCTAATTGAATACGTGTTAATATAGCCCAAGCAGCGCCGCTGGTAATACGGCCGGTTTGATTTGGTGCACCACCGGCATAACTCGCTGGTAAATCGGCTGCAACGGCTTTAATCTCATCAATTGCAAATTGGATTACAGTAGCAGCGGGGCTTGGTACTACAGCCGTTTCTTCAGGATCTGTGTATGCTGTTTTTAATAAAGGTATTGGCCCAAAATAATGTGCCAGTTCGTAGTAAGTAAAGGCCCTTAAAACCCTAGCTTCGGCAATAAAACGTTTTCTTACTGTTTCATCCATGGTCGCTTTACCGATGTTATCTAAAAAATAGTTATAGCGACGTATAAAAACGTAACGGCTATTATACCCGGCATCTAATGTCGCATCAATGTTGCCCGCAGATATCCGGGTGGCGTTGCTTTCCCATGGATATTGACAATATGCATTATCAGCGGCACCATCGTCATATGCATAGTTATAAGCATTGGCTAGATATCCGTAACAGCCCGTTAAAGCAAGCTGCACATCATTTTGCGATTTCCAAAAAGTACCGGCGGAAAGTTTATCCTGCGGAACAAAGTCTATCGACTTTTTACAGCCTCCTAAAATTGTAAGAGCGAAAAGCGATTTATATATAAATTTTTTCATGATGATTATAGAGTTAAATTTAAGCCGACAGAAAATGTTTTTAAAGACGGGTATGCAGATCTAGCTGAAGGAGCTTCAGGATCAAAATCTTTTAACCTTTTATCACCACGAATGGTAAAAGGATTATTACTAGATGCATAAATTCTTAATCCTTTGATTTTCGCTTTATCCAATATATTCTGAGGAATGGTATAGCCTAAAGTAATTGCTTTTACCCTAAAGTATGAAGCATCGAACAGCCAAAAACTAGACATGCCAAAGTTCTGGGTATCGTTGGTTACCCTTGGGTATGCCGCATTAGGATCAGGGTTACTCACTGTCCACCTGTCTAAAACATAATTTTTAACACCTGCGCCATTAAAAAAGGCTTGTGAAGCCTCAGCTTCCAAGTAAACTTTTACATTGCTCACCCCTTGCGTTAATACACTGAAATCAAAACCTTTGTAATTGGCCGACAGATTTAAACCATAGGTAAAGTATGGTACATCATTACCGTTAATTACTCTATCGTTACCATCTATTACGCCATTACCGTCCTGATCTTTGTATCGGATATCTCCCGGTTTTGGGTTATTGGCTTGTTTTGCATGGCTATTTATATCGGCCTGGTTAACAAATAAGCCCTCAGCCTGCCACATGTAGAATGAACCTACCGGTTGGCCGATCCTGTTAATGTAATAACCGCTTGGAGCGGTTTCATTTGCACCACCCAAATCGGTTACTTTATTCCATATTTTACTTACGTTACCGCCTATAGAATAGCCAAAATCGTTTATTTTTCCGTTGTAGTTCAACGAAAGTTCAAATCCGTTGTTTTTAACTTGGCCTAAATTTACAGATGGCGATTCTCCATCCCCTAAACCTGCTTCAGCCGGAATATTTGGATCTGGCAATAAAATATCTTTGGTAATGCGGCTAAATACGTCTAACTGCAAGGTAAGCGATTTAAATAAAGTTGCATCTAGACCGGCATTATAGGTGGTTAGTTTTTCCCAGCTTAATAATGGGTTTGCCAATTTACCAGGTGTTACCCCATCTTGTTTCGATTGATCCAAAATTACTGTACTACCGACATTTAACCCATCATAAAAATCATAATTGCCTACGTTGTTAATATTACCCAGCTTACCTGCTGATAAACGTAATTTTAATTCATTAACAGCAGTAAGATTTTTCATAAAATCTTCTTGCGATATCCGCCAGGCTACCGACGCTGATGGATACCACGCAGCACGATGACCAGGAGCAAATCTTGATGAAGCATCGTTTCTCGCACTCGCTTCAAACAAATATTTATCAGCATAAGCATAATTTACACGCGCGAATACAGATGCCAATGCACTTTCTCCCACTCCAGCTACATTATCACCTAAATCATTAAATGCTGTTGTATTTGCGGGAAGCGTAGAACCGGCATTAATAGCATTCAGGTCGTTATTTGGAAAACCTTTACGAATAATCCTCAAAGTTCTTTTTTGTGCCTTTTCGTAAGATGCTCCAGCCAAAACCTTAAAATAATGTTTGTCTATATTTTTTTCGTAACTGGCTGTAGCCTGAGATAATATATTTGAGGTGCTTTGCCATGCTTCAGTTAACTGGTTGGTTAATACAGCAGTACTCCCTAAAGATTTTTTGGTAATAAATCCTGTAACAGGGTCTATGGTATTGACAAAAGAACTATTGAAGTAGTTATATGCATTGTAAGAAAACAAACCAGAGATATCCAAACCTTTAACTGGTGTGTAGGTTCCATTTAAATTACCGATAAAACGATTGGTGTTGTAGTTTGTTCGACCACCATCTTGCAATAAACGTAATGGATTTTGACCAGCTATGGTCGCATTTTCTTTTCCAGCGGTTACGCTACCCCACTCGCCATTACTTTGTTTAGCTACAGATAGCGGAATAGATCTACCAATACCGGTAAAACCTATTTCTAAATTATCATTACTATATCCATCCCTGATAAATGATAAATTACTGCCGACTTTAAATTTATCGCTAATTTGGGTTTCCGTATTAGCCCTTAACGAGTAGCGTTTTAAATCTTTGCCCGGAATTAAGGAGTTTTGGTCAAAATAGGTTCCACTTAAATAATACTTTGTTTTTTCACCTCCAGATACACTTAACTGGTGTTCCATCATTGGCGCACTTTTACGTAAGATTAACGCATACCAATCGGTATTAGGATAAAGATCCGGATTGGATTGGCTTTGTATTGCTTGTAAAGCTGTTGCATCATAAAGTGGTGTTCTGCCCAAATTGGTTTCTGCTTCATTGCGTAAAATGGCATAATTATAAGCATTGGTATAATCAGGCAGATAAGTGGCCGATTGTCTACCGTAGTACGCGTTATAACTAATTGCTGGCGCACCATTTCCTTTTTTGGTTGTTACAAGAATTACACCGTTAGCTGCCCTGGCACCATATATTGAAGATGCAGAAGCATCTTTTAATACCGAAATTGCGGCCACATCATTAGGGTTGATACGGGCAAAATCTCCTTGTGTAACTACCACACCATCAACTACAAATAATGGAGAAGATGACCCTAAATTTGCACGTCCCCGTACATTAATGCTACCTAAGTCGCTTCCTAAATCGCCTGGAGAAGATTTAATGGCTACGCCTGGTACAACACCCTGTAAAGCATTTGTTAAAGAGGTTACCGGCCTGTTAACAAGCGTTTTTGTATTTACTGTGTTTACCGCTCCCGAAAGATTAACCTTTTTCTGGGTGCCGTAACCTACTACAACTACCTCATTCAGGCCTTTGTTTGCTTCTGTTAGATAAACATCCACTTCTGCCCTATTCCCTATCTCAACTTCCTGATTATCATAGCCTACATAGCTAAATACTAATACGGGTGACTGAATTGATCCGGGAGCAATGGTGAAATTCCCCTTGGCATCAGATTGGGTTATTGTTTTCGTCCCCTTAACAACAATGGAGACACCTGGTATTGGTGTATTGCTAGTTTTATCCAACACCCTCCCCGTGATGATCTTTACCTGAGCCTGAACAATGCTGCAGGTAAGAAAAACGGAAAATAATAGTAAACGTAAATGAATCATAATGTTTGGTTTTTAGTTATAGTTGATTGTCCGGCCTATATCTCTATATAACCTAATGAACAGATGTTTAAAGTTATCATCTCTAAGAACCACTAACTCTACCTACATTGTCAGAAACTGACACCATATTATCCATTATTTTGGTATATCAAAATAAAATTGCCAAATTTAGGTTATGCAGCCACTCCTGATCGAAACGAAAACAGTCCTACAGCATACCATCTTTGTGAAAGAGGTGAATGTCAAAAATCTCAGTAACCCATTGCATTTTCACAACGAATACGAAATGGTACTGATTAACAAAGGCAATGGCAGAAGAATCGTTGGGGACAGCATTGAAAACTTTGTTAAAGGTGACTTGGTAATCATGGGACCCAATCTGCCTCATGTAATGTATAATGATAAAGAGTATTACCTTCCTGAATCGACAAAAGAGGTAAGAGCGATCGTCACCTATTTCAGGCTGGACTGGTTAAATGATAATTTTTTAAATTCCAATGAGGCCACTAAATTCAACGAACTGATTAAAGACATTAACAGAGGTATACATATATCAGGAACCTCACATAAGCAGGTGGTAAAAATATTGAACGAATTACTCCTTAGCAGCGGACTAAAAAAAATCATACACTTACTTACAATACTAGAACTGCTATCGGAAACCAAGGAATATAAATGTCTTTCAAGTATAGGATATAGCAACCCTTATAATCAAAAGGATGTACAACGCATAGACAAGATCTACAATTATATAATGAATAATTTTACGGAGGACCTTACGCTTGAAAAAGCTGCAGCATTATCAAACATGACCGTTACGGCATTTTGCAAATACTTTAAAGGTAGAACCCAAAAAACCTTTACGCATTTTGTAAACGAAATAAGGATCGGTCATGCCTGTAAACTGCTATATAACGATCACTTGTCCATTTCACAGATCTGCTTTCAAAGCGGCTTCAATAACCTCACCAACTTTAACCGAAACTTTAAACGTTTTATTAAAATCAGCCCATCAGATTTTAAAAAGAACCTCAGTATTTAATTTAACCAAGGGTAAAGCATATTAAAAAACAGAAACTCTTTTTCACATAGCTTTATTGAATAATTTCAATCAAAAAGTCTCAACCACAGCCACGTCGTCAATAGCTATAGAATCAAAAAGCAGCATCCGTTGGCTATCTTTATTTGTATGTAAAATGCAGATATATTTTCCAACGATGTTTATACTTACTACGTCATCGGTATATATAGATTTTTTATTTCAATATCCTGAGCATACTCTTCTCCAAAATGACTGATGTTTTAGCAATCTTTCTGGGGTCTTAATAAACACGAAGAATAAAGAAATTTTAAACATTAAACCTGTAGCAGAGTGCGCTATTAACAATTTAAAGCAATTAGATCTTTTTTATGAAAATTCTAGTGTAGAAGAGAAGAGATACTTGATAGGTACGCTTTTTCCTGAAAAAATGGAATACGATGGAGACTGATATCGAACACTTTTAGCCAATGAAGTTGCCGAGCATATCTATCTGAAAAACAAAGAATTAGGAGCAAAAAAAATGGGGCAAAAATCTTCGAAAAAATCTTTGCCCCACTGGGGTGGCTGATGGGGCTCGAACCCACGACCCTCGGCACCACAAACCAATACTCTAACCAACTGAGCTACAGCCACCGTTTTTTTGATGTCACAAAAGTACGACTTTTAATATTTCCTGCAAATATTTTTTTCAAAGTTTTTACAACAAATTTTTAATTCCTTAACATTCAATTATTTGAAATTGAAACAAAATTCGAGATGTAGATAAAACAAGCAATTTTAAACCTAAAAACATAACTTTACAGCGTTTATGATCGAAATTTATACAGACGGAGCAGCTAGCGGAAACCCCGGACCAGGCGGTTGGGGTACAATTTTAAGGGCAGGACAACATTACAAGGAATTAAGCGGTGGCTTTAGAATGACCACTAATAACCGTATGGAACTATTGGCTGTAATAAAAGGATTAGAAGCATTAAAAAGCTTAAACCAACAGGTAACCGTTTATTCCGATTCGAAATATGTAGTAGATGCAGTAGAGAAGAAATGGGTTTTCGGCTGGGTAACCAAAAATTTTAAGGATAAAAAAAACAAAGACCTGTGGCTGAGATTCCTTGAACTGTACAAACTTCACAAAGTGAAATTCGTTTGGATTAAAGGCCACAACGACCATCCGGAGAATGAGCGTTGCGACCGTTTAGCGGTTTTTGCCTCGCAAGACAAACAGAATCTTGCTATAGATACCGTATTTGAAGTAGAAAGAGCTAAAGGAGTTTAATCAACTCCACCAACTACACCCAAATCCTGCAGCGTATTTTCTGCTTTAGCTTCGAGCGAAATTGATTTGGCCGTATATAAAAGCATCATTTCTTCAGCTTTTTCTACCATATTTCTCGACCCGATAAATACCGGCACCCTTTGGTGCAATTCGGTTGGCTGAATATCCAATATACGATCGAACCCCGTACTGGCCTTCCCCCCTGCCTGCTCTATAATAAAGGCCATTGGGTTACATTCATATAACAAACGTAATTTTCCATTTGGTGAGCGCGCAGTTGTTGGATAAATATAAATACCACCTTTAATTAAATTGCGGTGAATATCGCCTACCATTGAGCCAATATAACGCGAGGTATATGGGCGTTTGGTAGCCTCATCCTCTACCTGGCAATATTTAATGTATTTTTTTACCCCATCCGGAAAATGTACATAATTCCCTTCGTTTACAGAGTACATATAACCGGTTTCAGGAATTTTCATCTGTGGGTGCGAAAGACAGAACTCACCGATCGATGGATCGAGCGTAAAACCGTTCACTCCCTTGCCTGTAGTGTAAACAAGCATAGTAGACGAACCATAAATGATATAGCCAGCCGCAACCTGTTCTGTGCCTTTTTGCAGCACATCAGCCAAGCTGGCCCGGCCTTCTACTGACTTTCGCCTGTAAATAGAAAAAATAGTTCCTACCGCAACATTCACATCAGTATTAGATGAACCGTCTAAAGGATCGATGCAGACAATGTATTTTGCATTTTGAGATACCGGCGATTCGATATGGATAATTTCGTCTTCTTCTTCAGTTGCCACAATGCAGCATTCGCCACCACTGGTTAAAGCTGCAATAAACTGTTCATCGGCATAAACATCTAACTTCTTTTGTTCTTCGCCCTGAATATTGGTGGTTCCCATATCGCCTAAAATATCAACCAGGCCAGCTTTATTAATTTCCCGGTTTACAATTTTTGCAGCAATACCAATGTCCCTCAATAACCTCGAAAGTTCTCCTTTAGCATAAGGGAAATCTGCTTGTTTTTCTATAATAAATTGCCCTAGTGTTTTTACGCCACAAACCATACTTAGTGTATATTTTACATTATCTACCTGATAATTCTATGACCTCTAAGGTATGAATATTTTCATCAGTAATGCAAAATCTAACCAAGGTTCTCACCTTGTGCCAGCCATGTTTTCCCGCTGCACCAGGGTTTATATGCAAACATTTTATTTTATCGTCATACATCACTTTCAAAATATGCGAGTGCCCGGTAATAAATAATTTCGGAGGGTTAGTGTATATTTCTGGCTTCACATAAGATGAATATCTTCCTGGATATCCACCTATATGCGTCATCCAAACATCAACCCTTTCGCAGCTAAATCGATTTTGTTCGGGAATTCAGATCTGATCGCTGCGTCATCTATATTTCCGAATACCCCGCGCAAAGGTTTAAATGCTGCCAAAGGTTCGGCAACATCGGGTCCAAAATCGCCGGCATGCCAAATCTCATCCACTCCATCGAAGTGTTTAAAAACCGCTTCATCCAAAAAACCATGGGTATCAGAAATTAATCCTATTTTTTTCATTTTGTAAAGTTAATACCCTCCATCTTTACACATTTACTAACCTCAAAAATATTTTTAGCACGCATAAAAAAATCAGAAAAAAGCGTTTTTTCAACATAAGTAATAAACAAAACCAAAGAAATCATCATTTATAAGTTATAGGATATTACCATCCGTAACAATAAAAATTTAGCTAATTACTTTTACGCCAGCTAAAAAAACACATAAACATTCAAGCGGTTACTTGTCAAATCAGGCTATTTAATCTTTTCTTACTTGTTTAAATGTTCCATTAGGTTGGATAAACGAAACAGATATAACCTTTTCTGTTCCTTCTTTCTTTTCAAACTTTAGGCTAAATCCTTTCAGATTTTTAAAGTTAAAAGTATCGTTTCCTACAGAAATGGTTTCATACTCTGGCTGGCCAGGTACCGAAACAAATAAAACTTTACCTTTTAAATAAACTTTACTCATTCCATTCTCCCCATAGTTGCCAATGTAACCAGCTAAACTTGTTGCGCTTAATTCAACTGCCCTTGCCCTGTACGCAAACACAGTAGGTTTCATTCCCCGTTCGAGCGGAATACTAATCCCCTCTATCTTGCCATCCTGCCCGCTAATAAAGTTAAAACGCAGATCACTTTCTGCTGTGTCAATTTTACCGTTTTTATCTATACCACTAATGCTAAACACATCGTAATGATAGTGCCTAAGCAAAAGTTTCTCTTTACCCATCAGGGCAATAAGTGAATCATTTTTGAACGTTACATTAATTACACCATAAGCAGGATTATCAAACAAACCATCATAATCTTTTAAGGGATGTGAAGGTTTGGTGTTTAAAACTTTTGCATTTTCAACCGTTTTTTTCACAGCCTTCTCCCTTTCTTTCGCCGCAGTTTTTTCTTTGTTGGTCCTACCGTTCCAATCGATATTTTTCAGTCCTAACATCCTGTCTGCAATACTACTGTATACGATTTCCGGAACACTTGAGGTATTTTGATTGGTTAACACCACAATACCCAAATTGTCGGTCGGAAAAAAGGATACACTTGCCGAAAAACCATTGATATTACCGCCATGCTCTACCATATAGTGCCCACGGTATGAACTGATCATCCAGCCAAAACCATAGGTAGACAGGTAAATATCCTTATCCTTTTCGGGTAAAGCACTCCCCATTACCATTTGAGAACTTGCAGCCTCTCTTATATAAGAAGTAGGCAGAATCTCTTTCCCCTTATAAGATCCGCCGCTGATCCACACTTTTAACCAGTGCGTCATATCGTTTACACTGCTGTTTATACTTCCGGCAGGCCCCATTCCGTCAATATTGAAATAATCAATCTTTTCGATAGCGCCTTTATTGTTTATCGTGTAGGGCAACGAAGCTTCGCTATCTTTTTCAAACTCAAAAATATTGGTATTGGAATGGTTCATCTCCAAAGGATCAAAAAACTTTTCTTTAATATTCTGCTCCCATGTTTTTCCGGTCAGTTTTTCAACAATCATGCCCTGTGCCAAAAACATAAAATTATTATACTGCCATTTTTCACGCACAGCAGCAGTCGGTTCCATATATCGCACCCTTTGTATAATACTATCGCGGTTGGAAGTATTAAATATAAACCACGACAGATCATAACGCGATAAACCTGTGCGGTGGCACATCATATCGCGCACAGTAATCTGGTTGTTCATATTATCATTATAAAACTTTAACTGAGGCAAATAAGAGGTTGCAATACCATCATAAGAAAGCTTTCCCTCTTTTTGCAACAAACCAACAAGACCTGACGTAAAGGCTTTTGTACTCGAACCAATGGCAAAAAGCGTATTTGGGGTTACCGGTTTTTTATTTTCCACATCACGATAACCGAAACCCTTACTGTAGATTACCTGATCGCCCTTTACCACAGCTACCGCAAAACCAGCCACCTGCTGATCTTTCAATATCCTGTTTAATAATGTATCAATCCCTTTTAAAGGATCTACTGTTTTTTGTTTTTTCGACTGAGCAAGAGCAGATAGTGCCATTAAGCACAATAAGAACAGATTTAGGCTACGTTTCATTTTAATTTAGGTGAGATAATTTATACGCCTAAATTACAAATGATCATGAGGATTACATCAGAAAATGATTAAATTCAACTATTTTCTTAGTAAGCCATAAAAAAATCTCTGAGCAAAAGCTTATATTCCTGCGTATGCTGTTTTAAAGATTCATAAATATAAAAATGATTTTCCTTCAAAACCGCTTCACCTTTTTTCAAACAGATCATCTGTCTAAAGGTTGGTTTGCTTTGATCAGAATGGATATGGATCCGCTCCGCGAGCGATAAATTATAATGTGCAGCAATACCAATAACCTCATCGGCTTGTTTTACTGGAAGGATCAGCCAAATCATACCTTCATCTGCCAATAACCCACTCGATTTTTTAATGAGCATGCCAAAAAAGCCTGCATTTGCATGCCGGGCTATTCCTTTTCTAAGTTCCTCACTTTTTAAATCGTTCACAAAAAAAGGTGGGTTAGAGACAATCAAATCGAATTGCTGAGCATACTCATATTGTTCAATTGATGTGTGCTTAATGGTTAACCGCTCACTGAAAGCTGAAAATTGAAAGTTTTTTTCAGCGGTTTCCGCAGCTTGCTGGTCGATTTCTACAGCATGTATGTTTGCTTCAGGAAAACGCTGTGCCAACATCAGGGCAATCACACCGGTACCTGTTCCAATATCCAATATAGCTGTAGGCGAAGCATGCTTAACTGTTGCACCAAGCAATACGCCATCGGTGTTAATCCTCATGGCGCAGCCTCTTTGGTCAACTTCAAACTGTTTGAACTTGAAAATACTCATCCTAAATTTCGTACAATTCTAAAGGCAAACCATCCGGATCAGCAAAAAAAGTAAAACGCTTACCCGTAAATTCATCAATACGAATTGGTTCGGTAACAATTCCCCGATCATTTAACCGTGAAATTTCCTTTTCAATATCCGCTACCTCAAAGGCGAGGTGGCGTAAACCCTGCGCCTCTGGCCGCGATGGCCTCGCAGGAGGATTTTCAAAAGAAAACAGCTCGATCTGGTATACACCATTTACGGCAAGATCTAACTTATACGATTTCCTTTCAGCCCGATAAACCTCTGCCAAAACAGTAAAACCCAGCTTATTCACATAAAAATCTTTCGATTTCTCGTAATCAGCACAAATAATGGCAATATGATGGATACGTAGCATAAATAACGATTGATTGAATTAATGAGTGTATGATTGAATTACCAGCAAAGTTGCAAAATATACCCATCAGTTAATCAAAATCTTTTCATTAAGGTACCACCCACCCAAAACTCCATCATTCAATAATTCACCTTTAATCATTTTATCTTCAAAATTCTCTCATTCAATCACCATAGTACACCAGTTTTTTGATATAAAAACGCTATTTTTGCAACTTCAAAAAAAAAGCATGATTCATTTCTTCCTTAGTCAATCGCAGGCGATTTTTGTTTTACAAACAGACAAAACGCTTTCTACCACTGATATTACTAAACTCGAATGGTTATTTGGCGGCGCCAAAATCTCGCAAGAAACAGCTTTAGCAGGCTTTTTCGTTGGGCCACGGGCAGCAATGATTACTCCATGGAGTACCAATGCAGTAGAGATTACCCAAAACATGGACATGCAGGGAATCATCAGAATTGAAGAATTTAAGCAGGTTGACGAAAGTTTTGCTGATTACGATCCGATGCTTTCTCAAAAATACAACAAGCTCGATCAAGAGGTTTATACCATCAACATCAAACCTGAGCCGATTTTAGAAATCACCGATATTGCAGCCTATAATAAACAGGAAGGACTTTCTTTAAGTGATGAGGAAGTTGAATATTTAAATACGTTAGCACAAAAACTAGAAAGACCATTAACCGATTCTGAAGTTTTTGGTTTCTCTCAGGTAAATTCGGAACACTGCCGCCATAAAATTTTTAATGGCAAATTTGTAATCGATGGCGTAGAGCAGTCTACTTCTTTATTTAAGTTGATTCGCAAAACATCAGAAGAAAACCCAAATGATATTGTTTCTGCTTATAAAGATAACGTAGCTTTTATTAAAGGCCCTAAAGTACAGCAATTTGCACCTAAACGTGCCGATGAGCCTGACTATTATACCACAAGCGATTTCGAATCTGTCATCTCCCTAAAAGCAGAAACACACAATTTCCCTACTACTGTAGAGCCTTTTAACGGTGCTGCAACAGGTTCTGGAGGCGAAATCAGAGACCGTTTGGCAGGCGGACAAGGCTCTTTGCCTTTGGCAGGAACTGCAGTTTATATGACTGCACTTTCTCGTTTGGAAGATAACCGCCCATGGGAAAAAGGTGTTGAAGAAAGACAATGGTTGTACCAAACACCAATGGATATCCTGATCAAAGCATCAAATGGTGCTACCGATTTTGGAAATAAATTCGGTCAGCCGCTAATTACAGGTTCGGTTTTAACTTTCGAACACGAAGAAGATAACCGTACACTGGGTTTTGATAAGGTAATTATGCTTGCCGGCGGTATTGGTTACGGCAAAGCCAGCCAGGCACAAAAACTTAAACCCAAAGAAGGCGATAATATCGTGATCTTAGGTGGAGAAAATTATAGAATCGGGATGGGTGGTGCAGCAGTTTCATCTGCAGATACTGGCGAGCACGGAAGCGGTATTGAATTAAATGCCATCCAGCGGTCGAACCCTGAGATGCAAAAACGTGCCGCAAACGCAGTACGTGGTTTGGTAGAAAGCGATCATAATCCAATTATTTCGATCCACGATCATGGTGCGGGCGGCCACTTAAACTGTTTATCAGAACTGGTTGAAGAAACCGGTGGATTAATAGACCTTGATAAATTGCCAGTTGGCGACCCTACCCTTTCGGCTAAGGAAATTATCGGTAACGAATCGCAGGAAAGAATGGGATTGGTAATCGGTAACGACCATATCGAAACCCTACAAAAAATAGCCGACCGCGAACGTTCACCAATGTATACCGTAGGTAAAGTAACCGGCGATCACCGTTTTACCTTTAAATCGGCAACAACAGGCTTAAAACCAATGGATTTAGAGTTGGCTGCCATGTTCGGAAGTTCTCCAAAAATTGTAATGGACGATCAAACCATTGATCGTAAATACAAAGCTGTTGAATATAATAAAACTGAATTAAACACCTATTTAGAACAGGTGCTTCAATTAGAAGCGGTTGCAGCTAAAGATTGGTTAACCAATAAAGTAGATCGTTGTGTGGGTGGCCGTGTAGCCAAACAGCAATGTGCAGGACCATTACAATTGCCGCTAAACAACTGTGGTGTAATGGCTTTAGACTTTCAGGGTAAAGAAGGTATTGCCACTTCGGTTGGTCATGCGCCACTTTCGGCTTTGATCGATCCGGCAGCTGGTAGCCGCAATGCCATTGCCGAATCATTATCGAACATTGTTTGGGCCCCTTTAAAAGATGGTTTAAAAAGTGTTTCACTTTCTGCCAACTGGATGTGGGCCTGTAAAAACGAAGGTGAAGATGCCCGTTTATATGCCGCAGTAAAGGCCTGTTCTGATTTTGCCATCGATTTAGGAATCAATATTCCAACCGGAAAAGATTCCTTATCAATGAAACAGAAATACAAAAACGGTGATGTAATTGCACCTGGTACTGTAATTATTTCTGCCGGAGCAAATTGTAGCGACATTACCAAAGTGGTTGAACCGGTGCTACAAAAAAATGGTGGATCGGTTTATTACATCAATCTTTCAAATGATACTTATAAATTAGGTGGTTCATCTTTTGCCCAGATTTTAAACAAAATCGGCACTGAAACCCCGATGTAAAACAAGCTGATCAATTTAAAACAGCTTTCAATACACTACAGCAATTAATTAAGGCTGATAAAATACAGGCCGGTCACGATATTGGTAGCGGAGGTTTAATTACTACCCTATTGGAAATGTGTTTTGCCGATCGCAATTTAGGTGCATCGATCGATTTATCTTCACTGGCAGAAACCGATAGCATTAAAGTATTATTTGCAGAGAACATTGGTATCGTTTTCCAGGCTGATGCTTCGGTTGAAGAAACTTTCGCACAGGCAGGTGTTGCTTTCCACAAAATTGGCGAAGTAAATACATCAGCTAAATTGGAAGTTAAAAATGGTGCAGACAGCTTCAGTTTTGATATTGATCATTTACGCGATGTTTGGTTCAAAACTTCATATTTATTAGATAGCAAACAAACTGGTAATGGCTTAGCTAAAGAGCGTTACGACAATTATAAAAACCAGGTTTTAAATTATACTTTCCCAACGCAATTTGATGGTAAGAAACCGATAATCGATGCCAGCAAACCACGTCCAAAAGCAGCTATTATCCGCGAAAAAGGAAGTAACTCAGAGCGCGAATTGGCCAATGCCATGTATTTAGCAGGTTTTGACGTGAAAGATGTACACATGACCGATTTAATCACCGGAAGAGAAACTTTAGAAGATATTCAGTTTATTGGTGCAGTAGGTGGCTTCTCTAACTCTGATGTTCTTGGATCGGCTAAAGGCTGGGCAGGTGCATTTTTATACAACGAAAAAGCGAGAATTGCTTTAGAAAAATTCTTTGCCCGTCCCGATACTTTATCTGTAGGTATCTGTAATGGCTGTCAGTTATTTGTTGAGCTGGGCTTAATTAATAAAGACCACGCCGATAAACCTAAAATGTTGCATAACAAAAGTGGCAAACACGAAAGTATTTTCACTTCTTTAACCTTACAGGAAAATAATTCGGTTATGTTATCTACATTGGCAGGAAGCACTTTAGGCGTTTGGGTATCACATGGCGAAGGCAGATTCTCACTACCATATGCAGAAGATCAATATAAAATCGTAGCCAAATATGCTTACGAAACTTATCCCGCTAGTCCGAATGGTTCAGATTACAACACCGCAATGTTATGCGATGAAAGTGGTCGCCACCTGGTCATGATGCCGCACATTGAGCGTTCATTGTTCCAATGGCACTGGGCAAATTACCCGCAAGGCCGCAAAGATGAAGTTTCGCCATGGATGGAAGCTTTTGTAAATGCCAGAAAATGGATTGAACAACAAGGATAATCAATTGATAGAAGATGTAAAATGGATGATGGAATAAAAAACCATCATCCATTTTTTGTTTACAAAAACCGATAAGCTTCAGTCGAAATAACGGTTTTCTTGTATTATTCTAAATGATTTCTTCATGATGAAATGAGCGTCCTGCTTTTCATCGCTGCTGTACTCCCGCCATCGCTTATTTCCTCGTTCCGCTGCGCTTCACTGTGGGCTAACCGCTCTGTCAGGTTTATTGAACAAAGGTTTGTTCTTCTATATAAGGTCTGTTTTCTACACCCGGATTAAATCTTTAATAGCTGCTACCGGCCTTGCCACCTAAACCCGACCGAAGTGAAAAACCCGCAGCCCGAGGCACGAGGGCGAGGATTTGAAATAAAGGGCGGGACTACAATTACAAAAAGGTGCTGTCCTTGCTTTCCAAAAAAAAGCAATAATAAAATCGCGGAAACAAAAAAAACGGTCTAAGCTTTCGCCTAAACCGTTTCAATTTACCCAACCTCACATTTTTCTGAGAGCGCATTAATAGAAAATTTATTTAGTCGTCGTGCTAAACTTGATTCAGCATCTTTCCTTGATAGACCCTGAAACGGGTTCAGGGTGACGAATTTATCTCCGCTAAATCCCCCGAATATCCTTCCTTACTTCTTTGCGCCAAACCTTTCCATATTTCCTGTCCATAAAAGAAGCCACAACTTTATTATAATCCTCAATAGAAAAGCCTGAAGGCATTACACATCCAAAATCATAATAATCTACACCATATTTCTTTTCAAATAGTTCCTGTCCTTTAATATATGTAGCTACTATACCACCACGGATTAGAAATTTAATCTTTCCATTTTTCAAATCGGTATTCGCCAGTTTAACGCTATATATTTTTGCAGTATCTACATGCCTTACAACTTTAGCACTTAAATGAAGTGTTGCGAAGCAAATAAATATCAATATTAAAACGGGCTTTTTCATACGGAGCGGCTTAATTAGAAATCTGAAAGTTAATTGCCATATTATACCTTACACGCACCGGAACCCCTTTATTTTTCCCTGGTTTCCACAGTGGTGATTTTTTAATCACTTTAATCGCTTCTTCATCACAACCAAACCCAATCCCTTTAACTACAGTTACATCGGTAATCGAGCCATCTTTCTCTACCACAAAACTTACATATACCTTACCTCCGGCACCTTCTTCCTGTGCTCTTGATGGATACCTTAAATTACGTTCCATATATTTAGACCAGGCTTTGGCACCACCGTTAAATTCAGGGTATTCATCAGCACCTAAATAAATCTCTTTATCTTCGGGTGTTCCTGTACCTTCTTTAGCTGTTCCTGAGCCATCACCACTACCTTTACCTTTATTGTCGGTTACTACTGCGGCGGGAGCCACTACCCCATCCTGTGTCTTGGTACTGATCACTGCCAATTTTATATCATCAACTGTTGGAGGAGGAGGAAGCTCTATTTTATTAACCACCACCACTTGTGATGGAATTGCTACTGTTTTAACCTTTACCGGATCAGCTTTTGCAGGCTCCACTTTTTTCTCTGGTTCGGGAGTTTTTGGTTTCATCTGATGGATCACATCAGTTAAATTGACAACCTTTGGCGGAGTCTCTACGATAATTTCCTTAGGAAAGAGCTTTGCATAGATTAAGGGAGAGAAACACAAGAGTACAAAAAGGCTTCCAGATACGAAAAGCGCTCTCGTCATAATCGATGAAGATTTCGATCTTAAATCATAAGCGCCATAGTTTTTGTTGCGGTTTGCAAATACAAGATCGAGCCACTCGGTTTTGTATACGTTAATTGAGGAGTTGAACATAGCTTTTATTTTTATAGCATGATGCAGCTAAATCCTCAATTCCATAAAACATTCGAAAAATCTATTTTCTTTACAAAAAATGAAATTTTTCATCCGAAAAACATTTTTTTATTTCATTTTCAATAAAATTGATAAAAATAATACGATTCTTTTACTGAAATTAATAAAATATACTATTTTTGACAAAAAACATAACAAATTAATGAAAAGCTTAAGAACCATCGCATTAAAAGAGGCTCAAAACAGAATTTCACCTGAAGTTAAATCTCCTTCAGCGAAAATTTCTGATTTTTACGGCTCGAATGTATTTGATAAGAAAAAAATGAGAGATTTCTTATCTAAGGACGTGTATGAAAAATTAATTTCATCTATCAACCAGGGTGAGTTAATCAATTCTGACGATGCTAACCAAATTGCTACAGCTATGAAAGCTTGGGCAATGAGCGCTGGCGCAACGCACTACACGCACTGGTTCCAGCCATTAACTGGCACAACTGCTGAAAAACATGATTCGTTTTTTGAGCCAAGCGGCGATGGTGCTATCGAAAAATTTGCAGGTAGCGCATTAGTTCAACAAGAGCCAGATGCTTCTAGTTTCCCTAACGGTGGTATCCGTAATACTTTCGAAGCTCGTGGTTATACTGCTTGGGATCCTTCTTCTCCAGCTTTCATCATGGAAAGCAAAGCAGGTAAAACACTATGTATCCCTACAGTATTCGTATCATATACCGGAGAAGCCTTGGATTATAAAGCACCTTTATTAAAAGCATTAGCTGCGCTTGATAAAGCTGCTGTTGATGTTTGCCAGTATTTCGATAAAAGCATTACTAAAGTAAATGCTTCTTTAGGTATCGAACAAGAATATTTCTTGGTTGATGAGTCATTGTTCAATGCTCGTCCCGATTTATTGTTAACAGGCCGTGCTTTATTCGGACACATGTCTGCTAAAGGCCAACAATTAGAAGATCATTATTTCGGTTCTATCCCTGAACGCGTATTCAGCTACATGGTAGATTTCGAAAACGAAGCCTTAAAATTAGGTATTCCATTAAAAACGCGTCACAATGAGGTTGCCCCTTCTCAATTTGAGTGTGCACCAATTTATGAAGAAATCAACTTAGCTATCGATCACAACCAATTGTTGATGGATTTGATGGAGAAAGTTGCCCGCCGTCACCACTTCCGTGTTTTATTACACGAAAAACCATATGCAGGTATCAACGGATCAGGTAAACACAACAACTGGTCGCTAATTACCGATACCGGTAAAAACTTATTGGCACCAGGTAAAACACCTAAAAATAACTTAATGTTCCTTGCTTTCTTTGTAAATACCATTAAAGCAGTTAGCGAGCATGCCGATTTATTACGTGCAAGTATTGCATCAGTAAGCAACGATCACCGTTTAGGTGCTAACGAAGCGCCACCAGCAATTATCTCTATCTTCTTAGGTTCTCAATTGAATGATGTATTAGATGAGATTGAGCACTCACGTATCAGCAAAAAAATCAAAGAAGATAACGCACTTTGGTTAGGTATCCCTAAAATCCCTCAGATTTTATTAGATAATACCGACCGTAACCGTACTTCTCCTTTCGCATTTACAGGTAACAAATTTGAGCTTAGAGCTGTTGGATCTTCAGCAAACTCTTCTGCTCCAATGACGATCTTAAATGCGATCATGGCCGAGCAATTGGTTAAATTTAAAACTGAAGTGGATAAATTGATCAAAAAAGGTGATAAAAAAGACATTGCTTTATTAACCGTGATCAAAAAATACATCAAGGAATCTAAAAATATCCGTTTCGAAGGTAATGGTTATAGCCAGGAGTGGGAAGATGAAGCTGCTGCACGCGGTTTATCAAACATCAAAACTACACCAAAAGCTTTAGATGCTTACTTAACTGAAAAATCAGCTGAGTTATTTGCAACAACAGGTATTTACAGCCCACGTGAAATTCATGCCCGTCATGAAATCATGTTAGAAAACTTCTATAAAAAATTACAGATCGAAGCACGCGTAATGGGCGAAGTGGCTAACACCGCCATTATCCCAGCTGCAATTGCTTACCAAAACGCTTTGATCGAAAACGTACAAGGATTAAAAGCAATCGGTGTAGACAGCAAAGTTTCTCTTGATATCGTGAAAAAATTATCAGAGCATTTAGAAATTGTGAAAACCAATATCGATGCGATGTTAGAAGAACGTAAATTAACCAACAAAATCGAAGATACCCGCGAAAAAGCGATTGCCTACGATGAGAAAGTTAAATCTTACTTCGATACCATCCGCTACCACGCTGATAAATTAGAGCAAATTGTTGACGACAGCGTTTGGCCTTTACCAAAATTCAGAGAATTATTATTCATGAAATAGATTTTAAGCCGTAAGGTTTAAGGTATAGGGCGTGAGGTTAAACCTTACGCCCTTTTTTGTTGGTTCAATTGGTCCGGTCATCTTAACAACTGAAAATTGCAAACTGGTTAATCGTTTAATTGAAATTCCTACATACCGTCATCCTGAACTTGTTTCAGGATCTATTCACAGTGGATCTGATAGCTTCTTTTTTATGGAAAGCAATAGCAGTGCTCATTGGTTAATCCAGTCCTGCTTTTCTTCCTGCCGTAAACTTCACTTCAGTTCTTTAATCCATCTCTCACAGCATCCATGCAATCAGGTTTATTTAACATAGGCCAGTGCAAGGAAAAAAACCGCCATCACGCGCAATCCTCAGTACCCTAAGCCCGATTGTACGGATGCCGTTTTAATCGACAGTTTTTTTTAATCTAAGAAATTTAAAACGGCAGGAGGAAAAGCGGGGCTGAAAACCGCCATGAAAGACTACCTTCCACTTCCAAAACCTTTTCCAATTACATTATTTTCATCATGGTTAGTGGCTTAGTAAGCTAATATTTTTCCAGGAAAGCAGTCCCAGTGCTCATCGGTTAGTCCAGTCCTGCTTTCCTTCCTGCTGTAAAATTTTCTTCAACTTTTAAATCCACCGTTTACAGCATCCATGCAATCAGGTTTATTTAACATAGGCCCGTGTAAGGGAAAAAACCGCCATCACGAACAATCCTCAGTACCCTAAGCCCGATTGTACGGATGCCGTTTTAATCGACAGTTTTTTAATCTAAGAAATTTAAAACGGCAGGAGGGAAAGCGGGGCTGCAGACCGCCATGAAAAACTAACGCTCACTTCCAAAACCTTTTCCAATTACATTATTTTCATCATGGTTAGTGGCTTAGTAAGCTAATATTTTTCCAGGAAAGCAGTCCCAGTGCTCATTGGTTAATCCAGTCCTGCTTTCTTTCCTGCTGTAAAATTTTCTTCAACTTTTAAATCCACCGTTTACAGCATCCATGCAATCAGGTTTATTTAACATAGGCTCGTGCAAGGAAAAAAACCGCCATCACGCGCAATTCTCAGTACCCTAAGCCCGATTGAACGGATGCCGTTTTAATCGACAGTTTTTTTTAATCTAAGAAATTTAAAACGGCAGGAGGAAAAGCGGGGCTGCAGACCGCCATGAAAAACGGACATCACTTTCAAAAAAAATGAAACCATCCCTTTTACAACTTTAAATCTTTGTGCCTTCGTGGCAAACAAACCCTGGTGCCTAAGGCGCAAAAAAGCCTTGCCATTTAGCCATAAAAAACCTTACGTATTTAGCTTTAGTCTTTCCCCTTAAAACCTTATCTTTGCGCCAACATGAGTGATAACAGGTACAATCAACGTGGCGTTTCTGCCTCAAAAGAAGATGTGCACAATGCCATCAAAAACATCGATAAAGGAATTTTCCCAAAAGCATTCTGCAAAATCATTCCTGATATTTTAGGTGGTGATGCGTCTTACTGTAACATCATGCATGCCGATGGCGCAGGCACCAAATCATCATTAGCTTACGTATACTGGAAAGAAACCGGCGATATCTCCGTATGGAAAGGGATTGCTCAAGATGCCATTATCATGAATATCGACGATTTAATCTGCGTTGGTGTTACCGATAATATCCTCCTGTCATCAACCATTGGCCGCAATAAAAACCTGATTCCTGGTGAAGTAATTGCTGCTGTAATTAACGGAACGGAAGAAATTTTAGCCGATCTGCGCGAGCAAGGCATCTCAATTTATTCTACCGGCGGCGAAACTGCCGATGTTGGCGATTTAGTGAGGACCATTATTGTCGATTCTACAGTGACCTGCCGTTTAAAGCGCGAAGAGATCATCAGTAACGATAATATTAAACCTGGTGACGTAATTGTGGCACTGGCTTCTTCCGGACAAGCCACTTACGAAACCGAATATAATGGCGGTATGGGCTCAAATGGCTTAACCTCTGCCCGTCACGATGTTTTTGAGAAGTCTATTGCCAATAACTATCCTGAAAGTTTTGATCCGGCAGTGCCTTTCGACCTGGTTTTTTCGGGCGGTAAAAAACTAACCGACGAAATTGAAATCGATGGTTTTGGTAAAATAACCGTTGGTAAACTGGTACTCTCTCCTACCCGTACCTATGCACCGGTAATCAAAAAGATTTTAGAAAGCTACCGTAACCAGATCAATGGTATTGTGCACTGCAGTGGTGGCGCACAAACCAAGGTGCTTCATTTCATCAATGATGATATTCACGTTATAAAAGACAATTTATTCCCTGTTCCACCACTATTTAAACTGATACAAGAACAATCGGGTACCGATTGGAAAGAAATGTACAAAGTGTTTAATATGGGACACAGAATGGAACTTTACGTACCACAAGAAATCGCCGAAAGCATTATAGAAATATCAAAAAGCTTTAATATCGATGCGAAGATTATCGGCCGCGTAGAAAAAGGCGATCAGAAACAGGTGACTATCGAAAGCGAAAAGGGTACTTTTGTTTATAATTAAGGAATAAAAAATAACAAAAAAGGGCTGAAATTGTATTTCAGCCCTTTTTTGTTATTCACGGTCTACAAATTTATGAAAGGTACTTTCCTCTCTTTGCAACCTCAGATATCAATAAAATACACCTATTAGAATGATAACTCAATCCTACTAAAATATAGTAAAAGCCTTATTTAAAACAAAGCGACACTAAATTATCTCTCATTATTTAAGATATTTAGCTTAATATTTTGATCTTGAATTTAGAATAAAAATGGAATTATCATTGGATTCTAATTGCGTAATAAGTTATACTATAAGACCCATCCACTTCATTCATGTTTTGATCATATTGTTCTTGAAAAATTTCTGTACCTAAAAAATACTCTTGTGTATTAACCGAGAGTGTCTGAATTGATTCTTGAACTTCATAAACATAATTATGATTATTATATTCTTTCCTAGTTGATACAATTTTGATTTTAATTGGTTTAGGTAACCCCATCTGGTTAAAATTAATATCATAAAATTTAATCTTTGCCTGACGAGTAGACCGATTTACATACTCATTTTGCTCGTTTACATACTCATCAGTATAAAACATATCAATATTAATTGGCATATATAAATAATTAACACCATCAATATCTCCTTGCGAAAGGTAATAGCTATCGCTCCATGTAGAGCCATCTTTTTTTGTCATTTGCGGTGATGGATTTCCGTTTACGCTGGCTTCAACTGCATAAGAGCGATATAACATAATAGAATTAAAATCAAAAGTTCCTGTTTGATAGCCAGCTCCCAAATTGTAGATATCATATTGAGACTTCCAATCGTTATTTATGTTTCCGTAATTAACATTAATGTATTGATCTCTATCTGATCTGGTTTGTTCGTGCATTAAGCCAACCGCATGTCCTATTTCATGTACCACCGTCCTAAAACTCGCATTGTTCACTAGTTTTATTTCTTGTCTACCCCCAATCATCCCTAATTGAGATGAGCCAGAACCCTGAGTAGGTGGATAACTAAAATCCACATAATTTGTTTGATTAGTACGTTGAATAAAACGAATTGAGGTATTAGACTCCCATTCATTTATAGCTAGTCCTATATTACTACTATTGATAGTATTACTAATCGTATAATAAACTACGCCACCAGGCCAAAGCTTTTGAAATTCAGTGGTAAAAGTGCTTCTTGGAGTGGATGTTTTATCGCTTGATACTTTATTGTATTCTAAATAAGCGATCTGGTCTTTTGATAAAATAACATCGCCCCCAACAACATATTCTCCTCTGTTGTTAATTTGAGCAGTAACCTGCCCACCGTTCTTTAAATGATAGGTAATTACTTTACCCGGAGTATTTTGTGATTGTGCCTCATTAACAGAAGCTTCTTTTTTACAGGCACTGATAAAGACAATAAGCGCTGCAATAGCATAATAGACTTTTTTCATGTTTAGATGTTTTAATTTTAATTCATGTTGATTAATTATTACGTAAAACAATGGCTGGCCTACTATAAAAGCACAAAAGTTTAGGGATTAAAAGAGAATTAGAATTGAAGGGATAAACTGTTTAAAAAACGGTTCTAAGGTATTCTAGTTCAATGAAAAGATCTTTTTCTGAGAGAGTGTATGTTTCATAGATAGATTTTTTTGTTTTCCATTATAAAAATAGTTATCAACTATTAAGGCGGTTATTTTTTTACATCAAGTAGTTACTTTATTACATGAAATATCATTTTAAAAATACATTCGTTAAAATACCTGTCGCTCAACATTATATCTTTATCGATACATCATTTAATTTTGCTGATATAAATGTATATTGGATTTAAACAAATTACTCCAAACAGGAATAATGTTATGATCAATGTATATCTTCTTGGTGCAGGCAAACATGCTACAGAGCTTAGCGAATATTTAAACGGCAATAACGAATATCAATTAGCAGGATATGTAATAAACCTGGATAATGCCGTTAATCATCCAAATATAGCCAAGCCAGTTATTTTTTTACCATCCTTTTTAGAAAAACATCCTGCTGCTTTACATATTGCATTAATTGGTGCAATAGGCACTTATGAAAGAAAATCGATCATTAAGCCATTAGAAAACAAAGGCTATCAATTCATCAATATCATCCATCGGCACAATTATATCAGTCCCTCTATTAAAATTGGTTATGGCAACTGTATTGCACCAGGCTGTGTAATCAATGCAAATGTGCGTATCGGTAACCACTGTATTGTTAATTCCAACTGCAACATCAGCCACGATTGCATAGTAGAAAACTACGTGACCATTTCTCCCGGCGTAACCATTGCCGGAAACGTAAACATTAACGAAGGTGTTTTTATAGGTGCTGGCGCAACGGTAATCCCAGGCGTAACCATTGAAAAAGGAGCCTATGTAGCCGCTGGCGCTTGTGTTACAAAAGATGTTCCGCCACATGTGATGGTTGCGGGTGTGCCGGCAAAGGTTAAAAAAGAGGTAGGATAGTAATCTGAATAGTTTGCTTCAATAAATCCCATTAGTATTCAGCTTTATAACAAAAAGCCCCGATCGAATGATCGGGGCTTTGACGTTTATCATTTTGAGTGTTAGTTAAAAATGTAACGAACACCAAATTGCATATAATAAGTAGAAGAAATAGTTTGAGAAGTACCAAAAGTATTTCTAACTATATCACCTTGGGCAGCAGCAAGAATAAATGTTGGTTTAGTAGTATCATTAATCGCTGATGCATTTTGAGGAACCAAAATACTAGCATTATTAACAAAATTTACATTACCCCACTTACGGTTTAACAAATTACCAACATTAAAAATGTCTGCTGTAAATTCAAAAGTATTTTTTGACTTACCGTAATTCTTGAAGATTTGTTGAGTAATTCTTAAATCGAATTGATTTCTCCATGGAGAAGTTGCAGCATTACGCTGTGCATATTCTCCTCTATGTTTACTTAAATATGGATCTTGCGCTATATAAGTTTCAAAAATAGCACTTTGTTCTGCTGCAGTATATGATCTAGGATATGCTCTAGTTACAGTAGAGGTACTTACTAAGTTTGCCGGTACAGCAACAAAATTTATTTCAGATGCATCTTTAGGAATATAAATCAAGTCATTTCCAGAAACACCATCTCTATTATAATCAGCACCATATACATATGAATATCTTCCTTGTTGAGATCCTTCATAAAACAATGAGAATGAAGTAGCTAAGTTTTTAAGATACTCTTTTCTATATGAAACACTTGCAATGATACGATCTGGATTTAAGTTTTGAGAATAACTTAATGTTGGAATATTTGGATTAGTAGATGTAGCAGGAATTGACCATAAGTTACCTAGCTGATCCCCACCACCATCACCGTAATTACGTTGATCTGAACGTGTATAAGCAATCATTGCTGATATTCCGCTGTTAAACTGCTTAGTTAACTGACCAGTAATCATCCAGTTATAACCACCTTTTGCATTTGTCATCTCGGTAACATTTAATGAAGATGTTCCATTAGCAGTAGGGATACCAGCTGCATTAATATCTACTTCTTGTCTTCCGGCAACAGAGTTTGGATACAATGGTCTATTATCAGGATAACCAGCAATATTGGTTGCAGTTGGATTCACCAGATTGATGTTTTTAGCGACAGCGACATTTAAATCTTTACCATAAATACCTTCTAATGTTCCTACTATTCCCCAAGGCAATTTAACATCAAATGCTAAACTTGATTTCCAAGTCTGAGGGAATTTTAAATCCGGTGACATAATACTAATGGTTCCTGGGATACTAGTCCCTGCGGCCGGCTTAGTTGCTGTAAGTAAATTTGGAGCAATACTTGGATTAAATGAAGGAACAGCCCCACCATTAAGACTAGAGTAAGTTTGTAAATACTGTAACAAACCTGCATCACTTGATTGTGATACAATCCATACAAATGGAACACGACCGGTAAAAATACCTGTACCTCCACGAACTTGGAATGAACGATCTCCCATCACATCCCAGTTAAAGCCAAAACGTGGAGAATATGATAATCTATTTTCTGGTAAAACACCTGTATCTACTTTTCTTCCATCATGGAAAGTTTGAGCAGCTACAAGAGGGTGCGTTTTAATTTCTGGAGCATCCGGATAAGTTGCTTGTTCAATACGCAAGCCGGCTGTTAATTTTAAACGGTCAGAAACGGTAAATTCATCTTGTAAATAGGCTGAATATTGAGCGAACTTAAAGCTAGGGAAAGCTTGAGAACCATCAGCAGTTAATGGATAAGTTACAGAATATTGCAGCGGCTTAGCTCCATTTTTGAAGTCATCCCATGATTTGAAAGTGTAGAAACCAGTACCAAAACGCTGAAATCCATTTTTGGTAGTACTGAATTCAGCTTGCAAACCTAAGGTAATATTATGCTTTCCTAAAGCTAAGCTCAAGTCATCAGAATAAGTATATCCTTTAACATCTCTTAAATTCCCGTAAGTGAATGGTTCATACCCAAAAGTGGTCAAAACATTTCCTGCATTTGAAGCATTTTGGGTTCCATCCAAGATATCAACTAAAGGAAATGGAGAACTATCTGAATTTCTTGGATCGTTTTGGTGCGAGTAAGTAGCACGTGCAACATTTGTTAGTTTGCTACCAAAGTTCGACGTTAACTCTGCCACTGCAGAATATAGGTTTGCCGCCTGGTAATAGTTAGAATTATAAAAAGGTAATCCAGCATTATTTGCAGTACCCGACCTATTATTGTTATAACTCAACGCGCCAGTAACTCCTGAGTTGGTTACAGATGTACTAGCTGGAGAAGGGCTTTGACTTTCTACCTGATTATACCTAACACTAAAACGATGATTTTTAGTAATGTTCCAGTCTAAACGGGCAAACATTTTTTCGTTATCACTTACATTTGAATATCCTTGATATGGTCCTGTTTTATAACCATATTTAGCATCTAAATATGAAGAAATTTCGTTCAAAAGCGATTGACTAGCTGGCACAACAGTATTAGGGGTACCTGGAGCTCCATAAGGCAATGAAGGAGAAGATGCAATTCTTGTTGTTCCTGGCTGGATAGTGTGTTTCTTTTCATAATTAGCAAAAAAGAATAACTTATCCTTTATAATTGGACCACCAAGACTAAAACCAAAGTTTTTTTCATCTAATTTCTGAATTGCTGCATCTGGAATACGATAAGTTTCTCCGATTCTTTTACCTTGTTGTTCTTCACCACGCATGGTATAAAAAGCACTACCCTGGAAGGTATTCGTACCAGAACGGGTTACAGCACTTATAGAACCTCCAGTAAAACCAGTCTGACGAACATCATAAGGTGTTACGTTGATTGAAATCTGCTCTAATGCATCAATTGAAATGGGCGAACCGCCGGCGGGGATATTCTGACCAATACCAAATTGGTTATTAAAGTTAGCACCATCTACAGTAAAGTTGTTTGAACGGTAATTACCGCCACCAATTGATGTACTATTAGCCTGTGGTGTTAAGCGGGTTAAATCGTTAACACTACGAGTAATTGTTGGCAAGGATTGAATTTGTTGCCTAGCAATTACAGTTGAAGTCCCATTTTTATTTGAATTTAAAATACTGTTAGCACTTTGACCAACAACTTTAACTTCGGCTAATGTTGAACTATTATCAGTTAATACTAAATTTAACAAATAAGGTTCACCAATTTTCAAATAAACTTCAGTTTGTTTCTCTGGCCTGTAACCAACAAAACTTACTTCAATGGTATAAGGACCACCAACACGCATACCACCGATGGTAAAACGACCATCGTTGTTTGTAGATACCGAATAAACAGTCCCAGTTGGTGTATGTGTTGCTTTAACACTTGCACCAGGCAAGGCGCCTTTGGCGTCCTTAATAGTTCCTGTCATTGATGATGTGGTTACCTGTGCGTTAACACCCAATGTAATACCTACAAATGCAACAATAACCAGTACTAATCTTAAAAGTAAAGATTTCTTCATACTTTGTTTTTTAAATGTTTTTTGTTGTTGAATAATAATCTAAAAGGGGATTTTATTGCTGCAAATGTCTTAATAAAATTTAACACATTTTAACATCCAATGTTAAATAATTATTAAGTCAGGCAAAACTTTTCAACATTTAACACATATTACATGAATTATAACTTTCAGTTTATCAATACATTGTTTATAAAACTAAATTTTTAATAATAAAACCAACAGTTGCTTATAATTTAAGCATGAAATTTATATTAACATTGGTATTTTTTAAATAATACATATCCACAACATTTTTTTAATCATAAACATAGCTATTATCCAAGTTTTCGTCAGCTTATCCATATATTATTCTGCAAACCCACCTAATTGTAGCCGTCATTTTTAAACATCGGGGTCAAAACAATATTCAATCATTGTAAATTTTAGCGGTTACCTCAACATTGAGCTAGCCAATTGACATTTTTTTTTTAGTTTTGAGCGATTGTTGCAGGATGAAGATCTTTTAACTTTTTGTAATCCGAATATAGGTAACCGCTATTAAGGGATGAAGCCAGACGATTACAGATAATACAAAACAATTAAAAACAAATCTCTTTAAAATAGATTAAAAAACAGATGAATTACGACGTTATTGTTTTAGGCAGCGGCCCAGGTGGTTACGTAGCTGCAATCAGAGCTTCTCAATTGGGACTAAAAGTTGCAATTGTTGAGCGTGAATCATTAGGTGGTATTTGTTTAAACTGGGGCTGTATCCCTACTAAAGCACTTTTAAAAAGTGCTCAGGTTTTCGAATATATTAATCATGCTGCTGATTACGGAATTACTACTTCGGGTGCTACTGCCGATTTTGCTGCTGTGGTAAAACGTAGCCGTGGTGTAGCCGATGGCATGAGCAAAGGCGTTCAATTTTTAATGAAAAAAAATAAAATTGACGTCATTATGGGCACTGGTAAAGTAAAACCAGGAAACAAATTAGAAGTTAAAGGTGCCGATGGTTCTCAGCAGGAACTAAGTGCTAAAAATATCATCATTGCTACAGGTGCCCGTTCAAGGGAATTACCTAACCTGAAACAGGATGGCAAAAAAATTATCGGCTACCGCCAGGCCATGGTACTTCCCGAATTACCAAAAAGCATGGTAGTGGTAGGCTCTGGCGCTATTGGTGTAGAGTTTGCTTATTTCTATGCTACCATGGGCACAAAAGTAACCATCGTAGAGTTTATGGATAACGTTGTTCCTGTAGAAGATGAAGATGTGTCTAAACAATTATTACGCAGCCTGAAAAAAACCGGTATCGATGTCATGACATCAGCCAGTGTCGAATCTGTTGATACCAGCGGTGCAGGCTGCAAAGTTTCGGTTAAAACAGCTTCAGGTATGCAGACTATCGAGGCCGATATCGTGCTTTCAGCCGCTGGCATTGTGGCCAACATCGAAAACATTGGTTTAGAAGAAACCGGCATAAAAACCGAAAAAGGTAAAATCGTTACCGATGAATTCTATAACACTTCAGTTAAAGGTTATTATGCAATCGGCGATGTAGTTGGCGGACAAGCCTTAGCGCACGTGGCTTCTGCAGAGGGCATTATCTGTGTGGAGAAAATTGCGGGTCAGCATGTAGAGCCTTTAGATTACAACAATATCCCGGGATGTACCTATTGCACACCAGAAATTGCTTCAGTAGGTTATACCGAAAAAGCAGCAAAAGCAGCAGGTTACGAATTGAAAATAGGTAAATTCCCGTTCTCAGCTTCAGGAAAAGCAAGTGCTGCCGGTGCAAAAGATGGTTTTGTAAAATTAATTTTCGATGCCAAATACGGCGAATTATTAGGTGCACACATGATTGGTGCCAACGTGACCGAAATGATTGCCGAAATTGTAGTGGCCCGTAAATTAGAAACAACCGGACACGAAATGATTAAATCAGTTCACCCTCACCCTACCATGAGCGAAGCTATTATGGAAGCTGCTGCTGATGCATACGGAGAAGTAATACACTTATAGGTCTTGAGTCTGTAGTCAAAAGTCTATAGTCCATGATCCAAATAACAAAAACCCTTTAGTTAAAACTGAAGGGTTTTTGTATTTTTAGCCAATTCCAGTCTTGATACTACTTGATACTAGATACTAATTACTTGATACTACAAATTACTTGATACTAATTACTTGATACTACAAATCACTTGATACTACAAAAATGAAACTCCATACCATAAACACAGGCTTTTTTAAACTCGATGGCGGTGCCATGTTTGGCGTAGTGCCCAAAGTAATCTGGCAAAAAACCAATCCGGCCGATGCCAATAACCTCTGTACCTGGGCCATGCGTTGTTTATTGATCGAAGAAGGCAATCAATTAATTTTAGTGGATACCGGGATAGGAAACAAACAGGACGAAAAGTTTTTCAGTCATTACTACCTGCATGGGGACGACTCGATGGAAAAATCGCTGGTACAATTAGGCTTCAGTACAGCCGATATTACTGATGTATTCCTCACACACCTCCATTTCGATCATGTGGGTGGGGCCATTGTAAGAGAAAACGAGAAACTGATACCAGCCTTTAAAAACGCCACATATTGGAGCAACGAAAAACATTGGCAATGGGCTGTAGAGCCGAATGCAAGGGAAAAAGCTTCTTTTTTAAAGGAGAACATCCTTCCAATCCAGGAAAGCGGACAGCTTAAATTTGTAGCCGAAAAAGAAAATATCGAATGGCAAAAAGACATCAATATCAGTTTTGCATACGGCCATACCGATGCTATGATGTTACCCAAAATCAGCTACAAAGGCAGAACCATCGTATATATGGCCGATCTTTTACCTTCTGTTGGCCACCTGCCCCTGCCCTATGTAATGGCTTATGATATGTTTCCTTTAAAAACCTTAACCGAAAAGCAGGCCTTTTTAGAAGAAGCTGTTAACAACAATTATATATTATTCTTAGAACACGATCCCATTAACGAATGCTGCACCCTACAGCGCACAGAAAAAGGCATACGCGTGGCAGAAACCTTTAACCTAAGTAATATTTAGATGATCAGACCAGCCAAGCCCGCAGATACAGAAGAAGTTGTACCGCTGATTATCCAGGCGATGGGCAAGCTGGCGAAGAAATTAACCAATGTAGAAGATGATGAAATAATTAATCGGATCTTTAAACATTTTTTCCAACAAAAGAACAACCAATACAGTTACGAGAATACCCTGGTTTTTGAAAATGAAGGCAAAATTCTAGGCTCTTTAAATGCCTATGATGGCGAAAAACTCCTAATGCTTCGCCAGCCCTTTTTAGCCTACCTGGCTGAACATTACCAGACAAATAACAACAACCCAAGTACCGAGACACAAAGCGGGGAATTTTACCTCGATACCATCAGTGTTAATCCACTGGCCCAGGGAAAGGGAATAGGGAAACAGCTCATTAAAGCAGGAATTGATTGGGCTAAACAACTTGACCACCACGCCATTGGTTTATTGGTAGAACAGAATAACGAAAACGCATTAAAGCTTTACGAAAAAATGGGCTTTTCGGTGCAGAATGAAAAAGAATTTATGGGTGGACTATACCATCACATGGTCTTTAAGCTCAAATAACACCCTACCCCCATACAATTTTGCACCGCTAAACGCTCCATGCTCAGCGCTCTTCAAATTTATTTTCGTTTTTATTTGTATTTAATCTAAATAATGCCAATTTTTGTAACCGATGGAAAAAGCATGTATCGATATTAATGAACTGGTTAACGTATTCTCAAATACACATGGTTCTATTTATCAATCAGATAAGTTAAACTGCTTTTATGTAGATTTTGGCGGCAAGTTTGCACGCTTCAACTGCCTGTCCCTTCAAAAATTAAAAGCTGTTGTAGAACAGATTGATATTGAAGCACTCCTGCTAAATACACACAAAGCCGATTTCGAATTGGTTACCTTTAATGGCTGCGAACACATCTATTTATTAAGTGCTTTAGAAATCATCGCTTTAAAAGATTTACTACAAGGTACTTTTACCATGTTTAAGCTTAACCATATCATTAGCGACTGCCTGTATAGATTGGTTTATTAGTCGTTAGTCAGTGGTTCATTAGTCATTAGTTCATTGGTTAGTTAAAATTGGCTAATAGCTTAACTGCATAAATTGGTTAATCGGTTAATTGTCTAAACTGGTTAACTGCTTACATGAAACTGTCAACTGTTAATTGCCAACTGAAAACTGTACTGTATTAATTACATCCATTTTTCGCTCAATTCCAATCGAAGCGTCATACTGAACCCGAACTATCGGACTGCTTCAGTATCTATCTCATACCAAAAAGATCCTGAGATAAACTCAGGATGACGATTGAGAGTAAAACTGCCAACTGAAAACTAAAAACTTAAAACTGCCCACTATCCTTCTGATCCTCAACCACAATCCGTTTCGCGTTATTCGGACATTTCCCCTCTTAGCCGCCTTATTTAAACTGATTACAAATAACTAATTATCAGCAATTTAGACTAATTTCATATAGCAAATAAATCACACCATTTGGTTAATTTGATGTTACATTTGTATCATTAGTTAAGCAAAGAAAATTATGAAAGACTTAATGCGCATTAAATGTTTAATATCACAGGATATAGAAACATTATTAAATCAGCAGATCAAAAAAGAAGCTCACTCTTCATCACTATATTTAGCAATGTCATCTTGGTGCGACCAAAATGGGTTCGATTTTTCAGCAGATTATTTCTTAAAGCAATCTGAAGAAGAAAGAGTACACCAATTAAAATTGTTCAAATATGTTTTGGATATGGGTGGAAATGCAATATCTCCAGAAGTTTCAGGCATTAAAACTGATTTTGCCGGATTTAGAGAAGTTTTCGAGGATGCTTTAGAAGCAGAAATCGCCATTACCCAAAGTTTTAAAAACCTGGCTGCTAAATGCCATAAAGAACAGGATTTTGTAACCATGGAATTCTTAAACTGGTTCTTGAAAGAGCAACGCGAAGAAGAATACAAAGCGCGTAGGGCATTAGAATTATTCGAAGTGATTGGTGAAGAAGGCACAGGAAGATGGGAAATTGATAAACACGTAAATAAAATTACCTACTCAGAAGAATAACAACAACAAAACATATACTGGAAGCTATCCCGATTAAAATCAGGATAGCTTTTTTTTATGCAATGATTTTCATTTCCGGTACTTCAAGCCGCGAGGAGTCGTCATTGCGAGGAGGAACGACGAAGCAATCTTACTACGATCGCTACAATCCATAGCTGTAAGATTGCTTCGTCGGCTGAAAAAGCCTTCTCGCAATGACGACTTTTCTTTGAGAACGCTCCATTTCGCTACACTTCATCCGATTGCTATCGGATCGAGACCATGACCGATAATAAAAAAGAAAAGCCCCAGTAAACTGGAGCTTTCTTGGTTTAAATTGTTTGGTTTATGTTGATTATGAATAAGTCTTGAAAGTTTTATAAAAAAAGCGCCGTTACCAGCGCTTTTTTTAAACCAAATATATAATAATAATTAACGAGCATTACAAAAGTACAAACTTTATTCATATTAGCAAGTATTTTTATCAAAAAAATTAAAATTTTTAATAAAAAATACATAAAACACTAAAATTCAGACACAAAAACCAAAACAAACAAACATAAAACACATTAATATTAAATTTTATCACAAAAAAAATAGTTTTATTCTTACAAAATCATAATTTAAGGAAATATTTAAGCAAAATGATAGAAGATTTTATAAAAAATTACTTTAATCATCCCAAAACTTACGATGAAATGTTTCTAAATGGTGATAATTACAGAAATCACTATGCAAATTTTATCAGCAATTTCTCTAAAGAGTCGCTCGAGAACCTGAACAAAAAGGAAGAACTCGCTAAAAAGCTATTTATGAGCCAGGGTATTACCTTTACCGTTTATGATAGTGGCGAAGGCATCGAAAAAATCTTTCCTTTTGATATTATCCCGAGAATTATCACTTCAACAGAGTGGTCTTTCATAGAAAAAGGAATAAAACAAAGGTTAAAGGCGCTAAATCTTTTCTTAAAAGACATTTATAGCAATCAATTTATCTTAAAAGACCAGATTGTACCTATAAATGTAATTTATTCTTGCCCGCATTTTTTAAGAGAGATGCACAATGTAAATGTATTACACGATATCTATATCCATATTGCCGGAATAGACCTGATCAGAGATCACGACGGAACATTTTATGTACTCGAAGATAATCTTCGGACACCATCAGGCGTAAGTTATATGCTCGAAAACAGGGAAATTACCAAAAGGCTATTCCCCGATCTTATTCCGCAATGTGGCGTTAGGAGCGTAACCGAATATCCTGCTATATTATATAAAAATTTAATGAGCCTCTCTCCCAGGGCGGTTTCAAACCCAACAATTGTGCTGCTAAGTCCGGGCATGTATAATTCTGCGTATTACGAACATACTACCCTGGCCCGTTTAATGGGGGTAGAATTGGTAGAAGGGCGCGATTTGGTGGTTAAAAACCAAAAGGTATTTATGAAAACCACTACTGGCCTGCAGCAGGTGGATGTAATTTATCGTCGTGTAGATGATGACTATCTCGATCCACTGGTTTTTAATCCGAATAGCGTGCTGGGCGTGGCAGGCCTGATGGGCGCTTATCGCAAAGGTAATGTAGCCATTATTAATGCAGTAGGCAATGGCGTAGCCGACGACAAAGCTGTTTACACCTATGTGCCAGATATGATCAGGTATTACCTGAACGAAGAGCCCATATTAAAGAATGTGCCCACCTACCAGCTCAGCAATAAAGATGAGCTTGATTATGTTTTCGCAAACATCAATACAATGGTCATTAAAAAAACCAATGGAAGCGGTGGATATGGCATGTTAATGGGGCATGCCGCCAGTGAGCAGGAAACTGAAGAATACAAAATTGAAATACTGAAAGACCCACGCAACTTTATAGCCCAACCTACCATCAGCCTATCTTCTGCGCCGTGTTTTATTAACGGAAAACTGGCTCCGCGCAGAATAGATCTCCGCCCGTTTGCTTTAAACGGACCAGATGGCATTTCAATTGTTCCCGGCGGACTAACCAGGGTAGCCTTAAAAGAAGGTTCACTGGTGGTAAACAGCTCGCAGGGCGGTGGCAGTAAAGATACATGGGTTTTAACTTCTTAGAATACAGAATATGTTAAGTAGAGTTGCATCAAGCTTATATTGGTTAAGCAGATATGTTGAGCGAAGCGACGGTATGCTGCGCATGTTAAAAATAAATTACGCTTCCTCACAAGACACGATACAGGAATTTACCTGGAAGCCCGTAATCAGGATTTTTTCGTCAGATGATGAAAATGAACTATTGAATATACAGCACGATAGCCGGGCGGTGATAGAATACCTCCTGCTAAACCGCGAAAACCCAAATTCGATTTTAAACATCGTTACCCTGGCACGGGAAAATGCACGGAGCGTTCAGGAACATATCCCAAAAGATTTATGGCAATGCCTGAACGAATACTACCACACTGTTAAAGATGAAAAGCTATTGTGGTATGTACAAAAAGACGATCCTGTTACCGCATTAGATATCTTGATTAAACAGGTAATGCTGTATAACGGAACGGCCGATAGCGCAATGGAGCGCGGAGAAAGCAGAAGTTTTATGAATATTGGCAAACACCTGGAAAGAAGCATCCAATCGATTGATATTCTGGACATTAAATTCAGCTCGATAAGCAGTAACCCTGATCTATTGACCGATATATCCTACTGGAAACATTTACTACTTTCGTTGGGCGGTTATGAACTTTATCTTAAAACCTACAGGCAGGGTTTCGATGCAAAAAACATCATTGAGCTGGCTATGCTCAACAATGATTTTCCACGGTCGGCATTATACGCCATGAATAATATTGAAAGATATTTTAACCGGTTAAAGAGCGAAAGTAATATCGAACATTACAACAACCTGTCTTTTAAAATAGGGCGTTTAAAAAGTATGATTACCTATAGCTCGGTAAATACCATGAACGAAGAGCAATTGCATCATTACCTTACCGAGATCAGGGCCGAGCTTTTCGGTATCGGAAACCTGTTAAATGAATATTATTTCGCAAATTCATAAACAACTAAATTTTTAACCATAGATTAACACAGGTACTATTTTTTAACCGTTACACCTATTTTTACTCCATTAACTTGCGGTAACATATAAATAACAAAAACCTATATGCCAATTTTCAAAATCAAACATATCACCAATTACAAATACGAATCGCCGGTGCGCGATAGCGCTAACCAGATTATCCTTTTTCCGATTAAAGATGATTTTCAAAAAGTGGTTAAACACGACCTGAATATATCCGGAGGCCCTGAAATTGAAATTTTTATCGATTATTACGGCAACGAAGTAGGCACTTTTACCCAAAACGAACCCCATACCCAACTTAAAATCTTTTCGAAGGTAACTGTAGAAACCTTTCCGAAGCCATTACCGCAAGATGATATGTTTAGTAGCGAGCAATGGAACAGTTTAAGCGCCTTAAAATTTGAAGTACCCTATATTGATTATTTACGGCAGGAAAGTTTTGATGGTATCACCCAGTTAAGGGAAACAGCCTTAGAAATTAAAGGCACCGAAGATACCCCCTACCAAACCGCTATCAGGTACTGTGCGCACGTTTTCAACAACTTCGAATACATTAAAGGTGTAACAGCGGTTGATACCACCATTGATGAAATTTTAAATCTTAAAGCAGGAGTTTGCCAGGATTTTGCCCATGTATTAACAGCTATGCTGCGTTTAACCGGAATCCCTGCACGGTATGTGAGCGGTTATATCTGCCCCAACAGGGATGGTATGCGTGGCGAAGGTGCTACCCATGCCTGGGCCGAGGCCTATTTACCAGAATATGGCTGGCTGGGCCTAGATCCTACCAATAATTGTATTGCTAACGAAAACCATGTCCGCCTGGCAGTAGGCCGGAATTTCGCCGATTGCTCACCCGTAAAAGGCGTTTACAAAGGTGGTTTCGAACATATTATGGAAGTGAATGTATCAGTAGGTTATAACGATGAAGATTTCAATGATAATGAAACTTACTTCCAGCCAAAAGAGGTAAACTATACCAAAGCTTCGGAAACTATAAGCACAGCCAGAACGAAAAATAGCTATCAGCAATATATGGAAGCGATACAGCAACAACAGCAGCAGCAACAACAGTAGGCAGTTTGCAATTGACAGTTCGCAGTTGACAGCTACCCAATCTAAAAAACTGAAAACAGTATACCGAAAACTGCTAACTGATACATTTTTTTTCTAAATTTGCGCCTTTTACAAATAACAATATGATTAAGAGACAGCAAATTAAAGATTTATTAAAGTCGACAGCATTTGACACAGAAGTAACGGTTATGGGATGGGTTAGAACTTTCCGTAATAATCAGTTTATTGCATTAAATGACGGGTCTTGCATGAGCAATATCCAGGTTGTAATCGATTTTAATAATTTGCCTGATGAGCTGTTGAAAAGAATAACAACCGGCGCGGCCATTTCTGCCACAGGTAAATTAGTCGAATCGCTTGGTAAAGGTCAAACCGTAGAGATTAAGGCTACCAGTGTAGAAATTTTGGGTGATAGTGATCCTGAAAAATTCCCATTACAGCCCAAAAAACACAGTTTAGAGTTTTTACGCGAAATTGCACACCTGCGTTTCCGTACCAATACTTTTAATGCCGTTTTTAAGGTACGCCACGCTTTGGCTTTCGCTATCCATCAATTCTACAACGAACGCGGTTTTGTGTATATGCACACGCCTGTAATTACCGCTAGTGATGCAGAAGGTGCCGGTGAGATGTTTAAAGTAACCACTTTAGATTTCGACAATACACCACGCACCGAAGATGGTAAAGTAGATTTCTCACAGGATTTCTTCGCCCGGGCAACCAACTTAACCGTATCCGGTCAGTTGGAAGGTGAATTGGCAGCAATGGCTTTCGGAAAGATTTATACTTTCGGCCCAACGTTTAGGGCAGAAAACTCGAATACAACGCGTCACCTGGCCGAATTCTGGATGATTGAGCCTGAAGTTGCCTTTGCTGATTTAGAAGACAACATGCAACTTGCTGAAGATATGATGAAGTATGTGATTAAATATGCTTTAGACAACTGCAAAGATGAATTAGAATTCTTAAATACCCGTTTAGCTGAAGAGGATAAACAAAAACCGCAGAACGAGCGCAGCGAATTTAGCTTGTTGGAGAAATTGGATTTCTGTTTGGCCAATGAATTTGAACGTTTAACCTATACGGAGGCGATCAGGATCTTAAAATCTTCTAAACCAAACCAGAAGAAACAATTTAAATACCTGATTGATGAATGGGGTGCCGATTTACAAAGTGAGCACGAACGTTACCTGGTAGAAAAACACTTTAAAAAACCGGTAATCTTAACAGATTATCCTGCTGATATTAAATCGTTCTATATGCGCCAGAATGAACCAGATGCTGAAGGCAGACAGACGGTGGCGGCAATGGATATCTTATTCCCGGGTATTGGCGAAATGATTGGCGGATCGCAACGTGAGGAACGTTTAGACCGTTTAACACAACGCATGGAAGCTTTAAACATTCCGCAAGAGGAACTGTGGTGGTATTTAGATACCCGCCGCTTTGGATCAGCTCCGCACTCGGGTTTTGGTTTAGGTTTCGAGCGTTTGGTATTGTTCGTAACCGGAATGACGAACATCCGTGATGTAATTGCGTTCCCTAGATTCCCGAAAAACGCAGAGTTTTAGGAAGGTTTAGGGTTTAGGCAAAATAAATAACCCATTCTCAAAGGAGTCGAGTTTTAAAAACTCGACTCCTTTTTTTTACCTAAAAATTTCTGCATTAAAGTTTGAGATTTATTGTTTTGGTATATCTAATCTGCTGCCAACTGGATAACTATATGGTGGCCAACATCTCCATTGTCTTTTTCTCTTTTTCCGAAATAATCTTTAAGATATTGGATGCTTGTTCAATGTATTTAAAATCTTTTGTTTCACTTACTTTTTCGAATAGCTGTGATACAGTTGTCCAGAGTGCTGCAATTTCTGCAAATGCCTCCCATCCTGTTTTTAGCTTATCAAGCTTCAGCAATTCGTAACTTTCTTTTAAAAAATCACGATACAAATTCCTGAACAATGCGCCACCTGTTCCTGCTTTTTCCATAATCATGGCAGATAGTTTAAATTCATGCACAATGTTTTTACTCGCATTAAACCATTTCACAATTTCAGTACTTGTTTTCAAAATCCCTTTATAGGCAATATTCGTAATGGGTGGGTTCAGGTATTCGATGGCGTTATTTTTAATCGCTATTGGTATGATCTCTTTCAGATCTGGATTATTCCTTTTCTTAGTCTGTTTGAGTGTATAATACAGATTTTTCGAAGCCATAGGTCCTTTTTCAGCCCTCGCCAATGTTAAACTTTCTAAAGAAGTTTTTACCTCCCCACCTTGCTGTCTTGTATCCACTAAAAAAGCATTTTCATCGTCATAGCCATAAATTGCAGCGTAGTGTCCTGCAAAATGAAAAGGGTTCGAAAAATATTCCAAATGGTAGCAATCTAATTTCAGTCCTACAACCTGCCCTTTATCAAGAAGCTGCTTTACATTATCCCAGGCTTTTTGTTTTGAAGAAGTTTCCTTAACAGTTAATTCGAGATTTAAATTTTTAGCGATGTTTTGTGTAAGCAGATCGGTTTTTATTCTTCCTCCTATAAATGGAAAATCCATTGTTTTCATATTCCAATAGATAAACCCAAGCCCTTCACCAAGTCCAAAAAGCATGGGTTCAGAGAGTTCAATCCCCAGTTGCAGCAATAAGGTTCCCGTTGCAGTGGTTTCGCAGTGTTGTCCGTCAAAAGGCTTTAAATGCTCAATTTTCATTTTACCTGATTAATCAAAAACAATATATTATTTTTTTATCTGCCCGGTGCCCAAATGCAACGGTAAATGATTTAAAATAACAATTATATGGTTAGCAAAATTACTATTAGGGTTGAAACAGGTAAAGGTCTTCGACAAGCTCAGACTGACAATATCTAAGTTTAATTGATGATACGACATTATCCAAGGGATTAGAAATGGTTTAAAAATCAGAAATCATTCTGTACAGACATTTGCTGATTAATCCATTAATACCCCTTCATTTCTGGCCACCTAAACCTGATTGACGCGAAAAGCCCGGAGCGAGGAACGAGTGAGGACTTGTAGCAAAAAGCAGGACTACCCAAACCCAAGCACCACTGCCCCTGCTTTCCAAAAAACCAATGAGTTGCCATATGCCAGACTTCCGAAGTTCTACCTACGCTTAGTCTGTTTTTAAACTTCGTAAGTTATCCCTCGCCTTTATCGCCCATCATCATGCATCGTATCACCGTACGGGTTGGCATGTGCATAATCTACCGCCGAAACCTTATAATCGGTTGGTGCAAAACTGGCCGAAGTGCTCAGCGCCATACCCAGCTCGTAACGTGTTGGATATGGCGTTTTTAATAAACTACCTGCCGGGATATATGGAAAAGTTTCCAAATAGCTTTGCATTACACTTGGGCTCACTCGCCTATTGATGTATGCCCTGCTTAACTGATGCGGCTCTCTTAAACCCGCAGCGCCTAATAATTCAACGGCACTGGCCACAGTTAAGTTATGGAAGTTTTTAACCCGAACGGTTTTATCTTCTACCACAAGGCCTTTCATTAAGCTCTGATCTTGCGTAGCCACACCTGTTGGGCAGGTATTGCTGTTACATTCTAAAGCCTGGATACAGCCTAAAGCGAACATCATTCCGCGGGCAGCATTACACATATCGGCACCCAATGCTATATTTTTAACCAGATCGAAACCTGTTGCCACTTTACCCGAGGCAATAATTTTAATGTGTTTTTTCAGGTCAAAACCATTCAAAACATCATATACGAATGCCACACCTTCGCGCAAAGGCATACCTACCGAATTTGAGAATTCCTGTGGGGCAGCACCTGTTCCGCCTTCGCCACCATCAACAGTAATAAAATCAGGATAAATTCCGGTTTCTACCATGGCTTTACAAATGGCATAAAACTCGCTTTTGCGACCGATACACAATTTAAATCCTACAGGTTTACCGCCCGATAAATCACGAAGTTTCTTCACAAACTCCAATAAACCGATCGGAGTGTTAAATGCCGAGTGTGCAGGTGGCGACAATACATCTTTACCTTCGGGCACTAAACGAATCCTGGCGACTTCTGGTGTTACCTTACTGGCCGGCAGCATCCCACCATGCCCAGGTTTAGCACCTTGCGAAAGTTTTATTTCGATCATTTTTACCTGGTCGGTTTGTGCCCTTTCGGCATAAGCATCGTAATTAAAGGTACCATCGGCATTACGGCAACCGAAATAACCGGTACCAATCTGCCAGATTAAATCGCCACCTGGCTGACGGTGATAATCGCTTATTCCACCTTCGCCGGTATTATGGGCAAAGTTGCCCATTTTAGCACCACCGTTTAAAGCGAGAATGGCATTCTGACTTAATGAGCCAAAACTCATGGCCGATATATTATAAATACTGGCAGAGTAAGGTTTTTTGCAATCTGGTCCGCCAACAATAACTCGCGGATCTAAATTTAATTCGTGGTGAGAAATGGCCGCAATACTATGGCTTAACCATTCGTAGCCATTGTCGTAAACATTTAACTGCGTTCCGAATGGAATGGTATCGTTATCTTTTTTTGCACGTTGATAGATTAAAGAGCGGTTTAACCTGCTGTAAGGCGTACCGTTCGTATCGCTTTCTACAAAATACTGGTAAACTTTCGGCCTTAACTCCTCCATAAAATACCTTAAACGCCCAAAAACCGGGTAGTTCCTTACAATACTGTGTTTGGGCTGGTATAAATCGTATACACCAAGAATGACAAAAGGACCTGTAAAAATGAATGTCCACCACAAAAAAGGATGGTAAAGGCCCAGCATAATGGTCAGGGCAACTAAAAATGCGGCAATTGCGACGAAAGCTTTTCTCATAATAATAGATTAGCATATGTTTTGTTGGTACAAAGATTAGGATTATTAAACAACTGACACCATTAATTTGTTATTTTTACGCTATGCTTATTAAGATCTATCCAGAAAACCCCAACGAAAGAGCCATTGAACAAGTTGTTGAAGTATTGAAGAAAGGTGGTTTAATCATCTACCCTACCGATACCATTTATGGTTTAGGCTGCGATATTACCAACCCGAAAGCCATCGAAAAAATATGCAGAATACGTGGTATTAAACCCGAAAAAGCCAATTTCTCTTTTATCTGTCACGATTTAAAGCATATATCCGATTACATTAAACCGATTGACAATACCACGTTCAGGGTGTTAAAGAAAGCTTTGCCCGGGCCGTTTACCTTTATCTTTAACGCGAACAACAACGTACCCAAATTATTAAGTTCCAATAAAAAAACGGTGGGTATCCGTGTGCCCGATAATAACATTGCCCGTTGTATTGTTAAAGAATTGGGCAACCCTATCCTATCTACTTCCATAAAGGATGATGATGATGTAATTGAATATTCTACCGACCCGGAATTGATCCACGAAAAATATGAAGATTTAGTCGACCTGGTCATCGATGGAGGTTTTGGTGATAATGAAGCCTCTACCGTAATCGACTGTACAACAGGAGAGTTCGAAGTGATCCGTGAGGGTAAGGGAAATATTGAGGAGTATTTGTAAGCTTATTATCGTATAAGCCAGATCGCCTATTTTATCAGGCCTGTTAGATTACTTTTTTTTGGAAGTGACGATTTCAGTTCTCTGTTGCGGCCTCCAGCCCTGCTTTACACTTCAAGTCCTCCCCGATTAAAATCGGGATGCGGGCTTTCCGTTTCAATCCGGCTTAGTAACAAAGTGGGCGGGCGCTCCGAAGATGAATAATATTTAGTGCTTAAAGCAGGTTGTATCATATTTGTAATTTCATTTTCTATCAAGCCAACCTGCGAAGCAAGCTTGAAGACCTATAAAAACATATACAAAACTGAAAAAAGAAAGAGCCCCTCGGCGTCGGTAGACCTGTACCGATTTTTCATCGGTAGCCGAGGCAAGACTGCGCAAGGGGCAAGAATAGCGACCGCTTTAAGGTTCCCGCCTGCGCGAGATCCGATAGCTATCGGATGACGACCGTATTATAGCGAGCGCTTTACCCCCTATCCACCAATCGGCACCTTTCCCCTTAAAGGGAAAGGGCTAAAAGACAAATTACCGCACCCTGCAATATGCCCCATGCGATCTGCATCCTGCTATCCGGCCTAGCAGATTTTCGTAGGAAAAAGCACGGAAATCTGTGCAATCCCCTCATTAACCCACAGCCCAAGGCAGGATCAAGCGGGTGCACTGGGATAAGCCAAGGTAAGAGCCTCGATGCTGCCGCTATCAAGATTTCCGTAGCTTTTTACAAGAAAGGATGCAAGCCTTGGTTTTTTGTTTCTTTTGGGCCAAGCCAAAAGAAAGAGCCCCTCGGCGGCGGTGAGCCGAGGCAAGACTGCGCGAAGGGCAAGAAAATAGCGAGTGCATTAAGATTAGCTTTGCTGAGCACGTCGTGGTTCCCGCATGCGCGAGAATGACGACCGTATTAGAAATTATCCCGATATATCATGCTATCTGCACCCTGCTATCCGGCCTGGCAGATTTTCGCAGGACAACGTCGTCCCAATCAAAAAATTATCCCTTATTATGTTTATTTTTCCACAATCGCCCAAATTAACATTAAGTTAATCTGATTATAAGGCTTTTGCATATACATTTGTTGTAAACAAAACTTATTATATGAAAAGACCTTTACTTCTCATTTTATTTTTTCTGATTTTCTCGAATTATTTATCTGCCCAAGTCTCACTAACGACAATAAATACAGCTAAATTAGAAAATTTTGATGGCATGACTGCAACCGGGACATCAACAGTTACCGGATGGAGCGCCGTTAAAGCCGGTGGCACAAGCGGTGCAGCCGTTGGTTCGGCCTTAACATTATCGGTTTACACCGCTTCTTCAAATGCTGGCGCTGCTTACAACGCAGGAACAGCCGGAGCGGCCGACCGTTCGTTAGGAAGCCTGGCTTCTGGTTCATTGGTACCAAGATTTGGTGCCGGATTCCAGAATAACACCGGCGCAACTGTAACTTCAATCGATTTATCGGGTGTGATGGAACAGTGGAGAAGCGGTTCATCAGCTACAGTTAACGAAAAACTAAATTTCGAATACAGTTTCAATGCCACAAGCATTGCCGATGCATTGGCCACCTGGCTACCCCTCACCGGCATGGACCTTAACGAAAAGTTAACCACAACTACCGTGGCGGCTGGTGTTGATGGGAACCTACCTGCAAATCAAACGGCTATTTCTGGAAGTATCACCACCATTACCTGGGCAAATGGCGCCACACTTTATATCCGCTGGACAGATACTGATGATTCAGGAAGCGACGGTATTTATACCATCGACAATTTTAGCATCACACCAAAAAGCGGCGGACCTGCTACACCAGTTTTATCAACATCGCCTACCGGTTTGGCATTTGGAAACCAAACGATAGCAACAAATTCTACTGCGCAGAGTTTTACTTTAAGCGGTAGCAATACCACAGCAAACACCAATATTACCACAACTTTACCCTTTACAGTATCTAAAGACAATAGCACTTTTACTACGGCTATTGCCTATAGCGTGGCCGAAGTTTCAGCTTCGCCAACGGTTTATGTACGCTACAGCCCAACGGTTACTGGTCCATCAGCAAGCAATGTTCAAATTACCAGCACTGGTGCAACAGCTGTAAGTGTTGCCTTAAGCGGTACAGGTGTAGCGGGTGATATCACTCCTCCTGTAACCACAGCAACTTACCCAAAAACCACAACGGTTACCACTACCTCAGTCGATTTTGCAAACAACATTAACGAGGCCGGTACCACCTATTATGTTTTGGCCCTTTCAGGAGGTACTGCCCCAACACCCGCACAGGTAAAAGCCGCACAGGACGGAACGGGCGCTGCCGCTTTAAAATCGGGCTCATTTGCCAATACGGCCAATACCGATGCCAGCGCATCCATCACCGGTTTAACAATAAGCACTGGTTATACTTTATATGTAGTGGCGCAAGATGCTGCCGGTAATTTACAAACTACAGTGGCTTCGGTTGATGCCACAACTGCTAACCCGCCCTTGGTGAGCGCACCTGTAATCATCAGTCAATATTACGAAGGCACCTCGGTAAACAAATGGATCGAATTAACCAATTTGAGCAATGCACCAATTAATACCGCATCGCCACAGTTAAAATTAGCGCTATACAATATTTCTGGCGATGCGGGTAACATCAACATCACAGGAGCACCATCGCAAACTGTAAATTTAAACTTTACCATCCCGGCCCACGGCTCCGTACTTTTGGGCAATACAGGTAATGGTACCGAAGTTCCTTATTTAACTCCTGCCAGTGCCATTTTAAACAGCAATACCGTAATCAACTTTAACGGCAACGATGGTGTGGCCCTTTTAGATGCCAATAACAACATTATCGATGCTTTTGGGCAGGGGGTTAACGCCAAAGATGTTTCTTATGTAAGAAGTTTAAATGTAACTGCACCTAGTCCTACCTACATAGACAACGATTGGACCAGAACACCGCTAGCTACCGTTCAAAATGCCATTGATGATGACGATGCCAATAGGTTGGGGGTACATTTCCCACCTAATTTACCTGCCTGCGCGGCACCAAGCAGCCCTGCAACTGCATTAACTTTTAGTGCTGTTACCACAGGCAGCATCACCGCAACCTTTACCAAATCGGCCGATGCCAACGAATACCTGATCATCAGAAGTTTAAACGCTACTTTAAGCGCGCTTCCTGTTGATGGTACCGCTTATGCCATTGGTTCTGCTTTAGGTGGGGGCACGGTAATCAATAAAATTGTAAGCAATACCTTTACCGATAACGGTTTAAACAGTTCTACTACGTACAACTATTTTATTGTTCCATTGAACAACCTTTCTTGTACCGGCGGACCGAAATATTTAACCACCAATATTTTAACCGCAGCACAAAGCACTAAAACCTTATTGCCCTGTGCCACGCCAACCGCACAGCCTACAAGTTTTACCATTACTTCTTCCAACTATAACTTTATCCAGGCCTCTTTCACCGCCGCCAGCGCAGCTGATGAATACCTGGTGGTGATGAGTACCAGCAATACCTTAACCGCAGCACCGGTAAACCAAACGGTTTATAATGTAGGCGATGCTTTAGGTGGTGGTATCGTGGTGAAAAGAGGAACGGGCACTTCATTTGTCAGAAATGGTTTAACCCAGAACACCAATTATTACTTTTTCACCTATGCCGTAAACAGTGCCTGCAGCGGTGGGCCTTTATATTTAACCACACAGCCCCTTTTAGGAAACTTTAAAACCGGTATCCTTGATGTAAACAAACTCAATTTCTATTATGGTAACTTACATAGCCACAGCAGTTATTCTGACGGAAATAAAGACGATTTAACCAAAAAACCAGAAGATGATTATGCTTTTGCCAAAACGGCAATGAAACTCGATTTCCTTGGGATATCGGAGCATAACCACACACAGGCCGGTATGTCTTTAGCCAACTGGCAACCGGGTATCATTGCAGCCAAAAATGCAACCACTTCTACTTTCGTTGCCATGCACGGTATGGAATGGGGCGTAATTAGTGGCGGCGGACACGTAATTGTGTATGGTATCGATTCACTGATCGGCTGGGAGCCGGGCGAAAACCAGATTTATGTACCTAAAAGCACTTATACAGGTCCTGCGGGTTTATTCAGGATCATTAACCGCCATGGTTTAAATGCCATAGCTACTTTGGCTCACCCTAATACGACCGATTTTAACAACATCTCGGCCACTTACGATTTAAGTGCCGATAGCGCCATTGTAGGTGCAGCCTTAGAAAGTGGTCCTGCATTTTCGACCAATGTTACCTATTCCGATCCCGCCAGCTCGATGAGTTATTTAAGTTATTATAACCGCATGCTGGCTAAGGGCTACCACCTTGGTGCAACCATCGATCATGATAACCACAACATGACTTTTGGTAAGCACACCCGCTCCAGATTGGTGGTAATGGCCCCTGCCCTTACCGAGAACGATTTATTGGATGCCATTAAAAAGATGCGTTTTTATGCCTCACAAGATTCGGCAGCTAAAATTGTTTTTACCATTAACAAACAACCTGTAGGCAGTGTATTTAAAACCGCCGGTGCGCCGCAGATCTCCGTAAGTTCAATAACCACCAGCCCTGTAACCAGCATTAAAATTTTATATGGTACACCTGGAAACGGCATTAATCCGGTAGAATTAACCACCAGCCCAACTGCAAGTTTAACCTATACCGATAATGCCCTGGCCAACCTGGCCACAGGTTATTATTATGCCGATATTGTAGAAGCAGACGGAAGCCGGATCATTACCTCTCCCATCTGGTATACCAGGGATGATGCAACGGTTAAGAAAGACCAGAATATTACCTTTGCCGCCACCAGAACGGCTACTTACGGCGATCCTGATTTAGTTGCAGGGGCTACGAGCGACAATACAGCCATTAACATCGAATATACCAGCAGCGATACCAATATTGCCACCATCAGCAATAACGATATCCACATTGTAAAAGCAGGTACGGTAACCATTACGGCCAATCAACCGGGCGATACTTTCTTTAACCCGCAGTTGCCAAACAACAGGTATTAACCATTGCCCCTAAAGCCATTACGGTAACCGCAGATGCCAAAAGCAAGGTAGGAGGAACAGCTGATCCGGCATTTACCTATGTTTCCACACCTACACTGATTGGTACCGATGCTTTTACAGGCACATTAAGCCGTGTGGCGGGCGAAACCGCAGGCGATTATGACATTCAACAGGGAACGCTGGCTTTAAGCAGCAATTACACGGTTAACTATACGCCAGCCAAATTACATATTTATGCTAAACCAGTTGCAGCATTAAGCGGCAATATTTCTATCCCCCTTAATACCACTGCTCCGGCAATTACTTTTACCGCAACCGCAGGTACTGCACCATTTACCTTTACGTATAACATTAATGGTGGGGTAAACCAAACGTTAACATCAACAACAGGTACGGCAACCATTACCCCGCCAAGCAATACCGTAGGTACTTTTGTTTATACCGTTACCAGCATTACAGATGCTTACAGCACACAGCCTCAAAACATCTCCACCACGGTTAAGATCAATCCTATCCCAGTAGCCAGCATTGCCGGAACTACCGCTTTATGCTTAAACGGAGCTGCACCAACCGTAACTTTTACAGGTGGTAACGGAACAGGGCCTTATGTATTTACCTATAATATTAATGGTGGTACAAGCCAAACGGTTAGTACTGCCGGTACAAATACCACCGCTACGGTAACCGCTCCATCAAACGTTGCAGGTACTTTTAACTACAACTTATTAAATGTTAGCGATGTAAACGCGGGCCAGGCACAAAGTGGAACAGCGACCATCACTGTGAGGTCTTTGGCTACAGCAAGTATCTCAGGTTCAACAGCGGTACCAAACCTGGCCACAGCACCTAATATTACATTCACCGGTGCCAACGGAACCGCTCCATATACCTTCACCTATAATATTAATGGCGGAGCAAACAGAACGGTCACTTCAACAGGCAATACGGCAACCGTTTCTGCACCAACTTCAACAGTCGGAACCTTTGTTTACAATTTAGTAAGCGTGGCCGATGTAAACTGTGCACAGCCACAAACGGGTTCGGCAACCGTAATTATACGTCCATTACCAGTAGCTACCATTGCAGGTACTACATCCGTATGTAACTTCGGTTCATCACCAAACATCACCTTCACAGGTTCGGTTGGCACAGCACCTTACACCTTTACTTATACCGTAAACGGAGGCAGCAACCGCACCGTAAGCACCAATGCTACTACCGCTACAGTTAGTGTACCAACCAATGCCGCAGGTACATTTACGTACACTTTAGTAAGTGTGGCCGATGCTTATGCCAATCAATTACAAACCGGAACAGCAACCGTAACGGTAAATGCTTTACCAGTAGTTTCCGTCAGCAGCAACAAAGGTTTATCGATTTCTAAAGGTGATGCCATCGTTTTAACGGCTACCGGTGGTACGCAATACAGCTGGACAGGCTCGGATATCATTAGCGGACAAAACACGCCTGCCTTAACCATCCGACCGAAACAGAGTGGTACTTACCGTGTTACCGTAAGCAATGCCAGCGGTTGTGTGAGCGATCAAAGCATTGCCATTACCGTAATAGACGATTATAAACTCGAAGCCAGTACTGTAGTTACGCCTAATGGTGATGGGTATAACGATAAATTTATCGTGAAGAACATCGATTATTATCCGAACAATACCTTGAAGATATTCGATAAGGCCGGGCGGATTCTATATACCAAACATACCTATGCCAACGATTGGGACGGAACCATAAACGGTAGTCCGCTGAGCGAAGGAACCTACTATTACATCATCGATTTAGGTAGCGGCATCGGTACATTCAAAGGTTTTATCAACATCATTAGAGACTAATTACAGACATGAGAGCAATTACAAAAAACATAAAGCAAATGCGTCGCGTAACGTTTCTATTTGCTGCAAGCACATTATTTTTCGGATCTGTTAAAGCACAGATCCTTCCACTCAATGCACAATATTTCCAGAACCGTTACCTGGTTAACCCCTCAATGGCAGGTATTAACGAAGGTTTTAACATTAACGGCAGTTTCCGCAAACAATGGTCGAACATTCCGGGTGCCCCCATTACCCAAAGTGTAACTTTAGATCAGCAGGTAAACAAAGTGGGTTGGGGTGTAAACATCTACAACGAGAAATCGGGCGGAATCCAGCGTACCAAAGCCGTGGGTACCTTTGCCTATCACCTGCCCTTAAACAGCGACGATCAGAAACTAAACTTCGGGATCTCTTTTGGCGCCAGTCAGGATAAACTGGATTTAAGTAGTGTAAGAAACAGCGATATTAACGATCCGTCCATTGCCCGTTTTAACGACAGGGGATATTATTTAGATGGCGATTTCGGTATCTCATATACCTCAAAAGGATTAACCGTTGAAGGTGCCGTGCCCAACATGCGTTCTGTTTTCAGAAAAGATGATTTAAACTTTGCTGATAAACCCACGTTTTATTCGGCGGTGAGTTATAAGTTCATGCTGGGATCGGGTATAAACGGAATCAGCCTGGAGCCAAAAGGTGTATTCAGGGGTATAAAAAATTACAAAAATTTATGGGATGCCGGCTTGAATGCCAATTTTGCCAACGATAAACTGTACGCCATGGCCATGTACCACAATACCCAGAATGCTACCTTCGGTTTTGGCATGAATTACAAATCGACCTTATATTTTATGGCTTATTACAACACCGCAACTTCCGCAATCAGTGGTTATACCGATGGCGATTTTGAAATAAATATCAGGGTTAATATTGGCAAGAAGCCTTAATTTTTCTTTTAAAAGAAGGGTCGTCATTCCCGCGCAGGCGGGAATCTTAATGCAACAAACGAAAAGCCGCAGATTTAAATATCTGCGGCTTTTTTATAGATTGCATTCCCACCAATCCGCCTACCCCCTATCCGCCTTTCGGCACCTTTCCCCTGAAAGGGAAAGGCTAAAAGACAAATTACCGCACCCTGCAATGTACACCATACTATCGGCATCATGCTGTCCGGCCTAGCAGATTTTCGCCGGAAAAAGCACGGAAATCTTTGCAGTCCCCCCTCGTAACCCCACAACCCAAGGCAGGATCAAGCGGGTGCGATGGGATAAGCCAGGGAAAGAGCCTCGATACTGCCGCTATCAAGATTTCCGTAGGTTTTTACAAGAATTGCGCAGCAATCTTTTATGCCTATAAAAAACAATATAATCACATAAAAAACGGATGCAAGCCTTTCAGTTATGCCTTGTTGTTGCTGTTTTTTAAGGCAGGCATGCTTTCGCTGCGCTCAGGTTTGTTACTTTTTCATCAAGGAAAAAGTAAAAGCCCTTCGGTGGCTAACCGAGGCAAGCCCGAGCCTGGGCAAGTAAATAGCAACCGCATTAAGATTGCTTCGTACCTCGCAATGACGACCGTATTATAGCGAGCGCCTTACCCCCTATCCGCCTATCGGCACCTTTCCCCGGAAAGGGAAAGGCTAAAAAACAAATTACCACCCCTGCAATATGCTCCATACTATTGGCACCATGCTATACGGCCTAGGAAATGATGGAAGGAGAAAACGTTAAAGCTTTTGCACCTCCTTTCAACCTACCACTACCCAGAGGCAGCACGCCCTCCCCGATTCTTCATCGGGGGCTTGTGCTGGCGAACAAAAAAGCTTTGACGAATTTATCCGACATCAGTTCCAAGCCTTGATTTTTGGTTACCTTTTTATCAAGAAAAAGGTAAGAGCCCTTCGGCGGCGGCGAGCCGAGGCAAGACTGTGAAGTAGGCAAAATAGAAAAAAGGGCAGCAGAATAGCGAAAGCATTAAGATTCCCGCCTGCGCGGGAATGACGACCGTATTATAGCGAGCGTCTTACCCCCTATCCGCCTATCGGCACCTTTCCCCTGAAAGGGAAAGGGCTAAAAAACAAATTACCGCACCCTGCAATGTACACCATGCGATCTGCTCCCTGCTATCGGCCTAGGAAATGATGGAAAGAGAAAACGTTAAAGCTTTTGCCCCCCCTTTCAACCTACCACAGCCCCGAGGCAGCACGCCCTCCCCGATCCTTCATCGGGGGCTTGTGCTGGCGACAAAAAAGCTTTGACGAATTTATCCGACATCAGTTCCAAGCCTTTCAGTTATGCCTTGTTTGTTGTTATTGTTAAGGTAGGCATGCTTTCGCTGCGCTCAGGTTGTTTCTTTATCATCAAGGATAAAGAAAGAGCCCCCTCGGCGGCGGTGAGCCGAGGCAAGACTGTGAAGTAGGCAAAATAGAAAAAAGGGCAGCAGAATAGCGAAAGCATTAAGGTTCCCGCCTGCGCGGGAATGACGACCGTATTATAGCGAGCGCTTTAACCCCCTATCCGCCTATCGGCACCTTTCCCCTGAAAGGGAAAGGGCTAAAAGACAAATTACCGCCCCCTGCAATATGCGCCATGCCATTGGCATCATGCTATCCGGCCTAGCAGATTTTCGCCGGAAAAAGCACGGAAATCTTTGCAGTCCCCCCTCGTAACCCCACAGCCCAAGGCAGGATCAAGCGGGTGCGATGGGATAAGCCAGGGTAAGAGCCTCGATACTGCCGCTATCAAGATTTCCGTAGGTTTTTACAAGAAAAGGTGCAAGCCTTGGGTTTTTGTTTCTTTTGGGCCAAGCCAAAAGAAAGAGCCCCTTCGGCGGCGGCGAGCCGAGGCAAGACTGCGCGAAGGGCAAAACCTCCCCCAACCCCTCCTGAAGGAGGGGAGTTCCCACCCATAGTTTTAAAATTAAAAGCGCTTTAAGGTTCCCGCCTGCGCGGGAATGACGACCGTATTAGTTAACTCCCAATAGCAACCTAAAACCGCATCATTAAATAACAGATTTCCTCACAAAAACCACCCCTTTCCCCCTTATTTCACTACTTTTACCTTCATGGCAAAACTCATCAACCTGGACGTTTTTAAAAGATTTTTCCGCTCAGAACAGATCGGCGGATTTATATTATTAATCTGCGTTGCCATTTCCCTAATTATTGCCAATTCATCTGCTAAAGATACTTTTATCAACTTCCTCGAAATTAAACTGGGTTTTGGTCCGGTAAACTATAGCATCCTGGCCTGGATAAATGATGCCTTAATGGCAATATTTTTCCTGCTCGTAGGGCTCGAAATCAAACGCGAGCTCGTAGAAGGCGAATTATCTTCTGTTAAAAGCGCCGCCTTACCCGTAATTGCGGCCCTGGGCGGAATGTTGGTCCCAGCTTTGATTTATGCCTTATTCAACAAAGGCGAAGCTTCGGCATCTGGCTGGGGTATCCCCATGGCAACCGACATCGCCTTTGCCCTCGCCATTATCGCCATGTTGGGTAAAAGCGTACCCACCAGTTTAAAAATATTCCTGGCTGCTTTAGCCATTGTCGACGATCTTGGTGCCATCCTTGTCATCGCGATCTTTTATACCCACCAGATTCATTTCGAATACCTGGCCATGGCTGGGGGTATCCTTGTTCTTTTAGGACTGATGAATTATTTCGGCGTAAAGAAACTGGTATTTTACCTTATCCCGGGCATATTCCTTTGGTATTTCATCCACCACTCGGGCATCCATGCCACCATTGCAGGGGTACTACTGGCTTTCACCATCCCTACCAACGAAACGGATGAAGAATCACCTTTAGAAAAACTGGAGCATTTTTTAACCACTCCGGTAAACTACATCATTATGCCCATTTTTGCATTGGCGAATACCAACATCACTTTCCAAAAAGAAATGCTCGCCGGACTGGTTTCACCCCTCGGTCTCGGTATTATCGTTGGCTTATTTGTCGGTAAAACCATCGGCGTAACCTTTTTCAGCTGGTTAGCCGTGAAATTAAAATGGGCCGATTTACCCACCGGAGCAGGCTGGAAACACATTTTAGGTTTGGGCATGCTCGCCGGCATCGGTTTTACCATGTCGATCTTTATTGCCCTACTCTCTTTTAGCGAGGTGCTGCATGTTTCGGAAGCGAAGTTTGCGATTCTAACCGCTTCGATCCTATCCGGTGTGGTGGGTTTTGTGTTTCTGAAATCGGTGAAGAGGGATTTAGCGAATATTTAACCGCAAAGAACGCAAAATTTTTCGCAAAGAACGCGAAGTGTAAGCGTTACTTTTTAGCGCCTTACCCCCTATCCGACTATCGGCACCTTTCCCCTGAAAGGGAAAGGGCTAAAAAACAAAGTACCGCACCCTGCAATATGCCCTATGCTATCTGCACCCTGCTATCGGCCTAGGAAATGATGGAAGGAGAAAACGTTAAAGCTTTTGCACCTCCTTTCAACCTACCACTACCCAGAGGCAGCACGCCCTCCCGATTCTTCATCGGGGGCTTGTGCTGACGACCAAAAAAGCTTTGACGAATTTATCCGACATCAGATCCAAGCCTTTCAGTTATGCCTTTGTCTTTGTTATTTAATGGCAGGCATGCTTTCGCTGCGCTCAGGTTTGTTTCTTTTGGGCCAAGCCAAAAGAAAGAGCCCTCTCGGCGGCGGTGAGCCGAGGCAAGCCCGAGCAGAGGGCAAAACCTCCCCCAACCCCTCCTGAAGGAGGGGAGTTCCCACCCATAGTTTTAAAATTAAAAGCGCTTTAAGGTTCCCGCCTGCGCGGGAATGACGACCGTATAATAGCGAGCGTCTTAACTCCCTATCC